>JAUNDG010000030.1 GCA_030526195.1 Lachnospiraceae bacterium
CTTCGACAGCTTCTTCGACCTCGGCTTCAGCTTCTTCGACAGCTTTGTCTTCTGCCGGAGCTTCTGCAGCCTGATTACCACAACCTACTGTCATTGTGCCAACCATGGCCACTGCACATGCAAATGCTAATACTTTTTTTCTCATTTCTTCTTTTCTCCCTTTATTAATAGTGACTTAGGCAATTTTCACCGGGTAATAGAGCACTCTTACAGGCTATAAGGAAAGGGAACAGCCATAAAAAAACCTTTCGGAACATAATCCGAAAGGCATAGGTCTATAAGAATGCATGCAAAGCGTGCTGTATTAGACGGTTAACCAATGCCTCGTGGTTATGTTGTCTACGCAATAGGCAGGTCTCCTGACTCACAGCTTCATCGCGGCCGCCTTCCCGTTTCCAGTGGCTGAAGTTTCCTTCGTGGCTTTGATATACTGATTACAGTGACGAGATCGTACAGGATTTTCACCTGTTTCCCTTTTCACCGAACGTTATATCCGGCACCTATTCGTATTGATAACTGAATATTATCACATATATTCAAAAATGCAAGTTATTTTAAAATTTTTATCTTACATTTTTCCTCTTATCGGGTAGGTATTTCATTGGAAATGACGCTGAATCTCCCCCGTAACTCCCTCTTAAGACTCTGCATCTTTGAAGCAGGGGAATGCTTGCACAGATCAAAAATATAATTTGAAAACATGGCTGCAGATTTCACAATTTCACCATAAAGCCCGTGGTAGAATAGGGTTCAATCCGTAAAGGATACGCCTCAGATTCTTGACGAATCATGATGACAAACACTTGTTAAAAGATAGAAGAGGAGCGAGCATCGTATCCTGCAGCTTTCATGTATGTCCGCTTCATCCGCTATAAGGAAATCGATTATGAGTAAAAACAGAAAACGCATGCACCCGGTCAAAGCCTTTTTCCGGGCTGTATTAAAACCATTTTCATTTATTCCGGCCATTCTGGTGATGGTGATGATCTTCCATTTTTCATCCCAGCCGGGCCGGGATTCAGATGCCCTGAGCCGAGCGGTGAGCCATAAGATTGTAGTCGCCGTTGACCGTGTTCTGGACCGCGACTGGGACGATGGCCGAATCGAACACTACACTGATAAGATCAATTATTATGTGCGCAAAGGTGCTCACGTGACGGAATACTTCATCCTGGCTGCCTGCGTGGCTCTTCCCCTTTATGTTTACGGTATCCGGGGCATTGCCCTTATTCTCTTGGCCGGTGCCATATGTGCCGCCTATGCCGGACTTGATGAATACCACCAAAGCTTTGTGGCCGGAAGAGGCCCTTCACTTCGCGATGTGGGCATTGACTGCATCGGTGTCCTGCCCGGGATTCTGCTCACCATGATGGTGGGGGCCATCGGGCGGAAAACTATTTTCAGGCCGTTGGCCAGGTAAAGCCTTCGGCAGTTGTGATTCAAAAAGGAGTCAACCCGTGGGTCGACTCCTTTTCGATATTGGCTTATTTATCGGGGTTTTCCGTGTCTTGATGGATTGGCTTTTTAAGCGAAACCATCAGAAGCTAACCTGCAGATGCATTGTTCGGAATCTCGATATTGTCAAAGATTAGATCCGCTTATACCACCAGGAAGAACTTGATGATGAAGAGGATTGAGATAGCGTATGTCAGGATAGAAACATCCTTGCCCTTGCCGGAGAACAGCTTGATCAGTGTGTAGGAGATCATAGCGATACCGATGGCATGGCCGATTGAACCGGAGATCGGCATAGCGATCAGCATAAGAGCAACCGGGATAACCTGATCGACGCTGTCGAACTTGCAGTTCTTGAGGCCCATGAGCATCAGAGCACCAACGTAAACGAGGGCGGCTGATGTGGCGGCTGCCGGGATGACACCGACGATCGGGGCGATGAACATACAAGCCAGGAAGAGAATACCGCTGATGAGAGCTGTCAGACCTGTACGGCCGCCGGCTTCAACACCTGATGCGGATTCTACGAATGTTGTAACGGTTGATGTACCTGTGACAGCACCGGCTACTGTACCGACGGCGTCGGACAGAAGAGCCTGTTTCATGTTCGGCATATTGCCTTCTTCATCAAGCATGTTGGCACGGGAGGCTGTACCTACCAGAGTGCCGATGGTATCGAACATGTCGATGATACAGAAGGTGATAACCAGTGTGATGGCTGTGAACCAGCCGATCTGGATGAAGCCGGCGAAGTCGAATTTGAACAGTGTCTGACTGGCCAGATCACCGAAGGGCGGTACGAAGCTGGCGCCCTGCAGAGAAGCGAAGGGATTTTCGCCCATGACTGTTGCCTGGCAGATCCAATAGAAGATTGAGGAAATGATCATGCCGAAGAGCACGTTGCCCTTGACATTCTTCTTGGCCATAACGACCATGGCGATGATGCCGATGAAGACTGTGATAACGGTGATGACCATCTTGGTATACACATCGCCCATCTGCTGCTGAGCATAGCCGGCAGTCAGAGAACCGAAGAAGTCGCGAAGGATATACCAGCAATTGCCGTTGGCATCATAAAGACCAACGTTGGAACCAAGACCGATGTTGATCAGCATAAGACCGATGGCCGGTGAGATGGCCAGTCGAATGCCCAGCGGAATAGACTGCACGATCTTTTCACGAACATTAAGAACGGAAAGGATGATGAAGACGATACCTTCAACTACGATGATACAAAGAGCTGCTCTGAAGGACTGAAGGAAGCTCATGCCGGTGATGCTGACGATGTTGGCCACAACAACGGCGAAGAAACTGTTCAGACCCATGCCCGGTGCCATGACGAACGGCTTGTTGGCCAGGAAGGCCATGCAGATCGTACCAATACCGGATGCAAGACAGGTGGCCATGAAGACTGCGTTCCAGATTTCAGGACCATTGGCACCAAAGCCTGTCAGAATGTTCGGGTTAAGAGCGATGATGTAGGCCATTGTCATGAATGTTGTTAAGCCTGCCATCAACTCAATCCGGACACTCGTGCCGTTTTCTTTCAGCTTAAAGAGTTTTTCCATACAATACCTCCTGCAAGAAAACAAATGCCAAAATCGAAAACAACGGTTACATTGATAAATCTTACACCTATTATACAAGCACTTTCGGAAAAATCTACACTTATTTTATGTTTATTGTTAAGTTTTTTATATTTTTACATAAAATTTCTCGTAATTTTTATTAAAATGATGTTTTTTCGCTTATTTTCTGTGGTTTTTCAATAAAAAAAGGCTCTTTCCTACCGGATAGAGTCTTATTTTTCAGGTCACTTATTCAAATAAAATAATCTAAATAAAATGATAGTTCACAGAAAATATCAACACGAATACATTGTCTGAATAGTCAGTCAATTTTATCACGCTGTTTCATCTCGGTGATGATCGGTCGCCGAATACTCCCATTCGTGCAAGCGCATGAGGGCACTCGGCTCATCGGGATAAAAAAAACTGCCGCAGATGCGACAGTTTTTAGGAGCGGAGAAGGAGGGATTTGAACCCTCGCGCCGGTTGCCCGACCTACACCCTTAGCAGGGGCGCCTCTTCGGCCTCTTGAGTACTTCTCCTAGCCCGAATCCATAAAAAATATGAAATTCAATATGCCATTTATCACGGCACTGATTTATTATACTAAAAGTGAGATAGATTGTCAATGAATCATTGACGAGTCATTTTCAAAAATGGTATAATCGTTTTGTAAGCGGGGTTGGTATATCGGTATTACAAGGCCTTCCCAAGGCTTTAAGGCGGGTTCGACTCCCGTACCTCGCTTCTTTAATCGGACTGTGAAAGGTGATAAACCTTTCGCAGTCTTTTTTTCTAAACACAAGCGAGGGTGGGGTATGTCCCTCTCGCCCGCGCGTCGTCCCCCTCAGCCCTTTGGTCTTCGGGCTCCTTTGGCCAAGCGGGCTTTCGCGACACACCCCGACCTCGCTTTAAAAAGAAAAACCCCGCTCAAAGCGCTCTGACTTTGAAGCGGGGGGAATGCTCGCTGCGGTTCAAATAGGCCGATCATTTTTGGAACCTTTGACAATGTTAATGATCAGCAGAATATCGATGACAACAGCCACCAGCAGGAAAATGAGTGTCAGCAGAATATTGTGATAAGAGGCACAGAAATCATACAGGCCGTGGAAGAGGACGGCGATCAGAATGCCCATGAAACAATAGAAACGTCCCTGACGGCGCGCCCCGTAATTGGCATACATACGACCCATGCCATAGAAAACACCCATAAAGACGGCAAAGCCAAGATGAGCCGGAATAGCGAGAAGTGCCCGTGTGACCAGCACACCTGACCCAAATTTTGACAGGTACATCACATTTTCAAAAGCGGCAAACCCCAGCGACACAAAGACGCTGTAAACCACGCCGTCAAATCTGAAATTAAAGGCCTTGTTCTTCCATGAGAAAAGATAGAGGAACAGAAACTTGGCAAGCTCCTCCACCAACGCCACCACAATAAAATTCTCCAGAATCTGGTATAAGAGCTCACTTCTTGTAAGCGCATAGATCAATGTAACCGGCACCCCCATGATCGTTTCTCCCAGTATGGCCAGGAGAGCGGAGAGTATACCGCCCAGGATCAGAAGAAACAAAAGGCCAATGGGTTCCTTTTCGATCTTATCGGCTTTGTAGACCAGGATCATCAGGATGAGGGCCGGCAGAATGGCCAGCATAATCAGCAGCATAACGAGCCTCCTTTTAATTTATCAGTCTGTCTGTTTTCTTTAGAAAACGGGCCTCTCTCATGCTATTGCAAGTGGCCGCTTGTAAAGCGGACACTCGCAATACCCAGAGGGCACGCTGTACGCTTCGCTACTTGCTCGTGAACCACAGCTACCTTCGGTAGCCCATTAGCAGGGGCTTTTACCCCTGCTGATGCAAGCTTCCCCCGTAACCCCCGCTTAAGACTCTGCGTCTTTGAAGCGGGGGAATGCTTGCTGCGGTTCAAAAAAGGATGTCCGGATCAATAGTGTCCGGGCATCCTTTTGTCAATGTTCTTAATTTTCGTCGGCACTGTTTTCTTCAGATGACCCTTCGGTTTCAGGAGAAACGGCAGCGTCTGCATCAGCACCATTTTCATCGGATGCGTCCGCTTCTTCGCCATCACCTTCCTCATCATCACCCTGCTGCACCTTGGTGTAGCCGGCAACGGTGACGCCCGGATCCAGGTTCATGACCTTGACGCCGGAGGTGATACGCTGAAGGACTGAGATATCGCTGACCGCCATACGGATCATGATGCCTTCCGTGGTGATCACCAGGATCTCATTATCATCATCCACCGCCATGGAACCGACCAGAGCGCCGGTCTTTTCGGTGATGCGGTAAGCCTTAAGACCCATACCGCCGCGCTGCTGGAGACGATATTCCTCCATCGGAGTACGCTTGCCCATACCATTTTCGGAAATAGCCAGGATGCAGGCACCTTCAGAAGCCAGGTTAATGGCCACCACTGTGTCCTCATCCCGCAGGAAGATACCGCGGACACCCATAGCGGAACGGCCGGTGGGCCGCACATCATTTTCGTTAAAGCGGATACACATGCCGTCATGAGAGGTCAGGATCACATCCTCGTTCCCCTCTGTGACCTTCATGCCGATGAGTTCATCATCCTCCAGAAGTGTGATGGCCTGAAGGCCGTTCTTTCGAATATTGCGGAACTCAAAGAGGGAGGTCCGTTTGACGGTTCCCTTCCGTGTGGCCATGAAGAGGTAATGATCATGCTCAAAGCTGTCGATGGGCAGCACCGTGGTGACGGATTCACCCGGCATCAGCTGCAGCACGTTGATGAGCGCTGTGCCGCGGGAGGTCCGGCTGCCTTCGGGGATCTCGTAAGCCTTCAGGCGATAGAGACGACCCTTGTTGGTGAGGCACAGAAGACTCTTATGGTTGGTGGTCATGAGCACATCTTCAACATAATCGTTGTCGATGGTCTGCATACCCTTGATGCCTTTACCGCCGCGGTTCTGAGCTTTGAAATTATCCGGGGTCATACGCTTCACATAGCCAAGATGGGTGATGGTGATGACCGTGGGATCGTCAGAGATCAGATCCTCCATGGAAATATCATCCGGTGCAAAGGTAATGGCGGTGCGGCGATCATCGCCGTACTTGTCGGCCACTTCCATCATTTCATCGCGGATGACAGCCAGCAGCAGTTTATGATCAGCCAGAATGGCTGTCAGACGGGCGATGGTCTTCTGCAGTTCGGCGTATTCCTCTTCCAGCTTGCTTCTTTCCAGACCGGTGAGGGCACGCAGACGCATATCCACGATGGCCTGGGCCTGCACATCTGTCAGACCGAAGCGCTTCATGAGTTCTTCTTTGGCGGCCTTCACATTGGCGCTGCCGCGGATGATGCGGATGACTTCGTCGATGTTATCGAGAGCAATAAGGAGACCCTGTAAGATGTGGGCTCTTTCCTCGGCTTTATTGAGTTCATAACGGGTCCGTCTGGTGACGACCTCTTCCTGATGCTGCAGGTAGTGCTGAAGCAGCTGCTTTAAGTTCAGCTCCTTCGGTTCCCCGTTCACCAGAGCCAGATTGATGATACCGAAAGTATCCTGCATCTGGGTGTGCTTGTAGAGGTGGTTCAGGACCACGTTGGGGTTGGCATCCCGGCGGATGTCAATGCAGATCTCCATACCTTCACGGCTGGAGTTATCATTGATGCCGGTGATCCCGTCGATCTTCTTATTGCGATGAAGATCGGCGATGGATTCGATGAGACGGGCCTTATTGACAAGGTACGGCAGTTCCGTGATCAGGATCTGGCTCTTGCCGTTATCCTTCGTCTCGATGCGGGCTACAGCCCGGACGATCACCTTGCCGCGGCCGGTGCGATAAGCTTCCTCAATGCCCCGTCTGCCTAAAATCTCGGCACCGGTGGGGAAGTCCGGCCCCTTGATGATGCTCATGAGCTCATCAATAGAGGTATCCCGATCCTCTTCGATCCGGTTATTGATCATAAGAGCGCAGGCACCGATCACCTCACGCAGATTGTGAGGCGGCATATTGGTGGCCATACCGACGGCGATACCGGTGGTGCCGTTGACCAGAAGGTTCGGCATACGGGCCGGCAGTACAGAGGGTTCCTGCTCACTGTCATCAAAGTTCGGAATGAAATCAACGGTATTCTTGTTGATGTCAGCCAGCATTTCCATGGAAATTTTGGAAAGACGGGCTTCCGTGTATCGCATGGCCGCCGGTGCATCACCGTCCACGGAACCGAAGTTGCCGTGGCCGTCCACCAGCGGATAGCGTGTTGACCAGTCCTGAGCCAGATTGACCAAAGCCCCGTAGATCGAGGAGTCACCGTGGGGATGATATTTACCCATGGTATCACCGACGATACGGGCACATTTTCTGTGCTGCTTGTCGGGGGTATTGTTCAATTCACTCATGGACCAGAGAATTCTTCTCTGAACGGGCTTCAGGCCGTCCCTGACATCGGGAAGAGCTCTGGAAACAATGACGCTCATCGCATAATCGATATACGATGTTTCCATTGTTTTTTTCAGATCGACTTCCAGGATCTGATCAAAGATTTTATCGTCCATATTATCTCCGTTTCACAGATGGCCGGGCCATCAGGCATCGATAGAGGCATACTTGGCATTTTCTTCGATGAACTCGCGTCTGGGTTCGACCTTCTCACCCATCAGCGTATCAAAGGTATGCTCGATCTCCGTTAAAGACAGATCATCCATGGTGACCCGTTTTAAGATACGGTTCTCCGGATCCATGGTGGTCTCCCACAGCTGGGAAGCATCCATTTCACCAAGACCTTTATAGCGCTGGATCTTATTTAACTGGTCACGGCCGATCTCCTGCAGGATCTTGTCAAGCTCCGCATCGGAATAGGCATACCATGTCTTCCGGTTCCGCTCTACTTTGTAAAGCGGCGGCATGGCCAGATACACGTGACCGGTCTTGATAAGCTCCGGCATGAACCGATACAGGAATGTCAGCATCAGCGTCGCGATATGAGCGCCGTCAACGTCGGCATCGGTCATGATGATGATCTTGTCATAGCGGAGCTTTGTGATATCAAAATCATCCTGAATGCCGGTACCGAAGGCTGTGATCATGGCTTTGATTTCCGCATTATTGTAAATGCGGTCGAGGCGGGCCTTCTGAACATTGAGGATCTTACCGCGGAGAGGCAGAATCGCCTGTGTCGCTCTGGCCCGGGCTGATTTGGCACTGCCGCCGGCGGAATCACCCTCGACGATGAAAATTTCGCAGTTGGCCGGATTCTTATCGGTGCAGTCCGCCAGCTTACCCGGCAAAGAAGAGCCGTCCAGCGGATTCTTCCGACGGGCATTCTCTCTGGCGGCACGGGCAGCCTGACGGGCCCGCTGAGCCAGCACGGATTTTTCCACAATGGTTCTGGCCAGGGACGGGGTCTGCTCTAAAATAAGTTCCAGCTGCTTGCTCATAATGCTGTTGACCGCCGTTCTGCCCTCAGTGTTACCCAGCTTCTGCTTGGTCTGTCCTTCAAACTGAGGTTCACCGATCTTTACGGAAATGACGGCTGTGAGGCCCTCGCGGATATCCTCACCCGCCAGATTGGGTTCTGATTCCTTCAGGAGTTTATTTTTGCGGGCATAGTCGTTAATGACCTTTGTCAGCGCGATGCGGAAGCCCTCCACATGGGTACCGCCCTCCGGCGTGACGATGTTATTAACAAAGCCCAGAACATTTTCGTTGTATTTGTCGTTGTGCTGAAGCGCGACCTCCACCAGCACGCCGTCCTTCTCCCCTTCGCAGTAAATAACATCCGGGTAGAGGGGTGTGGCAGAACCATTTAAGTAAGCCACAAATTCGCGGATACCGCCCTCGGCGTGATAGGATTTTTTCTTCGGCACACCATTTTCATTACGCTGACGCTCATCCGTGATGGAGATACGCAGGTTTTTGGTCAGGAAAGCCATTTCACGGAAACGATTCTTCAGCACATCGAATTCGAATTCCGTTGTTTCAAAGATTTCCCGATCCGGGAAAAATGTGACTTCCGTGCCGTGCTCTTCGGGATCGCAGCTGCCCACCACCTTAAGGGGGTACATGGTGTTGCCCCGCTCGTAGCGCTGCTGGTAAATGCTGCCTTCATGGAAGATCCGTACCTCCAGGAATTCGGACAAAGCGTTAACGACAGAGGCGCCGACACCGTGAAGACCGCCGGAAACCTTGTATCCGCCGCCGCCGAACTTACCGCCGGCATGAAGGATCGTGAAGACAACCTCAACTGCCGGAATGCCCGCATCGGAATTGATACCAATAGGAATACCGCGGCCGTTGTCCCGCACTGTGACGGAATTATCCTCGTGAATGGTCACTTCGATATGATCGCAGACCCCGGCCAGAGCCTCGTCAACTGAATTGTCAACAATCTCGTAGACCAGATGATGAAGACCACGGGGCCCGGTGCTGCCGATATACATACCGGGGCGCTTGCGCACAGCTTCAAGACCCTTCAGGATCTGAATCTGGTCCGCACCGTATTCTTCAGATGTTGTGTTCTGCAGGTTTTCTGTGTTCATGAAATCCCTCCCGCTGATACATGGAACGATCTGTCGATCTTAAAGTGACTGCGGGCTATCTCATCGATGCCCGTACAGGTAATAAATGTCTGAGTATCCCGAATGCCCTCAAGAAGAAAATTCTGCCGCGTTTCATCAAGCTCCGACAAAACATCATCCAGAAGCAGAATCGGGGTATCGTGAATATGCCGTTTCATCAAAGCAATCTCCGACAGCTTCAGCGACAGGGCCGCCGTTCTTTGCTGCCCCTGTGAGCCGAAAAGGCGGGCGTCCATATCGTTGACCAGAACGCAAAGATCATCTCTGTGAGGACCGGCATGGGTCGTTTTGTATTTCAGGTCCCGGGGCCTCATGGACCCGAGCTTTTCTCTGAACGCCGCTTTTTCAGCCGAAGGCTCATAGCGCAGCGCCAGTTTTTCAACACCGCCGGTCAGACGATGATGAATCTCTGCCGCGATCTCGTTAAGATCCCGGATAAACTCAGCTCTCTTCTCAATGACCGCTTCGCCATAGGAAATGAGCTGTTCGTCCCACACATCAAGCTCCGGCATCCGGGCCGGATTGTGATCCAGCTCCTGCAAAAGCTTACCGCGCTGCATGAGACATTTTTGATAACGGCTTAAGGTCATGAGGTAAAGCCGGTCGATCTGACTCAGCTCCACATCGATGAACCGTCGTCTTTCCGCCGGGCCATTTTTGATAATATTCAGATCCTCCGGTGAGAAAAAGACCATGGAGACCAGACCGAAAAGATCCGCGGCCCGTTTGATGGGCTGGCCGTTTATGGCGATGCCCTTGGCCATCTTCTTCTTCAGGTGCATGTCGATCCGGATGGGGTTGTCGCTCTTGTTGAGGATCATCCGAAGATGACTTTCCTCCTCACCGACCTTCACCATATCCCGATCCTTGGCCCCTTTGTGGGACTTGGTGGTCCCGGCCAGATAGAGAGCCTCCAGCATATTAGTCTTCCCCTGGGCATTGAGCCCCCAGAAAAGATTGGTCCCCTTATCGAAGGTCAGGCTCTCCTCCCGGTAATTTCTGAAATTTTTCAGCTCGATGGATTCAATGTACATAGATCAGCCGACAACCTTAACATCCACACCGTTGTAGGAAACCACATCGCCGTTTCGAAGCTTACGGCCTCTTCTGGTATCCACTTCGCCGTTGACGCATACAGCGCCGCTCTGAATCTCCATTTTGGCTTCAACGCCGTCTTCCACCAGACCTTCTGCCTTCAGCAGCTGGCCCAGGGTAATGTATTCATCTCGTAAAGTCAGTTCTCTCATTTGACAAAATTCACCGGTAAAACAATGTATGTGTAGGTTTCATTTTCATCGCGAATGAAGCAGGGCGCCTTCGGATTGAGGAGGTAAAGGGTCACATCCTCATCGGAAATGGCTTTCAGGGCGTCGATCATGAATTTCGGGTTGAAACCGATCATGATGTCACGGCCCTCTTTCTCGATGTCGATATCCTCATCCATGGAACCGATGGGGGAATCGATGGTCATCTTCATGAAGCCGTCATGGATGTCCATGATGATGGGCTTCTTGTCGCCTTCGCGGACAAACAGGGTGGAACGGTCGATACTGGACAGCAGTGTCTGACGGTTCACATTCATACGTGTCTCATAATCCTTGGACAGCATATGATCGATATCAAAGAATTCGCCCTCGATCAGAGTAGACACCACGGTGGTACCCGGCATATCAAAGACGATATGGTTGTTCATGAAATACAGATTGACTGTGTCATCAGCCTCTGAGGAGAGGATCTTGCTCATTTCCTGCAGAGTCTTGCCCGGGACAACCACCTTCTTGTCGCTGTAGACTTCCTTCAGTTCAACCCGGCGGATGGCCACACGATGACCGTCCAGAGACACCACCTTCAGCTGGGAACCGTTGATCTCGAAAAGTTCACCGGTCATCAGTTTATTGTTCTCGGACTGAGCCGTTGAGAAAATGGTGCGGTTGATGGTCTCCTTCAGTGTGAGCTGGGAGATCTCGATGCAGTCTTCCTTCTCCACAGCCGGCAGATCGGTGAAATCATCCCCTTCATGACCGGAGACATTGAACTTGGTCTTGCCGCAGACAATGGTGGCGGTCATGTTGGCATCTGTCGTGAGGGTCACATCGGCATCCGGCAGTTTGCGCACGATGTCGGAGAAGATCTTGGCATCGATGGCGATCATACCTTCTTCGATCACGCTACCGGGAACAATGGTCTCGATGCCCATCTCCATGTCATTTGTTGTGAAGGTGATGCGATTCAAAGATGCTTTCATGAGAATGCATTCCAGGATGGGGACCGTTGAGCGCACCGGAACAGCTCTCATGGAGATATTCACGGCTTTGACAAGGTCCGATTTTGAGCAAATGATTTTCATGGGGTCGACGGGCTCCTTTCCTATCATAAATAAATATATTTAGCAGTCGTAGTAATAGGGGCTGTGGATTTGTGGAAAAGCCACTTTTTACCAGTATTTAAGCCATTTTTCCACAGGAATAACTCTGTGGATATCCTGGGGGTTTCTTGTGGAGCGTGTGGATGGAAAATGTGGATAGTTTTTAACACAGATTTATACACAATTTGCTCCACAGGATATCCACGTGGATATTGTGGATTATGTGGATAACTTTCGTTTAAAAACAGCCCTTTTGCGTTTAATTGAAAGTGTCTCTCCACATAACAAGACTATTTAAAGCCCCGGAGACAGCTTCTTTTTGAGGATGCTGATATGATTGCGGGTATCCTCGTGGGTCTTTAATTCATTCTCGATCTTCTTCACAGCCGACATAACGGTGGTGTGATCCTTCTTATTAAGAAGAGATGCGATCGTCTGAAGAGAATCCTCCGTCATGGTGCGGCACAGATACATGGCAATCATGCGGGGATACACAAAGGTGGAATCCCGCTTCTGTGAGCAGATCTCATTGACGGTCAGCTGGAAATGATCCGCCACCGTATCAATGATCACACGGGAGGTAATGGCCCGGTTTTCATCAGGATAAATGAGGTCCTTCAGGATTTCTTCGGCCAGTTCCAGAGTAATCTCGCGTTTTTCCAGCACGGATTTGGCCCGGATGCGGTTGAGACACCCCTCCAGCTCACGGATATTGGACTTAATATTGCGGGCAATATAGTCCAGAATGGCATCAGCGATGTGATAGCCGTCCGTTTCTTCCTTTTTACGCAGGATGGCCATACGGGTTTCGTAATCCGGTGCTGCAATGTCCGCCACGAGACCCATCTCCATACGGGAACGGATACGTTCCTCAAGATGCTCGATCTCCTTCGGGGGTTTATCCGAGGAAATGATGATCTGCTTCTTGCTGCTGTAAAGAGTTTCGAAGGTATGGAAGAATTCTTCCTGGGTACTCTCCTTGCCGATGATGAACTGAATATCGTCGATCAGCAGCACGTCGATATTGCGGTATTTCTCCCGGAATTTCGACATGGCGGAGTTGTTGCCGTTACGGATAGCATCGATCAGTTCATTGGTGAAATCCTCAGAGGTGGCATACAGGATGCGGGCTGAGGGATCTTTTTCTAATATAAAATGGGCAATGGAATGCATCAGATGCGTTTTTCCAAGCCCCGGGCCGGAATACAGATAGAGCGGGTTATAGATCTCACCCGGTGATTCGGCTACCGCCAGGGAGGCGGCATGGGCAAATTTGTTGCTCTGACCGACCACGAAGGTCTCAAATGTATTCTTGGGGTTTAAATGGGCATCTTCCATGGCCTTGGTGAAGGAGGCGGCGGGTTTTTCCTCTGGTTCCTCCTCGCCGGGCACCACATAGTGAATGTCCAGTGACAGTCCGGTCAGTTCGCCGATGGCGACCTTCAGGGCCAGTGTGTACTTCTTATTTAAAATATTGATACCCATGGTACCGGTGGGCACGATGATCGTGATACGGCTGTTATCCACAGCCTTGATTTCCAGCGGTTTCAGCCAGGCGTCGAAGGAAACGACGCTGACATCGCAGTCTTCTTTAATTCTCTGAAGAATTTCCGGCCAGTTTTCAACAACCAGACTGTAATTATCCATTAAATATCTCCACTTCGTTTCAAGCATAAAAATACACATATATTATAGTACAAACTCATTTATAAAACAACCGCACCGGGGGGCACGGGGTTAACGTAATGTGGATTTTGTTCATAATTTTGTGGATAACTATTTTTTTCTATCCACAAGTAGAATTCAGTAAAAATCGGTGATAAAATGGGGTAAAACAAAGTTTTACACAAGATATCAACGGGTAATTCACGGGTAATCCACAGGTTATCCACAAAAAGTGGATAAATTTTACGTAAACCCTTTTGAAAAAACCCTTGAAAAATGGGCAAAAATCGATATAAAGTGCTTGACTAACTCAAAAGTGGTTTATATAATGATAAGGCACATTTTCTTAAAAGAATGTATTGAGAGGTAATACACATGAGCAAAATGACATACCAGCCGAAGAAGCTGCAGCGCGCCAGAGTTCATGGCTTTATGGCTAGAATGAAAACAGCCGGCGGACGTAAAGTTCTCGCAGCCAGAAGAGCAAAGGGAAGAAAGAGACTGACAGTATAAGACCACGACATGTGGTCTTTTCTTCTATCCGGAAAAAGATGCAGTATTCTGTAGGATTAAAGAAAAACAGTGATTTTTCTCGCGTTTACAAAACCGGGCGCTCGAAGAGCGACAAATACCTGGTGCTGTATGCCCGGGAAAACGGACTGCCGGTCAACAGACTCGGCGTCGTTGTCAGTAAAAAGGTGGGCAACTCCGTCGTCCGTCACCGTCTGAAACGACTGGTGAAGGAGAATTACCGTTTGGCAGAGACTTCCTATAAAACAGGTTACGATCTGGTGGTGGTTCTCAGACGGGGGGCTGCCGATGCCGATTTCCATCGGATCGGCCATTCCTTATCCTTCCTGACACATTTACAAAAGCTTACATATGAGAATGAGACGGCGTGTGAATCCGATCATCAGGTAACGAACCATGAAAATAGTTAAAAGGATCATGATCGGAGGTATCAAGGGGTATCAGAAGTACCTGTCTCCGCTGAAGACAACCAAATGTCCTTATTATCCCACATGCTCCGCTTACGGACTTCAAGCCGTCGAGAAACATGGGCCGCTTAAAGGCGGTCTTTTGGCGTTGTGGCGAATTTTGCGCTGCAACCCATTTTCACACGGAGGTTATGATCCCGTTCCCGAGAAATTTTTGGGCAGGTAGTCCTGTCCCTTTATATTAAGGAGGAAAAAAACGTGCACTCTGTATTAACCAAAAGCAACATGTTTCTTATTAAATATGTTGCGCTGATCCTCGGCCTTCTGATGAACGGCATTTTCTTTGTTCTGAGCAACGTAGGAATTGCCAATGTCGGTCTGGCCATTATCTTCTTCACCATCATCGTGTATGGTGCCATGACACCGCTTCAGATCAAGCAGCAGCGCTTCTCAAAGATGAACGCTGTTATGCAGCCTGAACTGAATGCCATCCGCAAAAAGTATGCCGGGAAGAAAGATCAGATTTCTCAGCAGAAAATGATGGATGAACAGCAGGCCGTCTTTGCCAAGTACGGCGTGTCTCCCACAGGTTCCTGTGTCCAGCTGATCATTCAGCTGCCGGTTCTGTTTGCTCTGTACCAGGTTATCTACAAGATTCCAGGTTACATCACACTGATCGGCGATAAGCTTGCCGAGCTGGCTATGGCTCCGGGCTTTGAAAAGTTCTTCAACAACCTGATCACAAACGATAAGGGTGAATACTACAACGTCTTCAAGAATCTGTCTCAGGTTCTGACAAACACACCGGATTCTGCTCATTACGTCGATGCTATCTACAAGATGAGCTCCAATCAGTGGGAAACCATCACCGCTATTGCCGAAAAGGGCAATGAGCCGTTCCTGGGGACTCTGACATCTGTCCGTGAATATGTGTCTCACGTGACAAACTTCTTCTCACTGAACATCTCTGACTCTCCGCTGCAGATCATCCAGGCTCACGCATCTGTCATCATGGTGGTCGTGGCCGTTCTGATTCCGCTTCTGGCTTATGCCACACAGGTGCTGAACTACAAGATGATGCCGCAGCCCAACGGTGGCGATGATGCCATGGCCAACTCCATGAACACCATGAACAAGGTCATGCCGATCATGTCAGCCGTTTTCTGTCTCACACTGCCCACCGGTATCGGTATCTACTGGATCATCGGTGCTGTTGTGCGTACCGTTCAGATGTTCATCATCAACCGTAAGATGGACAAGGAAAACCTGGACGAAGTGATCGCTAAGAACAAAGCCAAAGCTGAAGAAAAAATGAAGAAATTCAAGGAAAAAACCGGGGTTTCTACAGAACAGGTCAGCAAGAATGTCAACATCAACACCCGTCACCTGGAGGTTGATGAAGATCCGGCTATGAGCAAGCGCGCTTCTCTGGAAGCCAGAATGAAGGCTCTTGAAGAACGGGATGCCGTCAAACCGGCCGAAGGTTCCATCGCCGCCCGCGCCAATATGGTGGCCGATTACGAGAGCAAGCATCAGAACACCAGAAAACATGCCGACGCCAAGAAGAAATAAGGTGTCGTTGACGAAAGGATAGAAATATGGACTATAGAGAAATGTCAGCCAAGAACGTTGACGAGGCCATTACAAAAGCCTGTCTCGAGCTTGGTATCACATCAGATCATCTGGATTATGAAGTTGTATCAGAAGGCAGCAGCGGTTTCCTTGGTTTTGGCAGCCGCAACGCCGTGATCCGTTATCGTGAAAAACAGCCGGAGGTGATCGAAGAAATCCCCTCCATCATCAAAAAAGATGAAAAGGTGAAGGTTATCACAGCCGAAGACATCGAAGCCCGTGCCGCAGCCGCCGCACAGAAGGCTAAGGAACAGGGCATTGAGCCGGAAGACAACGCCCCGACACACGGTGGCTATCGCAACGGCTACAGCGACAGAAAGGACGGTCGCCGCGATCGTCGTGACCGTCGCGATCGCAATGATCGTCATGATCGTCGTGACAGAAACGGCCGCGGCCGCAATGATCGCCGTGACAACCGTAATCGTCGCAATGACCGCGTCAGCGAAGAGCTGAACCGCATCGGCGCCAAGCTTCTCACAGAAGAAAAACCGCATGAACCGTCCATGCCGAAGCCCCAGAGAAAGATCTCTCCGCGGACTGAGGAACAGGTGGCAGCCATCAAGAAGCTGGCTGAAGAGTTCTTATCAGGTGTCTTTGGTGCCATGAACATGTCTGTTTCCATCCGTATGGAATATGACCAGGAAGAAGGCGCTTTAAGCTGCATCTTCGATGGCGATGACATGGGCATCCTGATCGGCAAGCACGGCCAGACACTGGATTCACTTCAGTACCTGACCTCTCTGGTGATCAACAAGAACGAAGAAGAATACATCCGCGTCAAGCTTGACACAGAGGATTACAGAAATCGTCGTAAAGAGACACTCATCAATCTGTCTCGCAACATCGCCCACAAGGTGAAACAGACACGCCACGCCATCGCTCTTGAGCCGATGAATCCGTATGAAAGACGGATTATCCACTCAGCTCTTCAGAACAATCCCTACGTGGAAACCTATTCTGAAGGCGAAGAACCGTATCGTCATGTTGTTGTGACAATGAAAAAGTCTAAATAAAATGAATCTTCGTAATGAAACAATTGCGGCAATTGCCAGTGGAATGACAGCTTCAGGGATCGGAATCATCAGGATTTCGGGCCCTGAAGCTTTTCCTGTCGCAGACAAAATAATTGAATTGAAAAACGGTCGTTTACCTTCGGAAATGAAAACCCACACGATCCACTACGGTGTGGTGAAGGATGAAGACCACATTATTGACGAGGCTCTGGTGATGATCATGCGGGGGCCGCGCACCTATACCGCCGAAGATACCGTGGAGATCGATTGCCACGGTGGTCCGGCTGCCATGAAACAGGTCCTCAAGGCAGTGTTGTCCCATGGTGCCCGGCCGGCTGATCCCGGTGAATTCACCAAGCGGGCCTTCTTAAATGGCCGCATCGATCTGTCTGAAGCGGAAGCTGTCATGGACGTCATTGATGCCAGAAATGACTATGCCCTGAAAAGTGCGGTCAAAGTGCTGCGGGGTTCGGTGAAACGTGACATTTCCGAAATCAGAGACATGATCTTAAGTCATCTGGCCCGGATCGAAGCATCGCTGGATGATCCGGAGCATCTGGGGCTTGAGGAGGATTTCGACGAGGAGGACACCTACGTCGAGGATTATCTGGAGCCGGAGAAAATGCTGGCGGATACCTATCGTTCGGTGCTGGGCGGTGATATTGACGCGGCCATCCGGAAGATCGACCGCATGACGGAGAACTATGACAACGGCCGTCTTTTAAAAGAAGGCATTCGGACAGTTATTTTAGGGAAGCCCAATGCGGGCAAATCTTCTCTGTTAAATTGTTTATCCGGTGAGGAACGGGCTATTGTGACCGATATTGCCGGCACCACACGGGATATTCTGGAGGAAACCGTCAACATGGGCGGGCTTACCCTCATTCTCACCGATACCGCCGGCATCCGAGATACGGATGAGGTGGTGGAACGCATCGGTGTCGAGCGGGCTAAAAAAGCGGCGGAAGAAGCGGATCTTATTCTCTTTGTGGCCGACAGTTCCCGTCCTTTTGATGAAAATGATGAGGCAATCCTCACGGAAATCAAGGATCGGAAGGCCATTGCCCTTCTGAATAAATCAGACCTTGAGGCTGTTGTGACCCCGGCGGATATACGAAAATACGCCGAGATGCCCGTGATCACCATTTCCGCAAAAAATGAAAGCGGCTTCGAAGAGTTGCAGAATTCCATAAAACATCTGTTTGATACGGGTGCTTTGTCATATAATGAAGAGAGCTTTATTGCCAACGAACGGCAGCGCCAGGCTCTGGTCGAGGCCAAGGCTTCCCTTTTGCAGGTGAAGCAGTCACTTGACTTGCGTCTGCCGGAGGATTTTTATGCCATCGATCTTACAGATGCGTATTCTGCTTTGGGTACGATCCTTGGCGAAGAGGTGGGCGAGGATGTTATTAATGAAATCTTCTCCCGTTTCTGTATGGGGAAATAATACCATCAACAGATCAGTCGGGCGGACAATGACTCACGCGGGATTTTGATGTGATGGGCTATCGCAGGCAGCTGTGGTTCACGAGCAGGAATCGTCTTCTACAGGTATCGTGATGTTCGTTTGATAATAACAAAAAGAATAGAAATAGAAGAAATATTGAGAAATAAAAGGTAACGATTATGTCGGAATACATCCCGATAAAAGAATATTATGATGTGGTCATCGTCGGTGCCGGTCATGCCGGTTGCGAAGCGGCGCTGGCCTGTGCCCGCATGGGTATGGAAACGGTTGTCTTCACGGTCAGTGTCGACAGCATTGCCCTTATGCCCTGCAATCCCAACATTGGCGGCAGTTCCAAGGGCCATCTGGTTCGCGAAATCGATGCCATCGGCGGGGAAATGGGCAAAGTTATCGACAAAACATTTATTCAGTCAAAAATGCTGAATAAATCCAAAGGGCCGGCGGTGCATTCACTTCGGGCTCAGGCCGATAAGGCCGATTACAGCCGCCTGATGCGTCAGCGACTGGAAGCCCAGGAGCATCTGACCATTGTGCAGCAGGAAGCTTCCGAAATTATGACGGAGGATGGCCATGTGACAGGTGTGCGCACGGTTTCCGGTGCGTATTATTACGCCAAAGCGGTGGTGCTGTGCACCGGTGTTTACCTGAAAGCCCGTTGTATCTACGGCGAAGTCAGCCAGTACACAGGCCCCAATGGTCTCATGGCTGCCAATCATCTGTCACAGTCGCTGACAGATCTGGGCATTCGTCTTACCCGGTTCAAAACCGGCACACCGGCTCGTATTGACGGCCGGACCATCGACTTTTCGAAAATGCAGATCCAGGAAGGCGATAAAACCGTGGTGCCCTTCTCATTTTCCACCGACCCGGCGGATGTGCAGATCGACCAGGTGCCTTGCTATCTGACTTATACCAACGAAAACACCCACAAGATCATCCGGGACAACATTGACCGGTCACCCCTTTACGCCGGTGTCATCAAATCCACCGGCCCGCGCTATTGCCCCTCCATCGAGGACAAGGTCATGCGTTTTGCCGAAAAGGACAAGCATCAGGTTTTCATTGAACCGGAAGGTCTTTACACCAATGAAATGTACATCGACGGCATGTCATCTTCCATGCCGGAGGATGTGCAGCATGCCATGTACCGGTCTGTAGCCGGGCTCGAAAATGCCCGGATTGTCCGCAATGCCTACGCTATCGAATACGATTGCCTGGCTTACGGTCAGCTGAAAAGCTCTCTTGAGGTCAAAGCCGTCAAGGGTCTTTTCTCCGCCGGTCAGTTTAACGGCAGCTCCGGTTATGAGGAAGCCGCCGCCCAGGGTCTTATCGCCGGTATCAATGCGGCCCGTGAAATCCAGGGCAAGGCGCCCATCATCCTTGATCGCTCCGAATCCTACATCGGCGTGCTCATCGATGACCTTGTCACCAAGGAAAATCTGGAACCTTACCGCATGATGACCAGCCGTTCCGAGTATCGTCTGCTGCTGCGTCAGGATAATGCGGATCTCCGCCTCCGCCGTTACGGCTACGAAGCGGGTCTTATTTCCGAAAATGAGTATGCGGCGCTCCTTAGTATGGAGCAGGCCATCGCCGATGAAATTGCCCGCGTCAGTGCCATTAATATCGGCGGAAATGAAAAAGTACAGCATTTCCTTGAAGAATATGGCAGTTCTCGCTTAAATTCCGGTGTTTCCTTAAAGGATCTGATTTGTCGGCCGGAACTTGATTACGAAAAAACGGCGGCTATTGACCCGGATCGGCCTGAATTATCCGCCCGTGTGCGGGAACAGGTTAATATCGAGATCAAATACGCCGGTTACATCGAGCGTCAGAAAAAACAGGTGGAACAGTTCCGTAAGCTGGAAAAGAAGGTGATTCCGGATGATATCGATTACGATGATGTGAAGAGTCTTCGTCTGGAAGCCCGCCAGAAGCTGAAGGAGTTCCGTCCCGGCAGCATTGGCCAGGCCTCCCGTCTGTCCGGTGTCACACCTGCCGATGTGACGATGATCCTGGTATATTTGGAGAAATATTATGTCAACCACAAAGCGTAAACCCGCAGAGAATAAAGGGTTAGATAAGCAGGCAGAAGCTTCAGCAATTCGGACTTCCGAAAGAAGCGAGGCCAGGGTGTCTGAAAAAATTCAGGTAACCCCCATCGCCAAAACACCGGAAGCTATTGCTTTTATTCGCTCTTCTGTGGAAGCAGCCGGTCTTGAAATATCGGAAGAGACTGCCAATCAGCTGTTCCGCTACTATGAACTTTTGGTGGAATGGAACAACGTGATGAACCTGACTGCTGTGACCGATTTTGAAGAAGTGGTGCGAAAGCATTTTGCTGACAGCCTGACCCTGAATCGAGCCATGGATGTGGATAAAATAGGGTCTCTTATTGACGTTGGCACAGGTGCCGGGTTCCCCGGACTGCCTTTAGCTATCTGTTATCCACAGATCAAGGTGTGTCTTGTGGATTCTTTAAACAAAAGAGTTCGATTTCTGCAAACCGTTGTGGATGAATTAGGTCTTACAAATGTGACCGCTATCCACGCTCGAGCGGAAGAAGGCGCCCGTCGGAAAGACCTCAGAGAGGCCTTTGATTGTGTGGTCTCACGAGCTGTGGCCAATCTCACCACACTTTCCGAATATTGTTTGCCTTTTGTGAAAAAAAATGGGGTGTTCACTGCCTACAAATCTGTTAAACTTGAAGAAGAACTACCGCAGGCTGCCAAAGCCCTGTCGATCCTGGGCGGTGTCTGCGAAAAGGTCGAAACCTTCCAATTGTTTGAGATGGAGCGTTCCATCGTGGTGATCCGAAAGGAAAAGAAGACACCCGGTACGTATCCGCGTAAAGCCGGCATGCCGTCTAAGTCACCGCTGGGATTATCCTGATGGGTGAAATACGAGGAGCTTTCGCTTATGAGTAAAAAACATACATTTTTAAAGATCGTGGTTGGCATCGGTGTCACCCTGACAACGATTCATGTCATCAATCGCGTCCTGAATCGTCTTTTTACAGGCGGCAATCATCTGAAGGCTGAAAATGATGATTTCTACAGCTGGACGAATGGCCAGATCTATTTAAAGAAAACAGGCACAGGTAAGCCGCTTCTTTTACTGCATGATCTGACAACCTATGGTTCTTCTGTTGAATGGGAACGTGTGGTGGCTCAGCTGGCCGCAAATCACACTGTCTATGAAATCGATCTGCCGGGCTGCGGCCGTTCCGATAAGAAGAGCCTGCCCTATGTCAGTTTCTTCTATGTGCAGCTGATTCAGTCTGTTCTGTCAGAAGTTATCGGTGAAAAGGCCGATATTGCCGCAACAGGCGCTGCCGCACCGATCCTGCTTTCTGCCGCCAACTATGATGGTTCATTGATCGACAAAATCATTGTCATCAATCCCTATAAGCTTTGCAGCGAGGGCGGTGCCCTGACAAAACTCGACAAATTCCATAAATCTTTGAAGGAATTGCCGATTATCGGCTCTTTCTTCTACAATATGCGCTACAACCGCATGCGTATTGAGTCTCTGATGTCAAATGACCTGTTCTATAACCCGTTCAATGTATCAACAGAGCTGGTGGAGAAATTCTGCGAGGGTGCTCACCTGCGCTACGAAACAGGTCGTTATCTGATGGCGGCTATTGATGCCGGTTATATGAATGTCAATGATTCCATGGCTGTGGCCAAGCTGCAGAAGGAAGCACTGATCATCTCCGGTGCGGCGCTTAAGAACGAATCCGCTATGGCTTCTGAGTATCAGGCATTGAATCATGAGATGCAGCATGTCGTGATCGAAAAATCCGGTATGTATCCGCAGATTGAAGAACCTGAAGTCTTTGTAGAAGTGGTTGAGAAGTTCTTACAGGGAGAAAATGTCTCTGAAACCATTTTCCAGGAGGATGAAGCCGAGGAATATCGCAAATTTGAGGAAGAATTTGCTGATGAGACCGAGAATATTGATGGCGATCAGGATATCAAAGTGGTAGACGATGGCGAAGCCGACGAGGAAGTTGTAGAAAAGGCCGGGGAAGAGGCTTGATTCGGACTTAAAAAGGCAAAAGGATGATATTGATACATCCATCATAAGGTATTTATAATGAGGCTGCTGTGGCGATGATGCTGCGGCAGCCTTTTTGTTTCACGTGAAACATTGTGAAACTGGCACGATAATAATCAACAGATACAGATGGCGCGCAGAAGTCTATCGCCAAACGTGGTACTTTGCTGTCGCTTCGCATCGGTTCCATCGGCTCGGTCTCTGTCACGATAGAAGCGTTTGTTCCGCCGACCGAGCCGGAACTCGCGAAGCTCGGCTCCGCACCAAATGTTTGTCTCACAGACTTTCTGCGCGCTTTGCAGGTTGTGGCTGTTAAACGTGGTGTGTTTCACGTGAAACATTGTGAAACCGGCACGATAATAATCGACAGATACAGATGGCGTTCAGAAGTCTATCGCCAAACGTGGTGCTTTGCTGTCGCTTCGCATCGGTTCCATCGGCTCGGCCTCTGTCACGATAGAAGCATTTGTTCCGCCGACCGAGCCGGAACTCGCGAAGCTCGGCTCCGCACCAAATGTTTGTCTCACAGACTTTCTGCGCGCTTTGCAGGTTGTGGCTGTTAAACGTGGTGTGTTTCACGTGAAACATTGTGAAATAGGTGAGTGTTAATCAACAAATAGTGGTGACGCGCAGAAGTCTGTCGCCAAATGTGGTGCTTTGCTGTCGCTTCGCATCGGTTCCATCGGCTCGGTCTCTGTCACGATAGAAGCGTTTGTTCCGCCGACCGAGCCGGAACTCGCGAAGCTCGGCTCCGCACCAAATGTTTGTCTCACAGACTTTCTGCGCGCTTCGCAGGCTGTGGCTGTTAAACGTGGTGTGTTTCACGTGAAACATTGCGAAAACAAGAGTGTGACGTGCGTGCAGAGGTATATCGTCAAAAAATCTATAGTGTATCACGTGAAACAGTCGTGTGATTTTTAGCAATTACTATTTATATAGGAAGAAACAGGGCGTATTTGTCGTGTTTTATATGTTTTGGCGCTGTTTTACACTTTGTTTTATGTAGAATGTTTCACGTGAAACATCTCCAATTTTGCGCGTTTT
>JAUNDG010000031.1 GCA_030526195.1 Lachnospiraceae bacterium
GGCCATGGTCTTGACCGCCGCAGCAACCCCCTTCGTGGTCGTGATCGTGATGATCATGGTCATGGTGATCGTGGTCGTAATCGTGGCCGCAGCAGCAGCCCTCTTCGTGGTCGTGATCGTGGATCTCGTTTTCAGTCAGTTTACTCATAGTTTTTTCTCTCTTCATTTCTGATTTAATGCTCGTCTTGCGGAAGCTTCTTCAAAGGAGCTGGCTGTTGTCAGCTTCTCAAAATCTGCCATTGTCGCCGACGGATTGTAGACCTTGCACACGGCGTACAGGTCTTCGTAATTATAAGCATTCACATAAAGACCTGATGCCAGGGCATATTTTTCCAGGTACTCGTCCACGGAGGCCGCTTCCCAGAAATTCTGAGTCAGTGAAAATGCCTTGCCCCCCTGACGGAACTCATCGGCATAACCTGTTACGGCATTGTACATGGCTGCAAAGGACGGACCGATCATGGAGCCGTATTTACCGGCCAGATAATCAAGGCCACCCTTGACGAAGTAGCGCTGATTGTCTTCCGTGAAGAAGTCGATCATACCAAACAGGATGTCCTCTTTGGCACAAAGCTTCGGCATATCACCGGCCGCCATAACCGCCATGGCCACGGGACTACCGCTATCAAGAAGACAGGTTTCCGCCAGCTGATAATGATCTGCCAGTGTCATAAAACCGGGGCAGACGGTCACGGACAGATTACCGGCCTTCAGGGTGACGGGGTCACCGCTTGTGGCGATGTCACGGCTTGACTGTTCGAAGGTCACATCGTAATGCGCCTGCAGTTCATCAAGAATGCCCATGGTTCTTAACAGATGCATTTCATTGCCGTAGTAACCGCCGCCACTTAAGACAAAGTAGCTGTCACCGGCCTCATGCTCAATGAAATGCGCTGCCATGCGGCGACCGGCTTCATATTCCATCTCATTTCCGGGGCCGATCACACCGACAAAGTAGCTGTTATCCGCCACCTTGGCCATTTCCTCCTCGGCTACGGTACCTGATGCCATCATATAATAAATGCCCTTGTCTGCGCAATAATTGACAGCTTCATCAAGATTATAAGTGATGAAGGACATAATGCCGTCAACACCGGCATCCGCCAGGTGTTCAAGGCTCGCCGCCTCCTCCTCGGCTGAGATCACCGCATCTGTGTAAAGGAATTTGACACCGGGGAAACACTCTGTAATGTATGACTCCAGATACTGGCGGAAGGCCACAACCTCCGCATCGGCCACATCATAGGTGACCACACCGATGAGATGCGCCTCGATTTCCGACAGGCCGTCCGTCTCCAGAGCGGCATCCGCCAGCATATCCTCGACAGCTGCTTCAAGAGCCTCATCGCTTGTGTCGGCAGCCCCATTTTCATCGGAAGGGACCGCGCTGCCACAGCCGCCCATGGAAAAAACAGCCATACCCGCTGCCAGAAGGGCAGCCCATACTCGTTTTTTCATGATTTACACCTCTCCCGTCGGCTGAACGCAGTGGCAGGCCACCTGGTGACCCGGCATGATCTCCCGGAGTGTCGGCCGTTCTGTCCGACACCGCTCCTGACAGGACTCGCATCTGTCCTGGAACGGGCATCCCGGAGGGGCATCCAGCGGACTGGGTACTTCTCCTTCAATACTTTCGATTTTTTTCGAGAAATCCATGTTGATATCGAAAATGGATTTCATCAGGGCCTTCGTGTAGGGATGGCTGGCTTTTTCCGGCAGATGCTCAGCCGGCATGACCTCCACGATATTGCCCAGATACATCACGGCGATCTGATGAGCCACGGACCGGATCAGGCCGATGTCATGGCAGATAAAGCCGATGGCGATATTCTTTTCCTTCTGCAGCTTTACGATCAGCTCAATGATGGTTTTCTGAACCGATACGTCCAGCGCACTGGTGGCCTCATCCATGATGATGACCTCCGGATCCAGCACCAGAGCACGGGCGATGGCCACACGCTGACGCTGACCGCCGCTCATGTTGTGGGGATAACGATCCGCAAAATCACCGGGCAGATCCACCATTTCCAGATACTGTCTGGCCACCGCATCCTTCTCCGAAGCTTTGATCTTCTTGAAATTCATCAGCGGTTCGCAGATGATGTCCCGGATCTTCATTTTCGGATTAAAGGAATTGGTCGGATCCTGGAAGACCATCTGGATGTGCTGACGATGCTGACGCAGCTCTTCACCCTTCATTTTCGTAATATCACGTCCGTCGAAGAGGATCTCACCCTCGGTGGGGGTGTCCAGTGAGGCCAGGAAACGCATGAAGGTACTCTTGCCGCAGCCGGATTCGCCCACAAGACCCAGGGTTTTGCCCCGGTAAAGCTTCAGATTCACATCGTTGCAGGCTGTCAGCTCGCGGCCGCCCGCTGCCGGGAAGCGTCTGGTAATATGTCTGGCCTCGACGATCACATCTTTTTCATCAAACATAGCGCACACCTCCCAGAGAAGGCACAGCCTCCAGTAATTGTTTTGTATAATCCTGCTTTGTATGATGCAGCAGCTCTTCGCGGCTGCCGGCCTCCACGATCTCACCATGCTTCATAACAATGATCTGATCGGCCATGTAAGCGGCCACACCCAGGTTATGGGTGACCACGATCATGGCGGTGCCGTAGGTATCCCGCAGTTCCATAAACTGACGGACGATCTGAGCCTGAGTGGTCACATCAAGCGCCGATGTGGGCTCATCCGCCAGAAGCAGCTGGGGCTGATAGGTCATCCCCATGGCGATACCGACACGCTGACGCATACCGCCGGACAGCTGGAAGGGGTAACTCTTCATAATATTATCACCGTTGGGCAGGCGCATGCGCTCCAGCATTTCAACGCCCTTGTCCCAGGCATCCTTTTTGGAAATGGATTCGTGGGTCCGAATATACTCAACGAATACCTTCCCGATGGTTCTGGTGGGGTTCATCATCGCCCCGGAATCCTGGAAGATCATGGAGATATCGCCGCCGCGCAGCTGATTCCATTCATCCTTTGACAGCTTCAGCAGTGACCGATCCCTGAAAAGGATGTCACCGGCTGTCACCTTACCGCCGCCGGCCAGGAGACCTAAGATAGCGCGGATCACGGTAGTTTTGCCTGAGCCGGATTCACCGACAATGGCACAGATCTGACCCTTATCAAGAGACAGCTGACAATCCTTCACCGTCAGGGTCTTGCCATAGGAAATATCAACATGCTGCACATCTAATAATGCCATAGCGTTCCCCTCCTTTACTCATTTTTCGGATCCAGAATGTCTCGCAGGCTGTCACCCAGCATATTGAAGACAACAACAGTGATAAAGATCGCCAGACCGGGGAAGATCATCAGCCAGGGCGCGGACTGCATATAAGCCCGGCCTTCGCTCAGCATCAGACCCCATTCGGCTGCCGGCGGGGTGGCGCCCATACCCAGGAAGGACAGAGCGGCCAGCTCCAGCATCATGCTGCCGATATCGGTGGCGGCTGTGATGATGATGGTGGGCAGGGTGTTGGGCAGCATATAGCGCCACAGAATGTACGGTGTTTTGGAACCGGTGACCACCGCTGCCGCCACATAATCCCGATGGCGGATCTTCATAACCAAAGAACGGGCCAGTCGGGCATACTTGGGCCAGGTGACGATGCTGATGGCGATGACGGCATTGCGGATGCTGGCACCCAGAATACCGGCCACGGCCATAGCCAGAACAAGGCCCGGGAAAGCGATCATCATATCGGCGATACGCATGATAACAGCGTCAACCACGCCGCCAAAATAACCGCTGATGATACCAAGGAACGTCCCGATCAGGGTGACGATGGCCACCACCGCAAAGGAAGCGCTCAGAGAAATGCGTGACCCGTAGATCACTCGGGCAAAGATATCACGACCCATTTTATCCGTCCCGAAAATGTGGGTGTCGCTGGGCGGCAGGATCGCATCCATCAGATTCCCCTCCGTCGGATCAATGCCGCCGGCAAATACCGGGGCGAAAATGGCCACGATGATGATCATCAGGGCCAGAATCCTGAAAATGAGGAATGTTTTATTTTTCAAAAATGTTTTTGTCATTTTTACTCATCACTCCTTCACTCTCATCCGCGGATCAACGTAGTGGTAGGAAATGTCCACGATCAGATTGATCACCATGTAGATGATGGCAACCCACAGGACATAACCCTGGATCAGATTGTAGTCACAGGAGGTGATGGCATTGACGGCCAGACTCCCCAGACCCGGATATGAAAAAATGACTTCCACGACGGCTGTACCACCAAGCAGTGAACCGACGGAAAGACCCAGCATCGTGATCAGCGGCAGCAATGAATTCGGGAACACATTGCACCAGATGATCTTCCAGCCTTTGACGCCACGGGCTTTGGCCCCGATAACGTAATCCTGGCTCAGTTCTTCAAGCACAGCGGTTCGAACCTGACGGGCATACTTTGATGCCATGGCGATGGCCAGTGTCATGGCCGGCAGGATCATACTCTTCAAATCACCTGTTGAAGAAATAACCGGGAAAATGGTCAGTCTGACGCAGAAGACCAGCATCAGAAGAAGGCCAACCCAGAAGTTCGGCAGGGAAACACCAAGGAAGGTGAAGCCACGCACGATGTAATCAATAACTGAATCCTTATAAACCGCTGATAAAGTCCCCAGCGGAACGGCGATCACCAGCATGAAGCCCATGGACAGAAGGGTGAGCTTCAGTGTCGGCCAAAGTCGTACCAGCAGTAGATCCACAACCGGTTTATTCAGGGAATAGGATGTCCCGAAATCGCCGTGAAGGCAATTGCCGAGCCATCTGAAATACTGGACAAAGAAGGGATCGTTCAATCCCATCTGTGCACGCAGGGACTGAATCAGTTCCTCCGTCGGCATAACCCCTGTGGCCGTGAGCATGTTCCGGACCGGATCACCGGGGGACATATAGGTCAGCAGGAAGGTTAAGAAGCTAATGCCGATAAGAACGATCAGCATCTGCAGCAATCTTGATACAAGCTGCTTTTTGTTCACACCATTTCTCCTTTGTTATATGAAGCGGACCTGAAAGGTCCGCTTCGTTGCCTGTACGCGGCTTAGTCAGCCGGTGTAATTTCTGTTGATAACCAGTAGTAGTCAGCTGTGTGGATGTGGGCATAGCCAACGTTCTTGGAGTAGATCATGGAGCTGTTGTAGTAACCGTCAACCAGAACAGCGGCATCATCGATGAGGATCTGCTGCATTTCTGTAATCAGTTCAACGCGCTTGTCAGCATCCATTTCCTCAAGAAGCTGTTCATACAGAGCGTCATAATCGGCATTTTCATAACCGCAGTAATCGGAATCGCACTTGCTGTACCAGTTAGCCATGTAGTCGATCGGGTCGCCTGTGGCTACTGTTGTCCAGTTGTTCTGGTTCAGGTCATATTCACCGGCAACCAGAGATGTCCACTGATCATCGGAGCTGCCGTACTTGGCTGTTGTGCCGATACCAACCTTGTTGAGGTACTGTGACTGAGCATCAGCAAAGTCGTTGAGCAGACGGTTTTCATAGGAAACCACTGTCAGGTTGATGTTCTGGCCGTCGATTTCACGGATGCCGTCGCCGTCTGTATCCACGATGCCGGCTTCGTCCATGAGCTTCATGGCAGCTTCCGGATCATATTCATACGGATTTGTCAGCTTGTCATAGTTGTAGCTTAAGGATGAGGGCAGAACTGAGAAACCGGCTGTGTACAGACCACCGATGGTGTTGGACTGGCAGATGGTTTCATAATCGATGGCCATCAGCATAGCCTTTCTTAAAGTGTCGTTGCCCAGAACACCGGCCTGGTTGATCCAGGCGAAGCCTGTGCGGACACCGGAGGCGATATCAACGGTGAAGTTGTCATCTTCCTGCAGTTTCTGGATATCGGAAACGTTTGTGATGTTTTCAACGAGGTCAACCTGGCCGTTCTGAAGAGCCATAGCCTTGGCGGAAGCATCGCCCATGTAAAGCAGTTCTACCTTGTCATAGGGAACGGCTTCATAGTAGTTTTCGTTCTTTACAAGATCATAACCCACCCGGTCTGTGAACTTGGAAGCCACATACGGGCCGGTGCCGATGGTGCCGTTGTTCCAGTCAGAAGTATCGGCTACGTCTGTGATGGCCATAACCGGATGAGCCAGGTTACCGGTCAGATCGATGTAAGCGGTCTGTGTGGTGATGGTGATAGTGTTAGCCGCATCATCAGCTGTGACCTCTGCTTCGTATTCCAGGAATTTTTCCGGTGTGGAGGAACCGTTCGGGCCCTCGGCTCTGACGCGGTCCAGGGATTCCTTAACCTTTGTGGCTGTCATGTCGCAGCCGTCAGAGAATTTGATGCCGTCTTTTAATTTGATGGTCCATGTCTTGTGATCCGGGGAAACATCGCAGGATTCAGCCAGCCACGGCACAACGCTCATGTCATCAGCGAATTTGAACAGAGATTCTGTGATACCGTAACGCATGGCATTCCAGGCACAGTTTGTCTGAGCAGCCGGGTCGATGAGACCGTCGGAATACATCTGGCAGCCGAATTTCAGCACTTTTTCGCCGTCAGCTGTCTGTGTAGTGCCTGTACCGGCATCAGCAGAACCGCTGTTGCTGCCGCCGCAGCCCGTCAGAGCTGTTGCCGCCATTGTCATGGCCAGACCCAACGCAAAGAGTTTTGTTCGTTTCATGTCTTCATTTCTCCTTTTTGTCATCCTGTTTTTTCATAATCGTCCTATCATGCCATAAAAAAAAGTTGCCCCTAAATTACGGCAACTTAAACACACTGAAATAAACGCCCCCATTCCCCTCAAAAAAACAAAAACACCGTATTCGAAAATACGGTGTCAGAAAATCGGCGCAAAACAGACACAGCGAAAAAAGGACCTGCCCCAAAACGCTTTGTCATGTTCCATTCTGCATGAGTGTTCCTATCTACCGTAAGAACTTTCACAAGATGATAAGCAGGTCTCCTGACTTAGGGTCATCATTATCTGCGCCTTCCCAAGATATGATTTCTCAGTGACTTCATTGCAGATAACTCGCCATCACAGTGACGGGATCGTAACGGATTCGCACCGTTTTCCCTATTATCCATTGCTGGCACTTATCTCTATAGCAAAATATTCAATTATGAAATTTCATCATTCAATTACGAAATTTATTTTATATCACCCGTTATACAGACGCAATATGGCATAATATCCCATTTTATTGCGTTTAATTTGATGTTGTTTAGACACTTATGATAATTGAGCCAAAATATGTTACATGTGTCAAAAATATCCCACGACACAAAAGCTGTCTTTTCGATCGTTACAGCCGACACCGCGAAGCGACAGAGCACACGTGTTTTGTGCTTTTTTGCGGATAAAAAGGGGCAGGCTCGCGTTCTGAAAAACGCAAGCTCGCCCCATATAAGTTTAATGTCCGGCCGGATTCACATGCACCATGCAGTGCTTGACCTCCGGAAAATGCTTTTCGATGTCATCATGCACCGCTTCGGCAATCGCATGACCTTCCTGCAGGGTGATGGCGGGATCCAGTTCGATCTCCACATCAAGATACACCCGTGAGCCGAAAAGGCGGGTCTTCAGAAGACTGATGGATTTCACCTGCTCGTGGGCCAGGATCACACCACGCATTTTCTGCTCCAGTTCCGGCTCCGCGCTATGATCCACCACCTGATCCGTGGCAGATTTGAAGATGTCATAACCGGCCTTCAGAATGAAAATGCAGATCACAAGGCTGGCGATGGGGTCCATGATAGGGAACCCGAGGCGGGCAAAGAGAATACCCACCAGCGCGCCGATGGAGGACAGAGCGTCAGAACGATGATGCCAGGCGTCGGCCTGCAGGGCCGTGGATTTTTCTTTTTTGGCGATGCGCATGGTGTAATGGAACATGCCTTCTTTCACGGCAATGGACAAAATGGCCGCGCCAAGCGCCAGAATACCGGGTGTCACCGCCTCTTTATAAGCCCCTGTCCGAATGCTCTCAAAACCGGAATACCCGATGCCGATACCCGTGACCACCAGAATGGCCGCCAGCACCATGGCCGCGATGCTTTCCAGTCGTTCATGGCCGTAGGGATGATGCGCATCCGCCTCCTTGCTTGAAATCCGCACGCCGATGATGACGATAATGGTGCTGAAAACATCGGAAGCCGAATGGACGGCATCGGAAATCATGGCCGCCGAATGACCCAGCACACCGGCGATCAGTTTAATGCCGCTGAGCGCCAGGTTCCAGATGATACTGATGATCGAGGCCCGCATAATCTCGTTGTTCGTGTTCATAAAGATGGGCTCCTTTCTCCCGCCGGATCGCCCATTCAAGGCCTGCACGCGATCCCGCGCCTTCGAGGTAAAAAATAAGCACCTGTGGATAGTTCATACTGTCCCACAGATGCTTATACATCCATTGTCTATAACGACCCGGCTCCACGGGCATCATTTTCATGATCACCCATCGCCTGCTCAGATAATATCCTGTTAGGTGCAAACTGCACTTGCGATAGGATAACAAAGAGGGCAAATGATAGTCAAGGCAAACTTATCGCTCTTTTTCAAAATTACCCGGCATCGGAATGCCATTGTAAAGCGGACACTCGCAATACGCTTCGCTACTTGCTCGTGAACCGCAGCTACCTTCGGTAGCCCATCAGCAGGGGCTTTTACCCCTGCTGATGCAAGCTTCCCCCGTAACCCCCGCTTAAGACTCTGCGTCTTTGAAGCGGGGGAATGCTTGCTGCGGTTCAAAAGCTTTTTCGTCACTTTACTGCGTGCTGCATACGTTTTGTCATCCGCCAATAGAACATGACATTCAGACAGATGCCAAACACAGTGGCTGTCGGCGCCGCGAGCCCGATCATGGTGAGGCTGGCGTCGGGCTGAATGCTCATATAATAGGCCAGGGGGAGTCGCACCAGCAGGGTCTGGCAAAGACTCTGGGTCATGACCCACAGCGTTTTATCGTGACCGTTGAAATACCCCATCAAACTGAAAAGGATCGGGGTCACGATGGCCTCCGGCGCAAAGCCTTTGAGGTACTCAAAGCCCCGCTGCACCACCGGCAGATCCCGGGTGAAGATGCCCGTTAAAAGATCCCCTTTGAAAATGGTGAAGAGGAAGACCACCACGCCGACGCTGACCCCCACCGCCATGCCGGTCAGCATGGACTGGCGGGCGCGCTTTTCATTGCCGGCCCCCACATTCTGGGAAACGAAGGAGGCCATGGACTGCATGAGTGATCCCGGAATCAGCATGACAAAGCTGACAATCTTGCAGGCCACCCCGTATCCGGATGACGCCTCAAGGCCCAGGCGATTGATAAACGCACAAAGTGCCAGAAAGGACAGCTGGGTCAGACACTCCTGCAAAGCCAGCGGGAGGCCGATGATGACGGCCCGACGGCAATGCACGTTGAGGCTGAAGTCTGATTTTTTGATCTCAAAGGGGAGCTGACGCTTCCGCAGCAGATTGACGGCAAAGACCACACTGAGCGCCTGAGCCAGCACTGTGGCCAGGGCTGCCCCCGCCGCATCAAGGTGAAGCCCGGCCACCAGCACCAGGTCGCCGATGATATTGACCACGCAGGCCACCGCCACGAAGATGAGGGGTGACCGGCTGTCGCCAAGGCCCCGAAAGATCGAAGCCAGAATGTTATAGGCCACAATGAAGAAGATACCGGCCCCGCAAATGCGGATGTAAACCGCGGTCATGTCCAGCGCCTCCGCCGGTGCCTGCATAAGGGCGGCGATGGGTGCCGGGAAGGCCACCATGATCACAAACAAAATGGCCGATAAAATGGCGAACACCACCATGGACCCGCCGATGACCGGCCCGATCTTCTCAGGATGCTGTTCCCCCAGAAAACGGGCAATGAGCACGGTGATACCCATCGCGAGAGCCGTCATCACAAAGGTGACCATGTTGAGGACCTGACTGCCGGTGGAAACCGCCGAAAGCCCGGCGGTACTGCCAAAGCGCCCCACCACCAGAAGGTCCACCGCCCCGTAGGCGGCCTGCAACACCAGAGCCCCAAGGATCGGCACCATGAAGCCGATCAGCTTTTTGAAAATGCTGCCCTGCGTAAAATCAGTTCGTGAATCTGTCAAAATACAATCCCTCTTTCCTGAAATCATCCTGATATTAGACCGGAAAAAACCGGATAAAACAACCGGGTAAAAAATACCCGGTACGCATTATCCGATTTAGCCAAGGGATTGTCAAGGGGGTGGCTACGCCTCATCCGCCATAAGTTCCCGGATTTTCCCCAGGGTGGCCACAGTGATCTCAAGCTCATGGCGCGGGATATTCTCGGTGATCTCGTTATAGGCATCCACGATTTTCTGCCGCTGCCGATCCGCCTGCTCAAGAGCCCGGTTGGTGAGCTTCACATAGGTGCGCTCCTTGCTGTCATGGAGTTCCCAGGTCACATACCCTTTTTCCTCCATCCCCCGCATGGCCTCCGAAATCCTCTCAATGGGCAGCTTCATCCGCTCCGGCAGATCCGACAGATAGGCCCCGTCCGGAATATCCGATTGCTCACTGCATTTTTCGATGTTGTAGATCAGATAATAATCAACGCGCTCGATGATCTGAAACACATGATCCACGTATAAGTATTTGAGGAAGAACTCCTCTTCTTTGCCGCTAAGTCCCATTTTCGTTGCCTCCGTTTTACCTTCCTGATCTGTACAGTCCCCATAGATGATGCCCGGCTCACCCGCTGCGTTAAGGTCTGCGGGAAAACCATTTTCATAAAAAATGGTCCGATGCCGTCACCTCGCTTAAGAAAATTTGTGCTAAGACCAAAAATTCCTCCGATTAACATCATCCTATGACATTAACCGGAGGAATACAACCCTATGCGCGTTTATTTAAGGAAGGCTTTAGGAACTTTCCTGTTTCTTTATGATTTCACAAGGCCAAAGAAGAACTTCCGCTGGGTTTCATTCCGGATGATGTGCACCGGCTTGATCTGCGCCACCGGCCAGCCCTTGTAGGCCAGCATTTCCTTGTAAAGGACATTGGTCTGATCCTGCAGCAGCTGAAGTTTCAGCGGTGCCAGATCCTTCGACATGACATGATTATAGTAAAGAATATTTGCCTTATACAGGTACTTTGTGAGCACTTCCGCCATGGTCTCCACCGGCACCGTCACCTCATCTGAATTGGCCAGTTCCAGCAGCACGTCATAGCGCGGCGTACCGGCCTCCATGTTCGGGTAAACGGAGAAATCCACCACATCCAGGGACAGCTCATGGGCCATACCATCCACCGCATCGATGAGATGCTTTTCCGATGTCTTTTCGGCAAACATTTCAATGACATTGCCCTTGCGGCACACAAATTCCATCAGCGGCATCCGGTCCTTAAAGCCCACGATGCGCACCACATCGGCCTGGCGATACCGATAAAGGCCCGACAGAGTTGTGCAGACAAGCTCGTACTCTTTGCCCACTTCAACCTGATCAAGGGTGCAGATGGTGGAGAGATCATCCTCGGTTTCCACCGGCAAAAGTTCATAGAACATGTTGTCCGGAATGAACATAGAATACTGACTGTCAAGAGCCTCCGGCACGGAATACATGCCCTCGGAGGCACACAGCCCGATATTGTACCAGTGAATATCCGGCCCCATATAATCATTGATGAGCCGCTCCGCGTACGTGCGGAAGCTGCCGGTGGCAACACTGTTCACATTGGTCATATTCGGCCAGACATAGGGCACAAACTGTTTTTTCTCTTTGAAAATGGTCCGAAGTTCCGCAGCTCTTTCCGGATCCGGGGTCAGCTGGGCATCAAGGGAAGCCCGAATGTCATCCGGCAGCTCATAGGCCTTGTTCACACAACCATTTTCGATATCATCGCAAAGCATGGGCCAGGTCTTCCGCAGATAACGGAGGAACTCAAGGCAGTGACTCGAGAATGTAAAGGCCAGGCAGCTGGCATTTCTATCCTTCAAAGCAAACAGGGCGTGGATGTACCGCGTCTCATAATCACCTCGCGGAAATGCCGCTTCCATGGGGGATGTATTAAAAATGGGATAATACTTTTTATGCTGGGTATTGAGCTTAAAGGACAGAATATCACAGGTGGTCCCGTCCTCCACATGACCGATGGTGTCCGGACATTCCATGAGCATGATGCGGCGGCCCCGTTTCCATCGATCATCCGGCAGCTCATCCAGCAAGCCGTAAATGAGGCTCTCGCCGTAATACATGTAATTGGCCATCGCCTTCTGGGTCAGGGGGATCCGCTTCGGCACACCGGTGGTGCCGGAGGTGATGTTGTAATGGACCACCTCGTCCGCGGTGAGCATATTTTTCTCGCCCCGGGTCATGCGCTCGATATAGGGCGCAAAATTATCGTAGACCCCCACCGGCACCATTTTCTGATAATCCTCGATTGTCTTGATCTCAGAAAAATGGTGTTCCCGGCCAAACGCCGTGTCTTTGTTTTTCTCCAGCAGTTCCATCAGAAAATGAGTATTGATACCCATGGGATCGGCGCACATCTCTTTAACGTGGGCCATGACCTCGCGGCCCTTCACGCATCGATCCTGGTTAAGTTTATCGTAATCAAACTGAATCGCCATAATGCCTCCTTTTCTACCTATTATATACCAAACAGAACTGCCCTTGTGAGATATTCTTCGCCGGACCGCTCACATTCTGTCCCGAACGCTCCCCCTGGCCTATTATGGTGATTGAACGGAGCATTCCCCCTGCGGAAAATTGTAACAAATCCAATTTCTTATGTTCCCTTAAAAAAATGGGTCTCCTGTGATACCATAGAGGTATCGCTATGACGGCCCGGCATCGCACAAAAATGCCGGACTGACAGTCGGTCCGGTCGAGTCGCTGCCCATCCATGCCTCGCACGAGAATGGGCTGGTGTGCGGCATTATATGACTGAGGCCGACAGGGGCGTTATCGCGCCCGGACTTCGAAAAAAGTGAGGTCAGATTTATGAACAAGAAAGTTTTCCGCGAAAAGAGTCTTAATCAGATGGCTTCCCCGGACGATCTGGACAACTACCTGAAGGTGGTGCCGCCGGGCCTGTGGCTCATTCTGATCGCTGTTATTCTGCTGTTGACCGCGGCGCTTCTCTGGGGAAGCGTGGCGAAGATTGAAGCCAAAACCGTGGAGCACGGCCAGGTGGTGACGGAGCAGATGTCACCCTTTGCGCTGCTGTTCGAGTGATTGGAAAAGTGCGTATCGCCTGTGCCATCGTGCGCGGCAGTATACAGAATGCGCGATGCGATATAGCACACGGCCGAACACAGCATGCGCTGGGCGTGATAGCGCTCACAGATAGACCTGCGCAGCGCATGCCGCGAACGTCACAACTGCCGCATGGCAATGAGGGCATCGCGCACGACATCATCAACTTCGGAGATATGTGACATATCCTATGAATAAATCCATCAAGAAACCCCTCGAGGGCAAGGTGGCCAAGGTCCCCGTGATCATGCAGCTGGAGGCGCTGGAATGCGGCGCCGCTTCCCTGACCATGGTCCTGGCTTACTATGACAAATGGGTGCCCCTGGAGGAAGCCCGTGTGCAATGCGGTGTCTCCCGGGACGGCGTCAATGCCAAGAACATCCTCTTCGCCGCCCGTCATTACGGCCTCAACGCCAAGGGCTACCGCCTTGAGCCTGAAGAACTGAAAAAGCACGGCCAGTTTCCCTGCATCATTCACTGGGAATTCCGCCATTTTGTGGTGCTGAACGGATTCAGAGGCCAACATGCCATCATCAATGACCCCGCCCGCGGTACTGTCAAAGTGCCCATGGCGGATTTCGACAGATCCTTCACCGGTGTCTGTCTTTTTATGGAGCCTTCGGAAACCTTCGTGGCCGACGGTGAACCCAAGAGCATGGCCAGCTTCGTGAAGCGCCGTCTTCAGGGAAATGGCTCTGCCCTGGCATTTTCGATGTTGCTGTCTTTAGTGGCAGCCCTCATCGGCATCATTTCCCCCATGTTTGACCGGGTCTTCTGGGACCGCATCCTGCCGGGCCAGAATCCCACGTGGGTCACGCCATTCTTCATTTTCTTAAGCCTCTTTACGCTTATCGAACTGGTGGTGAGCGTCGTGCAAACCATTTTCGCGCTGAAGCTGGAAGGTCGGCTGGCGGTGAAGGCGAATGCCCAGTACATGTGGCACATTCTCAGGCTGCCGGTGACGTTCTTCTCTCAGCGCATGTCCGGTGACATCGCCCAGCGGAAGACCACCAACGAAAGCATCGCGTCCACCCTCATCAACACCCTGGTGCCCACGGTGCTCAACATCATCATGATGGGCCTCTATCTTACCGTCATTTTGCGGTACAGTGTGCTGCTGTCTCTGGTGGGGATCGGTGGTATTCTCATCAACATCCTGACCAACCGCTACCTGGTGACCCGGCAGATCGCCATTTCCAGAGTCATGATGCGGGATCAGGCCAATCTCACCAGCACCGCCATCGCCGGGATCGAGATGATCGAAACCATCAAAGCGACGGGCGCCGAGAATGGTTTCTTCCGAAAATGGGCCGGCTATCACGCCTCTGTGAATGTGCAGGCCGTGGATTCGACCCGCATCTCCCAGTACTTCAGTCTGATCACCCAGACCATCTCCGTACTGGTGGACAAGGTCATTTTATTCATCGGTCTCTTCCTTATTATAGAGGGCGAATTCACCATCGGTACCCTGATGGCTTTCCAGTCCGTGCTCATGTCATTTTCATCACCGGTCATGCAGCTGGCCTCGGTGTTCAACACCATTCGAACCATGCGCAACAACATGGAGCGAATCGACGACGTGCTGGAATACCCGGAGGACGAGATTTACGAGCAGGAACAGCATCCTGCCGAAACTTACGAGAAGCTGAGCGGCCGTCTGGAAATGCGCCATGTGTCCTTCGGTTATTCGCCGCTGATGCCGCCGCTCATTGAAGATTTCAATCTGACGGTGGAACCCGGCCGAAAGGTGGCTTTTGTGGGCAGCTCCGGCTGCGGCAAATCCACTCTGGCGAAACTCATTTCCGGCCTTGAGCAGCCCTGGAGCGGTGAAATTCTGTTTGACGGCAAGCCCATCAAGGAGATCGACCGCAACATTTTCACAGGATCACTGGCTGTGGTGGATCAGGACATCACGCTGTTTGAGGACACCATCGCCGACAACATCAAGATGTGGGATCATTCCATCGAGGATTATGAAATGATCCTCGCCGCCCGGGACGCCAGTCTCCATGACGACATTATGGAGCGTGAGGGCGGTTATCTTTACAAAATGCAGGAGGGCGGCCGGGATTTCTCCGGCGGTCAGCGCCAGCGGCTTGAGATTGCCCGGGTTCTGGCTCAGGGTCCCACCATCATCATTATGGATGAGGCCACCTCCGCGCTGGATGCCCAGACGGAATACGATGTGGTCCGGTCCATCAAGGACCAGGGCATCACCAGCATTGTCATCGCCCACCGCCTGTCCACCATCCGGGACTGCGACGAGATCATCGTCATGGATCACGGAAAAATTGTGGAACGCGGCACCCATGAAGAACTCATGGCGCGGCACGGGATGTATGAGGCGCTGATTATGAGTGAATAAGCCGCATCAGCGAGCAGATTTTCGCAGATACCTACGGCGGGCATTTGCTGTTACTGCCCCGGCCGCGTGGATTTATTTTTCCGTGTTCATGATTATCGGTCAGGGAGATGACGATAAGCGACATGTTATGGCCGGGGCAGATGCCATCACCGCGGCCCTCGCTGTATCATTTTCTAAAATATGAACGCGCGCCTGTGGCACACCAGTGGCGGGCCGCGTTTTATTACTATGATTCGGAGGCAACACTTTGGGTTGGTTTGACGAACAAATAAAACAACGCATCCAACAGGACGACGAATGCTTCGCCAACGCATTTGCGGAAATGGTGAATCTCGTCAGTGGCCGGAAGATTGCCGGCATCCTCACCAGCGACCGACGCCGGGCGGAGGATGCCATCGGCGAGATTCTGGCGTATTACCATGTCAAATCCCGGGATGTGCCGGCGCAGATCACCGATATTGATGATATTCTTGAATACCTGCTGCGGCCCTCCGGTATCATGCGCCGGTCGGTGAAGCTCACCGGCACCTGGTATCGGGATGCCTTCGGCGCCATGCTGGGGTCGAAAAAGGACGGGACCATCGTGGCGATTTTCCCCGGCCCTGCCACCGGGTACTATTACAAGGATTACAGCACCGATGAAATCGTGAAGGTCAACAAAAAGACCGCGGAGGAGCTGGACGATGAAGCGATCTGCTTCTACGAACCACTGCCGCTGCGCAAACTCACCATCCGGGACCTTCTCCGTTTTTCCTTCCGCCAGTTATCGGTGCGGGATTATGTCATGATCCTTGGCGCCATGGCCATCACCACGGGGCTGGGCCTTCTGACACCGCCCATCACCCGCTACCTGTACGGCACGGTGCTTGATCTCGGTAGCCCCTCGCTCCTCATCGGCGCGGTGCTCACACTGGTGTGCGTGCTGTTGTCCAGCCAGTGCATCCGGGTCTTCTCAGCCATCATCAACACAAACATTTCCATGAAAATGAGTCTCGCGACGGAAAGCGCGGTGATGATGCGTGTCCTGTCGCTGCCGGTGTCGTTTTTCAGAGACTACAGTTCCGGCGAGCTGTCCACCCGAGTGGGCATGGTCAGCGCCCTCAGTCAGCAGCTGTTTGATACCCTGTTCAGCACCGGACTCTCGGCCATTTTCTCACTGACGTATATCGGGCAGTTCTTCAGCTACGCGCCCGGACTGGTGGTGCCCGCCGCCATCATTTTGCTGGCGAATCTGGCTGTCTTCCTGGTCAATTCCACGCTTCAGGCGAAGCTGGCCCATCAGACCATGGAGGAGCGGAGCCGCGAAAATGGTATGGTTTATGCCCTGCTCAAGGGTGTCACCAAGGTCAAAAATGCCGGGGCCGAAAAGCGAGCCTTCGCCCGTTGGAGTCATCAGTATGTGAAGGCTTCCAAAAATGTTTATCGGCCGCCGCTCATTCTGCTTTTGAACAGCACCGTCACCACCGCCATTTCCCTGATCGGCACCATCGTGATGTATTTCACCGCGGTGAAGACCGGCGTGGCCGCAGCCGATTATATGGCGTTCACCACGGCTTTTGGTATGGTCAGCGGGGCCTTCACGTCTCTGGCCGGCATCGCCATGACGGCCGCCACCATTCAGCCCACATTGAAAATGGTGAAGCCGCTGCTGGATGCTCAGCCTGAGGTTGAGGAGGCGCGGCAGGTGGTCACCGATGTCAAGGGCGGTATCACCATGAGTCATGTGAGCTTCCGCTATTGTGATAACATGCCTAATGTGCTGGAGGATTTTTGCATGAACATCAAGCCCGGCCAGTACGTGGCCATCGTGGGCAAGACGGGCTGCGGCAAATCCACGATTCTCCGCCTGCTTCTTGGTTTCGAGCATCCCCAGAAGGGGGCTGTCTATTATGACGGCAAGGATCTGTCCCGGCTGGATGCCAAATCCCTGCGCCGGAAGATCGGGGTGGTGCTCCAGCAAAGCGGTTTGTTCCAGGGCAGCATTTTCTCAAATATTTCCATCTGCAATCCCCGGATGTCTCTGGATGATGCCTGGGATGCGGCGGAAATGGCGGGCATCGCGGAGGATATTCGCCAGATGCCCATGGGTATGCACACCCTGATCTCCGAGGGACAGGGTGGTATCTCCGGCGGACAGCGCCAGCGGCTCATGATCGCCCGGGCCATTGCCCACAAGCCCCGGATCCTGATGTTTGACGAAGCTACCTCAGCCCTTGATAACATCACCCAGAAGAAAATCTCAGATTCCCTCGACACCCTGAAATGCACCCGCATCGTCATCGCCCATCGCCTCTCCACCATCCGCCACTGCGACCGGATCATTGTCCTCGATGCCGGCCGGATCGTTGAAGACGGCACCTACGACGAACTCCTGGCCCAAAATGGCTACTTCGCCGAACTCGTCGCAAGGCAGCAGGTGAAGATGTGAGCGAGACTCCGTCAGAAACTTCGGCAAACCTTGCTCATGTCCTTTAAGAGTGATTCTTCATCGGAAAACCGATATTATTCTCTTAATTATTGAATTAAACGCATCATATCCATGTCCCCCAGCCCCGCGGCAACGCCGCCGGCTGGGGGATTTGCTTTTCGGTGCCTCGCTTTTGGTGCCCGCCACGCCTGATCTTGATTTCATTGTCTCACGCCGGCACCAAACGGGAGACCCGCCACCACTTTCCGGTGCCCTCCGTACAAAAGCAAGATTTCATTCTCGCGCGCCGGCACCGAATTGGCGACTCGCCTTCGCTTTCCGGTGCCCTCCGTACAAAAGCAAGATTTCATTCTCCAACGCCGGCACCGAATTGGAGACTCGCCATCACTTTCCGGTGCCCATTTGGGCATGAAAATTGGGGGCCTACACCTCCCACCCCTCCATAGAGCTTTCCGCAGTGCCATTTTACACCACCCTCAAGACCTTCGGGCACCGCTCATACGGTCAAAAGCAAGATAGCAATGCCCACCGCCGTCTCAGCATGGCCAAAATGGCACCGCACAAACGCTATTCTTCAGGTTGGAGGTGTCCACCACTTTTTTCGCCCTGTAAAATGACACCTCCCATCCAATCAATCCCAAAAGAGAGGTGCTCACCATATTTTCACCTCACATAATGGCACCTCCTATACCGCTATTATCCGGCCCGCGGTGTTTATAACAACTTTCTCAAAATTCGCGATAACGCTCACTATCAAAAATACGGACCGATTATTTCTTCTTCCTCATTCTGACATCATGCTCAATCAAAAAATACAAGTATCATGGCTTGATGTTCTGCCTCATAAATCCAAAGTAACTTCGTCAAGAAATGCGGATATGATTTCACCGACACATCACGTATAATTCCCATTAATCAGCTAAAGCCCTTGCACCTTAAGTACTTTTTCATCTACAAGTCAAAAGGATCAAAAAGACTTTTTCATACGAAGAAAGGATCAAACCTTGAAGCGAAAACTATTAGCCCCAAATTGTATTCAAGATGTTGTCGTCTCCCGAATTGCTGAACTGGAAAAATGGCAAAAGCAAGTTAAGAATACTCTGGCCTCTTATCCGCCCGGCAAAATACATATCAGTCGAAATGCGAAAGGCCGCGTGCAGCATTACCTCAGGTTGTCGCAGCATGATAAATGTGGCAAATACGTTCGTCAATCCGAAACCGCCTGCCTGAAGAAATATCTTCAAAAATCATATGATGAAAAGTTTTATGATCTGATAGAAAAAGAGCTGGCATTGCTCAAACCATTTGGGGAAGCGTATGGTGCCATCAGTGATCAGGTTCAGAAAATCTACGGAACATTTCCGGAGAAATCAAAGGATTATATCCAGCCAATGGCCTTGACTAATGAGGAGTTTGCGCAATCATGGAACGCTGAACCGTTTGAAGGAAAACCCATTTCCGAAAATGATTCTTCTTTTGTCACCGAAAAAGGTGAGCGCGTGCGATCAAAATCCGAACTGACAATTGCCAATGCCATGACGAGAAAGGGCATTTCCTACAAATATGAATGTCCTTTGCAGCTTGATCGCTTCACGACGATTTATCCGGATTTCACAGTTCTGAATGCCAGAACGCGAAAGGTTTATTATTGGGAGCACCGAGGCATGATGGATGATCGAGAATATGCCAAACATACTGTCAAGCGGATCAAGAACTACCAGGCCGCTGATGTGATGCTCGGCGATAACCTGATCATCACAGAGGAAACCAGTGCCACGCCATTGGGCACACCTGAAATTGAAAGAATAATCAAGAAGCACTTAATATGAACAGCAGCAAGGAGCAAAGCGAACAGCGTGCCCTCAGGGTATTGCGAGTATCCCCTTTACGAAGAAGAATACTTGCTGTCTTACAAAAAATGGGAACATCGCCCATGCGATGTCCCCATTTTGTTGTCCATGCGATTCTCTCGCTTAACCGTTCTTCCGTCGTTCTTCCATCATGGCCAGGAATTCCGGGCCATCGCCGTAGCGCTCTACGACATAATCAAGATCCTTATCGCCGCGGCCAGACAGGTTCACCAGGATGGAGCCGGTCTTGCCGGTGCGGGCTTCGCGGATGGCATAGGCTAAGGCATGAGAGCTTTCGATAGCCGGGATGATCCCTTCATGGCGAGACAACAGGAAAAGTGCTTCGATCGCATCCTCATCACAACAAGTGGTGTAACGGATACGGCCCATATCATGAAGCAGCGCATGTTCCGGACCGACTGACGGATAGTCGAGGCCGGAAGCATTAGAATAAACGGGAGCCGGATCGCCATTTTCGTCGGCAAGCATGGTGCTGTTGAAACCGTGCATGACCCCTTCCGCACCGTATGTGATGCTGGCGGCGTGATCGCCCAGCTTGGGACCGCGGCCCAGGGGCTCGACACCCACCAGCTCAACCGGATCAGCCAGCCAGGGGGTAAACATACCGATGGCATTGGAGCCACCGCCGACGCAGGCGGCAACCTGATCCGGCATGTGACCGGTCATTTCCCGGAACTGCTCGCGTGCTTCGGCACCGATGCAATACTGGAAATCGCGCACCATCAGCGGGAAGGGATGGGGACCGGCGGCGGTGCCGATGCAGTAAATGGCATCCTTGTATTCACGTGAATAGGCCATAAATGCCGCATCGACAGCCTCTTTCAGGGTTTTAAGGCCGAAAGAAACCGGGATGACATTGGCACCAAGAACCTTCATACGGGTCACATTCGGTGCCTGCTTGGCAATATCCACCTCGCCCATGTAAATGTCACATTCCATGCCAAAATAAGCGGCGGCAGTTGCCAGCGCAACACCATGCTGGCCGGCGCCGGTTTCGGCGATCAGCTTTTTCTTGCCCATATATTTGGCCAGAAGACCTTCGCCCATGCAGTGGTTTAATTTGTGAGCACCGGTGTGGTTGAGATCTTCACGTTTCAGATAAATCTGTGTTCTACCCAGCAGGTTGGACAGGTTCTGACAATGATACACCGGTGTCGGGCGGCCCTGGAAATCTTTGCGAATACGGCGCAGCTCGTTGATGAACTGGGCGGACTGGGCGATGGTGTTGTAGCCATCGGCATATTCCTGGAAGGCCTTGATAAGCTCCGGATCCTCCAGATAGTTGCCACCGTACTTGCCAAAGTAGCCGTCCTCGGTGGGGTACTCCTTGAGGTAATTGTCGTAATCTCTGTATTTGTTCATGTTCGTCTCCTGTCGATCTTTATGGTTCATTTCTGATGATGCAAAGTATTCCCAAGTATTGCTAAGTATTGCCAAGTATTACAAAGTAAGTCAGACACATGCGATACCCGCAGGGCACGGTGTCGGCTTCTCTTTTTCCTGCTCTCATTTTCGTCTGCTGACACTGATGGACTACGCCAAACACGTGCCGCGGTGTCAAGCAAGCTTTTTCATACTCTCACTTTCGCCTGCTGACACTGATGGACTACGCCAAATACGTGCCGCGGTGTCAAGCAAGCTTTCAAAAATTGCCCCTTACACCACGCATCCGCCCTGCCAGCCATTTGCGGTGCCCAAAACAGCCTCTATTTCTTGCCACAGCACCTCCAGATAAGAATTCAGCCTTCCAGCATTGCCCGCACAAAGATTCAACCACTTAAAATGGCACCGGGCACATATCCTATTCATGCACAGAGGTGCTCACCTTTTTTTCTTGCCTCTGAATTGACACCGGCATGTGTGATAAACGTGCCTCCGCAGTGTTCGGGCTCATCCATCTTGCTTTCATAACCGCTCGGCAGCACCGACACCCGCCAATTGTGTTACTTCCGGTGCCGGACATCCAGCCTCAGATTAGTTTTGTCTATACTTATCTCCGGCTTTCCCGGCCAACAGCACCGATATCCGCCAATTGTGTCACTTCCGGTGCCGGACGCGTGGTCCAGTCTATCTGAAGTAGTTTCTGGCAAATCTAATCAAAAGCAAGATTTCCTGATTATGATAGATTTAATCTCGCCACCTCTCTCCCCGAAACGTAGCCGACCTTACACGATTCATTTCCGAGTCAAGATCCCTATTCCGAGTCAA
>JAUNDG010000032.1 GCA_030526195.1 Lachnospiraceae bacterium
CTATAAAAACCCTGTTATTAATATACCCTGTGTCCTTGACTTGGGGTGCACATTAATTTTTTCATAGTAAAAAAGTCGATACTGCCTCGTTGAATCACTTGCTTCCGGTGCTCGGATGTTAAATAAGACGAGATGTATACAAAAAAGTCGATACTGTCTTGCAGAATCACTTGTTTCCGGTGCCCGGAGGCTTAATAGGCGGGTGTGTGAAAAATGGAAGTCATAATTTGAACCCCCCTGGGGGTTTGCGGGGCGCTTTCGGGCCGTGATAGACTTGAGGGCGAAGATCAAAAGGTTGTAAATGAAATAAAACTGTTCATAAAATAAAACGGTCTGCGATCAAATCTTAATGACAAATCAAGGGAGAGACACATGCACATTCCGGAGAATTATTTAAGCCCGTCGACCTGTGCGGTTATGACGGTGGCCATGGTGCCGGTGTGGATCCATGCGGTCCGCAAAGTCAAAGAGGAGATTCCGAAGGAGAAAATGCCGGCTCTTGGTATCGGCGCAGCCTTTTCCTTCCTGGGTATGATGTTTAACATTCCGATGCCCGGCGGCACAACCGGTCACGCGGTGGGCGGCACCTTGATCGCCTGTATGCTGGGGCCGAACGCGGCCTGCCTGTCGGTATCGGTGGCTCTCATTTTGCAGGCCCTGCTTTTTGGCGACGGCGGGATCCTGGCCATCGGCGCCAATTGCTTCAACATGGCTTTCGTGCTGCCGTATCTGGGCTATGCCATCTATTCTGCGATTGCAAAACGGGTGCCCGACACAAAGGGCAAGCTGATCGGTGCGGCCGTCGGTTCCTATGTGGGCATCAATGCGGCGGCTCTGTGCGCGGCTATTGAGTTCGGCATTCAGCCGTACCTCTTCACAAATGCCGCCGGCGAAGCGCTGTATTGTCCGTATCCGCTGTCCGTTTCCATCCCGGCTATGATGCTGGGCCACATCACCATTTTCGGTCTGGCGGAAATGATCTTCACCACAGCTATTCTGGCCTTTGTGCTGAAGACATCACCAGGCATGGTGCGGGAAGAGACGAACACCTCCCGGAAACCGGTGATCGTACTTATGCTGGCCCTTATTGCCGCCGTGCCTCTTGGCCTTCTGGCCGAAGGCACAGCCTGGGGTGAATGGGCAACAGAGGAAATTGCCGAGGTTGTGTCCCGCGGTCAGGCTCTGGGTTACACACCAGCGGGCATGGCCAACGGCTGGAGTCTGGAGTCCATGATGCCGGATTACACCATGGCAGGACTCCCGGATGTGGCGGCTTATATCCTGTCGGCCATCATCGGCGTGGCCATCGTGGTGATCCTGTTCCGCATCGTCACAGCGGCCATGAAATCTAAAGTTAGCTTCGACTGATAGGGATTGCGCCATCATCATTCCTGTGAAGAACCGTCTTCACACGTTCATATCGTGGTGCGGGCAATGATTGCCTATGGCCATATTTTGCCGGCGCATGATGATATGATGAGAATTATGTAAACTGATATGACGAATATGACATATGCACCGAATTTGACCGATCGAGAGTCTGTTACTCCGAATACGGCAAAACGAGATCAGGCGGATTCGAATCCGACCGCTCAGAATCCCGTCCGTCCGGAGTCGCTCGACTCGGTTGAGGTCCGGCTGCCGGCCTGGCTTCTTGAAGAAACTGCATACACACCCGACACGGGAAGAGAAGGCTTTGCTACGCGATCGCTGGCAAGCCTTCTTGGCGTTTTACGAAATATCCGCCGCGTCCCGGATCGAGGCCGCACCCGGGCCAATGCCGGCCTGTGGCTCCTTTTGTGCCTCACGCTCATTTTGCTGGCCTCCCTGTCCCGGAACATGCTGCTGACTTACATTTTCCTGGCGGCGCTCCTGGTGCGGCTTTGCCTGCTGCCCGGTCGGCTCCTGCCCAAGGTGGTCCTGCCGGCCCTCACCGCCGGTGCCCTGTCGGCCCTTATTCTGTTGCCGGCGGTCTTTCTGGGGCACCCCACAACACTGCTGTCGGTGACCCTGAAGGTCATCCTCTCGGCTGGCCTTCTCAATACTCTGGCCGTCACCACCCCCTGGCACCGGCTGACCAAAGGCCTTCGGTTCCTTTTCGTGCCGGACATGGTCATTTTCATCCTGGATATGACCCTCATATACATTGTGCTTCTGGGGGATATCTGCACGGACCTCCTCACCGCGGTGCGCCTGCGTTCGGTGGGTCGCAGCCGGGAACCGCAGAAAACCTTCGGCGGTATTCTGGGCGTGACATTTTTGAAATCTTCGGAAATGGCCCGGGAAACCCTGGAGGCCATGACCTGCCGTGGCTTCGACGGCACGTATCGCCGGGGCGAGCGTTTTCATTTTCGAAAATGGGACTGCCTTCCCCTGCTCGTTATGGCGGGGGCGATCCTGCTGTTTATTTTCTTGGGGTAAGCGTATAGGCGCCGGCAGAAAATGCATCTCAGCAAGCGGGCCGACAGTAAAGCGGATACTCGCAATACCTGCAGGGCACGATGTCCGCTTCTCAACTTGCTCGTGAACCACAGCTACCTTCGGTCGCCCGTCAGCAGGGGAATGCTTGCTGCAGTTCAGGCTATGCCGCTTATAATCCCGGGAACAGGAAATACAACACATCGACACGCACACAACACAGACACAAACTCATACGACACATTCAGACATACACATGACACATCCGACACACACACAAGACACCATCATGTCCCTGAGGGACATTTGCTTCGCCTACGACACCACCGTTTCCCTGCGGCACATCGATCTTGACATCCGCAAGGGCGAGTGCGTGACCCTGGAGGGCGACAACGGCTGCGGCAAAACCACACTGCTGAAGGTTTTGAACGGCCTCATTTTCCCGCAGCAGGGAGAGTATCGCTTCTGCGGTCAGATGATCAATGCTGCCTATCTTAAGGATGGCAAGGCCGCCCGTGTGTTCCACCAGGCGGTGGGCTACGTGTTCCAGGACACGGCGGTGCAGCTCTTTTCCGGATCGGTGCGGGATGAGATCGCCTTCGGTCCCAGGGAAATGGGGTTGCCGGAGGCTAAGGTGCAGCAGCGGACCGCCGATATGCTGGCCCTGTTGGACATTGAGCATCTGGCGGACCGGGCACCGTATCATTTAAGCGGCGGCGAGAAGAAGAAGGTGGCCCTGGCCGCGGTGCTGTCCCTGAATCCGCAGGTGCTGGTGCTGGATGAACCCATGGCAGCCCTGGATCGGAAAAGCCGGGCCTTCCTCATGGCATTTTTGAAAAACCTGAAAACATCGGGGAAAACCCTGTTGATCGCCACCCATGATGAGGCGGTGGCCACGGAACTGGCGGACCGCCGCATTTTCATGGAAGAGGGGCAGATCGTGACACCGTGAGAAACGTAAAGTCGGGGCGCACCGAGATACCGTGAGGAACAAAATCAGGGGCACATCGAAGTGCGGCTTGTGAAAGAGACAATGGCGGAGCCGGGAAACCCATTTTCAAAAAGGAAAATGAGCCGGCGTAAGATTATCGGGACCGAATTCGGCGGGGAGGCTTGCTTTTTAGCGGTTTTGTCGGTAGAATTATGGTTTTGAAGGAGGATGTAAAAATGCAGATTTACGAAGAACTGGTTGCCCGCGGTCTGATCGCGCAGGTAACGGATGAAGAAGAGATTCGCGAGCTTGTCAACAATGGCAAAGCTGTTTTCTATATTGGTTTCGATCCCACAGCCGACTCACTTCATGTCGGTCATTTCATGGCGCTGTGCCTGATGAAACGTCTTCAGATGGCTGGTAACAAGCCGGTGGCCCTGATCGGCGGCGGGACAGCCATGATCGGCGACCCCTCCGGTCGTTCCGATATGCGTCAGATGATGACGGTGGAAACCATCAATCACAACGTGGAATGCTTTAAGAAGCAGATGAGCCGTTTCATCGACTTTTCCGAAGGCAAGGCCATGCTGGTGAACAACGCCGACTGGCTGATGAACCTGAACTATGTGGATGTTCTGCGTGACATCGGTCCGCATTTCTCCGTTAACCGCATGCTGACAGCCGAATGCTACAAGCAGCGTATGGAGAAGGGCCTCAGCTTCCTGGAATTCAACTACATGATCATGCAGAGCTTCGATTTCTACACACTGTTCCAGAAGTACGGCTGCAACATGCAGTTCGGCGGCGATGATCAGTGGAGCAACATGCTGGGCGGTACAGAACTGATCCGTCGTAAGCTGGGCAAGGATGCCTACGCCATGACCATCAACCTGCTGCTCAATTCCGAAGGCAAGAAAATGGGTAAGACTCAGAAGGGCGCTGTCTGGCTTGATCCGAACAAGACAACACCGTTTGAGTTCTATCAGTACTGGCGTAATGTGGATGACGCCGATGTTATGAAATGTATGCGTATGCTGACTTTCCTGAGCCTTGAAGAAATCGAGGAAATGGAAAAGTGGGAAGACAGCCGCATTAACGAGAAGAAGGAAGTGCTGGCTTACGAACTGACAAGCCTGGTTCACGGCAAGGAAGAAGCCGACAAGGCCAAGCAGGCTGCCAGAGCGCTGTTCTCCGGCGAAGGTGATGATGCCAACATGCCCACAACCGTGATCGATCCGGCTGATGTGCCGGCCGAAGGTCTGGGTGTGATCCGTCTGCTGTCACTGTGCAAGCTGGTGCCCAGCAACGGCGAAGCCCGTCGTCTGATCCAGCAGGGCGGTCTGAAGCTGAACGGCGAGACTGTCACAGATATGAACGCTGTGGTCACTGCCGATGATCTGAAGGCCGGTCTTAAGATCAAGAAGGGCAAGAAGGTCTTCCACAAGGCTGTAATCGAATAAGAAAGATTAACAGGGGGCTCGTGTTTGCGATGCCCTCTTGTCTTATACCGGTATGAGATGCTTCATGCGGTTCACGCGCAAGCAGGAAGCGGATATCGTGCCCCGTGGGTATTGCGCGTGTTCTCTTTACCAATCCGGAAAGTTTACATAAAATAAGAGGTTAGATAATGGGACGTACAATCGGCATAGATCTTGGCACCACCAACAGCTGCGTGGCCGCCATTGAGGGTGACCGGGCGGCGGTGATCGCCGGCAAGGAAGGGAGCCGCACCACCCCCAGCGTGGTGGCATTTGCGAAGGACGGTCAGCGCCTGGTGGGTGAGGCCGCGAAACGACAGGCCTCCGTCAATGCGGACCGGACCATCGTGTCCGTCAAGCGGGAAATGGGCACCGACTGGCGCAAGACCATCGATGGTCACGCCTACACCGCCCAGGAAATCTCAGCCGCCATTTTGATGAAGCTTAAAAAAGATGCTGAGGATTATCTGGGGGAAGAGGTGACGGATGCCGTGATCACGGTGCCGGCTTATTTCAATGATGCCCAGCGCCAGGCCACCAAGGATGCGGGACGGATCGCGGGACTGAATGTGCGCCGCATCATCAATGAACCCACGGCAGCGGCCCTGTCCTACGGGCTGGACCACGGCGAACCCCAGACCATTCTGGTATACGATCTGGGCGGCGGCACCTTTGACGTGTCCATCATCCGCATCGGGGACGGCGCGCTTGAAGTCATGGCCACCGCCGGCGACAACCGACTGGGCGGCGATGACTGGGACAAGGCACTGTGCGATTATCTGGTGGAGCAGTTCCGGAAGGATACTCGCATCAAACTGGCCAAGGACCCGGCGGCGTATTTCCGTGTGATGGAGGAAGCGGAAAAGGCCAAAAAAGCCCTGTCCTCAGCCTCTGTCTATCAGGTGAACCTGCCCTTTATCGCCCAGGATCGTCACGGTCCGGTGCATATGGATATGACCGTGAGCCGGGCAATCTTTGAGGATCTGACCCGGCCGCTGGTCCAGAGAACCGAAGGCCCCATGCGGATGGCCATCGCCGATGCGGGGCTCACACCGCAGCGCATCGACAAGGTGCTCCTGGTGGGCGGTTCCACCCGTATGCCCGCCGTCTATGACATGGTGAAGCATTTCTTTGGAAAGGAACCCAGCCGCAGCATCAATCCCGATGAATGTGTGGCTCTGGGGGCTGCCGTTCAGGGCGGCAAGCTGGCCTACGAGGTGTCCGCCTCCTCGGCCGCCGGCGCCATGGTGCTCCTTGATGTCACCCCGCTGTCCCTGTCCGTTGAAACCGTTGGCGGTGTGGCCACGCGCCTCATCGACCGCAACACCACCATTCCCACCCGTCACAGCCAGATTTTCACCACCACATCCTCCTTCCAGAGGGCAGTGGAGATCAAAGTCTATCAGGGTGAGCGTCAGTTTGCCCGAGACAACAAATTCCTGGGCAGCTTCCGTCTGGAGGGCATTCGCCGGGCACCCCGGGGTGTGCCTCAGATCGAGGTTACCTTCGATATTGACGCCAACGGCATCGTCCAGGTATCCGCCAAGGATCTGGGCACCGGCCATCAGCAGCAGATCACCATCGCCGGTAGCTCCAACATGTCGGAGGAGGAGATCAACCGGGCCCGGGAAGATGCCCGCCGGTATGAATCCGAGGATGCCCGCCGCCAGGAAATCATCGACATCCGAAACCGGGCGGAGGCCATGCTCTATACCGCCGAAAAGGTTCTGGAGGAGCGGAAGGGTACTCTTGAGAAAATGGCGCTCCGGGAGCTCAAAGCGGATGTGTCCAACCTCAAAAAGGTGGTGCTCCGTACCCGTCCCGAGAAAATGACGGATCGGGATGCGGGCGAGATCCGGGAAGCCCAGGCGAAGCTTGAGAGAAACTTTTCGCAGTATCTTAATATGAATCTTCAGTGAGGGTGAAGGCTTTACATTTGCCCGAAAATGTCTATAATATGGTGATATGAATAACGACGAACGCTTTATGAAGGCCGCCATTGCACAGGCGAAAAAAGCTTATGCGCTGGGCGATGTGCCCATTGGTTGTGTGATCGTTCACGAAGACAAGATCATCGCCCGGGGGTACAACAGACGAAATGCGGACAAGAATCCGCTGGCTCACGCCGAGATCATCGCCATCAAAAAGGCCAGTAAGAAAATGGGTGACTGGCGCATCGAAGACTGCACTATCTACATCACCCTGGAGCCCTGCCCCATGTGTGCGGGGGCCATCGTACAGGCCCGGATTCCCAGAGCGGTGGTGGGATGCATGAATCCCAAGGCCGGCTGTGCCGGATCGGTGGTGAACCTGCTTCAGATGACAGGTCTCAATCATCGGGTCGACACCACCATCGGTGTGCTGGAGGAAGACTGCAGCCGCCTCATGAAGGATTTTTTCAAGGATCTGAGAAAAGGTCGTTTTTCAAAGGACAAAGACACAACGGACTGCCGGAGTCAGGCTGCGGCGCCCGATGAGTCATAAGGTATCATAGGGAGAGGTATCGAAGTGGTCATAACGAGCCGCACTCGAAATGCGGTTGTCGGGTAACCGGCACGTGGGTTCGAATCCCATCCTCTCCGTTTAAAAGCCCCTGAAAACACTTGATTTTCAGGGGGTTTTTCATGTCTTGGTAGCAAAATGGTAACATTACAAGAACGATATTTGATTAAGCAGGTTCAACTTTCTCTCCTTTACAGTTTCTGTCACGTGCAAATAAATGTCTCTTGTCACTGACGAGTGAGAATGTCCGACTCTCCGTGAGATTATATTAAGAGGAGCGGACTCTGCCAGAATGGATACGTGAGTGTGTCGCAGTGCATGAGGTGTTAAATCTCTTCCGATCACTTTACGAGTCCTGTCTTTGAGATATTTCCTGTATGCGTAGTAATTAATTCGCCCACCATTTTCATCCTCAAATACGTACCGCCTGTAATTCATTGAACATACGAGATCGTACAATTCAGACTGTATATACACTTCTCGATATGATGCATCTGTCTTTGTTGATTGTATGTCGCCGCTATTTATGACTAATGTTTTATCAACATTAATCATCTTATGGATGAGCACACAACTGAGAGTGCTTATCTTATGGGCTTAAACAATATGTCAGCACGTGCCATCGCAACACCTGAAGCACGTGAAGCATATGAAGCGGGTAGAGTAAAAGGTATTGAGCTTGATAACCAGTCAAAGATTACGGCTGAAACGATCATTAATGGTGCAAAGGATTCAGATGGCAATGACACACTCTACACAATGATCGAAAATGGTGGAGGTGTTGGTAACCTGTTGCAGATATTGTGAAGAACAACACAAAATCAAAAGCAAATAGCATCATGAAAAAGGTTGTAAACTTCTTTAAGAAATAGACACTGACACAAAACGATTCAAAGGTTGATGAAATGCATTCGGAAGCCGTTTCTGTAACAAAACAATATTTGAATAAAATAATAGGTTCTGTTGATGGAACAAGTATCTATTTCAATCATGACTCAAATCATTTTTTATTTGCACCAAGAAGACAAATGACAACCTCCGAAAATTCAATATAATGGAGATTGTCAACCGAATTGTACAATGTGTTTAATGCTGTTTTAGGACATGAACATGTAGAAAACCCTGATAGACACAACGATTGCAAATATGGGCTTACACATTATTTCTTTAGAGTCAAGGTCTATAAAGATAGTTCTGAATACTACGGAGATATTACAGTATTAAATAAAAAAAGTGGAAGATACTTCTATGAAATGAAAATACGAAGCAACCCCAGTATCGGACTTGAGAATAATCTCGTTTCTGAAAGGGCAGATGCTTCGTATAACCGAATGCTATCACACTATAAATCAGTTGGCAATGATAAAAAAGAAAAAAATCTCGTAAAAAAGTTTTAGTGTTAAATTAGATTCTTCAAGAAGATTGCTTTCTGAAGATCAGCAGAAATACGTTTCTAAATCAAAGGTTGTCGATGACAAAGGCAGACTTAAAGTCATGTATCACGGAATACAGCATGGTGGTTTTAATTCGTTCATTCCTCATTCTTACTTCACTGACATGAAGTGGTATGCAGACACGTATCAGAAATTTAGAGGTCATATCATCGGCACTAAAGTCGATCATAGTGCACCTCCGAAAACATATGAGGTATACCTGAACATTAAAAAACCATTCGACACAAGAATTGCAGAAAATGCAAAACTGTTTGTGGTGGCTTCAGGAAATAGATGAGGTCACTGACGATGGAAAAGAGGTTTCTTATAAACAGGAATCTATCTTTGGTGACATGGAAAAGATTCTTGAGGCAGGTGCAAAGGCTCTTTACGGACAGAAGGTCAATAGATCTCACATCAATAACATTGCTTCTAAATTCATCAACCCGTACGGATCACTGTACTCTGTTAAAGAATTAGGTGACAACTTTGAAAATGTCTTTGCCTATATACAGGAAAATAAGACTATAGTGCCATTGATGATAACTATGTCATTGATGTTGCAGATGGATCGACAGAGAAACGTGCAAACTAGCAAATCTATAAGAAGAATGGAACTGATGCACAGATTTTATACATCAAATCTTGTGGCACTCTGAAGTACAAGATCATCAATGTAAGATCTGGCTTTTGCCTTGATGTAGAAGGAGGCGTTGCTGAAAAGCGCAGAAACATCAGACAGTATGGGTGTAATGAAACAAAGTCGCAGAAGTGGCGAATTGAGAAGGTATAGTCATGGAAACAATACTGAAGAGATGGTCAAAGCATACAATGATCTGTGTGATTACCTTTGCAGCAAGTAATAATTGAGGTATAATATGGTAACAAATAGGTAGCAAGTTTAGATATCAATATCTAGAATATCCTGTTTGCTTTCATAGGGAGAAACACATTTTCCATTGTGTTACTGGATGTTTCAAAAGAGAATCCTCTCCGTTGATAATCAGGCAGATCGGCTCTGCGGAGCCCCTGTTTGAATAGCGTACCCTTCGGTGCTTGTCAACTAAAGCGCCGGGGGGTATGTTCACGTAAGCGACAAGGCATGCGGCACATGTGCCGCATGCCGATTATCGCAGATGATCGGCATGGTAGCGCCAAGGGGCTATCCGGTGCACGCACGCCGTGCTGGCACGGTCGGGCGGAGCCGGATACCACTTGGAGTGGCACATGGCCGTGATAATACTCGGAACGCGGTTGCACCGCATGTGACATATGCCGACCGCCGTGATCCGGGAGAAAACACGCAGTGTTTTCTCTCGCTGAGGCTTTTATAAATTATTAGAGGAATTCCAAATGCCCAACCCCATCGATTCTTTCGGCCGCTTCCTGATGAAGCAGCTGCCCAATCACCCGGAGCGTTTCCGGAAAATACTGGCGACAACCTACCGCCTCCTGGGCTTCCAGGCCGGTCACCTGCCGTCAAAAAAACATATGCCCGCCCGGGAATATCTTCAGGCTGCCACCGCCCGCTGGATGGCCGGCATGGTCGGCGATGCCTCGGAATCGGCGGTGGTGAACATTTTCATGCCCTGCGAGATCTTCCACGCCATGGACATCCCGGCAGCGGCCCCGGAGGCTCTGGCCACCTACGTGGTCTGCACCTCCTGCGAAACACCCTTCATTGAAAAAGCCGGCGAACTGGGGGCCCCGCCCTCATTTTGCTCCTATCATAAGCTGTTGATGGGTCTGGCGGAGACGGGCATTTACAAAAAGCCCCGCCTCATCGCCAACACCACCCTGGCCTGCGACGCTAACCAGCTGTCCTTCCGCTACCTGGCGGAAAAATGGCAGGTGCCCCATGTCATCATCGATGTGCCCTACGCCACTGATGAGGCGGCGGTGCACTACGTGGCGGACCAGTTGCGGGATATGGTGCCCGTGGTTGAAGAGGCCTGCGGTAAAAAGCTGGACGAAGAGCGCCTCAGGGCAACCATCGCCTGCGGTGTCCGCACTCAGGACTATTACAACCGTTACCTCGACAAGCGTGGCTCCATCCATCTGCCGGAAGCCATGACCCCGGAGCTTCTTTCCGTGCTGGCCAATCATCTCTTCCTGGGCAAGCCTGAGGCAGAAACCTACTGCCGGATGCTGCTGGAGGATGCGGCCTCGGCCCTGGCCATCACCACGGAAAAGAAAATCCTCTGGATGCACGTGCTGCCCAATTGGCAGACTTCCATGTGCGAGATCTTCCAGGGGGCCGACAATCATCGGGTCGAAGTGGTGGGCTGTGATCTGGCCTACGATGCCCTTGTGAAAATGGATCCGGAGAAGCCCTACGAGAGCATGGCCCGCCGGATCGTGGAGAGCAGCTACAACGGCCCCGGTCTTCGCCGAATCGAGAAAACGCTGGAAATGGCCCGGCGCATGGAGGCCGACGGCATCCTCATTTTCTGCCAGTGGGGCTGTAAGCAGACACAGGGTATCGCGTTGACGGCACAGAAAATCTTCGAAGAAAATGGTCTGCCGGCCCTCGTCCTTGACGGTGACGGCTGCGATCGCACCAACGGAGGCGGCGGACAGATCGTGACCCGCGCCCAGGCATTTCTGGAACAGCTGGAGGGCAGACGCTGATGTATTATATCTGCAAATATTCACCCATCGAACTTATCCGGGCCTTCGGCACGGACATGGTGGTACCCAACGAGGAGGCCACGGATCTGGCCCCGGCGGACACCCTCATCCACAACAACATCTGTTCCCACGCCCGCCAGTTCCTCATGGCATCGGGCGATACGGAGGGGGTACTGGTCACCAGCTGCTGCGATTCGCTCCGCCGGGTGTATGACACTTTAGAAAATGAGTCTCCCAAGCGCCCGCTTTATATGCTGGACCTTCCCCACAGTGACGCATCCTGTGCGGTGAAGGCCTATGCCCGGGCCATCATCGCCCTGAAGAATCGTTTTGAAAATGAGTCATCTCGGCCCTTTGACCGTGAGGCTTTCATCGCGCAATGGAAGCGTTCGGCTTTTGAATGGCGGATGAAGGAAAAGTCCCTGGTCGGCCGCGAATACGTGGCGGTCATGGGAGCTCGCGGTGGCGAAGGTTTACATAAATCGATATGGAAACGCATGCCTTTGCCGGTGACGGATCTGACCTGTCTGGGCTGCCGGGATCTGCCGGAGCCGCCGACAGACGCCATGGAAATGCCGGAAGAAGAACTTCTGACCATTTACGCAGAGGCCCTGCTCCATCAGATCCCCTGTATGCGCATGACGGCCATCGGCAACCGGCGCAAGCTTTTGGAGCGTCCCGGCCTGCGCGGCATCATTTACAACACGATCCGCTTCTGCGATTATTACGAATTTGAGTATGTCGCCATCCGAAAAGAGGTGACGGTGCCGATTCTTAAGATCGAGACGGATTACACGGCCCAGACCCAGGGACAACTGGGGACGCGGCTTGAGGCCTTTGCGGAGCAGCTGGCGACCAAGGCCTATCAGAAAATGGAGAAAACGAAAGCCATGAGCCATTTATATGCGGGAATCGACAGCGGTTCCACCACCACCAACGTGGCCATCATTGATGACAATAACGAACTGAAGGCCTTCAGCATTGTGCGGACCGGGGCGAAATCCGCCGCCTCCGCCGAAGCGGCCCTGACAGAAGCGGCCGGACAGCTGGGACTTCGGGTGGAGGATCTGGATCACATCTGTGCCACCGGGTACGGCCGCTCTTATATCGCCTGTGCTCACAGCATGAAGACCGAGATCACCTGCCATGCCCGGGGCGCTCACGCCATGAATCCGGCGGCCCGGACCATCATCGATATCGGCGGTCAGGACAGTAAGGTTATCGGCCTGACACCGGAGGGTAGTGTGGAAAACTTTGTCATGAATGATAAATGTGCGGCGGGAACGGGCCGTTTCCTTGAAATGATGGCTCGCACCCTGGAACTTGATATGGCGGAAATGGATCGGATCGCTCTGCAGTGGCAGAAGGATGTCACCATTTCCAGCACCTGCACCGTGTTTGCGGAGTCTGAAGTCATCGGGCTTATTGCCGAAAATACGGAGACCGCGGACATCATCCACGGGCTTAATAAAGCGGTGGCGGCCCGGACCGTGTCTTTAGCCAAACGGGTCGGCGGCAGCGGGCCTTACATGATGACCGGCGGTGTGGCCCGGAATCCGGGGTTGGTGGCGGAACTGGAAAAGAAGCTGGAACAGCCCGTTTTCGTGCCGGAGCATCCGGACTTGGCGGGGGCCCTGGGGGCCGCCATGTTTGCCCGGGAGGCCTGCGAGGCCTGATCTGCGCAGTGCCATTTTCCGTATCACAGGTATAGCGGCATAAACGACGGAGATTCCGGTTAACGAGGCTGCGGCTACGCATCTGCTGCGAGATATGCGGCCCGATTTACAAGCGACGAAGTTGCGATTATAATACGAACTATGAAAAAACATATTTTAAGAAAACTCAAATGCTTCACCATGTTACTGGTGATGGTCATCGGTTTATTGGCCCCTGCCACAGTGGAGGCCTCGGACCCCCTGACCAACTATCTGCCCGGCTGGCCTCAGATGACAGACATCGAAGCTCAGTCGGCTGTCCTGATGGATGCGGACAACGGCGCCATCCTTTATTCCCTTGACCGGGATGTGGTGCGCTATCCGGCTTCCATCACCAAGATCCTGACCTGCCTCCTCGTTATTGAGAATACGACCATGACGGATACCATCGTCATGAGTCAGGAGGCGCTCGATGTGGCCATTTCCGGCAATTCCAACATCAACCCGGTGCTGGGCGAGGAATTCACCATCGAGCAGGCTCTTTACATGCTGATGCTCAAATCCGCCAACGATGTGGCGGTTCAGCTGGGCATCAAGGTCGGTGGCAGTGTGGCCGGCTTTGCGGACATGATGAATGAAAGGGCGGCAGCGCTTGGCTGTCAGAATACTCATTTCACTAATCCCAGCGGTCTTCCGGATGATAATCATTACACCACGGCCTATGATATGGCCCTCATCATGCAGGAATGCATGAAAAATGAGACCTTCCGCATGATCACGGCGACGAAGAATTACACTGTTCCGCCCACCAATAAGACAAGCGAAAGCCGGACTTATGATAATCACAACCGGCTCATCGATTCCTCCGGTGAATTTTTCTACACCTATTGCACCGGCGGTAAGACGGGGTATACTGACGCGGCCGGTCGGACACTGGTCTGTGCCGCCACAAAGGACAACATGAGTCTCATCGGTGTGACCATGCTCAGCAGCAGTCGTCAGGACTTTGTGGACATGGTGTCACTCTTCGAATACGGCTTTAACAATTTCAAGAAGACAGAGAAAAAGGAAAATGACGGATCTCTCATTTCCTATGATCTGCCGGCCGGCGCGGAGGCATCATTTACGGAAGAGCCGGGCGGAGTCCTCGCCACAGGCGAAACCGTGGTTAATCTCATTTACGATACGAAGATAAAAATGGGTGAAAAGGTGATCCCTCCGGTGGTCACGGATGCACCTGACAATACCGGCACTACCGGTAATACCGGCGGCTCAGAGCCGGTGGGCGAGGGCATTCAGAAGGCTAAACTTAACAAGGGTGTCATCATCGCTATCATCCTGATGATCCTGGCGATCGTGGCCATTGTGCTGACATTCAGAGCCATGAGCATCGATCAGAAACGACGGGAGGAATTGCGTCGAAAGGCTGCCCGCCGTCGACGTGAAGAAGAGCGCCGTCGTGAGGAAGAGCGGGAACGTCGCCGCCGGAGCCGGGCGGCCGGCCGATCCGGCGCCAATGGTGATTATGACGCTGACCGCCGCAGTGCCAATCGATATGACGGCTATGAACAGCGTGGGGGCAATCGATATGACGGCTATGACCAGCGCGGCGCATACCGGGAAGACGGTTATGACCGCCGTAGAGCAAACAGGGATGATCGCCGTGACCGCCGCGGCCCGCGTCGATAATGTGATGCATCGGCATTCGGGCCAAAGGCCCGCTCCGATGCTGTCATTACAGTCGGTACCTGTCAGGCGTCAATTTCCTGATCAATCAAGAAATCACGAAATCAAGAAAGAGGCTTGTCGCCGGAGCGATAAGCCTCTTTCAGTATACAGACATAATTAAATGTGCGCCGCACCTCGAAAATCGTTCCCCGGACGTTACCTTTCCGGCTGACTCAGTCCAGGCACCCTCACGGCACTCGAAAGGTCCTGCTTAGTGCTGCTGTGTTCCCACCCTGACACGGTTCACAGGTTTCCGCTGCGTGAGACCCAAACGTCAACGCTGCCCTGAAAGGGCTGCTCCACAAAACGAAATCCTCAGATTGGCATCACCCCTGCTAGAGCGGACTTCAGGTACAGGGCCCCGCTACTTCCCCGGCTGCACAGTAACACATTATATAGGCAAATTGGCCTCAAGTCAAACGTTGTGAAATGGTTTGAAAGGGATTATACTATAAAAAAGTAAAAATCAGGGAGGATTCCGGTATGAAACGAATCGGTATGCTGACTTCAGGCGGTGACTGCCAGGCATTAAACGCGACGATGCGCGGTGTGGTCAAGGGTCTGACCAATAACATTGACGAACTCGAAATCTATGGTTTTGAAGAAGGGTATAAGGGTCTGATCTACGGCAACTACAGACTGCTGACAGCGCGTGATTTCTCCGGTATCCTGACACAGGGCGGCACCATTATCGGTTCATCTCGCCAGCCCTTCAAGCTGATGCGCACACCGGATGCCAACGGCCTGGACAAGGTCGAGGCTATGAAACAGAACTATTACAAGCTGCGTCTCGACTGCCTGGTTATCCTGGGTGGCAACGGGACACAGAAGACAGCCAACCTTCTGAGAGAAGAAGGTTTGAACGTCATCCATCTGCCCAAGACTATCGACAACGATATCTACGGCACTGATCTGACCTTCGGTTACCAGTCTGCCATCAATATCGCCACAGACTGCATTGACTGCATCCACACCACAGCCTCTTCACACGGCCGCTGCTTCATCGTGGAGGTCATGGGGCATAAGGTGGGTTGGCTTACGCTGATGGCCGGTATCGCCGGCGGCGCCGACATCATTCTGATCCCGGAGATCCCGTATGATGTGGAGAAGGTCTGCGAAGCCATCGAAAAGCGCAACAAAAAAGGTAAGAAATTCACCATCCTGGCGGTGGCCGAGGGTGCCATTTCCAAGGAAATGGCTGCGCTGGAAAAGAAGGAACTGAAAAAGGAACAGGAAAAGCTGGCAAAGAAGTATCCTTCTGTTTCCTACAAGCTGGCGGAAGAAATCGCGGCCAAGCTTGGGGTTGAAGTGCGCGTGACCGTTCCGGGTCATACACAGCGCGGCGGTTCACCCTGTCCCTTCGACCGCGTGCTCAGCACACGTCTGGGGGCTTATGCCGCTCAGCTTATCATCAAAGGCGAATACGGTTACATGGTGGCCGTCGTCAATAATGAAATCAAAAAGGTTAAACTCGAGGACAGCGCCGGCAAGCTGAAATCGGTCTCCCCCAAAGATCAGACCATTATGCTGGCAAAATCCATCGGTATTTCGTTCGGAGATTAAATGTCATACGTTGCCCTGTATCGCAAGTTCCGGCCCGCCGTCTTTGATGACGTGAAGGGGCAGGAAGCGATCGTCACAACTTTAAAAAATCAGATACGACTGGAACGCACTCAGCACGCTTATCTTTTCTGCGGGACCCGGGGGACCGGTAAGACCACCGTGGCCAAAATCCTGGCCAGGGCTGTCAACTGTGAACACCCGGTGGACGGGAATCCCTGCGGTGAGTGCGAGACCTGTCGTCATATTGCTTCAGGCACATCCATGAATGTGATCGAAATCGACGCCGCTTCCAACAACGGCGTCGATAGCATTCGTGAAATTATTGATGAGGTGAGGTATCGACCGCCCTCGGGTAAATTCAAGGTCTACATCATCGACGAGGTCCACATGTTGTCCACGGGTGCGTTTAACGCCCTGCTGAAAACATTGGAGGAACCGCCGGATTATGTGATGTTCATCCTGGCCACCACTGAGGCCAACAAGATCCCCATCACGATCCTGTCCCGTTGTCAGCGGTACGATTTTAAACGGATCGATACCATGACCATTTGCGCCAGACTGGCGGATCTGTCCGCCCGGGAAGGCAACGCGGTGGAGGAGGCGGCGCTTCAGAGCATCGCCCGGGCCGCGGATGGTTCCATGCGTGATGCTTTGTCATTGCTGGATCAATGCCTGGCATTCCAGACAGGTGATGTGCTCACCCACGATCAGGTGCTGGATGTGCTGGGAGCCGTGGACACCTGTGTCTATGATGATGTGCTGAAGGCCATCATCGAGGGCAATGCCTCGGCAGCCCTAAAACTATATGAAACCATGATCGATAACGGTCGCGAAAATAATCAGTTCGTGACCGATTTTATCTGGTATCTGCGTGACCTTCTGATGATCCGGGCGGCGGGCCCGGGCCGGGAGGCTCCTGTGGAAGCCTCAAAGGAACGTCTTTCGGAAATGGCTTCTGTGGCGGCGCTCACAAGTGAGGACAGCCTGATGCGTTATATTCGCGTGCTGTCTGAACTCACCAACGAGCTGCGCTATGCGGTGAACAAACGGGTTCTGACGGAAATAGCCATCATCCGGCTTTGTCGGCCGCAAATGTCGGCGGGCACCGATGCGCTGACAGACCGCATCCGTCTTCTGGAGGAAAAACTGGAGGAACTGATGAACCGCCCTTTTGACCCGTCTCTGGTCATGGCTTCTGCCGGCGGGGCCCCTGTGGTTGAAGAGGCAGAAGAAGAGGAGCCGGAGGAGGCTCCCGTGGCGGCACCTGAAGATCTTCAGGCCGTGGCCCGGGAGTGGGATCGTATTCTCAATGATGTGGCCCGCAAGCATAAGGCGGCGGCTCATATCACAAAACAGCTGGGGCAGTTGCGGTTTGATCCGGAAAAAGCGGCATCGACTATCTTTGTGGGTTACAAGGATGAGATCGCAGCCAAATATGCGGAGGATGAAGAATTCAAGACGGCCATCAAGTGGGCGATCCGCCGGATCCTGAAGGTCGAGGTGGAGGTCAACCTCTATGTGATGAAAGAAAAAAGGCCTGAGCTGCGTCTCCTGACAGTGGATGAACAGCTCAAGCGTATCAATATGCCAATCGAAATAGAAAAGGAGATTTAAACATGGCAAAACGTGGTGGTTTCGGCATGGGTATGCCGGGAAACATGAACAATCTGATGAAACAGGCTCAGCGTATGCAGGCCAAGATGCAGGAAGCTCAGAAAGCTCTCGAAGAGAAGGTTTTTGAAGCAACAGTCGGCGGCGGTGCCGTTGTGATCAAGATGACAGGCAAGAAGGAAATCACAGAACTGACACTGGATCCGGATGCCGTTGATCCGGACGATGTGGAAACTCTGCAGGACCTGATCATTGCCGCCTTCAATGAAGTGACACGCAAGGTTGATGAAGAGACAGCTGCTTCCATGGGCAGCCTGACCGGAGGCCTGGGCGGTGGATTATTTTAGTGGATATATTCAGAAATTAGTGGAGCAGCTGGGCATGTTGCCGGGTATCGGCACAAAGACTGCCCAGCGGCTTGCTTTTTATCTGATCAGCCAGCCGGAGGAACGGGTGGAAAAACTGGCCCGCTCCATGACGGAGGCCAGAAAGAATGTCCGGTACTGCAAGACCTGCTGCACCTTAACCGATAGCGAAGAGTGCCCGATCTGTGCCGATCGCAAACGCGACCATTCTCAGATCATGGTGGTGGAAACACCCGGCGACCTGGCGGCTTACGAAAAGACCGGCAAGTATGCCGGTGTGTACCATGTGCTTCACGGCGCCATTTCCCCGATGCTGGGGGTGGGGCCGGATGATATTCGCCTGAAGGAACTGATGAGACGTCTTGAAGGCGATATCAAGGAAGTGATCGTGGCCACCAATTCCTCTTTAGAGGGCGAGACCACAGCGATGTATATCAGCAAGCTGATCAAGCCGGTGGGGATTCCTGTGACGCGTATTGCCAGCGGTGTGCCGGTGGGCGGCGATCTGGAAAATATCGACGAGGTCACGTTGCTGCGGGCATTGGACGGCCGAACACAGCTGTAAAATATGAAAAACAAAGATTTTAAAGACAAACTTCATGATCATACGTCTGCGATCCTGAATCTTTTCAAAATGGAAGAGGAGCCTCTCGAAAATGAGGTGGAGGCTCACAAGACACGCATACGTAACCGCAAAAAGGCCAAAGCTTTCCGCCTGGCCTTTATTGTTGTGTGCATTTTGCTGGTGATCCTGGCCGTCGTTACGCTGGTGGACCGGGTGCGTTATACCGATTATAAGGTTATCGATGATTCGGTCATCACAAAGAAGGATAACGTGTCGGTTTACCGCGCGCTCAATGATGATATTCTGCGCTACTCCAGTGACGGTGCCTCTTTGATGAACCAAAGTCTTAAGAGCCGCTGGAACGTGACCTACACCATGACAGATCCTCAGGCGGATACTTGCGCTAAAGCCATGGTGATCTATGACAAGGGCGGCACGGATGTGCGGATCTTTGATCGCAACGGGTCGGTGGGCGAGTTCAAAACATCATCCCCCATCGTAAAAGCCAGAGTGTCCGCCAAAGGCAATGTGGCGGTCCTGCTTCACGAAGGTGATGCGGCCGTTATCCGCTATTTCACATCTTCCGGCGGGGAAATTGCCGTGATCGCATCAACCCTGAAATCAACGGGCTATCCCGTTGACTTTGATATTTCCGAAAATGGCCGTTATCTGGCGGTATCCTTTGCTTCTCTTGAGACAAGTTCCGTCGGCTCTGTGATCAATTTCTATGATTTCGGCAGCGGCGGTCAGTCCTTCAAGGATAATATCGTGTCCACCGTGACCTATGAGGCTGTTCTGGTGCCCCAGATCACCTGGATGGCAGACGGGAGCTGCGCCGCTATCCGGGATGACGGCTTCGTCATTTTCAAAGGACAGAATCTGGCGCCGGCCAAAGAGGTGATGTTTGATCAGGATATCATCAGCTTCTTCCATGACGATGAACGTCTGGGTTTCATTTTCAGAAGTCTGGAGGGAGAGGCGCCTTATGTGATGAACATTTACGGCACCAATGGGCTTATGAAGGCCACGGGGCCGGTGAACATTGAATTTGATAATGTCAGCATCAGCGGCGATCAGATTATTCTGACAAGCTCGCGGAAACTGGGCATTTATACCATGAAAGGTGATTGTCGTTTTGAAGGTGAACTGGACGAGGGCAGTATTGTGCACTGCATCCATCTGACCGGCTCCCGGTATCTCCTGGTCACCAATGCCAAAACGGAAATGATACGTTTGACAAAATGAGTAAGTTATTGATTTTCTTTTTGATCGTCTGGGGTTTGACCCTGTTTCGCGCCTGGCGGAAAGGGTTTCTGAAATCCCTGATCTCGCTGGCGTTTCTCATTCTCTTTTTTGTGCTGGTGGGTGTTCTCACACCGGCCACGGCAAATGTGATGAATAACAGCGAAAATGTCACAGCCTGGGCGCAGGAGACTTGCGAGGGCTATGTCCGGAGCGGCATCAAAGCAGCCGGCGGTGATGTTTCTTCTTATACAGAAGGTATGGACCTGTCCGATGAAGAACGAGCCTTATTGGAAATGAGCGGCGGGGCGGCGGCTGATATGCTTCTGGCTTCCGATACCTTTATTGCCGAAACGGCAGCGGTGATGGTGCCGCCTCTTATTAAACTGGTGGCGCTGGGGGTGACAGCCCTCATTCTCATGATCCTGCTGTTTGTTATCAGCCTGATCGTGAATCACAGTGTGAAAGTGAGTCGCTTCAGCGGGCCGGATAAGGTTCTTGGTCTGATGTTTGGCCTTTTCAAATGTCTGATGTGGGCCTGGCTGATCCTTGGGGTGATTCGGCTTCTCGCCCTGATCGGTGCCGGTGCCGGTCTGGTGACAGACCTTGAAAACAGCCTGGTGCTGACGCTTCTATATAAGAACAACCCTGTTTTTGACTGGTGCAGCAATGCGGTGCTGAACTTTGCGGCCGGCAGTCTGCTGGGGGCATTAGGGTAAAGCACCTGTATGAAAAGCTTACGGGCACTGATGTGTGTGAAGAGCACGCGTCAGTGCTCGTTTTTTGTTGCCGGAATAAATGGATGGCCGAATGGGTTATATAGGAGCTTTTTCCCGTAACCATGCTCAGGTTAATATATATATTTTGTCACGATCAAAAAGTGGAAAATAAAAATGTACAGTGACATCAGCCGGGAAAGACAATACGTCTGTGAAAGGGGAAATTGTCCGCAGAATAAAACATGACGAATATTCGATGTGTATGAGGGGTTGATAGGGCATTTTGACGGAAATGGAAAAAGCGGAAATTTGTGCTTGCATTCGTGTTCGGATTCGTGGTACTATCGTCCTCGCCGCTGAAAAGCGCCGAACCAAATCCTGCGGGAGCAGCGAAGAGGAACGAATGATTTTCAGAAGAAAAAGTCAGAATAAAGATTAGAAATTAAAAAGTTTTCTAAAAAACTTCTTGACATTCGAAAGGCAAACAGTTAAAATAATAACTCGTAGCGCCGCTTGCGGAACTACGAAAAGCACATTGATAA
>JAUNDG010000009.1:0-56920 GCA_030526195.1 Lachnospiraceae bacterium
CGCCCTGTGGCGGGATGGGGTCGGGGGGCGGGGGCGGGCGGTGCGGCGTCGGCGGCGGCTGAGGCTGCGGGGCCGGCTGAACCGGATTAGGATGAGGCTGAGGCGCGGGCCGGACCGGGATCGGCTCAGGCTGAGGTGCCGGCTGAACCGGAGTGGGTTCGGGAGCCGGAGCCGGGGTTGGCTGCGTATCTTCCGGAGCGGCGGGCTTTGGCTGCCACTCGATCTTGGAACCGCAGTTCATGCAGAACTTTGTGCCATCGGGTATCTGCATCCCGCAATTCGTACAAAATGCCATATGGTTTCCTCCTTCATGAGACAGGTGCAATAAAGTCTGATAACAAAACTCATCTTCCCTCATAGTCATGGATATCTGATAGACGTATTATGGCCGAAAATGCACCGCCCCACATCAGCCAATCGGCCGATATTCATCTGTCCCCTGTCACTCAAAAAGAACAAAATCATAGATCGCGGGGCAACAAAAGAGAACCGCACGATGGCGATTCTCCTTTGTTATTTCTTATGTTGTTTCTTATCCGTTCTTCTCCAAAGCCTTGCGCAGCTTCTGAAGGTCCGTATTGGCGCCTACCAGCACGATAGTGCTGTCCGCCTGCAGCGGCGCCTCGGGATCGATGCTGAAGTCGCAATGGTTCTTTTCCAGGAACCCGACAGCGTTGATCATGAACCGTGACCGCAGATGCAGATCCTTAAGGCTTTTCCCCACCCAGGGACCGGGCATGGGAATTTCCACCATGCTGTACGTATCGGACAGGTTGAAGAACTCCGTATCATTGCCGAAAATGAGGCTCTTAGCCAGCCGCTCACCGGTTTCCATTTCCGGATACACGATGCGGTCGGCCCCGACTTTTTTGAGGATCTGGCCGTGAAGCTCGGTTGATGCCTTGCAGATCAGATTCTTGACCCCGCATTCTTTGGCCAGGATCGTGATGAGGATGCTGGCCTCCAGATTGGAACCGATGCCCACGAAAGCCGTGTCGATATTGCTGACGGATAACGACTCCATGATTTCCTTGTCGGTGACATCCGCCACAACGGCTTTGGTGACGATGTCCTCCACCATTTCCACGTATTTCTGATCCTTATCAACCGCCAGCACGTCATAACCGGCCTCCGCCAGGGTGGTGGCCACACTGCGGCCGAATCGACCGATACCAAATACGGCAAACTGTTTCTTTTCCATTATTATCTCCTTAATTATATAGCCGACAATCAGCCGATCATGATGCGTTTTTCCGGATAGCGAATCGATTTCTGTGCACTGTTGGCCCGGCGGGTCATGGCCATGGCCAATGTCACCGGTCCCAGTCGACCGGCAAACATCACGATCACCATCACGATCTTCGCCGGCACATTAAAGGTTGAAGTGATGCCTCGTGTGAGACCCACGGTGTTGACACCGGACAGCACTTCATAAAACACATCCAGGAAATCCGCCCCGGTGCAAAGGCTGAGGGCAATGATGCCGATGATGGACATCAGCACCCCCGAGGTGATAACCGCCATGGCAGCCCGCACATCGGCAGATCGGATGGCCCGTGAATTGACCACCGCACTGTCCTCACCTCTGTAGTAAGCCAGACAGGCCAGCACCATAATAGCCACCGTAGTGGTCTTCATACCACCGGCCGTCCCGAAGGGAGACCCACCGATGAACATAAGCACCGCGGACACCATAGCCGTGGCATCGGTGAACCCGGCCTGGGGAATGGTTTCAAACCCGGCCGTTCGGGTGGTCACGGACTGGAACAGCGCCGCCTGGATCTTCTCAGGTACGCTTAAGGGGCCGAGACTTGAGGCATGCCCCCAGTCAAAAAGGAGGATCAGGATCGCCCCACCGAAAATGAGCACCGTCGTCACCACGATCACCAGCTGGCTGTGAAGATTGAGGTTCTTCCAGAAGCCCTTGACGGACCGTTTTTGAACCGCTTTCTTAATGCCCTTGCCCAGGTCGAACCAGACCAGATAGCCCAGACCGCCGGCGATGATGATGAGCATGGTGTTGATGTTAATGATCGGATTGCTCACATAATTGGCCAGTGAATTCTCCGCCACGATATCCATACCCGCGTTACAGAAAGCGGACACCGCATTGAAGAAGGCACTGAAGAGCCCCTTTGCCGGTCCGAATTCCGGGATAAAGACGATCGCATAGGGAATGGTGCCGATGAGTTCCGTCACCAGTGTCATGATCACCACCCCGCGGATCACCCCCACCGCACCGTGGAGCTGGTCAAGGTTACAGGCATCGGAAATGAGTTTCCGGCTGCGCAGGGATATACGTTTTCCCCCGATGATCATCATGAAGGTCACCATGGTGATGATGCCAAGACCGCCTAACTGAATCAGGAATAAAATGACGATCTGGCCGAATAAGCTCCAGTGAACAGCTGTGGTCACGGTGACAAGCCCTGTCACACAGGTGGCCGTCCCGGCCGTGAAAAGCGCGTCGGACCAGGGCGTGGCCAGGCCGTCGGCGGCTGAAATGGGCAGGTGCAAAAGAACGGTACCGATAAGGATCATGGCGATGAAGCCCAGGCCCATGATCTGCTCCGCCCGAATGGTTTTAAAGAGTGAAGTTGATGTCTTGCTCATAGATACCCTGTTTTCTGTATCATTTTCATTACTGCCTCCATCATACCACACATGATATGCTGCGGGCGTATTTTTTCGCTCTCTAAAAAACGAGCCGTCCCCGAAGGAACGGCTCGTCTCATTCTTGCAATATGTTTTTTGGCACGTACCTCTATAACAGGAGGCTTTCGATCACTCTTTACTTTAATGATGCCAGCGCATTCTTGGCCATGGCCAGTGTGTAAGCCAGTTCGTCGTCTGTGTGGACCATGGAGATGAACATGGCCTCGAACTGAGCCGGTGCCAGGTAGATGCCGTTGCCCAGCATGTAGCGAGCATAACGGGCAAAGGCGGCGGTATCGGAGGTCTTGGCGCTGTCATAATCCACAACCGGCTGATCGGTGAAGAAAATGGAGCCGATGGAGCCCACATGGTTGAGGGTCAGGTTAAGGCCGGATTCTTTGATAACTTCCTTCAGAGATGTGAAGAAAATGTCTGATTTCTGGTTCAGCTTCTCATAATAGGACGGATGGTCCCGCAGTATGGACAGCTGTGTGATACCGGCGGTCATGGCCACCGGGTTGCCGCTTAAGGTACCGGCCTGGTAAACGCCGCCCAGCGGAGACACCACGCTCATGACATCCTTACGGCCACCGTAAGCCCCAACCGGCATACCGGCGCCGATGATCTTACCATAGGTGGTGAGGTCCGGACGGACACCATAGTAGCCCTGAGCACCATCGATGCCCAGACGGAAACCGGTGATAACTTCGTCGAAAATAAGCAGAGCGCCGTACTTATCGCACAGTTCACGCAGGCCTTCAAGGAAGCCCTTCTCCGGCAGCACAACACCCATGTTGGCGGCCACCGGTTCCACGATGATGGCAGCGATATCATCCGGGAAGGCTTTGAAATGGTCTTCCACGGAATTTAAGTCATTGTAGGTAGCGGTCAGCACATCCTTGGTGCAGCCCTGGGGCACACCCAGACTGTCCGGCTGGCCCTGAGTCAGAGCACCGGAACCGGCCTTGACCAGCAGATAATCGGCATGGCCGTGGTAGCAGCCCACAAATTTGATAATCTTATCCCGGCGTGTGAAGCCTCTGGCCACACGGATGGCGCTCATAACAGCCTCAGTCCCGGAGTTGACCATACGCACCATTTCCACAGAGGGAACAATGGCAGTGATAAGAGACGCCATTTCCACCTCAAGGGCGGTGGCGGCACCGAAGCTTAAACCATCGGCGCAGGCCTTGATCACAGCCTCACGGACAATGTCATTGTTGTGACCCAGGATCATGGGACCCCAGGAACCGATAAAGTCGATGTATTCTTTGCCATCTTCATCCCACATGCGGGACTTGTCAGCCTTGCGGATGAAGGGCGGGTTGGTGCCGATGGAACCGAAGGCACGGACCGGTGAGTTGACACCACCCGGGATCACCTCACGGGCCATCTCGAAAATTGCTTCTGATCTTGTCATTTCTTTCTCCTGTTAACCGCGCGCCGCCGGGATGCGCCATTTGAACGGCAGCAAGCATGCCCCCGCTTCAAAGAGCAGCGTCTTAAGCGAGTCTTTGCTTTACCGGGCTATCCACAAGGGTGCGCGAATGATTACTTGTTTTCCACAAATCGCGGGGGCTTATCCCCCTCATAACTCAAAGCCACTTGCCGCTGCCGGAATTCAGCCGATCACGCCGCGGTCGATGCAATTGGCCAGTTCTTCTGCAAAGTAGGTCATGTAGATATCGGTGCCGGCCCGGAAGGCGGACACGGCTGTTTCGCACATGATGGCCTCCTCGTCAATGAAACCGGCGGCAGCTGTTGTTTTGATCATGCTGTATTCACCGCTGACGCTGTAGGCCGCCACCGGCACGTTGGTGGCTTCCTTCACCTGCCAGATGAGATCGCCATAAGTCATGGCCGGCTTGACCATGATGATGTCGGCGCCTTCTTCCACGTCAAGCACCGCTTCCTTCAGGGATTCACGACGATTATGATAATCCATCTGATAGGTCTTGCGGTTACCAAACTGCGGAGCGGAATCTGCCGCATCGCGGAACGGGCCGTAGTAAGCGGAGGCAAATTTCACCGCATAGGACATGATCGGTGTATTCTTGAAGTTCTGACGATCCAGGGCCTCACGGATGGCGCGGACACGGCCGTCCATCATGTCGGAGGGTGCCACCATATCGGCACCGGCCTGAACCTGGGATACGGCGATGCGGGCCAGATATTCCAGAGTCTTGTCGTTGTCCACATCATGCTTGCACAGAATACCGCAATGACCGTGGGAGGTGTATTCACACATACACACATCGGCGATGCGATAAAGATCCGGGAACTCAAAGCGAGCCTCGCACAGGGCCTTCTGCACAATACCGTCGCTGGCGTAAGCGCCGGAGCCCTTCTCATCCTTGTGATCCGGGATACCGAAGAACATAACGGCGGGCACACCGGCCTTGCACAGAGATTCCAGCTTCTCACCCATGCGGTCCACACTCCAGCGGAACTGGCCCGGCATAGACGGAATTTCTTCCTTAATATTGCTGCCCTCTGTGATGAACATCGGATACACCAGGGAGGCCTTGTCCACCCGGGTCTCTCTGACCATCTTTCTTAAAATATCACTGCTTCTTAATCGTCTGGGACGCTGTGTCAGATCCATACGTTACCTCATTTCTTTCTTTTCTAATTGCCATACAAAACGCCGGCCATCTGCCCAGCTGAGGGATTTTCCCCGTAAAGCGGACACGCGCAATACGCCCCGCCATCTTGTGGCATCACATGACTCATTTTCGAAAATGGTGTTCCCGACCGCCGCGGCACGGTGGTTGTCGCAGGCATCATTGCCGAAAATGTGTCTCATCGGCTCAGCAGCCGGCGCAATCCAGGGCCAGTTCCACCAGGGAATCGATGGTGGCCTTTTGGGAGATTTTAAGCGGCATGCCCAGTTTTTCCGCTTCCCTGGCGGTCATACGGCCGATGCACAGCGCCTTGATCTTATCAAAGGGCGCATCCGGCAGCATGGCGGCAAAGCCCTGAACGGTGGAAGCGCTGGTGAAGAGCACATAACTTCTCTCCGCCTCATCCTCGAAAATGCCCGGCTTTGCGGCCAGCGGATGATGGGCCGGCAGTTCTGTCTTTACTGTATCATAGATCGGCAGATCCGTGATGGACAGATTCTTAGCATTTTTCATTTCCGCCAGGATTTCCTGACCGCCCTGAGCGGAACGCGGCAGCAGCACACTGTCGCCGTCGGACAACTCATTTCCTAAAAGACGGCCCATGGCGGCGCCTTCATAGACCTCCGGCATGTAATCGACCTGCAGGCCGATATCTTCCAGAGCCTTTTTGGTGCCGGTGCCGATGGCGGCGATCTTCGCCTGACCGATGGCGCGGATGTCCATTTTCAGAGCCTTCAGCTGGTTCATGAAGGTGGTGACGCCGAAGGGTGAGGTGAAGCCCAGGCAGGTGTAGGTGCCCAGTTTTTCGTAGGCGGCGCGGATCTCGTCGTTGATGGGCCGCTCCACGGACTTCACTGTGGGGATCTCGATAACCTCAGCCCCCAACTTTCTGAGCTTCTCTGTGAGAGAGGATGCCCGGTCCCGGGGACGGGTGACATACATTTTCATGCCGAAAAGCGGACGTTTTTCAGCCCAGGCAAAGGTTTCGGACAGACCGCACACACGACCCACCACAATGATGGCCGGGGTGGGAATGGCGGCAGCCTTCACATCAGCCTCGATGTGATCAAGGTCTGAAACCACCCGTTTCTGACCGGAGGTGGTACCGCGGGACAGCACAGCGGCGGGCATATCCCCGGCCATGCCGGCCTTCTTCAGCTCGGCCACAATATCCGGCAGCGCGGCAAGCCCCATCAGAAAGACCAGCGTGCCCTTGGTTTCCACGTAGGCCTTGAAGGGCAGATCAAAGGGCTGGCCGGCACGTCTGTGACCGGTGATGATGTGCACAGAGGGTGTGAAATCCCGGTGTGTCACAGGGATGCCGTTATAAGCGGGCACGGAAATGGCGGACGTGACGCCCGGTACGATCTCGTATTCCACGCCCTGACGCAGCATTTCCTCCACCTCTTCACCGCCGCGGCCGAACAGGAAGGGATCGCCGCCCTTCAGACGGACCACGCAGTTATGATCCCGGGACAGATCGCAGAGCAGCTCATTGATCTTCTCCTGGGGCATGGTGTGATTGCCGGAGCGCTTGCCCACGTCGATGACTTCGGTGTCAGCCGGGATGAGGCTTAAGATCGCATCACCCACCAGCTGATCGCAGACCACCACGTCCGCCTCAGCGATGAGACGACGGGCCTTCACGGTCATTAATTCTGTATCTGAGGGGCCACCCCCTACCAAATATACTTTACCCACTGTGTTTTCCTCTTATTCATGATTTATGTAAACTATTCATCCGTATAGCGGTTGATCGTCATTATGTAAACCATCCACCTCGATCAATCAGCGGTTTCCGCCATCAATCGATCCGCCAGTTCATAAGCCTTTTCCGTCATGGTCGCCTCATCCAGAGCCTCGATCATGATGATATCCCGGGCTGAACGGCCGTTGGCTTCATTGACGTAATAGCCCTCCAGCCGGATCTTGCCCTCTGTCTCAATGGCATGGGCGGCCGCCGGTGTGGAGCAATCGCCGTTCAGGCGACGGACAAAGGCCCGTTCGCACAGCACCCGGCGACCCACGGCAGCATCAAAGAGCGGCATAAGATACGCATAATCCACGCCCTCCCGGCCCTGCACGGCGATAACACCCTGGCCGGCGGCGGGCAGAAGATCCCGCTCATCAAAATAGTAGCTGATGCGGTCCACAAGACCCAGACGGGTAAGCCCCGCAGAAGCCAGGATAATGGCGCTGTACTGCCCTTCATCCAGCTTTTTAAGACGCGTGGCCAGGTTTCCCCGGACGGTCTCAAACGTAAGCGTCGGGAAGAGCTTTTCCAGCTGCGCCACACGACGAGGACTTGAGGTCCCCACCGGCTTACTCGGATCCAGCACCTTCAGGAAGGCCTCTTTAGCTTCCTGTGTGTCCAATCTTGCCGGTATGTCAGCGGACAGCCCCGCCGGCAGCACCAGCACGTCCCGGCAGTCGGCGGCAGGCAGATACCCCAGCACCGGTAATTCCTCCGGGAGCTCTGAAGGCAGGTCCTTCAGACTGTGCACCGACAGGTCGGACAGGCCCGACAGCAGCACCTTGTCCAGTTCCTTCACGAAGAGTCCCTTGCCGCCCACCTCCTTGAGGGGCCGGTCCAGGATCTTATCTCCGATGGTCTTCATGGTGATGAGCTCAGTTGTCATATCCGGCAGACTGTTGATGAAGTCCGCCACTTTGTTGGTCTGCGCCAGCGCCAGTGCGCTGTCGCGCGTCCCGATCTTCACTGTTTTCATAGTGTCCATCCTGCTAAGCTTTCTCTGATTTTTGCCGCCAGGTCACGGACACGGCCGTGACTTGACCCCGCTGAGGAAATGCCGATGACCATTTCCTCCTTCCGGGCCACTGCCGGAAAATAAAAATCGCAGTTCTCCGGCCGATCCGACCGGTTGAATAACAGCCCCTTCTCCCGGGCGATGCGCTCCGCCAGGTCATTGACGGCCGTATCGTTAACGGCGGTCAGGAGCATAAACGTCTTTTCGGAAATGAGGCTCCTGATGAGCTCTTCATCTGCGGCTGCCCGCACCAGGGTAAGCCGGGCGACTGCTGTCTTGTCTGCAGACGCGGAAGCTTCCTGCGTTCCGTGGTCTGACGCGGTCATGTCCGACAGTTGGTCAACACCCTCTGCCGATTTTTCTGTTTCCGCCAGGGCCAGCACCTTCTCATCAAAGTCCGGTGCCACCGCGGTGACCTGAGCCTCAAAATCCAGCAACACACCGATGCGTCGGCCGGCCACTGCGCCGCCGCCGATCACCAGCACCTGCCGGTCCTTCAAATTAAAGAAGAGGGGAAAGTACGTTGTTTTTTTCATCTCTTAGCCCTTTCTTTTGATTAATCGGTATTCTCGATGCCCGTATGGTATCTCACCGACCGCAGCCATTCAACCGGCAGATGCTCATTTGCGCCGACCCTCTCCGGCCAGTGGCTCCAGGGCCTTCATGCAGGCCACAAAGCTTAAGGGCTCCAGCTCGTTGCGGAGCTCGAAAAGCATTTTCCGCACCACCTTGTCAACACTGCCGGCCATCACGGTGGCCATTTCCTCGCGAGCCTCATCATCCGGGATGAGATCCTTCATTTCCCGGCTGATGCGCCAGACGGCATCCGCCCCGGCGGCCTTGCCCAGCTTCTCGATGAGCGGCAGCATAGCCCGGCCTGTCATCATATTTTCATACTCACCGATGCCGGCGGCGATGATCACCTCCGCGGCCTCCGCCTGCTCTTTCATGCGGTCGGAGCTGCGGCCGATCTTCAGACTGTCAATATCGTAAAGCACAGCCCCCGACACTTCGGCGATGGCCGGATCGATGTCGCGGGGCACCGCCAGGTCGATGAAGGTCACGGCAGTCTTCATGCCAAGAGCCGCCAGGTCTTCCTTCTTGATGGTAAGATTCGGTGAGGCTGTGGCTGAGATCACGTAATCACACGCCGGGATCAGCCGGTAGCGGTCACCGTAATTGATCCGATGACATCCCTCTGGGATGAGCACGATGCCGCTCCGGTACTCGCGTACGGTGACGGTGACATCGACGCCCTCCTTCACCAGCTTTTCCGCAGCCAGCTTGCCCATTTCCCCGTTGCCCACCACCAGGGCTTTCTTGCCTTCGAGGATCTCGCCCCGGGCTTTCAGGGTCTCCACCATGGCGGTGGGAGCGGAATGATTATTTTTATCGAAAATGATTTCCGTGCGGACCTGTTTGCCTGTGGTGATCGCCATGCGGAACAGCACCTCCAGCTGGCTGTCCAGGCAGTCGATCTCACGGGATAAAGACAGGGCATCCTTCACCTGAGTGAGGATCTGATCGTCGCCGGGAATCAGGGATTCCATGCCGCCGGTCAGATGGAAAAGATGGGCCACTGCCTCATGGGCCGAACGGGTGATGAAGTAGGGAGCAGCTTTCTCCGGATCCACCTGCTTCAGCCAGCAGATAAGCTCCATGGGATCGTGAGCCCCGTCCTCATCCTTATAAGAACACCACAGTTCAAGACGGTTACAGGTGGACAGGAGGATCACACCGCTTAAGTGCTCATCCTTCTTCAGCAGCTGCAAAGTCTCCGCGGCTTCTTTTTTGGTAAATGAAAAACGTTCACGCACATCGACCGACGCTTTCTTGTGGTCGATGCCTGCCATTTTTATGATCATGTTGTCTGTTCCATTCTTGTAGTATCGCCGCTTGCTCTGATATCAGCGGCCACCGCCCATATACATGAGGGCGTTGCAGATGGCGGCGGCTACGTTGCTGCCGCCCTTGCGGCCTCTGGCCACAATGTAGGGCATATCGCTGTCGATAATGAGCTCCTTGGAGAACTCCACATTGACAAAGCCCACCGGCACACCGATGACAAGGGCCGGATTGATCTTACCCGCATCATACAGCTCGCGGATACGAATGAGGGCTGTGGGGGCATTGCCGATGACATAGATAAGGGGTTCCCCCATGGCGGCTGCCTTGTCCATGCAGACAGAGGCTCTTGTCTCGCCCAGTTCCTTCGCCTTGGCGGCCACATCCTCATCGGACATGAAGTTATACAGTGTGCCGCCGAACTTGCCGAAGGCCTTCTTATTGATACCGGAATAGGCCATCATGGTATCGGTGATCACGGAGCAGCCGGAAGTGAAGGCCTTGATGCCCTTTTCCACGGCGCCTTCGGAGAACACCAGATTTTTGGCATAATCAAAGTCAGCGGCTGTGTGAATGCAGCGCTTGATGATCGGCTCCTTTTCCGGATCCAGGGTGATGCCCATTTCCGCCAGTTCTTCGCCGATGATCTCAAAGCTGCGGCGTTCGATATCCATGGGCCTGACATTTTCAAATGTATAAGTTGACATAATTATTTTCTCCTAGAATTCGATCCCTTTTCTGGCGGGCACACCCTCGGTGTAGGGATGCTTCACCATTTCAATACTGGACACGTAATCAGAAAGGGCCACCAGGTCTTCCGCCGGCTTCCGGCCCGTCATGACGACTTCCATGTCCTCCGGCTTGTCCTTTAAAAGCTGCACCAACGCCTCGTGATCAAGAAATCCCTTCCGATCGGCGTTGATGACCTCATCCAGCACCAGAAGGCCGGCTTTTGCGGCCACAGCGTGGTCGAAGGCTGCCTTCAGATACCCCGGATAATAGGCCGCGGCCTCCGCCTTCTTCTCCTCCGTCATCTTGAAGGAGAACCCGAAGGAGCGGTCCGGCAGATAGAAGTCGATATTGTCCACCTCCTGCATCACCTTGAATTCAGAGGTTTTATTCGTTTTCATAAACTGGGCAAAGACCACCTTACCCCCCATGCCGGCGAAACGGATCGCCAGACCTGCGGCGGCAGTGGATTTCCCTTTGCCGTTGCCTGTGTAGATGTGAATCAGTCCCTTCATATCACACTCCGATAATTCTGTAGATGGCCTCCATATCCATGGAAGCACGGATCACATCCGCCAGTTTGTCATATTCCTGTTCTTTGTAGGCCTGATAATCCGGCACCTTCAGCTGCTCGTAATCAAGACCCTTCCGTTCGGCCAGCAGACGGACAATACCCTCCACCACGCCGGCGTTGTCAAAGATACCGTGGATGTAGGTCCCGAAGACACGGTCAGCTGCGCAGCCCTCCATTTTTTCAGAGGGTTCTGTGCCGGTGAGCACCTTGGTCTCGGAACGGCCCGCAAGGCCTGTGTCGAAGATATCATCCCGTCTGGCCACCCGGACATTGGTCAGGGCCTCCGCCGGCGCACTGCCGGAGGGCTCGCTGATGCCCATGTGGATCTCGTACCCTTCAAAGGGGGTGCCGTTCATGCCGGCCAGCAGACCGCTGGTGCTGCGGAATGTGCCGCGGACGCGGGTGCGGGTCTTATCATTTTCGAAAATGGTTTTCATCGGCAGCAGGCCGATACCGCGCATGGTACCGCCCTCTTCTGTGCCGTGGGGATCGGCGATCTCTTCGCCCAGCATCTGATAACCGCCGCAAACGCCAAACACAAGGGCGCCGTTGGCATGAGCCTTCAGAATGGCAGCTTCAAGACCGTTCTGACGAATGGCCTTGAGATCCCCCATGGTATTCTTGGTGCCCGGCAGGAAGATAAGATCCGGCTGACCCAGTTCCTTCACATCGGACACATAACGGAGGGACACGCCCTCGATGCTTTCAAAACGATTAAAGTCAGTGAAATTGGACAGACGCGGCAGACGGATAACGGCGATGTCGATAAGCGCCGGTCCCTTGGCCTTCTTCGTCTCAAGACGTGAGGATAAGCTGTCCTCATCCTCGATATCCAGACGTGTGTAAGGCACCACGCCCACCACCGGGATGCCGCATTTCTTTTCGATCATCTCAATCCCGGGATCCAGGATGGTCTTGTCTCCCCGGAACTTGTTGATGACGAGGCCCTTCACCCGGGCCCGCTCCTCTTCTTCAAGGAGGGCCACGGTGCCGTAAAGCTGGGCAAACACACCGCCACGGTCGATATCACCCACCAGGATAACGGGGGCATCCGCCAGCCTGGCCATGCCCATGTTGACCACATCCTCCTGCTTTAAGTTGATCTCGGCAGGAGACCCGGCCCCTTCAATGACGATGATGTCACTGCGCTCGGACAGGGTGTTGTAAGCCTTCATGATCTCCGGAATGAGCTGTGTCTTGTAAGCGAAATACTCCCGGGCTGACATGTTGCCGATGGACACACCGTTCACGATGACCTGGGAGCCCACATCGTTTGTGGGTTTCAGAAGGATCGGATTCATCAGGACGCTGGGACGCACGCCGGCGGCCTCCGCCTGCACGACCTGAGCCCGGCCCATCTCAAGGCCTTCATCGGTGATGAAGGAATTAAGGGCCATATTCTGGGATTTGAAGGGCATCCCCTGATACCCGTCCTGCTTGATGACCCGCAGGATACCGGCGGTCAGAAGACTCTTACCGGCGTTGGACATGGTGCCCTGAACCATAAGTGATTTTGCCATGATGCTCCTCCCTATTGTCCGCCGCCCAGCCACTCATCGATGGCAGCCAGGAGCGTCTTATTATCGTCATGATTTTTTACCGCGATGCGGAAATAGCCCTTCTCAAGGCCCCGATAGTTGGAGCAGTCCCTCACCAGGATCTGCCGCGCCAGCATGGCCTCCGCGAAATCAGGCTTTGTGTGCAGAAAGATATAATTGGCCCGGCTGTCATACGTGACAATACCGCGTTTAGCCAACTCATTTTTTAAAAAATGGCGTTCCCGGGCGGCCGCTTCCCGTGACTTTGCCTCAAAGTCCCCAAGGTCCGCCGCGCTCTCCCCCGCCTTCTGGGCGGGATGGGACACCGGCCAGGCCTGGGCCCGCTCCGTCATGGTGGCGATCAGAGCCTCATTTGAGGTGAAGGCATAGCCCATGCGGATGCCGGGAATGGCATACATTTTCGTCAGGGCTTTTAAGATCACCAGATGGGGATACCGATCAAGCTCTGGCAGCTGGGTCTCCGCCTCCGGGTGCTCCGTCAGATCCAGGAAGCACTCATCCAGCATGAGGAAAATGTTTTTCTCCTCGCACCGGTCCATGATGGCCCGGATCAGAGTCTTGTCTGTGATGAGCCCCGTGGGATTGTGGGGGTTGCAGATGAAGACCATGTCCAAAGACTCATCCAGCCGCTCCAGCAGATCCGGCAGGGTCTTAAAGCCATTCGCCTCTGTGAGGTAATAAAACTCAAGGTCACAGTCCACTGTGTTTAAGGCCTGCTCATATTCCTGGAATCCGGGAGCCAGCAAAAGGGCCTTCTTCGGCTTGATGGCCTGAACGCTGCGGAAAATAAGGTCCGCCGCGCCGGCACCGCAGATGATGTTGGCTTCCTTCACCCCTTCCTTCCGGGCCAGCGCCTGTTTGAGGGCTGTCATGTGGACATCCGGGTAGTTGACACATTCTTCAATGCTGTCGTGAAGAGCCTGTTTCATTTTCTCCGGGATCCCCAGGAAATTGATATTTGCCGAAAAATCGAGACAATTTACATGGTGATAAATGTCGCCGCCATGTTGATACATACCAGTATTAATCCTTTCACCAGAATCATTGTGATGAGGGACAGCCAGGCTGTCCGCATCATGAGCACCACCGAACGGCCGATCTCACCGGCGGTGATAACCCGCAGGGGTTCGCCGATAAAGGGCTTTTTGTAAAGCTTGCCGAAATAAACCGCATCCCCTGCCAGCTGGATTTCCAGCGCGCCGGCCATGACGCTTTCGGTCTGAGCGGAATTGGGGCTCGCGTGATTACGTCTGTCCCGTTTCCACACATCCCGGGCCCCTTCATAGGAATAACCGCCGAAAGCTGAGGCCAGGATCATTAATAAAGCACTGAACCGGGCCGGGATATAGTTGGCCGCATCATCCAGTTTGGCTGCGCACCGGCCAAAGAGGATGTATTTATCATTTTTATAACCCATCATGGAGTCCATGGTGTTGATGGCTTTGTAGAGATACCCCAGGGGTGCCCCGCCGATAAACACATAGAACATGGGCGCCACGATGCCGTCGGAGGTATTCTCCGCTACGGTTTCCACCGCCGCCTTGATGACACCTTCCTCCGTGAGGTTTTCCGTATCGCGCCCCACGATGCGGGCCACCGCCTGGCGGCCGGCCTCAAGGCCCTGCCGTCTTAAGGCATGCCCCACGTTAAGGCTTTCTGTCTTCAGGGTTTTCGATGCCGGGATGAACCACACCAACAGCATTTCCACAATAAAGAAAGCAATGGGTGAGAGCTTCCAGGCGCCGAAAAGAATCAAAAATGGCACCGCAAAGGACACCAGACAGGTGATGATGACCACCAGCAGACCGCCAAACAAAGGATGGCGACCCGTGCGGGGCCGGATCATTTTCTCAAGATGCCCCACCATGCGCCCGATAACACAGATGGGATGCCATTTGGTGTTGGGATCACCGAAAGCCACATCAAGGCAAAAGCCGCAGATGGCTGCCACAGTAGAAATAAACAGAAGATGCATAACCGATTCAGATCCTTTACTTGATTTTGCGGGGCACGCCCATCACCAGGCGATACACCGCTTCGCTCTCCGCTGCCAGACGACAGGCCAGACGCCCCACCGCCTCCCGCTGGAGACGTTCATCAGCGTCGATGGGAACGACGCCGCAGCCCATTTCCGGAATCTCGGCAATAAGCGCCGGGTTGGCGGCGATGAGCCGATCCGCCAGGGCCATAAGACGGGGGATAAAGGTACCCCGCTCTTCCGTCGGACAGGAGACGATGAGCCCTCGGACCCATTCCTGCAGGTCTTCGGCCACATCCGCCCGGGTGAGATCCTCAAAGGTCGCCGTCCGCCCCGACACCTTTAAGGGGTCAGTCCGGTCCTTTAAGAGAGTGTTATCGATAAAGGTGCTTTTTCCCTGAAAAGCACCGCCTGTTACCACGATCATTTACAATACCTTTCCGATTATCATCACCGCCAGCGCCATGAGAAGTTCCGCCACCTGAAGGGTGAAACCCTGGATATCGCCGGTGGTCCCGCCAAAGGTTTTATAGGCCATATGACGGCCGTAGGCAAACACGGCAAATCCGGTCACCACCGCTGCCACGCCCATGGGCACGTTGATAAAGATCATCAACGCCGCAAAGACAACAGCTTCAATAAAGAGGGCACGGCCGGCTTTCACGCTGTCCGCCATGGAATTGAAGGAGGCCACCATGCCATTTTTGCGGGCTGATTTGAACCGGGCGATCCCGAAGCCCGACATGGCCCGGGTGTAGGCAAAGCCCACCGCCAGCACCAGCACCTGGGTGAAGGAAATCATTTCCGACCAGATGGCTGTTGCAGCGAAAAGATACACGCCGCAGAACAGAATGGCAAAAGCCCCGCTGTGGGAATCCTTGAGGATGGCCAGTTTCTTCTCCCGGTCACCCCAGGAGCTTAAGGCGTCCACCGTGTCCATGTAGCCGTCCATGTGGATACCCCCTGTGACGAAAATGGGGATGAGCACAAACACCACGGCTTTGAAGAACGCTCCCAACGGCAACTGAAAGGCGAGATACCCCCACAGGCTTAAAATGAGCCCGCAGGCCAGGCCCGCCACCGGAAAATAGCACAGGGCAAAGCGCATATTGTCATCATTCCAGTCGATGCGCGGCATGGGGATCTTGGAATACATCGCCATGGCCACCACCAGGGATTGCAGTTGTTTCATAAAGTTGTTTCTCTTTTCTTTTAGTCGGCTTATCGCCGCTCAATCTCAATACGGACAGGCAGATTACCGGAACCCACCAATCGCTTTCGGCACATAAGCCGTTCACGGAAAGTCGGCTGTCCGTCAGCGAATTTACACCGCAAGGCTCTCCTCCGGCGCTTTCGCGATCACGGGAATACCCGCCACCACTTCCACCACCCGGTCGGCGATGTCGGATAAACCGGCATTCACCAGTGCCATTTTCTTCAGGTAGTCTGTGGTGTATTCATCGTAGATCACGCCGTCGGCAAAGACGTCGTTGGTGACCACCACCACATCGGCGCTTTGGCTCATGGCCGTCACCGCTGCGATGATGCGCTCCACACAATCCGCCGCCTGACCCGACGGGGAAAATATCTCGTTGGCCACCAGGTTCGACATGCACTCAAGAAGCACTGTGGAGCCCGCCGGCACCATCGCCCGTTCCAGATGGGTGGGGATTTCCAGGGTTTCAAAGCCCTTCCCCTCCCGCTGGCGGCGATGCTTCACCACCCGGGCCCGACTCTCATCGTCGTAAACCTCCATGGTGGCGATGTAAAGGCGTTTCTTTTCACCGAGGCTCAGCACCAGATCCTCCGCATAGGCGGATTTGCCGCTGCCGCTGCCTCCGATCACCATTGTCAGCATAGTGCCTCCTATTTCAGCGGCACGTAGTAGCCGATTTCAGTCTGGGCAAAGGAGATCATGTCACGGTATACCGCAAGACCCATGTTGAGAAGCGGGAACAGCGCCACCGCACCGGTGCCCTCGCCCACGCACATATCGCAGGTGATGAAGGGCTGCTTGCCCAGGGCATCCAGGATCATCCGGCCTGCCGGCTCCGCTGATACATGGGAGGCCAGCATGTAATGGGTCACCTCCGGACAGATCCGCAGCGCTGTCAAAGCGGCGGCACCGGACACGAAACCGTCCACCACACAGGGCATATGACAGGCGGCGCAGCCCAGGAAAAGCCCGGCCATACCGGCGATGTCGAAACCGCCCATTTTCGCCAGCACATCAATGGGGTCTGTGGGATCCGGCTTGTTCACGGCGATGCCCCGTTTGATGGCGTTGATCTTGCGGACCAGACCCTCGCCGGAAAGACCGGCGCCGCGGCCGGTGACATCCTCAACGGGGCAGTCCAGGAAAACGGCTGTCAGCGCACTGGAAGTGGATGTGTTGCCGATGCCCATCTCGCCGGTGGCAATGATGTCATAGCCCTTTTCCTTCATATCCATGGCCAGTGAAATGCCGATTTCCAGCGCTTTGATGGCCTCTTCCCGGCTCATGGCCGGTTCCTTGGCCAGGTTTTTGGTGCCGTAAGCCACCTTATGTTTTTCCACACGCGGGGTATCCACCGCCATCCCGATATCGATGGGCCGGACATCTGCCCCGCACTCCCGGCACATGACGGCCACGCAGGACCGGCAGTCCAGGAAATTCTCAGCCACCGTGGCGGTAACGTCCTGTCCGGACTGGGTCACGCCCTCCTCCACGATGCCGTTATCGGCACACATAATGACGAGGCCCTTCTTATCGATCTTAACGTCTGCGGTTTTCTGGATCCCCGCCAGCTGGATCACCACCTTCTCAAGACGGCCCATGGAATTTAAGGGCTTGGCCTTGTTACGCCACCGATTGGCTGCTTCCGCCATGGCCGCCTCATCCGGGGCCTCAATGGCTGCGAGTGTTTTTTTAAGAAGATCTCCTGTCATAATGTGTCTCCTGTCTGTTCCGAGCCGCCTCTGTCTGCAGAATCCCACAGGCCCGACCGGCCGGAACGCTTGTTTTATCAGCGGTTCAGGCAATCTCAAAAGGCTGCCATCCGCCTGTTTTTTCTTTTTGAAAATGATTTTGCTGTCACCGATTCCCATCGGATCAGCCTTTGATGCACCGGCTTAACGCTTACCTTCCCGGCACTTATCGAGGAACCGGCGAATAAAGTTCGGATTGGAGCGGAAGTAAAGGTGCGGGAAGCCCGCTTCCAGGGTGTCGGTCCCGTTCATACAGGCCCAGGACCGGCCGCTTAATTTAAGCGCCTTCGCATCCTCTCCGTTTTGTTCACTGTCATAATAATGGAACTCATGGCCCCGGGCTCTTTCACCCGGCTTGCCGTAGAGCTGCTCTTTCTGAAGTTCCAGCGTCACGTAACCGAAGCGCTGCAGCCGGCCGGTGTAGGCCGCTGAGGCATCGATGACACCGGCCATCGGAAATGGCTTTCTGTCCACATCCTCGATCTCCCGATGGAGATACAGGAAACCGCCGCATTCCGCGATGGTGGGCAGACCGCCTTCGACCGCTGCCTTCACACTCTCCCGCATGGTGACGTTGCGGCTTAGGATCTCTGTGTAGAGTTCCGGATAACCGCCGCCAAAGTAGAGGCCGTCCACATCCGGCAGTGTCTCATCCCGCATGGGTGAAAACGGCACAAGCTCAGCCCCCATTTCCTTCAGAAGATCGAAATTATCTTCATAATAGAAGCAGAAGGCTTCATCCCGGGCCACCCCGATACGAAGCGGCGCTTCTGAAGAGCCATTTTCGGAAATGGATGTCCCGTCTGCGGAAGACTCATTTTCTGAATGAATCTGCGAACTCATCCTCGGGCAATTGTCTGTTTCCGGGATATCCCCGGCCTCCCGGGCCAGAGCCAGAATCCCTTCAAGATCCACGGTTTTGGCAATGGTATCCCCCACCGCCTCCAGCTGGGCCTTGATATCCTTAAGTTCCTGTGGTGTCACGAGTCCCAGGTGACGGCTTTCCAGATGACCGCTTTCAAGCTTCGGGACATAACCCAGAACCTTTAAGCCGGTCTCCTTTTCCACCGCCTCCTTCATACCGGGATAGGCCATGGCACTCACCTGATTAAGGATCACTCCCTTGATGGGGGCTTCCGGCCGGAGAGCCTGCATGCCCTTTAAAAGAGCCGCGGCCGTAAGGGCCATGCCCCGGGCATTTAAGACCACAATGACCGGTGTGCGGGTGAGCACGGAAACCTCATAGGAAGAGGCCTGGGTGGTGTTGAAACCGGCCCCGTCGTAATACCCCATGACGCCCTCGATGACGGACAAATCCGCCCCTTTGGCCTGACGACCGATGATGACGGGCAGGTCCGCCGGATCCGCCAGGAAGCTGTCCAGATTTCGGCTGGGGATGCCCAGCACCGTCCGATGGAACATGGGATCGATGTAATCCGGCCCCACTTTAAAGGACGTCAGGGTCAGACCCATTTTCTGAAATGCTGCCAGAAGACCGCAGGTAATAAGGGTCTTGCCGCTGCCGCTGGCCGCCGCTGTCAGCATAATACGGGGATAGTTCATGCCTCTTCTCCAAAATTAAAACTCATAATGTAGACCGGGTTGCCGCCCATCATGAGGTGATAGGGGCCGGCCTTCTTGTCAACGGCTGACTGAAGGGAGACGATCTCCACATCCTTCACCCGTTTGTCCTTGCAGATCTCAGTCATTTCCGCCACCGTTTCCAGTGTGATGGCGGTGATCACCACCCGCATGCGGGGATTCTTGGCGTAAAGCACGTCAAGCACCTCCATCATGTGACCGGTGCTGCCGCCGATAAAGGCGTGGGTCGGTGCCGGCAGTTCTTCAAGCCCGTCGGGAGCGGTGCCCCGGATGACCGTCAGATTGGAAAGACCGAAATTCTTCTTGTTTTCCTCACATAAAGCGGCGGCTTCTTCCTTCTTCTCGATGGCATAGACATGGCCCTCGGGCGCGCGGAGCGCACACTCAATGGAGACGGAACCGGTACCGGCCCCGATGTCATAAATGACAGAGTCGGCGTAGAGCCCCATTTTTGTCAGGGAGACCGCCCGGATCTCCGCCTTCGTCATAGGGGCTTTGCCGCGGATAAAGGCCTCATCCGGCAGACCGTGGGTGGTCATGGCCGGTCTGGCCTCATCATTTAAGATAATCGCCGCACTCACGCCATCGGCGGTGTAGGCTGTCATATCCCTCACCAGAGCGCGGGTGATGCTTTCGTTGTCATAACTTAAGTTGGACCCGATGATGATGGTGGTCTCACCAAGACCGCAGGCCACAAGCTCGGTGCAAAGCTCGCCGATGCCGGTTTTTCCGCCCACCAGAGCGAAAACCTTCCGGTTGTGGCGCACCGCATGGGCTGCGTTCATGGCCCGTCCGTGGACGGAAATAAGACACATATCATCCCAGGAAATGCCCGCCTTCGCCGCCAGGTAGCTCACGGTAGAAGCACCGGGCAGAATGGTCACATCGTAATCCGCCAGCGTATCCGCCAGCTTCCGGGCCCCGCTGTAAAAACCGGTATCGCCGGACAGCAGCACCGTCACCAGTTTGGCCTCACTCTCATCGATGGCTGCCTTGATGACCTTAGGCATGTAAGCCGACACCGTTTTCGCCGTCGGCCGCATCTTGTCGCTGACAGAAGCCAGCATCCGATCGGCACCGATCAGCAAATCGGCCTCTCTCACAGCCCGCTGCACATCCCCTGTCATACCGTCCCAACTGCCCATGCCGATCCCCGCCAGGATCACCCGGCGCGTGGCATCCGTAGTTGTCAATGCGGCACCGATTTTAGCAGATGCCGAAGCATTTCCGTCTGAGGCCGCTGAAATCGGAGCCGCAACCGCTGTCTGATCTGCAGAACCGGTTTCAGCCGACGCCGCGACATTTTCGTCCGAAGTCGCTGAAAGCGGTGCGGTTGCTGACTCAGCCGTCAGGCCGAGCGCCCGCAGAATCCCGGCCTCATCAAGCCCCATTTCCTCAGGACGTCTGATGAGCACCGTCTCCATATCGCAGGCCACTGCCGATCGCAGTTTCTCCGGGAATCCCCCGGTGGGACCGGATTCCTTAGTCACCAGGAAAGCCGCACCGGTCTGGGTAAACATCGCCGTGTTGAGTGCCTCCGAAAATGGCCCCTGCATGGCAATGATCTGTTTCTTCTTTAGCCCGGCCTTGAGGCACAGGTCAAGTGATGCCTCATCCGGCAGAACCCGGGCGATGATCCGCTCCGGTTCCCCGAGAGCCTCGGCAAAACGGCCGATCTCCTTACTGCCGGTGGATACAAAGACAAGACCACTCTTGCCCCTGAGATACGCCGCCGCCTCAACCGCCGAATCCACGGTGTGGACCCGGGCGCCGGGGGCGATGGTGTCGGACACCGGTCTTAACAGACGCAGATACGGCACACCCGCCTTCCCGCAGGCCGCTTTAATGTTGGCCGACACCTCCACCGCATAGGGATGGGTGGCATCCACCACATGGTCAAAGCCCTGCTGCATGAGAGTCACCATGGCATTTTCGTCCAGGCGCCCCGTCAGGACCTTCAGATTTTCATGTTGATCAACCAGTTCCTCACCGTAGGCCGTGGCCACACAGGCTGTGACGCAAAAGCCCGCCCGTGACAGGCGCTCCGCCAGAAGGCGGCCGTCCTCGGTGCCGGAAAAGATGAGTACATCAGACATCGCGATAACCTCTGGGTGTCACCATATGGCCCCGGACCACCTTGGTGGCCTGGTTGCCGACAAAGACTGTTGTGAACATATCAACTTCTGTGTTGCGCAGCTCGCCGAGGGTCATCACCTCAAAGGCTTCCCCTTCACGGCCGATGTTACGCACAAGACCGCAGATGGTCTCCGGCTTTTTGCCGGTCATCAGGATGTCGCAGGCCTTCTGCAGATAGTCATGACGCTTCTTGCTGGAGGGATTGTAGATGGCCACGCACAGGTCACCGTCGGCAGCGGCTTTCAGACGCGCTTCGATGGTTTCCCAGGCTGTCAGAAGATCGCTTAAGGAAATGACGGCGAAGTCATGACCCAGCGGAGCGCCCAGAACTGCGCCGCCGCTTAAAGCAGCGGTGACACCCGGGATAATCTCCAGTTCCACATCCGGATGCTCTTCGCCGATCTCATACATCAGCCCGGCCATGCCGTAAACGCCGGCATCACCGGAGCAGATCATGGCTGTGGTATGGCCCTTTTCGGCCTCCTCAAAGCACAGACGGCAGCGATCCACTTCCTTTTTCATGCTGGTGGTCAGGTAGTTTTTCCCTGTGAAATGATCCTTGATGAGGTCCACATACACGCTGTAACCCACAATAGTGTCGCAGGCATTGAGTGCGTTGACCGCACGGATCGTCATATCGTCATAAGCACCGGGGCCAAGGCCCACTACATAAATTTTAGCCAAAATGAAGACTCCTTTCGATACGGACGAGAGCCGCTGTGGTCCCGTCGATAATGGTTTTTTCAAGCAGCAGCCGGGCATTTTTGCCGAGGCGTTCCGCCGCATAAAGGGCGGCCCGTTCGCTGACATTATCAATGCCGGTCACTGAACTGACAAAGGCCGAGGATGAACTGGTGGTCTTAATGGTGGCCAGTTCGGCGGCCGAATAAAATGCGGTTGTGACAGCCCGGCCCTTTTTATCCGCCTGCCAGGCATCGGCGGTGGCCAGAAGCCCCTCTTCATGGGCTTTCAGGTCAATGGAAGCAATGGCAAGCAAGGCTTCCGGCGGCACAGCCACCATGGCAAAAGCCTTGTGCAAAGCCCCGTCGATCACCTCTTTTGCCGTGCCCTTTCGACAGCCGGCCCCCGCCACAATGCGCTGCGGGATGAGGTGCAGGGTCGATTTGGCAAAACCGGCCTTAACAGGATCATACCCCACATAAATGCCGAAATCGGGCCGTTCATCGATCGTTTCCGCCGGGGTTTCCTTTGCATCTGCCGGGTTCGCCTGCGCCCCCGCCGGGGTTTCCTTTGCGGAAATGGCGCTGCCGGGAGCCTCATTTTCTAAAAGCTCAGCTCCGGCATTCATCGGCTGCGGGACAAGGGAGATGCCCTTCGGGATGTCCCCCTCCACCGGCTCATCGGATAAGAGCGCAATGGGCTGCCCGTCAAGATAGGCCGATTCGATGACCTTGGCCATCTTAAGATCAGTGATGTACAGAGCATTGTCCTGCGCCCACACATCCACCGCCAGTTTTTTGTTGGAATCGGAAGCCGTGGTCACCACCGGGGTGGCCCCGATAAGAGGCGCGATCCTGTTGGTCCAGGCATTGGCGCCGCCCAGGTGCCCCGACAACAGCGCGATCACGAAATGCGCCGCATCGTCGATCACCAGCACCGCCGGGTCTTTGGCCTTGTTCACCAGGTACGGGGCGATGGCCCGCACCGCGATGCCGGAAGCGCCGATATAAATGAGCACGTCTTCTTCATAAAAATGGTCCGCCGTCCACCCTTTCATTGTGGTCCTGTCCATATCGACGGCTGCCCGTTCGTTGGTGGTGGCCAGGCTGATGCTCAGGTCATCGCCCGCCTCCCCCAGCGCGGCCGCTATGGTTTTAGCCAGTGCCGCGCCTTTACAGCTAAAGGACAGGATCGCCAGACGGGTCGCCATATCAGGCCTTTTCCGGTTCTGTGGCTTCGCGGAACAAAGTGGTGAAGGACGGATCGTACAGCTTGGAACGTTCCGGAACGGTACCTGCCACCACGTCGCCCACAATGATCAGGGCTGTGTTCTTGATACCGGCATTGGCGGCTGTTTCAGCCAGGGAGCCCACGTTGCAGTGGAACACCTGCTGTTCCGGCCATGTGGCTTTGTAAACGATGGCGGCCGGTGTCTCGGCGCTGTAACCGCCGGCGATGAGTTCGGCAGACAGCTCTGTCAGAAGGCCGGTGGACAGGAAAATGACCATCGTGGTGTGATGTTCGGCAAAGGAGCGGATGCTTTCCTTATCCGGCACCGGTGTGCGGCCCGGCATACGGGTGATAACCACGCTCTGGGAGATACCCGGCCGTGTGTATTCCAGCTGCAGAGCGGCAGCCGCACCACAGAAGGCGCTGACACCCGGTGTGTTCCGATAGGCGATCCCCAGTTCATCCAGCTGGATCATCTGTTCCTGGATGGCGCCATAGAGACAGGGATCGCCGCTGTGGAGACGGACTGTCTTCTTGCCGTCCTTTTCGGCGGCCTTGATCACGTCAAGCACCTCCTCCAGCGTCATTTTCGCGCTGTCATAAAGCGCGCAATCTTCACGGCAGTTCTTCAGGATCGCCGGGTTCACCAGGGAACCGGCATAGATCACAACATCTGCCTCATTTAATAATTTCACACCTCTGAGTGTAATAAGATCTTCTGCGCCACAGCCGGCACCGACAAAATCTACCATAGTCTTAATCCTCCCGATAGGTTTTTAAATTCCGAAGCACCACCGGGTACGTCTCGTCCCAGTCCGCTTCCAGCAGGGCCCCGTTGGGCCTCTGATAATCATAGTAGCCCAGCTTCTGCTCGTCGTACCGCTCCAGAATACTCATGATGGAGCCGCCGTGCACAACGAACACCGCTGCCTTTGTGTTGCTCTTTTTTATCGCTTCCAGACTTTCATCGAAAGCCCGGCAAATGCGTGCTTTAAAGTGGTCAAGCCCCTCCCCTTCCGGAAATGGCTTTGCGCCGCCGGCCTCGAGCCAGTCGGCATACACCGGATCGTCCTTGAGTTCCTCGTAGTTTTTGTACTCGAAACGCCCGAAGTCATATTCCCGCAGGTCCGCCATCTCAAGAAAATGGTGCTCCGGGAAGAGGATCGCCGCCGTTTCCCGGCAACGCCTCATGGGGCTTGTCACAATTCTCAAATCCGATAAATCGGATGCCTGTCCTTTACTTTTTTCCGCCGGACAAGTCACCCGGCTGAGGCTCTCATCCGCGGAACCCCTTGCCTGTCCGCCCGGACGCGCCCCGGTTTCCGCACCGACGACACTGCTCAGAATCGGCAGAGACAATCTCCGCATATATGCGCCGAGCTGTCGGATCATGGCCTCGCCCGCCGGGCTTAACCCCTCATCCGTCCGGCCGATGTACCGGTGTTCTTCATTGCCCGGTGTTTTGCCGTGCCGGATGAAATAAAGCTTCATGAGGCACCGTCCTTTCGATACAGGTCAAGGAGCGCATCCGCTCCCGCTGTTTTCCCGAGAACCCCGTATTCCTTTGAGAACATGATCACCTCGATACGGAGGCCCTCCCAGGCCCGCCGGTTAAGGTTCGTGTCGATCTTCTTCATGACGATGGCGCAGACCGGCTCGATCATCCCCCATTTTTCAAGGGATGCCAGGGCGTCATCCGTGGTGATGCAGGTGAGAAGCTCCCGGCACATCTCCAGGGTGCCGCCGGCTTCGATGAGGGCCGCCGTCAGCACCTCCATGCGGCAGTCCGCATAGCGGGAATGGGTGTTCATCACCCCGGCAGCGATCTTCACCAGCTTGCCGATGTGGCCGATGAATAACATTTTCTCAAGGCGGAACTCATAGGCCATATCCACGGTCTGACCGACGAAATTGCTGCATTTGACACAGTCATCCAGCTCGATGCCCCAGGTGTCATTGGCAAAATCCCGGCCGTAATTACCAGGCGCCACCAGCAAATGCTTCCGGCCGTCCGCCAGGCGGAAGGCCATCTCGGTGTGAATGGTCTTCACCAGAGCTTCCTCGCTCATGGGCTCCACGATACCGCTGGTGCCCAGGATGGAGATACCGCCCAGGATCCCGAGACGGGGATTGAAGGTCTTTTCCGCGATCGCCTCACCCTCCGGCACACTGATGACAATTTTCAGCGGCCGGGTGCAGCCGTATTTAGCCGCCACACGGCGCACATTGTCGAAGATCATGCTGCGGGGCACCTTGTTGATGGCAGGATCTCCGATGGCCTGTTCCAGACCTTTTTTCGTGATCCGCCCCACGCCGGGCCCGCCGGTGAGGATAAGATTCCCCTGCCGCCAACGGTCGTCATAAGCAGCGGGATCTTCATTGGAGAAGCCCACCGTGGCCTCGATGAGGTGGCCGTGGGTGGCGTCCGCATCATCGCCGCCGTCCTTCCGGATGGCACAGGTGACGCTGTTCTCCGACCGTCTCACCGCCAGCACCTCAAGGTCAAGGGGCATCCCCTTGGGTGTCATGAGGCTCACGGACTCTGATTCACCGCCGCCCAGCAGCATGTCCGCTGCCGCTTTGGCCGCCGCTGCGGCACAGCTGCCGGTGGTGTAGCCCAGCCTCATTTTCTTATTATCTTTATAAACAAATTGTTCCAAATCAGCTGTCCTCCATAATGAGCGGGCACTCGGTGAAGGCCGGCATCTCTTTGGCTTTTTCCATCAGATCCCGCAGCTTCACCGTCATGGAACCTGTTTTCGTGGGGCAGACGATGACGGAACCGCAGGCCTTCATCACCGCCAGAGCTTCCTCGTAGGCTGCCTCACTCATAGGCTCGAAGGGCTCCGCCTCCACGATCTTTGTCGCCAGGGATCTGGCCACCTGATAATCCGCATCGTTGGGATACAGGATACCCGCGGCGAAAGGAATCCCCATTTTCTGAAGCTGACGGTAGACGGTGATGCCGCTGCCGCCGGCTGAAATGACGAACACCCGGGGCTCGCCGACCGGCCGGGGGAGTTCCACCGACCCGAAGAGGCGGTTGTAACGCCCCTCATCCAGGCTGTACAGGTCTTCAACCATGCCGTCCCGGAAGATTTCCTCCGGAGGACCGAAGGCGGCGATCCGATCACCGTGCACACAGATGATCCGGGATGACACCTTGGCCGCCAGGTCGATCTCATGAAGCGACATGATGACGGTGGTGCCTCGTTCGGCGGACATGCGCCGGAGGATTTCCAGAAGCTCGATCTTGTATTTGATATCCAGGAAAGAGGTGGGCTCATCCAGCACCAGGATTTCCGGCTGCTGGCAGATGGCCCGGGCCAGCAGAACACGCTGCCGCTGACCGTCGCTGATGCCGTCGAAGCTGCGATTGCTGATTTCCAGGATGTTCACATCCTTCATGGCCTCTGTCACGATGGCTTCGTCCTCGTCGGACAAAAGCCCCATGCGGCCGGTGTAGGGATAACGGCCGGTGGCCACCACATCCCGGCAGGTCATAAGCTCGGGATTGATGCGGCGGGTCAGGACCACCGCCACCCGCTTGGACAGATCCTTGTAGGACATACGTCCCAGCTCGTCTTCACCGATGTGCACCGTGCCGCCGATGGTGGCCAGGTGCCGGGTCAGGCTCTTGAGGATCGTGGATTTGCCCGATCCGTTGGGGCCGATCATGGTGATGATCTCTCCGGGCCGGATGGACAGGGAAATATCTTTGATGAGGGCTTTGCCGTTGTAACCGACGGTCAGCCCTTTGGTTTCAACACTGTAGGACATCAGGCACCTCCCTTATGACGCTTCAGGAGCATCATGATGACGATGGGCGCACCGAAAATGGCGGTCACGGTGCTGATGTTAAGCTCTGTCGGCGCAAAAGCCGTCCGGGCAATGAGATCGCAGAACAGCACGAAGACCGCGCCGCCCAGGAACACGCCGGGCACCACCAGGATCGGTTTGGCGGTGTTAAGCCCCCGCTTCACCAGATGCGGCACCGCGATACCCACAAAGGAAATGGGGCCGGCGAAGGCCGTGACGCAGGCGGCTAAAAGCCCTGAAAAGAGCAGGATCACCACCCGCAGCACCTTGATGTTAACACCCATACTCTGGGCATAGGCTTCGCCCAGCTGATAAGCCCCCAGAGGCTTAGCCATCAGGAAAATGATGAGCAGGGAGATCAGCGTGATGGCCGCTGCCAGCTGCACATTTTCCCAGGTCATGCCGGAAAAGCTGCCCAGTGACCAGCCACGGAGATTGACGATGTCGGAATCCTCCGCGAAGGTGACCACCAGATCTGTCAGCGCCGAGCAGATATAACTGATCATCATACCGCCCACCAGAAGGACGGACATGTTGTGGATCTTTTCAGCCAGAAACAGCACGAAAAGGATGGACAGCATGGCCCCGATAAAGGCCGCGCCCACCAGCACCATGGAGGATACCTGCCCCAGATACTGCAGGAACACGATCATGGTGAAGGCCACCACCATTTTTGCGCCGGCGGAAATACCCAGGATAAAGGGGCCGGCGATGGGATTGTTAAAAAATGTCTGCAGCAGGAAGCCCGCCAGTGACAGGGCCCCGCCTAAGAGAATGGCCATCACGATACGGGGCAGACGGATCTGCCAGATGATGGCCAGCGCCGCGTCGGAGCCTGTGCGGGCGAAAATCGCGCCGAACACATCCCCCAGGGTGATGTCCACCGAACCGATGATGGTGTTAAGAATGATCATGAGCATGAGAAGGGCTGCCAGCACCGCAAACGTGATGATGGTGCGGGTCCGCTTCTTCATTTTCTCAAGCTTGTAATCTGTTGTCATAGTGTCTACCGTTTGTTTCTCAGGATAGATGGTCGTCGTGGCGGCAATGCCCCATTTTCGATCATGGATTGTCCGGACCGGCCGGACATAAGCGGTTGCCGACGGCTCAGTGAAGCTTCGTCAGGAAAGTCAGGCTCTCGCAGGACTCATCCGTCAGCATGGTGTGCATATCGGCGATCATGGTGCCGATGGCATCGGAGGCCTGATAGAGGTACCGGTCTGTGCACCAGACCTGACCGTTTTTCACCGCCTTGAAGTCCGCCAGGGTGGGGTTCTTCCGCAGCAGTTCATCCACAGATGATACCGGATCCGATACGGTGGCGTTGTAAATGAGGTAGTCCGCATCCACCGCTGCCGCATAGAAGGTTTCCATGTTCATGGTCACGGTGGAGGTGGCGGTCCCCGCATCGCCCCCCAGATCCTTGAAGGCGTAGCGACCGCCGGCCATCTCGATCATGCGGGCCAGATAGTCGTTGGGCTTCCGGGCCACCACAGTACCATTGGTGCTGATGTAGAAGAAAGCCACCGTCTTCTCCGTGTTGGGGATGCCCTTCAGGCTCTCCACCAGCGCCTTCTGCGCTTCAAAGCTCTCTTTGGCTTTATCCGTTCGGCCGAAGATCTCGCCGTAGACCATCATCCATTCCATCCGGCCCACGGGATCTGGCTCGTAGCTGGAGCGGTCCACGAAAACAGGGATCCCCAGGCTTTCCAGTTTTTCTTTCACATCCGGGCTGTGGCTGATCATGGAGGATTCCACGGCCAGGTCGCAGCCTTCGGCCAGCAGCATCTCATAATCCGGCTCGGAATACTTGCCGGCAAAAAGGATGTCCCCTCTTTCCATGGCCTCCCGGGCACTGTCCACATACCACTTGTCCGCTCCCGTTCCGGACATGCGGACCCGGTCCACACTGCCCGCGGCGTTGATGAGGGACATGCTGGCGGTGGCCGCCACGTAGACTTTATCGAGATCCTTCTGAAGGATCGTGTAGTTTGCCTTCCAGGCCTCATCCACCGTGCCGTTTTCCGGCACCAGGAGATACGCCCCGCCCTCGTCCGTCCGGATCAGGCTGTAGCCGTCGGCGTAGCGGTCGATCTGAAAGCAAACCGCCGCCGTGTTGGTCACGCTTTCCTCAAAGGTAAGCCCCGGAATGGCCGGTGCCTCGCCGATCACAACAGTACCGGCGCCGACCGCCTCCTGCTCTTCCTCGTCGAACACGGTGACCGCAAAGCCATCGCTGTCCTTCAGGCTCGTCTTATCGAAAATGAGTGTGTAGTCAATTTCATGAGCTGTGCTCATGGCGGTGGTATCCGCCTTCACAGCCAGCGGGGTGTCAAGGTCCGCCACGGGGATCTCGAAGACAGAGTGACCATCTTCAATCACCGCCTCATAGCGCTCATCCCCCACCATCATGTAGTCGTAGTTGGCACTGCTCCAGACAATACGGGCCGTCATCTGACCATTTTCAGCGATCAGTGTCACCGGACTGCCGATGGAGGCCCGGCCGGTGCCGCCCTCCAGTGTGACCTCACAGGCGTAAGTGCCGTCGGCGATCCCATTTTTTTGAAGGGATGCCGCCAGAGCCTCCTCCGTGAGGGGGGCGTTGCTGCCGTTGCCGGCGTTATTGGCGGTGATGGTGCCGCCGCACCCTGTCAGTGACGGCAGGCCGAGGCACAGCGCCGCGCTTAACAGACAGGGTAAAACTTTTCCGAATCTTTTCATATCTGACAAAAATAAAAGGGACTCAAGGTTGACCCGAGTCCCGATAGCATACCTATATCCCGTACAAAATAACAAAAACCGACCTGCGCCGGTGTCATTATCGGTACTGATCAGCTTCTCGTGACCGGACAGCCGCCGGGCGGCCTGTCTTCATACCCATAATCGGCAGGCTTCCTGACTGACAGCTTCATGCCCGACAACCTTCCCATCCCTAAGACAGTGGCTGTGTTCTACACACCGTGTCTGACACATACTGATGACAGTGACGAGTTCGTCCGGGATTCTCACCCGGTTTCCTTTTACCCTGACAACAGGCACCGATTACATAAGCACTTTATTATAGCACAAAAGGGCGGTCTTCGCCATGCGAGACCGCCCTTTAGGTCGTGAATTTTCGCTCATTTTGGCGCATTTTTTATACAAAAATGCGCTGCAATTTCTGTACAAATCGAGTTCTGACACCCTGTAATTCGCCCAACCCCTGCAAATTGAAGGTAATCTCAAACCCGTCGGCCTGAAATTTCCCCTTCCAGGCATCCGGTTCATCACCGGCCAGATCCTTCCGGGCATGGTTACCGGCCACCAGCATCAAGGGGGCAGCGGTGACGCGACGCACGCCATGTTCATGGAAAAAGGCCATGACCTCTTCCGCCCGGATATGGCCCTCCACTGTGGCAAGGCCCACATGGCCGGGAGCCAAGGCGTTGAGTTTTTGCCAGATTTCCTCATAGAGGCAGTCGTTGGCATGGCCCGTGCCGTGGCCCATAAAGACAACCCCCTCATCCGCTGCCAGGTTGGTCAGCTGATAACGGTCAGCCAGAATGGCGGTCAGTGCGTCGATATCCGTTTCCGAGACAATAAGCGGCTCGCCCAGGATCACCTCCCCGGGACGCTGGATCGCCGCGGCGATATCCTCTTTCATAAGGTCGTATTCAATACCGGGGATCATCAGCGTGGGCTGAATGTACACCCGGTCATACCCCTCCTGCGCCGCCTTGGCCAGCCCCTCCGTGAGGGAATCCACATGGATGCCGCGACTATCCAGAATGCGGCGGATGTGGTTGCTGGTGAAAATGCGCCGCACCGCCATTTCCGGAAATGCCTCAGCAATAGTGTCTTCAATGACCTTGATGGCCTTATCACGGGAACTGTCCACCGTGGTGCCGAAGCTGGCAACGATGATCATATCCCGGGCCATTACCAGGCCTCCGCGATGTCGTAGATCAGAGATTCTGTCTTTTCCCAGCCCAGGCAGGGATCGGTGATGGATTTGCCGTAGACACCACCGTCCATGGGCTGATTGCCGTCCTCAATATAGCTTTCGATCATCAGGCCCTTCACCAGTTTGTGGATATCGGCATTGACGTGAGCACTATGGAGCACGTCCTTGGAAATACGAATCTGCTCCAGATACTGCTTGCCGGAGTTGGCATGGTTCACGTCCACCACGACAGCCGGGTTCTTCAGACCGTGTTTCTCATAGAGATCCATCAGCTGAGTGAGATCTTCGTAATGATAGTTCGGATGGCTGTGGCCGAAGCTGTCCACATAGCCGCGGAGAATGGCATGGGCCAGGTCGTTACCCTTGCTCTTCACTTCCCAGCCGCGGTACACGAAGGTGTGGCTGCCCTGGGCCGCTTTGATGGAGTTCATCATAACCGTCAGGTCGCCTTCTGTGGGGTTCTTCATACCCGCCGGCACGCCGAAACCACTGGCGGTCAGACGATGCTGCTGATTTTCAACAGACCGGGCACCGATGGCCACGTAAGACAGAAGGTCGGACAGATAGCGCCAGTTTTCCGGGTACAGCATCTCATCGGCACAGGTAAAGCCTGTCTCCTCCACCACACGGGTGTGAAGGGAACGGATGGCGATGATACCGGCCAGCATATCTTCTTTTTTGTGGATATCCGGCTGATGCAGCATGCCCTTGTAGCCGGAGCCTGTGGTCCGGGGCTTACCGGTGTAGACGCGGGGGATCATCATGATCTTATCCGCCACCTTCTCCTGCACCTTGGTGAGACGATACATATAGTCCATGACTGCCTCTTCATTGTCGGCGGAACAGGGACCGATGATCAGCAACAGACGATCATCCTTGCCGGTGAAGACGTTGCGGATCTCCTCATTTCTTTTATCGCGGATCGTCCGGACACGATCACTGACGGGAAACTGCTCCTTGATTTCCTTCGGAACGGGCAGTTTGCGAATGAATTCCATTTCCATAAAGTTTAAAGCTCCTCAATATTTGATCAGATATAGGCGGCGGCAGCCTGAGCCACACCGTCGGGATTGACCGCGATCCATTCATCGAAGGGCAGACCGCTGTCGGCCACGATCTTGCCAAGAGACACAAGGAAAGCCGGGATCTTGTCGGTGGCGATGGCGCCCACCTCTGTGGCCATCATTTCATGACCCTGACGGTCACAGCCGTTCACATACAGATTGAAAGCATCCACCGGTGTGCCTTCCACCTTCTTGGAGGCACCGCGGAAACCGATGCGGCCGATCTGATGTGTACCGCAGGAAGACGGACAGCCGGAAATGTACATTTTCGGCAGGGCATCAGCCGGCAGGTCGGCTTCGCGGACAGCTTCCACGCAGGCCTGAAGCAGCGCCTGGGAATCACGCAGACCCACCTGGCAGACAGCAGCGCCCACGCAGCTGACGCTGGTTTCGAAGATATTCTGAGCGCCGTCATCGGTCAGTGTCCAGATGCGGCCGGCTTCATCGCCGGTCAGGTTGATGATATAAACGGTTTCATCCGGTGCGATGCGGACTTCGGCACCGTCAATAGCCTGAACAGCATCGTTCAGAGCGCAGAAGGTTTCCATGGAAGGACGGCCGCCGATGGGATGCCAGGCGACAGCGTAAAGGCCTTCCTGCTTCTGCGGGATGATACGCCAGCCCTCAGCCTCAGAGCCGTTGCCGGTCTTGGTCACCGGTGCGATCTCCGGATGGATGGTCAGGTCTTCGCCTTCGGCCATCACTTCGTCCAGCTTGCCGAGGAAGGCGGCCTTATAAGCCTCCGGACCGCCGCAGATGTCCTGCATGTAACGGGTGCGGGCCTTGGCTCTGTTTTCATAATTACCATAAGCGCGGAAGGTCAGCCACATAGCCTTCACGTAGTAGAGAATGTTCTCCGGCTCCACAGCCTCGGCCACTTTAACGCCGAAACGGGGATTGTTGCCCAGACCGCCGGCGGAGTACACGTCGAACTTGCCGTCTTCACGGGCCACAAAGCCCAGATCACGGAAGGTGGCATGGGGGATATTCTTCGGAGAATTGGAGAAACCGACCTTCAGCTTACGGGGCATCGGTTCGGCATTGATGAAGTTCATCAGGTATTCAGCGGCTGTTTCCGCATAGGGCATCACGTTGAAGTATTCGCCCACTTCCACGCCGGAAAGCGGGGAGCACATGACGTTGCGGGGGAAATCACCGCCGCCGCCCATGGTGACGATGCCCACATCAAGAGCCCCTTCCATGATGGCGCAGACCTGCTCCTGATTCAGATCATGAAGCTGAATGGTCTCGCAGGTGGTGAACTTGGCGCTTGTGACACCATAAGTCTTGATGGCCTCGGCGATATAATTCATTTTCGCCTTGGTCATACGGCCGGCTGTCATACGCAGACGCAGCATGCTGGCCTTGCCGCCCTTCTGGGCATAGCTGCCGTAACGGCCGGAAAAGCCCTTATAAGCATTCTTATCCACTTCGCCTCTGTAGAAAGCTGCCGTTTTTTCCTTAAAAGCCGGCAGATCCTGTTTCCATGATGCGGGATCGATCTTGTTAAACATAGTCGTTCTCTCCTTTTCCTGATTTACCTGCATTAACCGCCTTCGCCGCGCGACCCGATTGCCTCGTTCAGAACGCTGCAGGGGTCTGTCAATCGCCAAAGGCTTTCCATTTGCTGCGACGGCTGATACCCAAGAGCATGAGTGCCCCGGCCCGACCGCCGTTTTGCTGCCGGAGGGCCGCTGTCACGGAGCCATAGGGTCCCATCGCCTTGCCGTTGCCGGCATTGTGCACCCAAAAGCCCTCCTCTGTCTTCGTCAGACACACCGTGTGCACCGCCGCCATAATGTCCGCAGCATCGTTATAAAAGGTCAGAATAAGCACCTCGGACCGCCGCCCTGCCTCATCAAAATCCGCCGGACAGGTTGTCTCAGATACCTCAAAACCTCTTTTTCGAAAAAAACGCGCCATCGCCCGGGGCGATGTGCCCCAAAGCCCATCCAGCACCTTGCCATCCCCTTCGAAATGGGCGATCAGTGCCGGCAGAAAACGTGCCCCGTCCACACCTTCCAGAAAATGAAGGGCGTTGAGGACCGCCAGGATTTCACAGCCCGCATAGGCCATATCCGTCCGGCCGTAGCGCAGCGACCGGAACAGCCGCTGATCCTCGGCATACCCGTTTTCTTTCAGAAAATGAGGCCGCACCCCCACCGCTGCTTTGGCATTTTGCCGCAAATGCTGCCGTCGGCCGCCGGTTTTAAAACGGTCAACACGGCTCAGCACATCGTACACCCAAAGCACCAGGGAGCGGGGCACAAACCGCGGGATAAAGCCCTGCATGAAAGACGGGCGCTGCCGCGATTTTCCATTTTCTCTCAAACCTTTACGATACAGGAAAATCACCTCTTATTCAAGTCCCCCGTCGGTAGGGGAATGTTGCCACACCGTTGAGGCCAGGACCGGTTCGGACACACCCCTGCAGGCATCAGGATTCACCCACCTGCGGATCCGTGGAAGCCGGAGCCTTAGTTGTTGTTGCGACTGTGTCTCCGGATTCTTCGTCCCGGATCGGTTCCATATGCTCCGTCATCATCCGGCTGTACATGGCCTCAAGCCGGGCGTAAATGGCCGGATTCTGTTCCTTCAGATGTTCACGCAGAAGGCGCCGGTGTTCAAGCAGCCGATCCCAGGCATGGGGATTCAGGCGCATAAGACGTGCCTCGCCGATTTGACGGCGCCGCTCGATGTGCTCCTCGATCCGGGTGAGACGCTCCTCTGAAATGGCGCCGCTTTGCAGCATTTCCTCCAGATGAAGCTCCAGGTGGTCGAGAAACTCATTTTCATCAAAGAGACCAACCGTACCCCAGTCGGTATGGACGCCGTGGCCATCCAGCACCTCGGCTTCCACATGCTCGTCGTTTTCCGCTTCTTTGGAAATGGCCTTCGCCGCCCGGGCCGCCAGGCGATCCAGCATCTCCTCCGCCTTATCGCCGAAGAGCCATTCAAACTCCGCCAGCTTGGCATCATATTCAATAGGCGCGCCCCAGGTCACATCCCCGGGCTTCAGCTCCAGATCATAGGGCTTTTCGATGTCCGCATCACGCAGGGCCAGGGAAATAGTCCGGCGCACCATGCCGCTTTCCAGCATGGCGGACATGCCCAGTTCCCGCATACAGTCGTTAAGAGACGCATCCTGTTCCGTGATGTAAAGGGCGATGCCCCGGTTTTTCAGGTTGTTGGCAAAGCTCATCAGATGCTCCGCCGCGGTCATGTCAAGGCTGGTGATGCCGCGAGCGTCCACCACCACCGTTGTGGTGTCGGGCTTGATGGCACCCTCGATGTCTTCCTTAAACCGATCCACATTGGCAAAGAAGAGATTGCCGCTGAACCGGTAAATGACCGCGTGGCGGATGGGCCGGGCTTCTTCCCAGCGGCTCATATCCTGATACCCGTCCCAGCCCGGGACCTGACCCAGGAATGAGGCCGGTGGTGTCACGGCGGAAATGGCCACGTCGAAGAAGGACAGGACCACGCCGATGATGACGCCGTTCACGGTGCCGAAAAGGAGCACGCCGAAGAAGGCGATCATAAAAATGAGCCATTCGTTGCGGCTTAAATCCCACAGTTTCCGGGCCACACCAAAGTCAAGAATGCCCCACAGGGCGGTGAGCACGATACCTGTGAGCACCGGCACCGGCAGGTATTTGAGCATCGGGGTGCCAAAGAGCAGCACCAGAGCCATCACCCCGGTGGCCACCACGGACATCACCTGGGAGCGGACACCGAAGGAATCCGCCAGACCGCTGCGGGAAATGCTGCCGTTGATGGGGCAACAGCCGGTAAAAGCCCCGGCCACGTTCATGGCCCCGTAGGCCAGAAGCTCGGCGTTGTTGTCCACAGAATCGTTGTATTTCATCGCATAGCTGCCGGTGGCCAGCAGTGTCTGGGCCATGATAACGGCGGCGATACTGAAAGTCTGAAGCAGGATGGCAGACCCATTTTCCTGAAGAAGGGAAAAGTCCGGCATCACAAAGGGCGGCAGACCCGCCGGCACCTCCGCCAGCATGGCCACCCCGTACTGATCAAGGTGAAAGATCATCTGCAGCGCAGCCCCGACCACCAGCATCACGATGGTCATGGGAATCCGCGGTTTGATCTTTTTGAAAATGAGAATGATGGCAAATGTCCCGAAGCCCAGAAGCGCCGAGACGCTGTTCCAGTTTTCGAGCTGGCCGGTGATGTGGATCACCAGGTCCACCAGTTCCCCGGTGCCTGCCTTGCCGCCAAACATTTTCGCCACCTGCATGAGGATGATGGTGAGACCCACACCGGTGATGAAGCCGCTCATGACAGGTTTGGAAATGAATTTGACGATGCGCCCGGCCTTAATGAGATAAAAGACCAGGAACCAGAGGCCCGTGATGAGGGCCACCAGCGGGACAAAGCCCAAAGCTTCCGGGCTTTCCGCCTGGATGCCCATGGTGGCTAAAAGGCCGCCGGTCATGACGGCGGGCATGGCATCCACCCCCACCACGAAACGGGGGGATGTGGTCAGCAGGCCGTAAACCAGGATCGGCAGCAGCGAGCCGTAAAGACCGTACACCGGCGGGAGGCCGGCGATCTGGGCGTAGCCCATGGCGATGGGGATCGACACCAGCGCCACGATGATGCCGGCGGCGATATCCTTGCCCGGGCGATAGGTTTTGCCTTCTGTTTTAAGCTGTGAGATCAATCTCATGTTCTGTCTCCTTTTGTGGGGGCAGCCGCTGTTTCCGGCTAATCCTTATGTGTTTATGGGTGTCCCGCCGTCAGCGGGGGGAATTAAGTACTCTTTCCCGACCTCCAGTTCATCGATCAGCGGGGGATTAAGACGCCATCAAATCCCGGATGACTTCCCCGGCGATAATGAGGCCGGCGACCGAGGGCACAAAGGCGCAGCTGGCCGGTGTGGCCCGACGGGTCGGGGCCTTGGCTGCAGGGGCCTTGTCAGCAGAATTGCCGGCAAGCTCAGCGTCATTTTCTAAGGGGGCATTAACGGCCGGCACGGACTCTGCCGGTGTGAGCGCCTCGTCCTCCTGAAAAAGCGGAGTACGGGCCAATTCCTTTGAATACAGCACCTTAAGCTTCTTGACGCCCCGCTTCTTCAGTTCCCGGCGCATGACCTTGGCCAGGGGGCAGATCGAGGTCTTGTAGATGTCCGTGATCTCAAACTGCGTGGGATCTGTCTTGTTGCCGGTGCCCATGCTGCTGATGACCGGGGTGTCCGCCGCCTGCGCCCGCAGGATGATGTCGATCTTGGCGGTCACCGTATCGATGGCATCCACCACATAGTCGTACTGGGTGAAGTCAAACTGATCCGCGGTTTCCGGCAGGTAGAAGGTGTTGAATGTCCGAATCGTCATGGCCGGATTGATGTCCAGCATGCGGGCCCGGGCCACTTCCACCTTGGGCTGACCCAGCGTGCTGTGCAGCGCGATGATCTGGCGATTGATATTGGAAAGGTTCACCGTGTCATTATCGATAAGATCCACAGCGCCCACGCCGCAGCGGGCCAGGGCTTCCGCCACATAGCCGCCCACGCCGCCCACACCAAAAAGGGCGACCCGCTTATGCGCCAAGGCGTCCACAGCGTCATTTCCGAAAAGCATCCGTGTTCTGATGAGAAAATCCTGATTCATGTTTCACCTGCGTTTCAATAGTTTTTATGTTTCATAATAGGTGTAAAGACTATTTTAGCGAACACTTCAGCACCAAAGCAAGTTTTCTGTGAGAAACATAGCCAAAAGATGCGCCGGTTTTTATCGGGCGTTTGTTCATCTTTCCCATCATTTTACAACAAGAGCGACAAATTAAAAACCCTGTTGCGTCCCGTGGGCGGAGGGAGTAAAATCGAAATACTATTTATTTTATGCAAGAAAGGGATTATTTTATGGCTGATAAGATCACTTTACTTGACGGTGCTATGGGGACTGCGCTCTGGAATATCGCTGAGCGCGAAGGCGTCGCCAAGGATCCTGTTTGGAAATACAATGTGGAACATCCGGATTTCATTGCCGAGATCACAAAGCAGTACGTGGAGGCCGGCTCTCAGATTATTCAGGCCAACACCTTCGGCGCCAACAAGCCCTCCATCAAATATTTCACTGATTATGAGGTTGAGCAGGTCACAAGACCCGCCGTTCAGATCGCCCGGGAAGCTGTTAAGGGCACTGATGTGAAGGTTGCCGTTTCTGTCGGCCCGCTGACAAAGCTGCTGAAGCCCTACGGTGATTTAAGTGCCGAGGAATGCGAAGAGATCTTCCGCGAACAGATCGGCACCGCCGCTCTGGAGAAACCGGACCTTGTCACAATGGAAACTTTCCTTGATCTTGAAATGATCAAGATTGCCGCCAAGGTTGCCAAATCCTACGACCTGCCGGTCTTCTGCACCCTGACATTTGAGCGCAAGTGCCGCACACTGATGGGCAATTCCGTCAAACAGGTCTGCAAGGAGCTGAAGAACCTGGGTGTTGATGCTGTCGGTATGAACTGCGGCCTCGGCCCGGATAAGGCCAATGAGGTGATCGAACAGTTCAGGGAATACAGCGAGCTGCCCGTCATTTACAAACCGAACGCCGGTATGCCGGTGCTCAATCCGGACGGCAGTGTCCAGTCAGCTTATACCGCTGAGATGTTCCTGGAAGAAGTCAAGCCGGTTCTGCCCTATGTGTCTTACATGGGCGGCTGCTGCGGCTCCGATCCGTCATTTATCGCCACTCTGAGAGATTACCTGAAGAGCCAGGGCTGATGACTTGCTTTTGAATTATTGAACCCCCGGTGCCACCAAAACGGTGGCCCGGGGGTTTTCTTGCTTTTTCCTGCTTATCTGTCCATTCTTGTTTTTCTGGCCACCGGACAGACTCTGGCAAGATATGGATCCCGGCAAGGTCTGTCCGCCCGGGTATTTTTCAGCTATTGGACAGTCTTTAGCAAGATGTGCGGCCGACGGCCGCACACAAATGTCTGTCCACTTGTGTTTTCTACGCCTTCCGGACAGACTATCTTGATCCGGGGGCATGCCGATATGCTGTCCATTCTTGTTTTACCGGCTACTGGACAGACTCTGGCAAGATGCGGGCCCCCATGAGGTCTGTCCACTCGGCTTTTTTCGGCTACTGGACAGTCTTTAGCAAGATATGGGACCCCATGAGGTCTGTCCACCCAGGTGTTTTTCGGCTATTGGACAGTCTTTTGCAAGATGTGGGACCGCCGGCTACATACAAATGTCTGTCCACTCACGGTTTCTTTGCCCATCGGACAGTCTCCAGCAAGTCATGCGGCCGCCGGCCGCACACAATTGAACCCCCGGTGCCACCAAAACGGTAGCCCGGGGGTTTTCTTGCTTTATTAACTGGCTTTATTGACCTGTTCACCCCAGCCCAACCAGGGACCAGAGGATGGTAAGGATCGGGGCGATGATGATGGCGGGCAGGAAATTGGCCACCTTGAATTTGGTCACGCCGATGAGATTGAGGCCCAGGGCCAGGATGGTGACAGAACCAACGGTACTCATGGCAGAAATGATCGGGTCCGTGAAAAACGGCGCCAGAGCCACCGCCAGCAGAACGATACCGCCCTGCACCACCAGAATGGTGACGGATGAGAGCAACACGCCGATACCCAATGACAATGTCAGGAAAATGGATGAAATGAAATCCATGATGGACTTGGTGTAGAGCAGCGACCCATCACCGCGAAGGCCGGCTTCGATGGAACCCACAATGGTCATGGCCCCTACACACATCAAAAGTGACGCCGCCACAAAACCGGCGGCCGCAGAGGGCTGCCCCTCCTTCTGGGGCACCAGCTTGTCCGCCAGCTTGCCCAGGGCATTGACCTTGCCGTCAAGGTCAAGCAACATCCCGACCAGTGTGCCCAGCACCATGGACACGATCATAATGAGGACGTTGCCGGAACCAATGGCCCCCTCAATGCCGATGAGCATCACGCACAGGCCGATGGCCTGCATGATGGCACTGGTGTATTTTTCCGGGATACCTTTTTTGACAAATAAACCGATGCAGCTGCCGATGGCGACAGCTACCGCATTCACAATGGCTGCAATCATTCTCTTTCCATTCCTATCTTGTTATTTCTATTTTCAAATGCCAACAAGCCCTCTCCCCTTCATCTTCAATAACAAAGGTATCGGGAAAGCCATAGCCCATGCGGATACATACCTCGGCCATACAACCAACACTTCTATCAACTCACTGACAAAGAAAAAGCAACAGCCGGCCTCGCACTGAGACCGGCTGCATAATCCATTTTATGAAGCCAACCGTTCATCGTCAACACAAAAACGATTCACGAACAGGGCAATACCTGCTCGGTTTGCTCGTTGTGTCTCATTTGATCCGGCCGTTCTTTTTCATTCCCATGTAAACCTTCTCCGGTGTGATGGGCAAATCGCAGCGCACGCCTGTGGCGGCATAAACCGCGTTGGCGATGGCGGGCGGTGAGGCATTGATGACAACCTCGCCGATGGATTTGGCACCGAAGGGACCATTGGGCTCATAGCTGGGGGCGATATCCACCCGGATGCGGCCGATATCGGTTCTGGCCGGCATCTTGTACAGCATGAAATTCTTGTTGAACATCGAACCTCTGTCAGTATACTGCACTTTTTCGTAAAGTGCCATACCCAAACCCTGAATGATACCACCCTCGGTCTGGACCTTGACGATCCGTTCGTTCAGAGGTGTGCCGCAGTCCACAACGCCCACAGTCTCGATGGGGGTCACCTTACCGGTGGCCATATCCACATCCACCTCGGCGATGCAGGTCATGAAGGGCGGCGGTGAATTCTTCTGCATGTTGTTGGCAGAAGCGGTGAGGCAAGACAGATTACCGGCGTGAGCTTTGATGGCCAGCTCCTCGCGTGTGAGCATCATGTCATTTTCTTCATTAGAAAATGTCTCTCCGTCGAACCCGACTTTATCGGCGGTCACGCCCATAATGTCCGCAGCTGCCTGCGTCATTTTCTGAAGCAGGGACTCAGCGGCCTTCTTCACGGCACCGCCGGTGAGATAGGCCGTACTGGAGGCATAGGAACCGGAGTCATAGGGGGACACATCGGTGTCCACACCGGAGGGCACCACATCATCCACATCACAGCCCAGCACCTCGGCGGCAATCTGAGACAGAGTGGTGTCGCTGCCCGTGCCCATGTCGGCGCTGCCGATCATGAGGCTGTAGAAGCCCTCGGCGCTCAGACGAATATCGGCGGCTGCCTGGTCGACACCGCTGATACCGGAGCCCTGCAGAGACATGGCGATACCCAGCGCCCGGACATGGCCGTTGCCCAGGTCAACCACCTTCGGGCGGTTGTCCCAGTCCACCATTTCCTTGGCGCGGATGAGGCACTTATCCAGTGTGCAGGACAGCATGGTGTTGTTGTAGTAAGCCGGCATCACATCGCCCTGGCGGGCCATATTTTTAAGACGGATCTCAGCCTTGTCCATACCGAGAGCTTCGGCGGCATTGTCCATCAGGCTTTCCAGCGCGAAGATACCCTGAGTGGCGCCGTAACCACGATAAGCACCGGCGCGCACCATATTGGTGTAGACCACGTGGCCACGGAAACGATACGCATCCACCGGATGATACAGCGTCATGGCTTTGTGGCAGGTCAGACCCAGAGTGGTGGGCGCATGTTCGCCGTAGGCACCCTGGTTGGAAATGACGTTCATATCGATGGCCCGCATGGTGCCGTCCTTCATGAAGCCCATCCGGGCCTTGACGATCATTTCATGACGGGAGTTGGAAGCGGTGAGACACTCCTCGCGGGTATAGACCATTTTCGCCGGCATACCGGTCTTCCAGGTGACGATGGCGGGCATACATTCCGTACAGGCGGACTGCTTGGCACCGAAACCGCCGCCCACGCGAGGCTTCACCACACGGACCTTGCTCTTGGGAATATCCAGAGCATTGGCCACGATACGGCGCACATGGAACGGGATCTGGGTGGAAGATGTGATCTTGATGCGGCCGTAGGGATCCATTTCCGTAAATGTGACGAAAGGTTCCATCATACCCTGGTGGGTGGCCTGTGTCCGGAAGGTATCCTCCACGATGACATCGCACTCGGCCATGGTGGCATCCATATCACCGTGATCGAACACCACGCCGCCGGCCAGGTTCCGCTTGTTATCGCCCATACCGGCAGCCGGCTGGGTCCAGTCTTCCTCCGGATGCACCAGCACCGGGTTATCCATGGCTGTCTCCGGATCAAGCACCGGCTCCAGCACTTCATATTTCACATCGATGAGCTTCATGGCCTTGTTGACGCAGGCTTCGTCCGCGCCGGCCACGATGGCCACCTCATCCCCCACATAACGCAGGCGCTCTTCCAGCAGGTACTGGTCGGCGGCGCTCAGCTCCGGATGGGTCTGACCGGCCATATTGAAACGCTTCCGGGGCACATCCTTGTAGGTGATGACGCAGGCGATACCCGGCACCTTCATGGCGCGGGTTGTGTCAATCTTTTTGATCAGCGCATGGGGATAGGGGCTGCGCAGGGCCTTGACGATGAGGCAATCCGCCGGCGCCAGGTCGTTGGTGTAAACCGCCTGACCGGTCAGCAGCATGCGGGCATCCTTTTTGTACACGGATTTCGTGATCTGCTTATAATCTTGCGGCATCTTCCGGCACCTCCCCTTCTTCAAACATACGGCTGTTGCCGTGAACGATGGCTAAATAGTTGCGCAGCGCACGTAAATGGGCTTCGTAGCCGGTGCAGCGGCAGAGGTTTCCCTCCAGATAATGCTGGATTTCCTCGATGGTGGGATTCTCAAGCTCACGCACCATGGCCAGCACGTTCATGATGAAGCCGGTGTTGCAGAAACCGCACTGCTCTGCTGTCTGGGCGGCCATGAAGCGACCGAAATCCTCAGCCTCCTGACGCACACCTTCCAGTGTGGTGATCTCATGGCCGGAAGCCCGCAGCACGGGCACGGAGCAGGACAGCACCGGTGTGCCATCCATCCAGACGGTGCAAAGACCGCAGTTGGTGGTATCGCAGCCGCATTTCACACTCTTAAAGCCATGGCGGCGCAGGTAATCATAAAGCATTTCATCCGGCCGGACATCCTCTTCAAAGGAACGGCCGTTGACTGTCAGTGCAGCGATCATGTTCTGTCCTCCCCGATGATACGATTGATGGCACGGCGCACGAGAACCGCGGCCATTTCCCGTCTGTAGTCAGCAGATGCCAGTTTGTTGGAGCCGTAATTAAGCTCTGTCTTCACAGCCTCTTCAAGGGCGTCAAGTTCCGCCTCGCCCGGGCAGGCGCTTAAATTTTCAGCGGCCGCAAGAAGGCGAGCCTTCATGGGGCGGGCACCGACGGCGATCCTCCACTTGCCGTCTGTGCGGGATACAGCTGCATTGATCATGGGGAAATCCGTGGTGGTGAGGCGAAGGCTTTCATAAGCAGCCTCGCAGGGTGTGTTGGCCACCCGCACCTCGGTGAGAATATCCTTGTCGTAGGGCATTTCCACAAAGGTATCAAGGGGAATGAGGCCACCCTTATGAAGCTTTACCTGTGTGTCCAGCACCATAAAGGCTGTCAGCACATCGGAAAAACCGAAGCGACCGTAAATGCTGCCGCCCACGGTGGCGGTGTTGCGGAACTGGGTGCCCACGATAGAGGACACCGCATCCCGGATCAGGCCGCCGCACATGTTGTTCAGGGCCTCATGTTTTTCAATCTGACGCAGGGATGCCATACAACCGATGGTGAATACCCCGTCATCTTCTTCGATGGTATCAAGACCGATCTGTGTCAGGTCAATGGCGGTGTTGATCACATTGCCTTTGCCAAGACGCAGCCACATACCGCCGGCCAGCACTCTGTTTTTACCCTTCTGACGCAGCTCCCAGGCTTCTGAGACGCTCTCTGTCAGGGCGTAATGCTTGATGGTATACAATCTGTTTTCCTCCAACCGATAGAACTTTTCCAGTTTGTTAGTAACGTTTTCCTGTTTGACTTATTTTGTTGCGTTCGGTGCTCACAGCATGGTATCTGATTCGCTTGGCTCATCGGGGCAGGAGGCAAAACACCTCCTGCCATTATCCCTTCGGTAACACCTCGATTCCGCTTTGCTCCATCTCGGTGATTACCGTTCGCCAAATGAATCCCTTCATGCAAACATGAGGATTCACTTGGCTCATCGGGATAACAAAAGAATACCGCAAGATGGCTGTTTTTGGATACAATCATCTTGCGGATCTATGTTTTACCTTCAGGGTGATGCGAATCGTGATCAATTTCTGCTGCCGCATGTGGTGACCTCTCTGTGACCGAACAGTAGTAAATTCAACAAATCCTTTTCTTCCGAACAGACTATAACATAGAAAATGACTTTTCTGAACATGGAAATATTCATAAAAAGCACCGCCTTCCTCCCCGCTTCTTCGGCACTTATTACCTTCATTTGACAGGCATTTGTGCATTTAGTAAAATTTTCTAATACCCTTCGGCCGACCGGACACGAGGGGGCCGATGAAAAACTTCGGAAAATGGCCTGTTTAAGCCATTTCACGGCACATAAACCGTCCCGAAAGGGGCGCCAAAATAAACCCTGCCGTCAAAAAAATATGGGTCCGGTCAGAGGAATTATTATATGGAAGACTCTCAGATTTTTCTCGACAAGGTCACGCAGTGCCTCAAGGTGCGCATTGAAGAGCTGGACCGCACCCTTCTGGAGGGCCAGGCGGATGTGGAGCGCATGCATGACTATTATTGGGAAAACTATTCCGAAATGGACGAATATGGGTACGAAAATTTCGATAATCAGCAGGCTCTGCTGACCCAGATCAACGCCAACACCGAGGCCATCAAGCTCCGGGATCGCTTCAAAAAAATGCTGAGCAACCCCTATTTCGGTCGGGTGGATTTCCGCTATGACGATGAGGATGAGGCGGAAACCTTCTACATCGGCATCGGCAATTTCGCCAGACGCTCCGGCGCGCTGCCCCTCATTTATGACTGGCGAGCTCCGGTCTCCGGCCTTTTTTACGATTACGACAAGGGTCCGGCCTCCTACACCGCCCCCGGCGGGGAAATGACCGGTGAGGTGACGGCCAAATGGCAGTACAAGATCCGCCACGGCAAGCTCATCTATGCCTTCGAAAGCGACACCAAGATCGATGACGAAGTCCTTCGGGAGGAGCTGGGCAAAAAGGGTGACACCGCTCTCAAAAACCTGGTCCAGACCATTCAGCGAGAACAAAATGCCATCATCCGGAACACTAAAGACCGCATCCTGCTCATCCAGGGTGTGGCCGGCTCCGGAAAAACCTCCGTGGCCCTGCATCGGATCGCCTACCTGCTCTACCACGACCGGGAACACTTAAAGGCCAACCAGGTGCTCATTTTATCCCCCAACGGTGTCTTCACGGATTACATTTCCCACATTCTCCCCGAACTGGGCGAGGAAAACATCAGGGAAATGAGTTTCGACACCTTTGCCTACCGCGAACTGTCCCGCTGGATCGATGACTGCGAGGAGCATTACGATGCCATCGAGCGCCAGCTGGCCGGTGAAGAGATCGGCGAGGATACCCTTTATAAAATGAGTGAGCTGCTGCCGGAGGATCTTGACAATTATGCCCTGGAGCTTGAGGACACGCTCCTCACCTTCGCGCCCATCCGCATCCGGGGTGTCACCATGGGTGTCAAGGAGATCATGACCCTCTTCCATCAGAAGTTCAACACCATCCCGCTGCTCAAGCGTCTGGATGCCGTCTTCGACTACGCGGTGGATGCCTTCGAAACCTTAAGCGGCAAGACCCTGCCTGAAGAGGAGGTGGCCGAGCTTCGGGAAAAGGCTCATCAGATGTACCGCACAGAGGATATCTACATCCTTTACAGCGAATTTCTTGACATGCTGGGCTTTGACGATCTGCCCCACGTCTGGAAGGACCGCCGGGTCATCCGTTACGAGGATGTCTATCCCATGCTGTACCTGAAGTACAAGCTGCTGGGCCGGGGTGAGCATAAAAAAATCCGGCACCTCATCATCGATGAAATGCAGGATTACAGTTTCCTTCAATATAAGCTGCTGGCCATGCTTTTCCACTGCCCCATGACCATCCTGGGGGACAAGGCCCAGACCATGGAAGCGGAGGAGGCGGATGTCACCACCTTCCTGCCGGCCATTTTAGGGGAAGATGTGAAGCTCATCACCATGAATAAGAGCTACCGCAGCACTCTGGAGATCGGGCAATACGCCGCTGCCCTGCGGGAGAACGGATTTACTGATGCAGCCGACAACCCCCGACATAAGGGCAGTGATCCGGGTCGCCCGGGTGCTCACAAGCCTCAGGACATCGAGTTCTTCGAGCGTCACGGCGAAGCGGTAACCATCACCGATTATACCGATGTTCAAGCCGCTGCCGAAGCCATCGCCAAAACCTATGCCGCCGGCCGGGCCGACATCGAAACGGCCGCCGTCATCACATTTACGGAAAAAGAAGCCCGCTGTCTCTATGACACCCTCTCCGGCCTCTTTTCGGAAATAGGGCTTAATCCCGATCAGGAACTGACCCTCATCCACAAAAACTCAGGGCGCTTCCGGCCGGGCCTGACTGTCACCACCTTCTATCTGGCCAAAGGCCTTGAATTTGATGATGTCTATTCCGTTGAGCCGTCGTCAAAAGTAACGCCGCTCCACATCCAGGCCCGTTACATCGCCGCTACCCGGGCTATGCATCGGCTTAATGTGCTGCGGATTGATGCGTAAAGTTAAGACTGACACAGTATCCCTGCAGTCAGGCCCATGAATGGTGTTTGCCATTCATGGGCCTGATGCTTTTGGTCTTTTTTGTCTTTAGCTGCCAAGTTCTGTTAACAGCTTCTCCAGCGTAGCCGCGGCCTTATCAAACTGTTCATAGAAATCAAGTCCGGGTATGATGCGCTGATAAAACAACGTCAGGATCAGCATGATCATCTGCTGAGCTGAGGGGGATGAGGGATCCACCGCCGCCAACACCTCACGGGAACGCCGGGTCAGGTTATGCCACCGGCTGAGCCAGGCTTCATAATCCCGGATGCGGGGTGTTTCCAGCCACTTCTCGATGCGCACCTTTGTCTTGCCGGCAGCCGGACATTCATTGACCTGGATAAAGTATTTGAAATCATCCCCATCATAGATCCGGGCCAACGGAAAGAGCCGGCAGATGCCCGGTCGATGGGCATGGATGCGGCATCGTCCCTCTTCATTCAGAAAGATACAGCGGCCATCCACGGCCGTATTTTTTAAATGAGGCAGCACCAGGCCTTCTGTCAGCACCAGTTCATAAGCCTTCCCGTTCAATCCGTCAAAGCTATCCTTAAGACCGCCGCACAACCGCCACATATCATAAGGATCCAGAACAATGGTATCCTCCATATCCCGGCAACAGTCAAAACAGCCGGCACAATCGTGACAACCGATGCGGGCCATATCCCGCGATGTATAGAGACGACCGTCCGACACGGCCGCAAGATCAATATCCCTTTGCATAGTCAACTCCATGTAAAGCAGACACTCGCAACCCTCGCTTAAGACTCTACGTCTTTGGAGCAGTGGAATGCTTTCTGCTGTTCATATCTCGTGATGAAATCTTCTGAATTGTAGCACGGCCCTTTCTTATCTGTCTACAGGACACCATCCTGACACCTTCCGGCACAGCCCGGACTGATCACCAAACAAAAACCCGATGCAAGGCAAGCCGATACCCGACGAGGCACCCTGTGTGTGTAATTCTCGGGAGGTGATTTATCATCAGGCCTTTGTTATAATAGGATTGCATAGGGTCTTAAGAAAGGCCCTCACATTTTCATGAAGGAAAGGTCAAGTATTATGATTCACGAGATTGCCCCGCATTTTCTGGATAATCAATATCACGGTGGCCGTACCCCCGCAGGTGACAGCCCGATCATTCTCTTCTTCCCGCCCCAGTTACTGGTGAAGGATACAGAGGAACTGACATTTTTAACCTATGACGAGATCAAAGAGCACCTGGCCGGCCCCTGCCGCTATCTCTTTAACATTGACGGCACGAATTATTTTCTCGGGACACCGGCGGAGGGCTGTGTCACCGGAGAAAAGGATGACCGGATATGCACCATCGCCGGTGCCCGCCTGATGAACTGGGTGGATCTGCGCCGGGCCAACCCCCGCTACGAGGCTTTTGCCGGCATGACAGCCATGCATCTTAACACCTGGTACAGTTCCGTCCGCTATTGCGGTCGGTGTGGCACAAAGGCCTCTCACGATGATACACTCCGCATGATGAAATGTCCGAAGTGCGGTCTCATGATGTTCCCGAAAATCAATCCGGCCGTTGTGGTGGCCGTCACTGATGGTGAGAGATTGCTCCTGACCCGCTACGCTCGCCGGAATGGAAACTTCGCCCTGATCGCCGGCTTTATCGAAATCGGCGAAACCGCTGAAGAATGTTGCGCCCGCGAAGTCATGGAAGAAGTCGGCATCCACATCAAAAATATCCGCTATGTGGGCTCCCAGCCCTGGGGCTTTGACGGCAACCTGATGCTGGCCTACACCGCCGAGCTGGATGACTCCCACAAGATCACTCTGGATGAGGACGAACTGAGCGAGGCCCGCTGGATGCTGCCGGAGGAAGTGCCGGTGGTGACCGAGGACAGCTCCCTGACCCGTGACATCATCAACCGTTTCCGTAACGGTGAATTATTCTCATAATATTTTTACACACAAAAATCCCGGTGCTTGCGCATCGGGATTTTTGTGCTTACTAAATCAGGAAAGTTCTATTGTATGACATCGTCGGTTGGTTAGACCGTCGAAAAGGTCGAATGTTGTTTACACGTTTAGTATACGTACCTTTTACAGAAAATACAATATTTTTTTGGTTGCAAAAATATTTTTGTGTATTTAGCCAAATCCGGGTGGCTTTTTTCACTATTATGCCCTGTCCGGCAATTGTTTTGATGTTTTCCGGAAACAATTTCGGTGAATCTATCATTATCAGCCACAACTGCGCACCGAATGCCCCATTTTCTCACCGGTGCCTATTCGATGGTCAAATCCTACAAAAATGCCACTGATTTGTTGTGCCAAAATAAGTGCAATTTAGAGCCAATTTTATGCACGTTATATGTGACTAACTCCCCGAGTATTTGTTATACTTAACTCGATGATTGCCCACGAGGCATAAACAGAAATACCGAAAGGATGGAATTATTATGGCTTATCAGATTTCAGATGAATGCATCAAATGCGGTTCCTGCGCTTCCGAATGCCCGGTAGACGCTATTTCAGAAGGCGATGACAAGTATGTGATCGATGCCGATACATGCATCTCCTGCGGTTCCTGCGCTGGTGCTTGCCCGGTTGACGCTCCGAGCGAAGAGTAATTAATACTCACAGACAAAGTAAAAGGATGATCCTCGGATCATCCTTTTTTTTATATCCCGATGAGCCAAATGAAGCCTCATGCTTGCATGAATGGATTCATTTGGCGAACGGCCTAACCGAGATGGAGCAACGCGGAATCGAGGTTATGCCGAAGGGATATGGGCAGGAGGTGCTTTTTCTCCTGCCCCGATGAGCCAAGTGAATCCTCATGCTTGCATGAATGGATTCATTTGGCGAACGGCTTAACCGAGATGGAGCAACGCGGAATCGAGGTTATGCCGAAGGGATATGGGCAGGAGGCGCTTTTTCTCCTGCCCCGATGAGCCAAATGAAGCCTCATGCTTGCATGAAAGGATGCATTTGGCGATAATAATTCATTTGGCGATAAAAGCGGCGGAGCCCCGGCATAAACCGGAGCTCCGTTGAAAAGAACGTGGACCTATGAATGGAAATCATGTCATATCAATGCCCTTTTTGTTTTTAAAGGCAAGGGCCAGAATCAGGGATACCAGGTAGATGGCGCCTGTCACGATCAGGTACTTCGGACCGATTGTGAAGATGATGATATAGGCGATGACCAGGATAGCCAGAGCCGGCAGGATCTTGCCCTGCACGATGCCCTTCATAAAACTGGTATCGTGAGCAGCTTCTTTGATGTGGCCGAGGCAAACCAGCGCGTAAGCGGAGGTGGCGCAAACAGCCATGATGACGAACCAGTCATTGACACCGTCGAAGATCGGGGCGCCGAAGGCAACCGGACCGCCGTAGCCGTAACCGGCATACATGGTGGTGAAGAAGGAAATGACCAGGTAGATGATCATACCGGCTGTCGGAACACCACGTTTGCTGAGCTTAGCGACTTTCTTGCTGATGATGCCCTTACGAGCCTGATCATACAGGAAACGCGGCATCATCTGATAGAAGGCCAGACCGCAGGCCAGAGCGGCCAGCATAACACCGAGGCTGACGATAACGGAGCCTGAACCGAAACCGAGCATTGCGCAGTAAGCGGAAAGAGCATCACCATTGCCGGCCAGCTGAGCCATCTGTTCCGGAGTCATTGTGGCTGTCCAGAGCCAGCAGCCGATCACGTAGATCACACCGCAAAGGATAGCGGAAACCGGGATGGCGAATTTAACGGCTTTAGCACCGCCCTTAACTTCTTCACCCATGAAAGCCGGAGCTTCATAACCAACGAAGGACCAAACCCATGTGAGGGCTGCCAGGAGAATACCGGACATACCGAATTCTGTACTGGGAGCGAAAGCATTTGTCATAGAAACTGAGAAATCAAAGCCATTGACGCTGAGCATGATGCAGCGGATACCCGGAATGATGAAGGCAGCCATTTCAGCGATGAAGACAATGACGAGAGCCTTTGTGGAAAGTTCGGTACCGAAGGTGGTCAGCAGGACCATCACAACAGCGAAGATCGCCCAGCCGACGATGATCGGCAGACCGGTCAGAGCATTTAAGTAAATAGCGAAAATGACCGGCGGACAGGCGGCTGTGGTCGCCATAACACCGTAGTAAACAAACAGTGTCCAAAGACCCGGTGTCTTACCTAATGTTGAAGCGGCATAAGCATAAGTACCGCCGCAGCTGTTACATTTTTCTGCCAGGCTACCATAGCTTAAACCGACGATAACCAGAAGAATTGTGGCGATGGCAACAGCCAGCGCAATACCTGTTCCTGTCTGGGCCAGGAATGTACCCATTGAACCACCGACGCACATTACAGGAGCGGCGCCGGCAACAGCCATGACGATAACCTCACCTCGACTGATCTTACCTGCCTGAAGTTCGTTATTATTTTCTGCCATAGTATTTCTCTCCTCTCATATTACATATAGTGGGCGATTCGGATTCTTCCATTCCCTGAAGCCCCCTCGACGGGTTATGGCCCATTTTCGGAATGATGACCACATCCGGGTCGCCCGGCAACTTGAAGCTGCCGGCCGTCTTATTTCTGACGGCAATTCACAACCGCATCGTGGAAGGCATGCATATTTTCTGCCGGAGTGGCCGGCGGGACGTCGCAGCCTGAGCAAAGGATGATACGGTTATTGGTGGCATCCACACGTTTCTGAACGGCTTCCGGGAAAATGTCCGGTGTGCCCATCAGCAGCTCTTCAGCTGTGTTGAGGTTACCGCAGAAGACCTGTTCCGGTCCCAGCAGGTGGGCCACTTTTTCAAGATCGACTGCCGAGTCAACATCCAGGATGTGGGTGCCGGTTGCCAGTGTGTAAGGCATCAGAGCGCTGGTGTCGCCGCAGACATGAACGCGGGCAAAACCATTTTCGTGCTTCTGGATCTCGGCTACCATTTCCTTATGAAGCGGCAGGATATTTTCTTCGTAGAATTTCGGTGAAATGAGTGAGCAGTTCGGTTCTACGATCTGGATGCCGTCAGCACCGGCTTCCATCTGGGCTTTGATGAAGTTCATACCATTTTCAAAGAAGACCTTCATGCCCTTGCGGATCGTATCGGGATCTTTCACCATTTCCTTCATGACCTTTTTCAGGCCGCGGGCGTTACAGTATTCTGTGAACGGACCGACGCAGATACCGAAGATGTAGCGATGGCCTTTTTCCTTGGCGGCCACGCCCTTGATAATCTCGATGCGGTTGCCCTGACGGGTGCCCGGCTTGATCTCGGGGATCACCAGTTTATCGATATCTTCCGGTGAATTGATGATGGGCTCGACCACATAACCGGTGGATTCTTTCCATACCGGGATCTGACCGAAGTCCTCAAGCTGTTCGGAGAAGTCGGCGTCTACCAGGATGTGGTCAAGATCGAATCTCTCGACGATATCCAGATAAGCTTTTGTTCTGACTTCCGGTTTGTAGATGAAATCTCTGTAATCCAGACCGCACTGGACAGATGCCCATTCAATGACAAGGGGCATAAACGGCGGGTGATCGACGGGTTCACCTTTGACAAATGCGACTGTTCTTTCATAACCATTCATATGTCTTGTCCTCTCCTTTTCAGAAATGCACCGGTATCAAAACGGCTGATCAGTTCCTTTTTGATACCATTCAGGTTCCCATTGAATTGATTCTCAGGTCCCTTTCCGCTGCGTCTTGGCCAAATAAAAAATCAGCCCCCACGCAACGGCGTTTGTTACTAAACCGTGCGCTCTGGCTGACTCTGTAAAGCAGTCTGCGATTTCGACTTAATAAACCAACTTCGGAAGTGGGTTTTTGTTGCTGATATATACATACCACCGCAGTAGGGTTTATGTCAATGAAATTTTTGATTTTTTCTATTGTTACTATTCCGAAAACTCATTTTTTGGGTATATTTGATAAATTCTAACACTAACGCACCATTTACGAGATGATTTGAGTGCACCGTCACACGCCCATACTCTCACAGAATGATACACAAAGGACAGCCCGCAGGCTGTCCTTTGAAAAATGCTATTCACTTGTCCCGGCGGTGCTTACCGGCACACATCCGCCAGACTGACGCTTTCGAAATACTCCGTGGTGATCTTATCATATCCTTTCCACATGTGGATGATCTTGCAGTTGTCGATGACCGGGCATACCTTTTCAAGCTCCGGCTTCAGATAACACTGCTGGCAGGGGGCTGATTCAAAGGGGCCCTCCAGGGCCACCAGGATTTCTGCCACATTGATATCCTCCGGACGGCGTGTCAGGCGGTAACCGCCATTTTTGCCCTGCATACTCTCCACCAGACCGGATTTCACCATAGACGGGATCAACCGTTCCAGATACTTATAGGAAATGCCCTGTTTCTGGGTAATCGTCCGCAGCGAGATATACTCACCCTCTGTCGCCTGACCCAGAACCACCATCATACGGAGGCCGGTTCGGCCCTTCGCTGAAATGCTCACTAAATACTCCTCCTTGACACCCTGCCCACGGCCGGTACAGGAAGACAGCAATCAGACACAGATAAGGGCTGATAATGCGTCAACACATGCGCAACGTACCATCGGCAGTATTAATGCTTATGATAACGGCGGCCTGTCTCTTCGTATTTCGGTTCGCAGGTCAGATGGACACCCAGTTTCTTCCAGATCTGTTCGTCAACGGATGACAGCAGAACAGAGGAATGGGCCTCACAATCCTTCAGCTTTGACAAAGCCTCCAGTGCCTGACGGGCATGGGCGGAGGTGGCCGCAGATGCGGACAACGCCGTCAGAGTCTCGTCGGCATGGAGTCGCGGGTTGCGGCCGCCAAGATATTTTGTTTTCAGAACCTGGATGGGCTCGATAGCTTCCGGCGCCACCAGTTTTTCTTCGTGATCGATACCGGCCAGCACCTTCAGGGCATTGAGCAGAGCGGCTGAAGAAGCCCCCAGAAGGTCGGTTGTCTTGCCGGTGATGATGCGGCCATCTGCCAGTTCCAGCGCAAATGCCGGATGGCCTGTAACCTCTTCCCGTGCCAGTGCTGCCGGCGCCACAGCCCGATCGGCTGTTGTCACACCGGCCTGTTTCATCAGGAGTTCCAGTTTGCGGATATCATCCTTGGATTCTCCGACGCGCTTCAGGTCGCACAGGCATTTAAAGTAACGGCGAATGATCTCCTGACGGGAGGCAGCGCAGCAGGCATCATCGTCGAAAATGCAGTTGCCGGCCATATTGACACCCATATCGGTGGGTGACTTGTAAGGACTTTCACCGTAGATCAATTCGAACATAGCGTTGACCACCGGGAAGATCTCGATATCACGGTTGTAGTTGACCGTGGTCTTGCCGTAAGCCTCCAGATGGAACGGGTCAATCATATTCACATCGTTAAGGTCAGCGGTGGCTGCTTCATAAGCCAGGTTGACCGGATGCTTCAGCGGCAGGTTCCAGATCGGGAATGTCTCATATTTGGCATACCCGGCAGATACACCGCGCTTATGTTCATGATAAAGCTGAGACAGGCAAGTGGCCATCTTGCCGCTACCCGGACCCGGGGCTGTTACCACCACCAGCGGTCTTTCTGTCTCGATATAGTCATTGGCGCCGAAGCCTTCGTCGCTGACGATGTGGTCCACATCACTGGGATACCCGGCGATCTTATAATGGCGATAGGATTTGATGCCCAGATCGGCCAGACGCTTTCTGAAAAGATCGGCGGCCGGCTGACCCATATATTTGGTCAGACACACACTGCCCACATAGAGGCCGGCACTGGTGAACTCATCAATAAGACGCAGCACGTCCACATCATAGGTGATACCATAGTCACCGCGCACCTTGTTGCTTTCAATATCCTCTGCACTGATAACCACAACGATCTCGGCCTGGTCCTTCAACTGCAGCAGCATGCGCAACTTGGAGTCCGGCAAAAAGCCCGGCAGAACACGTGAGGCATGATAATCATCAAAAAGTTTACCACCAAACTCCAGATACAGTTTGTTGTCAAACTGTGCGATGCGTTCGCGGATATGCTCTGACTGCATACTCAGATACTTGTCATTATCAAATCCTGTTTTCATAATTATACATCTCCCGTTCTCAACAGTCCATATGTGCAGGGTCAACCCTCCACTCACCGGAACTGTCCCCTAAAAAACCAAAAAGAAACACGCAGCGCGGGTTTCTTCTCTAAATACAAAAGGGACAGCCCTGTGGCCATCCCACGTTCCTATTCTATGCTCCGACCTTATGAAAGTAAAGCCCAAAATCATATTTTTTCAGTAGCGAAACAATTCTAATATCGTAGCAAAACGCCTGGTAAAGCGGACACTCGCAATACCCAGAGGGCACGCTGTCCGCTTCGCTACTTGCTCGTGAACCGCAGCCACCTTCGGTAGCCCATCAGCAGGGGCTTTTACCCCTGCTGATGCGAGCCTCCCCCGTCCCCCCCGCTTAAGACTCTGCGTCTTTGAAGCGGGGGAATGCTCGCTGCAGTTCATGCTCTCGCCTGACAGTCACAAATGCTCCACCGGTTTCTTAGCCACTTTCCGTAGTGCGGACCTGACAGACTTCACAAGAGTATGAACAATAATGGCGAAAAATGTTCACCCGATGCTTACTTCACATGGACCAGAGTCTCATCCCGTTTCTGCACATCCACCACCGTCAGGCAGGCATCATCCCCCACAAAGCGGATGTCCCACTCACCGAAGGCCATCCCCACCACGGTCCCCGGCTTCTTCTGATAGGCCGCCCGGGGATCCTGCGCCAGCACCTTAAGGACGGTCTCCCGCAGCTCCTTCGGCAGCCGATTCATCATTTCCTTAGGAAATGACACAGCGATGTGATCATCTTTATGGGCTTCCCCAAAGCTTCCCCTGGCATGGGGCCGCGCATCGGCATAGGGGATATAGGGTTTGATATCGAAAATGGGGGTGCCGTCCAGAAGATCGGCGCCGCCCACCAGAAGCACCGGACCCTCCGGTGCGTCGTAGTCAATGCCATTTAATGTCACACAGGACAGACCCAGGCCGTTGGGACGGAAGGGTGAGCGGGTGGCGAACACGCCCCGCTTTTCACGGCCACCCAGACGGGGCGGGGTGACAGAGGCCTTCACCGGTGCATCACGGTGCTCGGAAAACTCCCAGATAAGCCACAGGTGGGAATACTCCTCCAGGCCCTTGATAGCCGCCGCTTTGCGCCAGGCCGGCTCAAAGACAATTCGCCCTGTCAGTTCCGGCACAAGGCCGCTCTGGCGGGGAATGCCGAACTTCTCCGGAAAGTCAGTCCGGATCCGGGCGATGGGGGTGATGACCTTTGTGGCTGATGTATCCTGTTTCATGAAATCTGTCCGTCCCTTGTTATCTGCGCTTCTCTCTTGCTCTTTTTCTTGCTTTTTATCTCGCTTTTCTCGTCTCTCCGATGCCCTCTCGCTCCGTCGGCGCTTCAACCGGCTGCGGTAGGCATCGGATGCTTGCCTTTTTCTCCTCTCCGATGCCTTCTCTCTCCACCGCCACTTCAACCGACTACGGCAGGCATCGGATGCTTGCTTTTTTCTCCTCTCCGATGCCGTCCTTCTCCGCCGCCTCTTCAGCCGGTTGCGGCAGGCACGGAAAATAAAAAAAGGGTGCTGTCGCATCATGCGACAGCACCTTGCGTGAAGCATCGGGGACTCGAACCCCGGACAACTTGATTAAAAGTCAAGTGCTCTACCATCTGAGCTAATGCTCCATATGAAACTGGGCTAGTTGGATTTGAACCAACGAATGCAGCAGTCAAAGTGCTGTGCCTTACCCCTTGGCGATAGCCCATTACACTCTCAGCTCTGCAGTATTGCCAAAAGGTGGAAGAAGGGACTCGAACCCTCGCTCTCCAGAGCCACAATCTGGCGCGTTAACCAACTACGCTACTCCCACCATATAAACGTGCCCGAAGGGATTCGAACCCCCGACCCACGGCTTAGAAGGCCGTTGCTCTATCCAGCT
>JAUNDG010000009.1:57006-82202 GCA_030526195.1 Lachnospiraceae bacterium
AACCCACGTATCCAGCTTGGAAGGCTGGTGTTCTACCATTGAACTACACCTGCGCATCGGATCGGGGTGACAGGATTCGAACCTGCGGCCTCCTGGTCCCAAACCAGGCGCTCCGACCAAACTGAGCTACACCCCGGCAATCCCAAGAGTAACCACGGATTCATCAAACCCGAATCGCGCATTTCGTATTATAGCCCAAGCCTCTTGGATTTGTCAACCGCCTAACCCCCGGATTATCCGCGAAATCTCGCAAATCTCGCAAAACCCTGATACGCGCCGTTTTACAGCCTGTTCGTCAAACGATCGGTCATCACGGCGCATCTTTGAAGCGGTGGAATGCTTGCTGCTATTTAAGATAATTATCCGAAAACAGCAGCTGCCCTCTTCTGTCGATGGTCATCATAAGATAAGACGGCTGCCGGCCGGCCTGGCGGGGATGGGTCAGGGATCCCGGGTTCACCACATAGACCCCGTCCTCTTTTTTGATCTGCGGTACGTGACTGTGACCGTAGGCGGCCACATCGCAATTCTTCTCCTTTGCTGCCCGGACTAGACGGGCTGTGCCCCCTTTAACGCCGTAAGCATGGCCATGGCACACCAGCACGCGGTGGCCCTCCAGTGTCACCACCTCCTCATCCGGCAGGGTGTGGTCAAAATCGCAGTTGCCCCGCACCACGGTGCAGGGACAGCCGGACAGGGCCCGGACCCAGTCCTCATCCCGGATCACATCACCGCAGTGAATGAGATAATCGATGGGGCCCACTGTCGCCAGCACCCTCTCAAAGTTATCCAGACTGCCGTGGGTATCACTGACGATCAGCACCCTCATGAAAGTGCCTCCTTGAGAAGCGCCTCCATTTTCCTGAGCGCCTTGCCCCGGTGGCTGATGGCATTCTTATCATCCTCAGACAGTTCAGCGGATGTACAGCCGGCCTCAGGCACGTAGAAGACAGGATCATAGCCAAAGCCGTTGGCACCGGCCACCTCAAAGGCGATACGGCCCTCAAAGGTCTCCACGGCCGTCAGTTCACGGCCATCCGGGAAAACAGCACACATGGCGCAGACAAAGCGGGCAGTCCGCTTCTCCTCCGGCACACCGGCCATCCGTTCCAGGATGATGGCATTTTTCTCGGTATAGGGGGTATTCTCCCCAAGATAACGGGCAGAATAGATCCCCGGCTCACCATTTAAGGCATCGATCACCAGACCGGAATCGTCCGCCATGGTGATCTGACCGGAAAGGCGACAGATCGTGCGGGCCTTGATCAAAGCATTTTCGAGGAAGGTAGACCCATTTTCTTCAATATCCACATCGTAGCCGGCTTCCTTCATGGACACCACACCATAACCGGTGCCCTGCAGGATGCGGCGGATCTCGATCAGCTTATTTTTATTGCCGGTGGCAAACAGAATATCAGACATAGCATTTTCCTCATTTTTTGCAAAACGTGCTATCCGCACGATGTGCTTATTAAGTAACATGTGCGCAGGTGTCCGGCCATGTCGGTTTAGTCGGAGCACCCTAAACCTCGCACCCTCCTATCATACAACAAAACAGCGCCGCTTAATATGGCTATTAAGCGACGCCGTTAAAATATTTATGCTTTTATCTCACACTGAAGGGCACTTGCCGGATCAGGCAGCGGCTTTCTTCTGTGTCAGAGTCTTGATACCTTCGATAACAAGGATGACAGCCAGGACAACCATGACAGTGGCAAAACCAAGCTGGAAGTAATCACCCCAGACCATATCCGGAGAACCGAACATAGCCACCTTAGCTTTGATGGTCAGAACAAGGCTTGTGATCGTGGCCGCCAGCATGAAGGCCATCGGGATGAAGAACATCTTGTTGTTCTTACCCACATTGCCCAGCCAGGCAGCAACGGCCATCAGAGCGATACCGGCCAGCAGCTGGTTAGCGGCACCAAAAAGACCCCAGATAGCGCTCAGCTTCATGTAGCCCAGAACGGAACCGATACCGACCATAGCGCCTGTGGCAAAGACCGGATGAGCCAGGAGCTTACGGATACCGGAAGCATCCTTCCATGTCTTTTCGCCCTCCTTCAGGAAGAGTTCAGAGAACATGAAACGGCTCAGACGTGTGGCTGTGTCAAGAGATGTCAGAGCGAAGACAGAAACAGCCAGTGTCAGAAGCGCGTAGATAGTTGTGTAAGTCGCTGAATTTTCGGCACTGAACATAGTGGCAACACCGGCAGCGAAGGCAGCTGACGGAGAACCGAAAGCGCCGTCTGTGAACTGTGTGAAGACCATACCGACAGCGATCAGGGCCACAACACCCAGAGCGGATTCGATCAGCATGGAGCCGTAACCGATAACCTTGGCATGAGATTCGCTGTCCAGCTGCTTGGAAGTTGTACCGGAAGCGATCAGGGCATGGAAACCGGAGCAGGCACCGCAGGCAACTGTGATGAACAGTGTCGGGAACATGAAGCTGCCGTTCGGCAGAACAAAGCCGTTGAAGGCCGGGATAGAGAATGAAGCTCTGCCTGTGATAGCGCAAACCACAATACCCACGATAGCCAGAGCCATCATGACATAAAGCAGATAGCTTGACAGATAGTCACGGGGCTGCAACAGGATCCAGACCGGCAGCAGTGAAGCCACTACCAGATAAACGGCGATGAAAACGATCCAGGCTGTACGGGACATAGCAAAACCAACGTTGAGACCCAGGAAAACGATGGCGGCAACACCGATAACACCGATAATCGTCGCCGGCAGAGTTTTCACTTTGAAACGGTTTGTGATCACACCATAGATAACAGCCAGAACGATGAACAGCACGGAAATGATGGCTGTTGTCTGGTTACCATTGAGAGCGGCACCTGTTGTGAAGCCGAACGGTGTGATGCCTGTGGCTTCGTCAGCAGCGGTGAAGAATGTACCCGCAACAACGTTGACGAAGGAAGCGATAACCAGGATCAGAACCAGAACGCAGAAGATAACGAAAAGCTTCTGTGCCTTGCGGCCCATGGAATCCCGAATGATCTCGCCGACAGTTTTACCGTCATGACGGATAGACGCGAACAGAGAGCCGAAATCCTGGACACCACCGAAGAAGATACCACCGATGATACACCACAGGAAAACCGGAACCCAACCAAAGACAGCGGCCTGGATCGGACCGTTGATCGGGCCGGCACCGGCGATGGATGAGAAATGATGGCCCATCAGAACGGCCGGTTTCGCTTCGACATAGTCAAGACCGTCGGCCTTTGTCTTGGCCGGGGTCACACGTTTGGGATCGATGCCCCACTGTTTACAGAGCCAGCCACCATAAAGGACATAGCCCAGGAAAAGCAGCGCAATAGCTGCCAAAATGATTAATAACGCCTGCATGTTTCCTCCCTCTCATACAAACATTTACTGATTGTGCATGACCTTTTCCACAAGAGATGTCAGAGAACGGCCGTTTTTGTTGGTCATGATCCGTCCTGTCGGCACCTCGATCAGCACAAGACTGTAGTGACTCCACCCCCAGAACATATGATGATAGCTCCGGTAGTGTTTGATTTTTTTCGAAAATGATGCTGCTTCAGCCTCCACCTGATTGGCTAAAACAAAGAGCGTGCAGTCCGTACTCCGATGCTCCGGATGGGGTTCCACCCGGTCCATGGTTGTCTGCCAGGCCGTTTCATCCAGACGCTGAAGCTCGGAAAGCGTCAGTGTGTCTGTGTCGGCAAAGAACACATACTCACGGGACTCGGATTCGGACAGCCGGGCTGATTTCACCAGAAAGTACTGCTGCTCATGAGATCGGAAGGATGCCTCCGCTGCAAACGGCGGTGTCACGTCTTCTCTCTTGATGTCGTAATACCGGACATAAGAGTCCAGCATCTTGTCCAGCAGTTCCTGATGCATCATACCCATCTCCTAACCTCTGCACTTCGAAAAAAATATGTTCCCACTATAGTACAATTCACCCAAAAATTCCATGGGGAAATTGGCAATTTTCTATGCTTTTTTCGTATGATATAAGGAGATTATAAAACGTTTCTAAAATAATAATGATTTTTTCACCCGTTTCGTCTGGGTGGTTTCGGTCCCATGTACTGATAAAAGTAAGTTTTCAGCATACCATTATAGAGTTTACGGTTTTTATCTGCCTTGCGGCCGATGTGCCGTTCCGCATCCTCATAAGAGGTAATGAGGTACATAGACCAGCTGTCGAGACCACGATAAGCCTCCCCGATGGCAGCATAAAGCGGCGGCATGGCTTCTTTATCCTCCAGACGTTCGCCGTAGGGCGGGTTGCTGATGATAAAACCATATTTCTTCGGATGATGGAGATCCTTCACATCCCGGACCTGGAAATGGATGAGGTCCTTGACGCCGGCAGCTGCGGCATTTTCCCGGCAGGCCTTGATGGCCTTGGGATCGATATCGTAACCCTGGATATCCGTGGACACGGAAAGATCGATGGCCGCCTCCGCTTCGTCACGGGCTGCCTGCCACAAACGAGCCTTGAAAAGATTATCCCATTTTTCCGCGCCGAAGTCCCGCTTGAGACCCGGGGCGATATGGGCGGCTTTCATAGCCGCTTCGATCGGAAATGTACCGGAGCCGCAGAAGGGATCCACCAGGATCCGGTCTGCCTTCCAGGGGGTGAGACCGATAAGCGCGGCCGCCAGTGTTTCTGAAATGGGGGCCAGCACCGGGCTCTGACGATACCCTCTCTTATGAAGGGAGGCGCCGGAAGTATCGAGACCCACCGTCACCACATCATTTTTGATGGAAACGCGAACCGGATAGGCTTCGCCGTCCTCCTCAAACCAGGACACCTTGTACCGGCTCTTCATCCGGTCCACCATGGCTTTCTTCATGATCGACTGGATGTCAGAGGGTGAGAACAGCTTACTGCGGATGGAGGAGGCCTTCTTGACCCAGAACTTACCGTGGGCCGGGATCAGGTCTTCCCAGGGCAGTGCCTTGGTGCCTTCAAACAGGTCATCGTAGGTTTCGGCCCGGAATTCGCCCACCTTCAGGAGCACCCGTTCCGCTGAACGCAGGCCGATGTTAGCCTTAGCCACCGCATCGTCGCCGCCGCGGAAGGTGACGCGGCCGTCTTCCACCGCTGTAATCTCAAAACCCAGGTCCAGAACTTCCCGTTTCAGGACGGCTTCCAGCCCAAAATGGCAGGGTGCGATCAATTCATATGACATAATCTATACATTTTCCTCTCATTTATTTCATAAATATTAAATATCGTTATTTTTCTTTAATATTTTTTCATTTTTATGTTGCAATTTCCGTTGAACACGTGTATACTCCTACTTGTAAAAAGAATTTACCCTTCATAAATACTTTTTACAAATTAATAACCCCTTATTAATTATTTATACTCCCCAAGAGACGGTCAGACAGCTCCCCTGTCTGACCGTTTCGCTTTATGTCCGCGTATAAATGACAAAGCGCGCAACGACCATCCGATTGGTCTGCTGTCACATCCCGAGGAAGCCTGCGGGGATTAGCGGACTCATTATAGCAAGTCAACTACCCACCACCTAAAGGTAGTGGGCTTGTAACTACCCAGTCGTAGTAACGGCTTACGCCTCCGACCTTTTACCCCGATAGATATTGCTACCTAAAGTGGTGTTACATCATAGGGTGGTTGACAACACCCTTTACAGCAGAGTTTACTCGGCTGTAACTGTATTAGGTACTTGACTATCTTCAAGATAGTTTATTCCCATACGATACAGATTCATTGCTCCAATACGGTCATCATTAGATTTATAACCACAATTCTTACAAGTAAACAAATGCAACTTCTTGTTGCGATTCGCTTTTTCGATGTGTCCGCATACAGGACAAAATTGACTTGTATATTTGGGACTAACTTTGATAACGATAGACTGATTCTGCTTGGCTTTGTAGATGAGTTTTTGTTCAAGGTCATAGAATGGCCACGATACAGACACATAGCGATCTTTTGTTTTGATACGCTCTGTAGCGTTTCTAATACCAGACAGATCTTCAAGCACAAATAATGTATGCTTTGGGTTGTTTTCTACGAGTGCCTTTGATACCTGATGGTTTACATCCTGCATCCAACGGTTTTCTCGTGAACCAATAGCTTTAAGTCTTCTTCTTGCAGATGGAGTCTGACGCATTTGGAGTTCTTTGCGAAGTTTAGAATAGGTAGCACGTTTCTGTTTAATAGCTTTACCACTAACAAAACCAGACTTGTGCTTACTATCATAGGTGGCTACGACGAAATTGATACCTCTGTCGATACCCACTACATTGCAGATGTCGGAGATATTACTATCCTCTACATCATAAGTGACAGGGATATGCAAAAAATACTTGCCGTGTTTATTAACAAGTTTAGCAGTACCAAACTTATAAACAGTATGATCAAAGTATTTTGACATACCTTCAGCAAAATAAGGCAGCTTAACACGACCATTCAGCGTGTTTACTGAAAAGCAGTTTTGTGTAAGAGAATAATCCCTGTTCCAAACAAGGTCATACTGCGGCTTCTTAAAAGATGGTTTGATCCATTTTTTTTGGTTCTCAAGGATAGTTTTATATTTTGCAATTACAGTCTTGAACACAGACTGTGTCATTTGGGATTTAAGACCAAATTTTTCTCTGAGCGTAGAGTATAAAGCCTTATTAAGTGAAAACTGCTTTAAGTCGTGAGTGCGAAACACATAATTAGATACATAATTACAGGCATCAGAATAAACAGACATAGTATCATTCAATAATACCCTGTCTGTATCAGTTACGGTGATTTGTATTTTAGCTGTAACCGTTATCTGTTCCATAAATGCGCCTCATTGCTAATTCACTAAATATATAATATAGTATTTATTAGTGAAGGTCAATGCGTGGGAGTAATTATGGATAGTAGATATACTTGTCATAACAGACGTAAATACAGTCTCAAAGTGCATATAGTTCTTGTAACAAAATATCGTAAGCCGTTGCTTAAAGGCTCTATCGCCGATGATGTAAAACAAATAATTTATGATATTAGTAAACGTAATAGTTATGAGATTATCGCTATGGAAACAGATAAAGACCATATACATTTTCTTATGAGTTACAATGCTACAGATAGTGTCTGCGACATTGTAAAAACAATTAAGCAACAGACTACATACTATTTGTGGAAGAAACATCCAACATTTCTATCTAAGCAATATTGGAAGAAGAAAATCTTTTGGTCTGATGGTTACTTTGCTTGTAGTATAGGTGAAGTATCATCGACAACAATCCAAAAGTACATCGAAAGTCAAGGTTAATGGCTACAAATTTAGAAGGCTCCTCCCACCGCCCAAGGGCAATGGGTTTCCGCCTATGATAAACAAAAGGATTTTATTATGAAAAGAGGCGAAGGATAGCCCCCGCCCCAAATCTTTTTCCCATAGCCCTCAACGGCAAAGCCAACACCGCTTCGGCCTCTTTAATCTCGGGTCCGCACTGTCTCTGGTCTGTTTTTCCCGGATTGAGCCGCCCCTGACTTTCAGATTTACGGCATCCGCAGATAGTCGATGCCCTCATGGTCATTTTCATAAGCCCACTTGTAGCCGCCGTCCGAAAAGCGTTTGCCGCGGCAGACGCTGGAGATATGGCTGAGGCCGTACTGATCCTGTGCTTCCCGGATACAGTTAAATGTGCGCAGCCGTTCGCCCTCCAGAGAATACTGCACGATTTTTCTGGGTCGTGTCATAGAATCTCCTTCCGGCCGCCGTCTGCCTTGAGTATAAAAAAGCCGGATCCCGCCGTCAATGCAGGATCCGACCCTCTTTTATCACGTTTTATGCTTTTTGTTTTTTCAGGTCATTTTTTGTTGAGATAGCCCCGGACCTTGGTGCGGATCCGCTGAATGGCGTTGTCCACCGTCTTAGGACTTTTCCCCAATGCCTCGGCGATCTCCCGATACCCCATTTCCTCCAGATAAAGGTTGAGGACCTTGATCTCAAATTCGCTGAGGAGCTCCCGAATCTCCTTCAGAAGTTCCCGGGAGGATTCGATGCCCACCAGGATATCCTCCGGCGAGCGGGCCTTCATCATCAGCATGGCGGTCTCCCACTCCCCTGCGGACAGGGAGGTGGACTGGTTCAGAGGCATGTTTTTCATGCGACCGGCGGATTCCACAGCCGTGGTCTGCTGGCGCACAATGCACAAAGTGGCAAAGGTCTTGAATGTGGCGCCCTTGCCGGGTTCATAATCCCGGACCGCCTTCATAAGACCGATCATCCCCTCCTGAATGAGATCGTCAATGTCCCCGCCGGCCAGATAGCGGGCATGGGACAATTTGCGCACGTAGGCCTTGTAGCGGCCCATCAGCACATCCATGGCCTCGGGATCATCCGACTGAGCCAGGGCGGCCAGCACCTCATCCGACATGTCTTTCCATTCATTTACGTTACAGACCATCGCAGACCCTTTTCTATTGATGTTTCTGTCGTCTCCGGCAACGTTTACTTTTTCACTCTCTGGCGCACGATCTCATACATCAGCACACCGGCGGCTACGGAAGCGTTCAGGGAATTGATCTCACCAAACATGGGGACGGAGGCCACAAAATCGCACTCTTCCCGCACGAGACGGCTGACGCCGCTGCCTTCGTTGCCCACCACAAGACCGATGGGGCCGGTGAGGTTCAGATCGTACATGGTATCGCCATCCATGTCGGCGCAGACAAACCAAAGGCCTTTAGCCTTCAGTTCTTCCATGGCCGCCTTCATGTTGGTGACGCGGGCCACCGGCACGTAGTTCAGGGCACCGGCAGATGTCCGCATAACCGTGGCGGTGAGACCTGAAGCCCGACGCTTCGGAATGACCACCCCGTGAGCGCCGGCAATATCGGCGGTCCGGATGATGGCCCCCAGGTTGTGGGGATCCTCGATGCCGTCCAGCAGGATGATGAAGGGCGGTTCCTCCTTCTCTTCCGCTTTCTTCAGGATGTCATCAAGAGAGGCGTACTGAAATGCCGCGGCCAGCGCGATCACACCCTGATGGCGATGGGACTCGGACATCTCATTTAATTTTTCCTTGCTGACGAAGTTGATGATGCAGCCGGCCTGACGGGCCACCTTCACGATGTTCCGGATCGGGCCGTCGTTGACATTTTCCTGCACATATAAGCGGTCGATGGAGCGGCCGGAGCGGAAAGCCTCCAGCACCTCGTGGCGTCCCTCGATCTTCAGATTCACTTCGTCATTGTATTCTACTCTGTCAGCCATATGTCTCCTTATGAAACCGCCTCGTCATGTCATGAGCCATAGTCCCGTGACATAGCGAGGGCGATTCTGTATTAACAGGCCATTAGTCTTCGATTGTTCTGGCAGCTTCAAGGCCTTTCAGGCCTTCATCAATAAGAAAATGAAGCCGCTCATTGTCTTCACAAAGGTGCAGGTACCCCACCAGGGCCTCAAAACCTGTGGCCCGGCGGTAATCCTGAATACTCTGATTCTTGGCCTTTGTGGGTGAATTGGCGTTGCGGCCGCGGCGGTACACCGCTGCCTCATCCTCTGTCAGGAGAGGTTCGATCACCGTCATCATGGCCGACTGTGCCCCCGCACAGACAAGACCTGCCGCCCGGCGATTGAGCACCTTGGGACGGGAGGTATCGAGGCGCACCAGCCGATCACGGATGATCAGCTCATAAACAGCATCCCCCAGATACGCCAGGACCAGGGGCGCCATGGCTTTTACGCTTTCCTTTTCCACTTAACACCCTCTTTGGTATCCATCAGTTCGATACCCATGGCGGCCAGTTCGTCGCGGATGGCATCGGCCCTGGCAAAATCTTTGGCCTTGCGGGCTTCCTGACGTTCGGCGATCTTGGCTTCAACCTCAGCGCTTAAGGCTTCATCCGGCACATCGCAGATGAGCCCCAGGATGTCGCACAGAGCTTCCAGTTCCTGATGAAGGGCTCTGGCATAAGCCTTGGTGCAACCGTCAGTGGTGGTGATGTTGGCAAACTTCACCAGTTCGAAAATGTCAGACAGCGCGTCGGCTGTGTTGATATCATCATCCATATGAGCATCAAAGGACTCGGCAAACTTGCGGGCTTCTGTGAGAAGTGCCTCTTCCTTTTCTGTCAATTCGCCGTCGGCTCCGTTTGTGACCAGGTCCAGCAGATGACCGGCTGCGTTGGTGATACGTTCCAGAGAGCTCTTGGCGGAAGCCATCAGTTCTTCGGAGAAATTAAGCTGTGTGCGGTAATGGGCACTCAGCATCAGAAGACGCAGCACCTGCAGATCATAATGAGCGGCAATGTCACGGACGGTGAAGAAGTTGCCCAGAGACTTACTCATTTTTGTGCCGTTGATGTTCAGGAAGGCATTGTGCATCCAGTAACGGGCAAAGGGCACGCCATTCGCACATTCGGACTGCGCAATTTCATTTTCATGATGCGGGAAAATGAGGTCCTCGCCGCCGGCGTGGATATCGATCTCATCCCCCAGGTATTTCTTGGCCATAACGGAGCACTCGATGTGCCAACCGGGACGACCTTCGCACCAGGGTGATTTCCAGGCCGGTTCCCCTTCCTTCTTCGGCTTCCAGAGCACGAAGTCCAGGTTATCCTCTTTTTCATCCTCGCCGCTGACCTTCAGGGTTCTGAAGCCGCTGCGCAGATCGTCCAGGTTCTTGTGGGACAGCTTGCCGTATTCGTTGAACTTACGGGTACGGAAATAGACTGTGCCGTTCTTTTCATAGGCATAGTCTTTCTTGATCAGCTTGCTGATCATGCCGATCATGCCGCCGATCTCCTTGGTGGCCAGCGGATGAGTGGTGGCCGGACGGACGTTCATAGCCGCCATATCCTTCTTGCATTCTTCGATATAACGCTGAGAGATCTCTTCGGCTGTGACACCTTCTTCGATGGCGGCCTTGATGATCTTGTCATCAACATCTGTGAAGTTGGACACGAAGTTCACTTCGTAGCCCTTGTGTTCAAAATAACGTCTGGCGGTGTCGAACACGATCATCGGACGGGCATTGCCGATGTGGATCAGGTTGTAGACGGTGGGACCGCAGACATACATACGGATTTTGCCCGGTTCAATGGGGACAAACTCCTCTTTTTTCATGGTAAGTGAATTGAAAATCTTCATATATGACAGACCTTTCGTTTTTATGTTAGGGCAACCCTCAGATATAATCGGCAAACAGGCAGTCGCCAACCTCTTCAAATTCGCATTCATCGTTCGGCACTAACGGCTGAAGCGCCGGTTTTTCCTCCGGCACGGTCACATCGCCGGCACGGCCACAGGGTGAAGCGGCCTGCACCTTCTTGATGGCCCGGACCTCCTGCTCCATTTCCATAAGCCGGTTGATCAGCTCATTATTGGAGCGGCGCAGGATCTTAAGATCCTCCAGGATCGGGTCAGGCAGGTTGGTCTGATCCATGCTCTCAGTGGGCACCACTTTATTCTTCATCCGGACGATACGACCCGGGACACCCACAACGGTACAGTTGGGGGGAACAGGTTTGAGCACCACGGCCCCGGCCCCGATCTTGGCATTATCCCCTACGGAAAATGAGCCCAGGAGCTTTGCACCGGAGCAGACCATAACGCCATTGCCCAGGGTGGGATGACGTTTGCCGTGTTCCTTACCGGTACCGCCCAGGGTCACACCCTGATAAAGGATACAGTTATCGCCGATAATGGTGGTCTCGCCGATGACAACGCCGGCCCCGTGATCGATGAAGAGGTTCTTACCGATCTGAGCACCGGGATGGATCTCGATGCCGGTCTTGCGCGCCATGCGCTGAGATATGAGCCGGGCACGGAAATAATGCCCCGACTCCCATAATTTATGGGCTTTCCGGTACGTCCGCATGGCCCAGAAACAGGGGTAGAGCAGCACATCCCAGTAGGACCGGATAGCCGGATCCTTCACCCGATATATTTCAAATTGTTCTTTTGCGTCTTTTAATAAACCCATAGCACAAAGTCTATTTCACAAGGTATGCTCTTGTCAAGAAATCTTCAGGAATCCCTTTATGATAACACAGCTTGACGTTGGCGGGAAGTATAGAGAAAAAGGTACCGACATGACCGCTGTACGTCTTGCTGTCCATTTCGTCGGCGTTATATTCGGTCACGTGTCTGCTTTGACACCGATAGCGACCGTACGCGCGGCCTTCACCAGTTTACATAATTCGTCATTATATTTTCACCAGCAGACATACAGCCTGAGCGGCAATGCCTTCGCCGCTGCCGGTAAAGCCCAGGCCCTCTTCGGTGGTGGCCTTCACATGGCAATCCTCAAAGGGAATCCCCAGGGTTTCCGCCATATTGCGACGCATGTTCTCAATGTGCGGCTGCATTTTCGGTCTCTGGGCAATGATGGTGGCATCGATGTTGCCCACCTCATAGCCGGCCTCCCGGATCAGACGGCCCGTTTCCTTTAATAAGACACGGGAATCCACGCCCTTGTACCGATCGTCGCTGTCCGGAAAATGAAGTCCGATATCCCCAAGGGCCGCGGCCCCCAGCATGGCATCCATCACCGCATGGAGCAGAACATCAGCATCCGAGTGGCCCAGGAGACCCATTTCATAAGGAATGTCTACGCCGCCTAAAATTAATTTCCGGCCTTCCACCAGACGGTGCACATCATAGCCGGTCCCGATTCTCATCTGACTCATAGGATTTCTCTCCGTTCTTCATATTATGGCCCATTGCCGGGCCTTTGCATCATCCGGATGAAAATGGTTCATCCGTCTCCTGCACAGATTTACCGCATAAGAGCTATCACAGCCCCGCCGGATACAGCGGCCTCGCCGCCCACCACATAAAAATGGTCAATGCCTTTCTTTGCCGCAGCTCCCGCCGCTTCCGCGGTGTGATTGTTCGACACCAGGAGCATCGGGATGTTGAGTTCCGCGGCCAGGAGGCCGGCGGTCAGCCCGTCCGGAAATGCCAGGCCCGTCACAGTCACGGCGCTCTTATAGCTGCCCTCCATCAGGGACAGTGCCTGAACCGCTGTGGTGAAACGACTGTTTCCTTCGATGCGGGTCACGTTAAAGCCCGCCAGGGTGCTCACCACCTCATCGCTCACCGCTGCCGCGCCGCCGATCACGTAGATACGGCCGGGGGCCAGATCACGGATGATGGCCAGGGTTGTGTCACGCATTTTGTTGCCCACCAGGATCACCGGGGCACCCTTCACCGCCGCCCGGGCCGAAACAGCCAGTGCATCCGGGAAATTCTTCCCGCTGACCAGGAAAATGTCACCGCCCTTCACAGGCGCCATTTCCGAAATGATGGCCTGGTTGGTTTCATAACGATCCGCGCCGCTTAAACGCTTCACGTTATAGCCCTGCTGCCGGAGCGTCGCCTCCGTGGCGGCGCTGACCACCGTCTCAGAGCCAAGGATGTAGACCCGTCCGCCGGGCACCAGGTGTTTATTAATGTAGCTTAAGGTCTGCTGTGTCCCGGAATGATCCGGCCGGGCGCTGGACAGCAGGATCGGCGCCTTGGCCTGATAAGCCAGGGGCACACCGCCCAGAGCATCCGGGAAATTCGCCGCATTGGCCACCACCACCGCCTCAAAGGTGCTCTTGCCCCGCAGTTTCAGCAGACGATCCGCCACGGAAATGGCCGTATCGTAGCGACTGCTGCCGCCGATGCGGTCAAAGGTTGTCTTAAAGTTATAAAGCGGCCAGAAACGATCCCGGGCCATGTTCCCCCTGGTCTTGGACACCTCCGGATAATTGGCCGGCTTCTCGAAATAATAACACCAGTCATGGGCTGCGTTGTAAGCGCCCTGGGCCGTATTCGGCACCGTGTTCAGAGTGTTGCGCAGGGTGGCATAATGGGAAGCTTTCAGCTCCGTCATCATGTAATCCAGCTGCATGGTCATATCGGAGATACTCACGCCCCGCTGCCGGGCCAGATTAAGAAGCCCCTGCTTCCGGGTCGAAAATGTCCACTGAATGAGACCATACCCGTACTTATCCCCGACAAAATTCGGGTAACTGCCGTTGTCCACCGCCCGGGTGTACTGATCATCCGTCATCCCCAGAGCCTTGTTGCCGGTGTTCTGGAGATTATTCGGATAAAATGAGGATTCCGTGTAAATGTTGGTCATGATCCCGCAGGCCGCCGCCACTGAAAAGTGGGCCGTGCCTGTCAGATACGCGAAAATGGCGCTCTCGTAGGGCGATGAGGTGTAGGCGTAATGCCGCACCTCCGGTTCCGCCGTCAAGTCGCTGTCGGAAATGCCCGCATCTGTGCTTTCTGTTGCGTCAGCCGCTGCGTTCATATCCTCAGAATCAGCGCCCGGTGTCCGGTTGGCCTCTTCGCCGCTCATATCAGAAAAAAATGATGCATCATCAGCCCCCGTTTCACTCATTTTAAGATACACCCCGATGTAGGGGGCATCGGTGATCACATCAAGGCCCTCCGCCAGTTCATAACCGGCGGCTTCGAAAGCCGGGCTGAACTGCACATAGGCCAGCTCGACGGTGGCAAAATCACCCTCCACACACCACCAGGTCACCGGCACCTCCACCGGGACCACGTCATCACTTATGTAAACCTCTAGTGTTTCCGGCATGGCCGCGGTCAGGGCCTCCAAAGAAGGCCGGTTCTCCGCATCCACCTCCAGGTAGTGCTCTGTGATAGCGAAGGGGGCGAATCCCGTGATAATCGGTGCCGTTGCCGCACCGTTTATGCTCTCTTCGTCCGTCAGGTCTTCGTCCGACGATTCCGCAACGAAGTCCATTGTCTCTTCATCCGTCGATACCGGGCCAGGTTCGGTCATCTCTTCGTCTGTCGTTACCGGGGCGGGTTCGGTCGGCGCTTCGTCCGCCGGTACCGGCATCGGCCCCGCCGTCACCATGAGCGCCAGCGTCAACCCGGCTGCCGCCACTCGCCGGCAGGCTGATTTTAGTTTCATCATAATTAAAAAACCTCTTTTCTGATTCCCATGCCGGGCGCCCCTGTCTGACGCGCCGGGTGCGATTCTGACGATCTGCCCCGTCCTGTCTGATACATTATGTCCGGCTCTATATGTCTCATGAATGTGTCTAACTGCTTATTATAAGCCATTTTCCATGATTTTTCCACCGTTGTCCCACACCCCCATGTTATAATGAAGGCTACATATACGCAGAAAAGGAGGCTATCATGCCGGCACTTTATGCTCATTATCGCTTCGGCGCCGCCTGCCTTGAAGCCCTGCCCGAGGACCTGGCTGCCCTCTGCCGGCGCCATCGGGATCTTTATGACCTGGGTGTCCACGGCCCGGACATCTTCTTCTATTACAAACCCCTGCAAAAAAATGACGTGTCCGCCTTCGGCCTGGCGCTTCATTTTCAAAAAAGCCGGGCCTTTTTTGCTCGAGGCGCGGCCCATATCCGCACCCTGCCGGAAGGCGATGAAAGGGATGCCGCCCTGGCTTACCTTATGGGATTTCTGGCCCACTTCACCCTGGACCGCTGCTGCCACGGCTTCATCAATGCCCAAACCGCCGCGGGACCGGATTCCCACAATCTCATCGAATCCCGCCTGGAAGCGTGCCTCATGAAAATGGATCATCTCGCCCCGGAGAAGGTCGATCGGGCCCGGTATCTCAATCCCTCCCCGGCAGCCGCCAGGGTTATCGCCGGCTTTTTTGATTTTCCGGAGGACACGGTGCTCACAGCTATCAACGGTCAGCGGCGGGTCATGAAGCTTCTCTACTCCCCCACCGGCTTTAAAAAAATGGTGCTGCGGCAGCTTATCAAGGTCCTGCATATCGGCGGGGGGTTCGGGGATCTCTTTATCGATCCGGTGACGGAGGCATGGATGGCCGGTGTTGCGGGCCATCGAGCGGCTGGTGTTGCGGGCCTTCGGATAGCCGGCGTTGCGGGCCATCGCAACACGGTGGCTGACCCAGACATGGAAACTGTTACCGCCGGGACAGATTCGGCAGCAATTACTGCCACCATCCTCAACGACATGGCACAGGCCGCGGCGCTGTGGCCGGAGGTGAGCCGGGCACTGCTTCAGACCATTGCCGACAATGAGCCCCTACCGGAGGCATTCGATCATGATTTTGAGGGGCAGTGAGCCCCATTGTAAAGTGGACACTCGCAATCCACTTCGCTACTTGCTCGTGAACCGAACCCGTCGGCGTCGCCTGTTTCAGGCGCAGCCGAACAGATTGCGACGGACGGGAGCGCCATTTTCGTAAAAAAGGGCGGTTGCGGGGAGAAGCGGTTGCGGTTTGCCGAATTGTCAGGGGCTCCGCAAGGTGCTATAATGCTATGGGTTTTGCGGGCAGAACCGCAAAGCCGCAGATTTCGTCTCATTAATCGGCACGGCCGGCGCACCGGCTGTGACTATCACACATATCAGGAGTTGACATATGAATTACGCAGAAGAATCCCTGAAGCTTCACGAACGCCTCAAGGGTAAGATCGAAGTTATCGCCACTGTCCCGGTCGCTGACAAGACCGACCTGTCCCTGGCCTACACACCGGGTGTTGCCCAGCCCTGTCTTGAGATCCAGAAGGATATCGACAAGAGCTACACTCTGACACGCCGCTGGAATCTGTGCGCTGTCGTCACAGACGGTTCCGCTGTTCTGGGCCTTGGCAACATCGGTCCGGAAGCCGGTATGCCGGTTATGGAAGGCAAGTGTGTCCTGTTCAAATCATTTGCCGACGTGGATGCCTTCCCGCTGTGCATCAAATCTCAGGAAGTGGATGACATCGTGGAGACCGTTTATCAGATTTCCGGCTCCTTCGGCGGTGTCAACCTGGAAGACATTTCCGCTCCCCGCTGCTTCGAGATCGAACGCAAGCTGAAAGAAAAATGTGATATTCCGATCTTCCACGATGATCAGCACGGAACAGCCATCATCACACTGGCCGGTCTCACCAATGCGCTGAAGGTGGTCGGCAAGAAGAAGGAAGATGTCCGCATCGTCACCTCAGGTGCCGGCGCCGCTGCCATTTCCATCACAAAGCTTCTGCTGTCTGCCGGTTTCAACAACATCATCATGTGCGACCGCAAGGGCATGATCAACAAAGACCGCACAGATCTTAACTGGATCAAGAAGGAAATGGCCGAGGTCACCAACCTGGAAGGCCGCAGCGGTTCTCTGGCCGATGCGCTGGTGGGTGCCGACGTCTTTATCGGTGTTTCCGCTCCGGGTCTTGTCACTAAGGAAATGGTGGCTTCCATGAACCGCGACGCTATCGTTTTCGCCTGCGCCAACCCCACACCGGAAATCTTCCCGGAGGAAGCCAAGGCCGGCGGTGCCAAGGTCGTCTCCACAGGTCGTTCCGACTATCCGAACCAGATCAACAACGTACTGGCCTTCCCGGGTGTCTTCCGCGGCACCTTCGATGTCCGCGCCAGCGATATCAATGAGGAAATGAAAATGGCTGCCGCCGAAGCGCTGGCTAACCTCATTTCCGATGAAGAACTGAATGAGGATTACATCATCCCCATGGCCTTCGATCCGAAGGTCGGTCCGGCTGTGGCCAAGGCTGTGGCTGAAGCTGCCAGACGGACAGGCGTGGCCCGCATCTGAGCCAACGCTGCATAAACATGTTCATTTAGAAAGCCCCATGCCCGGCGAAATGCCGGACATGGGGCTTTTTTCTCATTCAGGAAAATCAGGTGATATTGGCAGGGCCAAAGCTTTCGGGCAGCAGATCCTTTAGCCGAAACCGTGTCACACTGCCATCGGCTGCGGGGCAAAGGATCTCGAAGGTTTCCGGGTCACAGAATTCCCGCATCACCTGCCGGCAGACACCGCAGGGCGGGCACATCTCCCCCATCACACCGTCTTTGCCGCCGACGATGACAATCTTTGTAAACTCCCGGGCGCCTTCACTGACCGCTTTAAAAAATGCGGTGCGCTCGGCACAGTTTGACGGGCCGTAAGCGGCATTTTCCACATTACAGCCGGTGAAGACACGGCCGTCCTTTGCCAACAGGGCCGCCCCCACATGAAAATGGGAATAGGGGGCGTAGGACATGGCCAGCATGGCCTTCGCACTTTCCATAAGGGTCTCTTCCGATACCATACTTTATGTCAACCTCCATTCATTATCCGAACCACAGCCTCACCGGCTGTTTTAACCTTTGGTGTCCGATGCTGTGATTCTCAATTGTGTTCTTCTATTATAAAGTAACTCTCCGCCACAACCCAACGTCGCAGCGAGGAGTCCGTATAAAAGCTTAGTCCTTCGACATACCAAGGGCCAGTTCCATCATTTTTGAGAAACCGACTTCGCGTTCTTTTGAGGACAGGTGCTCGTCTCTGAGCAGGTCATCGGAAATGGTGAACATAGCCAGGGCTTTCTTGCCCAGCTTAGCGGCTTCCATGTAAAGTGCGGCAGCTTCCATCTCGATGGCCAGCACGCCCATGGAGCGCCAGGCTTCGTTGAAGGCCGGATCTTCGCCATAGAAAGCATCATCGGACAGCACGTTGCCCACAACCACGCGGGTGCCCTGGGCTTCAGCTGTCTTCACCGCATTGTTTAACAGACCGAAGTCAGCCAGCGGGGCATAGGTGCCCGGCAGCTTGAACTGGAAGGCGTAGCGGGATGTGGTGCTGGCGCCCTGAGCGATCACAATGTCATGAAGGCCGACTTTTTCATTGATGGAGCCGGCGGAACCGATGCGGATGATGTTTTCAACGCCATAGAAAGCGAAAAGTTCATGGGAGTAAATGCCCATGGACGGCATACCCATACCGGAAGCCATAACGGAAACCGGTTCGCCTTTGTAAGTACCGGTGTACCCCAGCACGTTGCGGACCTCTGTCACCAGTCTGGCATTGTCGAGGAAGTTTTCAGCGATGAAGCGGGCGCGAAGCGGATCCCCCGGCATTAAAACGGTCTTGGCAAAATCACCTGCTGCTGCGCTGATGTGCGGTGTCGGAATTCCCATAATCGTAATCTCCTTGTCTTATCTCTTATCTAATAATAATCAACTCTATTACAATACCCCCGTGATAACACCTGCGGTCGACGCCATGTCTTGTACTTCCGCAGCCCCATCACTCATGACACAGAGAACGGGAGAAGGGCATTTTTCTATATTCACGACTCTCCGGCCTGAGGATGACTCATTTTCTCAACCGGAACTATGTGGCCCACGGACAGTTCATTATATAAACCGTCACCTGTCGGCTGGCAAACAATTCATTTTCTTAAGAAAATGGGGCTGCTTATTCCGGTTTGGTTTTGTCTTCCCGGATCAGAATCCGCATGGCCTCCACGGCGGTGCGGATAGCCATATCTGTGTCGTGGACCACCGGGTTATCCAGGCCGGCCTTCTCCCGTTCCTGATTAGCCATCACCAGGAACACGGCGGAGGCGCGGACACGGAGGAACTGCGCCACGATGAAAAGCGTCGCGGTTTCCATTTCCGAAGCCAGGCAGCCCATACGGCACCAGGCCTCCCAGTTTTGCTGCAGCATGCCCGCCACCGGCATGAGTGAGGGATCGTGCTGACCGTAGAAGGAGTCCTTGCTTTGGACCACCCCGGTGTGAACGGCGGCGCCCAGCTGTCGGCCGGCGGTACGCAAAGCCTGCACCACATCAAAATCCGCCACCGCGGGATAGGCCGCCGGCGCATACTCATGGCTGGTGCCCTCGGCCCGAACGGCTCCCGTGGCCACCACCAGGTCGCCGGATTTCACGTCAAGCTGCATGCCGCCGGAGGTGCCGATGCGGATAAATGTTTTGGCGCCGCATTTCACCAGTTCTTCAACGGCAATGGCTGTGGAGGGACCGCCGATGCCGGTGGAGGTCACCGTGACCTTCACCCCCTCAAGGGTCCCGGTATAGGTCATGTATTCACGCTGGTCGGCGATCTTCACCGGGTTATCCAGGTATGCGGCGATCTTTTCGCAGCGCTTGGGATCGCCGGGCAGGATCACATACTCGCCCACCTCGCCGGGAGCTGTCCCGACATGATACTGTCTGTTGGGATCTTCGGAATATTTCATAGCTTAGTCCTCCTTTGCCCAGTCAAAGGCATAGCTGACAGCTTTCTTCCATTTTTTCAGGTTTTTCTGACGCACATCCTCCGGCAGACGGGGATAGAAAGTGGTATCCACCGTGTTATTGGCCACCACATCCTCTTTTTTCTGCCAATAATGCACCGCCAGGCCCGCCAGATAGGCCGCGCCCTTGGCGGTAGTTTCCGCGTTGGCCGGCCGGATCACCGGCAGGTGGGAAATGTCCGCCTGGACCTGCATCAGGAAATCATTGCGGGAGGCTCCGCCGTCCACCCATAAGGCATGGAGCTCGGTGCCGGCATCAGCCTGCATGATCTCGAGAATGTCATGGATCTGGTACGCGATGGATTCCATGGTAGCCCGGATGATGTGATATTTGTTCACACCCCGGGTGATGCCCACGATGGTGCCCCGGGCGTACTGATTCCAATAGGGTGCGCCCAGCCCCGTAAAGGCGGGCACCACGTAGCAGCCGTTGGTGTCGGGCACCTTGGCCGCCATATAAGCGGAATCCTCGGCGGAATCAATAAATCTGAGCTCGTCTCTGAGCCACTGCACCGCTGCCCCGACAATAAACACGGAGCCCTCCAGTGCGTAAGTGACCTTGCCGTCAAGGCCCCAGGCCACGGTGGTCAGAAGACCGCTTTTAGTATACACGGGCTTATCCCCGGTGTTCATCAGCAGGAAGCCACCGGTTCCGTAAGTATTCTTCACATCGCCCACTTCAAAGCAGGTCTGCCCGAAAAGAGCACTCTGCTGGTCACCCGCCGCACCGGCAATGGGGATCTCCCCACCAAAATGCGCCGGCGATGTCATGCCCACCACGCCGCTTGAGGGCACCGGTTTGGGTAGCATCTGCACCGGGATATCCATCAGTTTCAGCAGCTCCGGATCCCACTCCAGGGTGTTGATGTTAAACAGCATAGTGCGGGAAGCATTGGAATAATCGGTCACATGCACCTGACCGCCGGTCAGCTTCCAGATAAGCCAGGTCTCCACCGTGCCGAAAAGAAGCTCGCCCCGCTCTGCCCGCTCCCGGGCGTTGGGGATGTTGTCCAGGATCCATTTCAGTTTGGTCCCGGCAAAATAGGCATCGATCACAAGCCCCGTCTTTTCACGGATCATTTCCTCATAACCCGCAGCCTTCAGTTCGTCGCAGTAACCCGCGGTCCGCCGGCACTGCCAGACAATGGCCCGAGTCACCGGCTCACCCGTCTTTTTATCCCAGACGATGGCCGTCTCTCGCTGATTGGTGATGCCGATGGCGGCGATATCCTCCGCCGTGGCCCCGATCTTCATCATGGCCTCCACGGCCACGCCCAGCTGGCAGGCCCAGATTTCATTGGCATCATGCTCCACCCAGCCCGGTTGCGGGAAATACTGGGTGAACCCGTGCTGCGCCATGCTGACCATATTCGCCTCATGATCGAAAATAATGCAGCGGCAGCTGGTGGTGCCTTCATCTAACGCCATCACGTATTTTTTCTTCTCGGACATGTCTGCCTCCCGATGTGCGTTGTTGTCATTATTTCTTGCGTTATGCCGTGTGACAGGTCAGCCGTTATCAGGTCAATCCTGTATGCAACCCTTATGGCTTTGTCCTTTTTGTCACATTTCCTTTAACACTACGCATTGTGCTTTGATTATACCATATCCACCCGTCAGCCGACCATCGAATCCACCCTTTGCTATCCCGGACAGACAGGCTTGTTTTGTTATTGCCGAGGCTTGCTGTCCACTCACCTTGTTTTCGACTTCCGGACAGACTTGCTTCATTGTCGCGAGCCGGAACATGCTGTCCACTCGCATGGTTTCGACTTCCGGACAGACTTTTGGCTGAGACTCCCGGAAATGAAAAAAATCGGATCCGAGGATCCGATTCTTTTCATCAAACTGGAAAAGGTCTTGATTGAATTCATTGAGTTGTTTTTGAATGTAACTCGTCTACCGAGTTCCATTGTAACATAATTCCAAAAAATGACAACACCCTTTCTAATTTTTATTTCATTTCAGACAAAGTTTTTTTGTCTTTTTTAATGTTTCCAAACAAGTTGGGGTGCCGATTCCGCAGCTTGTGATATAATAGGATTCACTTTTTGGGAGAACATAACCTATGACAAAAGATTCTGTTTTAGCTTTTCTGATGGAAACGGATGGCTACGTGTCCGGCGAAATGATGAGCCGGCAGCTGGGCCTGAGCCGCATGGCTGTTTCCGCCGCCGTGAAGGCCCTGCGGGAAGACGGCTATGTCATCGATTCCGTCACCAGAAAAGGCTATCGATTATTAAATGCCCCCGACCGCCTCACAAATGTGGCCATCGGGGCCTATCTGACACCGGAACGCATGGCCTCCGTCATCTGCTACGACGTGACGGATTCCACCAACAAACGGATCCGGGACATGGCGGACGACGGTGCCCCTGCCGGCACTGTGGCCATTGCCAATGAACAAACCGCCGGTCGCGGCCGCCGCGGCCGTTCCTTCCTGTCCCTTAAGGACAAAGGCATTTACTTATCCATGCTGCTGCGCCCCGCCTGCACCCCGGCGGATATTGCCACGGTGACAGCCTGGACCGCGGTGGCCATCGGGAGAGCCATTTTCAAAGTGACCGGTGTGTGCCCCGGCATCAAATGGGTGAACGACCTCATCATGGATCATCGCAAGATCTGCGGGATCCTGACGGAAATGTCCATCGAAAGCGAAACCGGTTCCATCAGCCATGTGGTGATCGGCATCGGTGTCAACGTCAATCAGACACCGGAGGATTTCCCCGAGGAGCTACGGGAGGTGGCCGGGTCTGTGGCCATGGCCGTGGGGCATCCCGTCTCCAGAGCGGCCCTTGCGGCGGAAATGGTGCGTCAGCTGGATATTCTGCGTGAGCGTTGGCCGGAGGGACGTGATGAGTTTCTTGAGGAATATCAGCGACTGTGCCTGACGGTGGATCAGGACATTCGCGTCATCAGCGGCCAGACGGAGCGCCTTGGCCACGCTGTGGGCATTGATGAAAATTTTGCCCTGCTTGTGACCTTCGAGGACGGCCATACGGAAGCTGTGGAAAGCGGCGAGGTCAGTGTCCGGGGGATTGACGGGTATTCGTAAGACGTGGCGAAATCAGTGCCCTTACTCCGGCTTTTCAGAGCCGGCAATGATCTCTTATTGAAAAAACAATGATACTGAGGATTAATCATGAAAAAATATCGTAATTCGGCCTTTCTTGTATTGGCGGCCCTGATCTGGGGCATCGCCTTTGTGGCCCAGAGCACCGGCGGCGATGCCATCGGCCCTTGGGCATTCAACTGCATCCGTATGATCGTGGGGGCCATCTCCATCGCCATTTTCATTCCGATCATGGACAAGCTGAAAATGACGAAAACGGCCACCTCTCCCACGCCGCTTGATAAAAAGATCCTGCTGAAGGGCGGCATCATCTGCGGCTGCATCGCCTTCTTTGCCACCAACCTCCAGCAGCTGGGCATCACCGCCGGGGCTTCCGCCGGGAAGGCCGGTTTCCTGACCACCTGCTACGTGGTGCTGGTGCCCGTCCTGGCCATTTTCCTGAAGAAAAAATGCGGCTGGAATGTCTGGGTCAGCGTGGTCTTCGCCATCATCGGCCTGTACCTCTTGTGCATGAAGGGATCCTTCTCCCTGGAGCTGCCGGACCTTCTGCTGATCCTGTGCGCCCTGTCATTTTCGGTGCACATTCTCACCATTGACCATTATTCACCCATGGTGGACGGGGTGCGGCTCTCCTGCATCCAGTTCATCGTCTGTTCCATTCTGACAGCCATTCCGGCGTTCTTTGTGGACATGCACCACTCCATCGACGGAGTGAGGGCCTGGCTCGCGGCATTTCCGGCGGATGCCTGGATCGCCATTCTCTATGCCGGCGTGATGTCCTGCTCCATCGCCTACACACTGCAGATCGTGGGCCAGGAGGGTGTCAATCCCACCGTCGCTTCTCTGCTGATGAGTCTTGAATCCGTCTTCTCCGCTCTGGCCGGGGCCGTGATCCTGGGCGAGCGCATGAGCGGCCGGGAAACCTGGGGCTGCGTGCTCATCTTCATTGCGGTTATCTTCGCTCAGCTGCCACTGTCGGCTATGATGAAAAAGAAGTCAGCCGCGGGGTGAAGCCATCAAATCAATAACAAGACTAAATAGAATAATAAACACATAAAATGCAAGTCAGCAGGGCCAAGGCCCTGCTGTTTTTCATTTTGAATGTCCCAGAGCTTATCATGCCATCGAAAACAGATGGGCTTACGTGTCCAAGCCTTGGGATTCGCTTTTATTTGTTTTATGTAAACTTCCACATCGGAATCTTGCTTTTTGCTTGATTCCGATGCCTTTTTTATTGCCTCAAAATTTTCCCGGCATCGATTCTTGCTCTTTAGCTTGTTTCCGATTCACTTTACTTTAAATGAAGCACGAAATGACTGTTTCAACCGGCTTACTCGGCGGCAAAATAGCCATCCGGGGCTGCGCTGCTGTAGCCACTCGGTTCAGCTGAGGCGTAGCCTGAAGCCACTGCGGCAGCTTCACGCTCTTCAAGCTCTGAGATGGCATCATCAATGGAATCATAGTCTTCATCAAGAGCGGCGGCGCTGTAGCCGTCTGCCGCAGCACTCAGATAACCATCCGGTTCGGCGCTGCCATAACCGGCGGGTGCTTCGACACCGTCCTGTGCCTTATCTTCAGCCGGAGCTTCCTTTGAGCCGCAGGCTGTCACTGTCATACTCATGCAAAGCAGCATCGCTGCCAGAAGTGCAATTTTCTTTTTCATCATACAATCTCCATTATTTCTTTTCTTACACTGTTGTCATCATCTTGTTGTTACTTTCGCGCGCAAGTCGAACCTGTCCCATCCAAAGCGGAGCATGCGATCTGCTTTTCAACAGGTAAAGAAAACAAACGGCCGCCGGTCAATCAGGCACGTATCCGTGTTCTCCGTAACCTCAAAAAAGCTGCTTCCTTGAAGCGAATCATGTTTGCGTTGGATCAAGCTTGCTGTGGGGCACCTTGCTGTGGAACATCCTTGCTGTGGTTCGTGCTGACTGCGGGCATCTTTGCTATGGTTCACTCAACGATGACTCTGTTTCATTATACCTTCTCCCGGGTATAAAAAAAAGCAGTTACGAGATTCCGTAACTGCTTTTTGAAGTAGCGAGAGGGGGATTTGAACCCTCGACACCGCGGGTATGAACCGCGTGCTCTAGCCAACTGAGCTATCTCG
>JAUNDG010000033.1:0-7698 GCA_030526195.1 Lachnospiraceae bacterium
AATCAGAGATTACCTCACCGGGCGTGGCGGTAAACACGCAGAATAACACAATCACTAAGGAGCAAAACCATGCTGTTATTTTCAACACTTCTTGAGATCGAAAGCACCCTGACGAAAGAAAAATTCATCGAACTCGTCCTTGAATGGTGCCAAAGCAGTCCTCATCCCGGAAATGTCATTCCAGGCATCGTCTGGCATGGCGAGAAAACCGTTCATTTCGGCGACGACACCCTTTGGGTCGATATTCAGGAATACGCCGCCCGCAACATCATCGCGGTGCGCTATGAAAAGATAGAAGACGACGGTGTCATCTGGGATACTGATTACATCATGAACTTCACTCAGATGAAAATGGCGATCCGCCTCGAACGGAGCTATCTTGAGGAAGCCCTCACCATCAGCGCCAAGTTCTCGACACCCCATTTCATCACGATGCTCATCGAGCGCGGGTACGTGAAACGGGATAACGGCCTGGCCGTCGATAACGATCCCCTCATCATCACAGAAGACAACCTCCGGCTGGTGGCCGATGTCATAAATGGCACGGCCCAATACCATCTGCCCATCGTCTTTGTCTCCAAGACCCGCCACGATGAAGATCCGGTCAACGTCCATATGCTGGCCAGACGCCTCAAGGGTGTGGCCCATGTGCTGGTGCAGGCAAACACCGCCACCAATCAGGCTCTCCGGAGCATGACCGATGAAAAAAATGAGTATCTTGGCGGCATCGGGATTTATTTCCCCAACGCCGAAATGCATCGCCGGTATCTTTACCGCGTTGAGTCCGGCTACGATTATGTTTTAGAAAATAAGGTGGTGCGCAGCGTTATTCAGTATGCCAATGCCCATCGGGTTGAGAGTCTGTACAGCTGGCATGGTATCAACAATGCGCTCCTGCGCGATCGCTTGAAAAAGCAGACGGAGGAGCGGAACGCACTGGAAGCTAAACACCGCTCAACACTCTATGAACTCATCGCCATGCAGGGTGAAATGGAGCAGCAAAAGGAAGAGGTGCGTCAGCAGGCCATCGAGGAGGCCAAAGCCGAGGCGGACCAGATCCTGGAATCCTTCGACGAGGACATGGTGGCGGCTCAAAATGAAATTGAACGATTAAGCCATGAGGTGGATCGCCTGCAGCAGGAGAACACGGGTCTCAAAATAAAACTGGATGCCATGTCAGACACCCCGGTCCTCCATATGGGCGAAGAACCGGACTTCTATCCCGGCGAGATCACAGATCTCCTTCTCACCGCTCTGACAGAATACCTCAATACCTGTAAGCCCCAAACACGGCGCTATGATGTGATTCGTGATATTATCGAGGCCAATGACTTTAAAAAGATAAGCGAAACCCGGTCAAAAGCCGTCAAAGCCTGCCTCAGTCGAGACGAAGGCATGACCCCAAAAGTCCGCAGCACCCTGGAAGAAGCCGGCTTTGAGATCACAAAAGACGGCGGTCACTACAAAGCCAAATATTACGGTGATGACCGGTACATGGTCGTCATCGCCGCTACCCCCAGCGATGGACGGGCCGGGAAAAATACAGCATCAAGTGCGGTTAGTAAGGCGTTTTAAGAAAATAGAAGATGATTGCAAATGTCATAACGTGTTGCCGGATCCTATTTAGTATATTGCTGCTGTGTGTTCCGGCACTTTCGAAGCCCTTTTGGGTATTCTATGCATCAGCCGGGTTTTCGGATATGATCGATGGCACTGTTGCCAGAATGACAGGATCTGAAAGCGAATTTGGGGCAAAACTCGATACGCTAGCTGATATGGTATTCATCATAGCGGTGGCTTGGAAGCTTCTGCCTGTTATAAAGCTTCCGACCGGTATCTGGATCTGGGTTGCTGTGATAGCCATTATTAAAGTGATTAATGTGATTTCCGGCTATGTGGTTCAGAAAAGATTTGTTTCGGTTCATTCTAAGGCCAATAAAGTAACGGGGCTCATGCTCTTCTTGCTGCCATTTTCATTTGAGATTATGAAAATGACAGTCAGCGTAGCTGTTGTATGTGCCATAGCCACATTTGCTGCTGTGCAGGAGGGACACTTTATTCGTACCGGCAGGACGGAGTGAGAACATCAAAACGATTCTGGAAATATTCTGTAATGGGAGTTTGTGAAATGGATAGATTAGAAGCTTTTGAGAAAATGCTCAAAGAATTACAACAGCAGGCAGAATACGAGCAAAAGGAAATGGATCGTCTTAAGATGGCCGGTAAGGAAAAGACGGCTACCTATCGACAGTATTTTGGGAATAAAATGCTGTATAAGATGATGCTGGATAAGTACAAGCAATATGGTTTATTGGAATAGGAGTTGCGTACAAGAAGGGTTTAAAAAAGCAGATAGAGGAAGTACAACGGCAGGCCAATCGGCCTGCCGTTTTCTATACCCATCTTTATTGTTGAGATTTCAAAATTGGTAATACGAATCATGTGCAAAGTGGTAAAAATCTGAAAATAATAGCAAAAAAAGACTTGAATCTACATTAGATGTAGGGTTTACTGTCAACTCATAACAGTAGAACCCACCTGTAAATGCATCAACTCAACAGTTTTCGTGCTCATAAAGGAGGTTACTTATGAAAAAGAAAGGTTTATTAGCACTTGTTATGGCCGGTATCATGGCTGTCATGTTAACAGCCTGTGGCACAGTGCCGGAAAACACAGCATCGTCCGGTTCAGACACTGCGGCAACCGAGGAGGCCGCGCCGTCAGGTAATGAAGAAGCCGAAGCACCGGCAGATGTGAGTGCAGAAGCTCCGGCCGGGGCCACTGCCTCCGGACTGCCGTCCCTCACAAAAGATGACATCAAAGTCGGTGCCGTCTTCAACACAGAATTTGGGACAGAAGGCTTCAGCTACGCTCTGTACTTAGGCTTCCAGGCTCTGGAGAATGCCGGTTACCAGGTGAAATACGCCACCAGCGTACCGGAATCAGCTGAATGCGAAACCGCCATTGAAAGCCTGATCGCTGACGGGTGCAACGTCATTTACACCACCAGCTACGGCTTCGGTGAATACACCGCCAATGTGGCCGATAAGTATCCGGATGTTTACTTCAATCATTATTCCGGCAGCATCAACAAGACCAACATGGCCACCTTCTTCCCGAAGAACTTCCAGAGTGAATACCTTTGCGGAATCATCGCCGGTGCCAAGACAGAGACAAACCAGATCGGTTATCTCTGCTCCTATCCGATTCCGGAACCGATCCGTATGGTCAATGCTTTCACACTGGGCGCTCAGTCCGTCAAAGGTCATCTTGATGAATCGGTGCGCACCGCCATGAAAATGGGCTTTGATTTCGTGACCGCGATTCAGATGGTGACCATCAATGCGGCCAGAGCCTTCCAGCTGGAATATGCCATCGGCGGTCTGGCGCCCGGCAAGCGGGCGGATATCAACATCACCACCGGGCCGGAGGATTTCAAAGTGTCATCCGTGGTGGCCGGCGGTCGCCTTGTTGTTGAAGACGGCAAGTCGGTTGTCACCTATCCGCGGCTTCAGCATAAGCCGGTGCTGCTGGACACCGTTCATCTTACAGATGCGGCATCGCCCTTTGATTTTGATATCAGAGTCGATGAAAAAGCGATCAGCGCCGACGTCAAGGTGATGGACACACTGCCCTGGATTCCCATCACACAGGGCCGTGATGTAACTCTGCCGGTAAAGGATGGGGTGATTCAAAATGATGTGGAGCAGGATGTGCTCTATATTGCTCAGGTTGAACGCCATGGAAAAAATGGCAACATCGGCAACGCATTAATGGGTGGGTTCCATATGCAAAAAGGCGCGATGGCCTATTCCATGGGACATGATAATCACAATATCGTGGTACTGGGGGCGGATAAACGCGACATGGCGCTCGCCGTGAACCGGGTTGAAGAACTTCAGGGTGGACAGGTATTGGTGGTGGACGGCGAGATCAAGGCAGAAATCGCGCTGCCCATCGCGGGCCTTCTCACAGACCTCACCGCCGAAGAACTGGCGGAGAAAAAACGGGCCTTTGTGGAAGCCATCAGGGAAGTGGGATGCCCCATTTCCTTCCCGGATATGTTCCTGTCCTTCATCTGCCTGGCGGCGATTCCCTGTTACGCCGTCACAGACCACGGCTTTATCGATGTGCTTCAGCAGGCGGTCATTGACCCGGTGCTGAAGGTCAACATGTAACGGCCATGCTTTTAGGCCATCAGAAAATGTGACACAGGAGGAGAATCATGGACAAAGCATTAATCGAGGCGGCTCTTGGCAAGCGACCTGTTGATATGCTGATCAGAAACGGGAAGCTCATCAATGTCATCAGCCATGAAATCTACGACTGTGAGGTCAGTATCTATGACGGCAAGATCGCCGGCGTCGGCGACATTCCCGACGGAGCCATCGGCCCCGACACGGTCATCATCGATGCCAAGGGCATGTACCTGGCCCCCGGTTTCTTCGATGCGCATATCCACTTCGAAAGCAGCATGCTGTCCTACACAGAATTTGCGAAAATGGTGATCCGGCACGGCACCACGGCTGTGGCTTCTGACCTGATGGAAATCACCATTGTGTCAGGCCTCGAGGGGATGACACTCCTGACAGAAATGGGTGTATTCCGTTCAAACGTTGACGAATACAAGGATATGAATTGCATTCCTGTTGATGCGGCTGATGAGGAACTGTTAAATCCTGTTGTTCGCAGATCTGTCAGAATCTCATTCAGAGTTGTTAATGCATTACAGAAGAAGTACGAAGATATTTCAGATGTAGTCATCGAGATGCCCCGTGATAGAAACTCTGATGAGCAGAAACAGCGTATTACGGACGAACAGAAGCGTAATGAGAATGAGGCCAAGGAAATTGAAAAGAAACTGGCCGTTTCTTATGATATCAAACTGACTTCAGCCGATTATTCATCACAGAAACAGTTGGGATTAAAATTGAAGCTTTGGAATGAGCAGGATGGGAAGTGCTTGTACTCCGGCAAAGATATTTCACCAAGAGATATTCTTGTCCATCCCGAAATGTTTGAAATTGACCATATTATTCCGCGGTCAATCTCTTTTGATGACTCAAGAAGTAACAAGGTTCTTGTTTATAGAGATGAGAATCAGAACAAGAAGAATGAAACACCATATTTCTATCTGATGCACAACACCGGAAAGTGGACAGCGGATCAATACCGGGCATATTGGCCTTGTGATATGTGATCGTCAACATCTGCCGGTTGGTTTATTCGGGGCATACGATAATCATTGCCGCTCGTCAAAAGTGATTGGATACCAAATCAATTATTCAACAGAAGCATACGGCAACCTATGGAAAGAAATTGTCGAGAAAAAGATTTTGAATCAAGCAAAGTGCTATTTGAAACTGACTGGAGATGAAGGCGGGTTTTCACAGATAGCAGCTTTTTCTGAAGCAATAGGAGTCGGAGATCCAACAAATAGAGAAGCGCATGCAGCTAAGGTGTATTTTAACCGACTGATGGGGACTTCTTTTTCGAGAGGTGATGAAAACATTTTGTTGAATAGTGGCCTTGACTATGGATATGCGATTATCCGTGGTTATATAGCACGAGTCTGTGTGGGGTATGGGCTTAACACGCAAATTGGGATTCACCACAAAAGTGAATACAATCGGTTTAATCTCGTCGATGATCTAATGGAGCCATTCCGGCCCTTTGTTGACATGGTTGCGTATTCTATTTTAAAAGATGAGATGTATTTTAAACCCGATCACAGAAGGATCCTTGTTGATTTGGTAAACAGGCAAGTCCTTTATCATGATAAAAAGATGTTTCTTGGGAATGTAATAGAAGAATATGTCGCTCAGATGGCGGCACGGATTATGGGCCGAAGTGAAAATGTTATTTTCCCGGATATTGATGGTTTTCTTTTTAGAGAGTAAAGAGGATGAAATATAAATTAATGCGTTTGTTATGCATGTTTGATTTGCCGGTTGACACAGACAAAGAGAAAAGAGCATACAGGCAGTTTCGCAAAGGCTTAATAAAAGAAGGGTTTACAATGATACAGTATTCTGTATATGTGAGAACGTGTCCAAACCGGGAATATGCCACAAGAATAGAAAAACATGTTCGGCAAATTGTTCCGCCTTCGGGAAATGTCAGGTTGCTAGCGGTTACGGAAAAACAGTATGCGGATATGAAACTGATAGTGGGATCTAGATCGACGACAGAAACCACGGTGGGGGCAGAAAGACTGATAGTTTTATGAAGATAACGATACGTGATTTTGAAAAAACTCTGTCATTTAATTTGGATCACATTGCCCAGTTATGTGGTCAAAATATCATGAAGAAGACGTACATATGCGAATCTATCAGGCGGTATTTTTCGAGTTTCAAATATAGTGAAGAAAAAAATAAATGGCGTGACAATGTCCTTTTTGATAATGAAAACCCGGGACGCAAAGCATATTCTGTCATTTCATTAAGTAATCCTGCTGATATGATGGCGGTGATTAAATTAACAAAACAAAGCTTAATGTACGAGTTCCTGAAATCATCCATGCAGGATTTTCAATGGCAAAAGCAAATGGAAATAATTGAAAATCAGTTAGCTGAAATGTTTTTGGAATTGAATAACCGCATTAAGGATTTTGGGAACATTGCTATGACATATTCTGTTTCGGATGTGTGGGATATGATTCAAAAATCAACGGTGACAGATACCAATGAGAATGATTTATCGGAGTTGTCAAACTACGAACTGTGTACAACATGTTTGGGTTTGTTGGAAGGCGTCATAGAGCGGATGCCACGAAAGACAATTTTGATATTAGAAAATGCAGATCACTTTTTGACACGGGAAGAGTATCGTCAGGTATTCCGGAAACTCGGGCAATTGAATTATAAGCATGGCATCCTATCAATCGTGACATTAAGTCTAGATGGGTATCTTGTTGCAGAGAGGGATGATCTTGAAGATGTGACAGTATTTAATGATACGGAATTTTCGTTGCCTTCTTTTGAATACCTTTGTGACTTCATAGAATTCAACTATCCCATTCAAAGGACGATGCAAGAGGATGAGGTTTTGACAGTAATAGAAAAATGCGTTCATAACATAGCAAGAGAAAATGCTTTGGTTTCTATTGAAGAGAATGTTATCTGCAAATTGATTAATAACACATTGCAAATGGAGGAGAAAGTGGCCTGCGGTACAGAGAGTGAAAGGCATTTTATTGAGTTATAGGGTATGGTATTATTGCTATAGTATATTTCCTGAGACGTTGGGAAATATACGATTTGATATTTTAGTACCTGGACAATTTAAGTGATTGTAAGACTGGAGCTAAAGTCCTCACGATAGATGGTTATTTTAGTACCTGGACAATTTAAGTGATTGTAAGACGTCAGATTCAAGATGATATTGATGAGAACAATTTTAGTACCTGGACAATTTAAGTGATTGTAAGACAGGCACATGACGACATTAAACCTGTAGTCGATTTTAGTACCTGGACAATTTAAGTGATTGTAAGACCAGACTGCTCGGCTGGGGTATCGGCAATAGATTTTAGTACCTGGACAATTTAAGTGATTGTAAGACGGAAAGCCAAGCCAGACCAGTGAGAGGGGGATTTTAGTACCTGGACAATTTAAGTGATTGTAAGACTTGCAGCATAGCCCCACTTGAAAGCATTAGATTTTAGTACCTGGACAATTTAAGTGATTGTAAGAC
>JAUNDG010000033.1:7798-20577 GCA_030526195.1 Lachnospiraceae bacterium
GATTTTAGTACCTGGACAATTTAAGTGATTGTAAGACGATCACCTCTCCGTCACGAAATACATCTGATTTTAGTACCTGGACAATTTAAGTGATTGTGAGACATTTAGCGAGAAATTTGGGCAGTGACGGCGAATTTAGTACTTGGACAGTTTAAGTGATTGTAATAAAGAGTGCTCAGTCCTAGACGTCGATTTTAGTACCTGAACAGTTTAAGTGATTGTAAGATACCAGAGAGAAATATGGGCAGTTACGGCGAGTTTAGTACGTGGGAGACATAAGTGATTGTAATATATGGTGTTCCCATGACTGTCCCAATAAGTGATTATGTACTGAGGTTATTTAAATGTCAGTATGTGCAAGCGGAAACTCCCCTATAAGTGCTTAGCGAGGAGGTGGCCACAGTGAAATCTATCCCAGATGAATATGTTTACAAGAAAGAAGTCGACTGGTCTCTTTTTAAGGATGGGTTTGCCATTCCGAAGGAGCATCAGGTTGTGTTCGGTCAAGTGGCTGGGCGTTTGTTAGAAAGAGGCGATACGCAAACGATATCGCTGATTCTTGATGGCAAAACATATAAGGCGAAGCTGACCAATCAAAAGATAGATGCAAAGTTCGGGCCTCATGCTGATAAGATTCAGATTCGTTATAATAAGAATGACGAGATTGCGCAGGCTTTGAGGGATAGTTTTCGTCGGAGCTATGCGTATATCTGCGAAATGAAAGCTCAACAGGAGAAGGGTTCCAAGAAGCATATTAAGTTGCCGGATGAATACAAGGAATACCTGGCGATTTATACGACTGAGTATGACGATACTTATGTCTTGGAAACCATCGGATCGCTTGACATGGATGTGTTACGAACAACGGTGAGTGGTCAGTCCGAACGTGTTCTGGAAGCGCAGTTTAATTTCGATACAACAGATGACACGGCTGGGTTGAGAGAAAAGGAACAGATTGTCAAAATTCGTAAGCTGAATAAAAAGATAGGCGATAACTTAAAACGCCTATACGGATATAAATGTCAAATTTGCGGTAAGCTTGTCGGTGAAGAATATGGCTCTCATGTTGTGGAAGCCCATCACATTGACTATTTTGTCAGAAGCCTGAACAATGATGCCAACAATCAGCTGATTGTCTGTCCGAATCATCACAGCATTATCCATGATGTGGATCCTGTTTTTGATAGAAAGCATCTATTGTATCGTTATGACAATGGTTTTGAAGAAAAACTATTATTAAACAAACACCTGTATTAAATGAACACCTGTAATCATACTTTAGACTATTACAATCAAAACGCTTCCGCCTTTACGGAATCCACTTTCCACACAGATATGCATGTTCTCCAGGATCATTTTTCTTCCTTATTATATAGAGGCGCGTCTATTCTGGATTTCGGCTGCGGGTCCGGGCGGGATGCGAAGTTTTTCCTGGAGCAGGGCTTTGCTGTTGAGGCGGTGGATGGTTCGGCGGAGTGCGTGAAGCTGGCGCGGGAGCTTACCGGTCTTGATGTGAAGCAGTTGCTGTTTCAGGAACTGGATGCGGTGGAATCTTACGATGGCATCTGGGCCTGCGCCTCGATCCTTCATTTGCCCAAAGGAGAACTCGGCGCGGTGCTTCAGAAGATGGCAGCGGCTCTCAAGGATAATGGGGTGATTTATACCTCATTTAAGTATGGGGATTTTGAAGGCGAGCGGAACGGCCGATACTTTACGGATTTCACGGAAGAGGCATTTTCGCAATTCATTGAGGAAAATCCGAAGGTGGCGGCAGCGCTCACCATTGAAGAGATGTGGCTCACCTGTGATGCCAGACCGGGAAGGGGTGATGAGAAGTGGCTGAATATTATCATGCGGAGACGCAGCACACGCTGACCCTGCAGGGGGATTATCACAACACCCTGGATATTGAGGGCTTCTCCCAGATGATGAAGGATCCCTCCTATTGTTATAAGTTTTACTGGCTGGAGGCCATCGTGAACCTCATTTCCGAAGGGATAGAGGAGACGACCTTCGATGCCATCATCGATGAGATGATCTGCAATGCCTGGTATTCTGTGCGGGAATTTCACATTCATTTAAGCGGGATGCAGGCTGACGGGCTGGTGCGGGACGGTCTTGAACGGGCGGTGCTGAAGCTCACGGAGCTCAGCGACCTGGCGGCCAATGCCTCTAAGGTTGAGATTCGAAATGCGATTCGAGATTTCAATCCGGAGCTTAAGCCTTATAAGGAGCAGCTCACCAACATGGTGCCGGGGCGGGCGCTGGCCGGATTTTTTTCGAAAAGTGAGGAGACGGTGCCCTGGGAGAGTGTGAGAAGGCTCACGGCTTTTATCCGTCATATCGACAGCACCATGACGCGGCTGCCCTATACCTTTGGGGACAGCAGTAAGCTGAAGAAAGAAGTGCATTTCAATCCGGACTGGATGCGGATGATCCAGGATAACACGGTGAATATCCTGGGATGGATCCAGTACGAGAAGGTGAAATGGCTCCAGAATAATAATCCGGAGGTGCCGGGACTCATTTACAAGCTGGCGCCGATGGATGAGAAGATGCGTAAGCTTAAGAAGGTGCGCGAGCTTTGGGAGGGCATCCTTGAGGTGTGCGAGATAAGAGATGTGTTCACCGGGCAACCCATTTTCCCAAAGAAATATGATGTGGACCACTTTATTCCCTGGTCCTTTGTGATGAATGATGAGCTGTGGAATCTGATGCCCATGGACTCATCGCTTAATTCAACGAAAAGCAACAAGCTTCCGAAATGGGATCCATTTTTTAACCTGTTTGCGGAGAATCAGTTCAAGATGTATGAGCTGATCCAGGAACGGGAGGGGCTTCATAAGCGGTTCGAGGCTTGTTATCGCGATAATCTGCATTCCATCTGGGCCGGGCAGGAACTTTATCGGCCGGGGAATGCGCGGGAGGAATTCTACGGGATTCTTCAGAAAAACATGCAGCCGGTGTACGATTCCGCCCGGCGGCAGGGGTATGAGGTGTGGAACTACTAGATGTTTAATTTCTTAAAACGTAAAAAACAGAATTCTTTCATTATTTCCCGTTTCAACAGCATGTTGATTGCCGCACTGATCGAATGCAGTGTGTCGGTCATCATGGGTGTGGCGGACAATATCGTGTCCGGGAACGTCATTTCCCAGACGGCTCTGAGTGGGCTCACATTAGTGGCGCCATTTTTGACGATTTCGCTTTACGTGTCCACCATTGTGGCGCCGGGCATCGGTGTCCAGTATGCGGAACTGACGGGGCAGATGGAAACGGAGAAGGCGAACCGGGTGTTCAGCCAGGGGCTGATCGTCTCGGTGTTCAACGGTGCGGTGATGTTCCTTTTGCTGACACTTTTCGGAAATGCGTATCTGACCATGATGGCGCCGTCGGCAGCGGTTTTCGAACAGGCCGCCGCCTACCTGGTTTATTTCCGGTATATGGCGCTGCTCTTCCCAATTGCGTGCTATATCAGCCACGTGGTGTATTGGGACGGTGATGAAAAGCTGTTTCTGGTGGCCAGCACGGCGCGCATCATCTGCGCGCTGGGGCTGTCGGTGCTGTTGGCCTTCAAGATTGGGATCGCCGGTCTTGGCATCGGGTCATCGATTGGCCTTCTGGTGCAGATCCTGATCGACAGCCTGCATTTTTTCAGGAAGGTCAATACCTATCGCTTCCGCTTCGCCTTGAGTCTCAAGGTGATGCTGAAGACACTGAAAATATCGCTTCCGGACTGCGTGGAGTACGGTGTCTGGGCGATTTTGAGTTTTACCATGTCACTTCTCATTCTGACCCATGCGAACAGCGATTATTTGCCGTTGGTGACGGTTATCCTCAGTGTCATGCAGATGTATATGCTGTTTGGCGGCATCGGATCGGTGCTGTTGCCCATGGTGGCGGTGTACCGGGGTGAAGGCAATATCGACGGCGAGCGCCGGATCATGTATCATGCGCTGCGGGTGGCCTTCTGGCTGGGCCTGATGATGACCGTCATTTTCTTCATTTTCCCGCAGATTGTGACCGTGGCCTACGGCATCCACGAACCGGCCATTGCTCAGGTGGTGCTGCGCGTCATCCGGATTGTGGCGGTGACCTTCCTCACCAGCGCCGTCGGCATGACATTGTCTTCCTATTTTTTATACACCGATCGCGTTGGGATCAATCTCTTAAGCACACTGATGCAGCAGCTGCTTGGCCCGATCATCGGCATGATCGCCCTGACAAGCATTTTCAACATTTTGGGGCCCGCCTTGGGCGTCCTTTTCGGAAATGTTCTGGGTTTTGCCGCCTTCTTATTGCTGATGGGGCTTATCAAAGGGTTCCGGACGCTGCCTCTTCTCATCAAAGAACCGTCGCCGAAAATGGTGCATTTCTTTGAATTTGAGGTGACGCCGGCGGGTATTCGGGACATGATGACCAAGGCGGAGGCGCTCCTTCAGGAAAATGGGGCTGCCAAACGCACCATTTTCAAAACGAAGCTGTTCATTGAGGAGATCATGACGGTGGTTATGAACCGAAATGCCTCCTCAGAGAAAATGGTTCTGGCGGAGTGTACTCTGAAGCTGGGGGATGACCTGACGATTATCCTCCGGGACGACGGCGAGATTTTCAATGTGCTGGCGGAGGACGGAACGGTTGACAGTCTGAGCTCCTTTATTCTGAACGGGCTCATGACGAAGCAGCAGGAGAAGATGAATGCTCTGAACTTTGCGTGCAACCGGAATGTCATTCGGCTGCCGCTGCAGGAGGGGTGAGAGAACTGATGGCCGCTGTGGGTGGTTTCCGGGTTCGATTCTGAGCGGCCCGCGCGTGGGTGAGCGAGGTGTTTGCACTCATGCTACCCGCGCGGGAGTTTCCCGGGCATGAGGACGCAATCCGGCGGCCTGCGGAGATTGACACCCGGTGGCGATGATAACAGATAATATGTGGAAGGTGTGGAAAAGATAAGATGGATATAACGAAGGTTGTGGACGGCAGCAAGGTGACGTTTCAGCTGGCCGGGGATCTTGACATTACGACGGCGCCGGAGCTGCAGGCTGCGGTGGACGAGGTGATCGACGGGGCGGAGTCCCTGGTGATCGATTTTGAGCAGTGCCCGTATCTGTCCTCTGCCGGCATCGGCGTGTTGCTTAAGAGCTTCAAGGCCATGAAGAAGAAGGCCGGGGATTTCGCGGTGGTGAACATGAACGATTACATCCGCGAGGTGCTGGAAATCACAGGGCTTGATGCTCTGTTCTAAATGAATTGTTGAATCCGATGCGTGGGACGGCGGTGGCTGTCCTGTGCGTCGGATTTTTCGTTATGGGGGTGCGAACCGGGGGCCGTTGGGGTTACTTGTGCGCGCAAACAGCCCAGGGCAAGAACCTCATATTGAGAGATGGGGCGTATCGTGATATGATGAAAATGTATCGTTTTTGAAGAAACAATTGATGAAATTTGAGCATTTTTTGCAGCGGTGTCACTTAAGTTGAGACAATTAGGCGCCCGGGAGACCCATTTCCGAAGGGGAAGGGCGCGGCGGCTGCGAGGATGTTTCGTGAGAGAGGGGTATTGGATTTTGATGAAGACACGTGTTTTGGGTTTGACGCTGGCGGGGCTTATGGCGCTGTCTTTGGCGGGGTGCGGCGGCACGCAGGCAACCGCTGAGGGCGATAAAGCTGCGGCGACCACGACGACCACCGGGGACAAGGTGCAGCTGGTGTTTGAGTATCAGAAGGACCGGGTCAGCACCGATTTCGAGGAGGTGCTGGAGTCTAAGTTTGACGTCGACATTGTGATGGACGAAAATCAGTCCACTGACCCGGCGCTCCGGCTCACCAATGAGGTGACCCACGACATGGCGCCGGATTTTGTGCTGTGCGAGTACATCAAGCGCATCGACGAGGACGTGCTCACCAATTATTTTTATAATCTGTCCACGGAGAGCTTCGTCAACAATTATTACCTGAACGCGATCCAGGCCTGCACGGCGAGCGACGGGAATTTGTATTACGTGCCCGGGCCATCCTACGTGTACGGCATCATTTACGATAAGACCGCTTTTGCGGAAATGGGTCTGCAGGTGCCGCAGAATTATTCTGAGTTCGCGGCGCTGCTGCAGCAGGTGAAGGATATGAATCTCACCGGGGAGGAGCCGGACGAGGCGGATCCGGAGAAAATGGTGACGAAGCCGGTGGAGGCGTTTGTGCCCACCATGAGATGGTGCGATATGTCCTCGCTGGTGTTTAACACCTATAATTATGAAGATTCTTTCCGGGGCGTGGCCAACAGCAAGTGGCTCGCCGATTATCAGCAGGGCGAGGGCAGCATGGTCGGCCATCTGGAGCCGGCGGCTGAGACGTATCTTCAGCTTTTCGATGATGGGGTTTTGAGTCTCAATCATTTCACCACAGAGCCGGGGTATCGGAGCAAGAAGCTTTACGTGTACCACACCAGTCTTATGACCATTGAGTCCCAGCAGGGCTATGTCTACAATCAGCAGATCAATGAGGAAAATGGCACAGAGGCTCACGAAATGGGGCTCATGCCCATTTTCACAAGTGATGAACCGGATTCCGATTATCTCTACGCCATTCCCCGCAGTTTTATCGCGGTGACGAAGCAGGGCGCGGCGGATCCGAAGAAGCAGGCGGCGCTCATGGAGATCATGGCGTACCTGAGTACCACGGAGGGGCAGAAACTCCTGATCGCCGGGGATGATTATTTCGGGTTCCTGAAGGAAGAAACGTCTCTTGGCAGCGATTTCTACACCGAGGTTATCGACACCATCAACGCAGGCCGCATCATTCCCACCTTCTATTTTGAAGGGGACAACCACGGGGATGCGGTGGAAACCTATATGCATGATACAACCGCCGAGCTTGTGAACGGCACCATTTCCGTCAGGGAATGGCTCATGGGCGCGGATGAGATGAGGGACAAGGCCATCGCGCCGAAGGAAGCGCCGGAGGTGTTCGGCGAGGCGGTGGAGACTTTGAATCCCATGCAGACTGCCTATGTGGATGGGCTGGCATACCTTAACAGCCTCAAGGCCGACATCGGTTTCGTGCCGGTGTCCGGTTTTTACGGCACCCAGGCGTATCTCTACAGCGGGGATATCACGGAGGCCATGATGCATCTTATCACCACGGAAAATGAGTATTTTGTGGCCGAAAATGGCGGCAATATGGATTATGTGGTGGCGGAAATGACCGGGCAGGAGATTCTCGATTTGGCCAATGCGGTGCCGGATACGGGGGTGGCCATGCTGGCGGGTTGCGAGATGACATGCGATACCACGAAGGAAGCTGGCGAGCGCTACGTGTCCATTAAGTTTGACGGGCAGGACCTGGACCCGGCGAAGACTTACCGGGTGGCGTCCATGCGCGGGGCTTTGGGTAAGGCCAGGGTTGTGGAAGAGTATCCGGAGCTGCGGTTCGTGGATATGTTTAAGGATTATCTGAAGGCTATGGACGGTGTGGTTGAAGCGCCGGCAGAGCTTGTTATTGTTGATTGATACGTATATGAATATTTGGGATTATATCCGGACGTTTCCTGGTGAGAATGATGCGGGCTTCGCAGTGATTCATGGGGAAGCGAGGAGAGACTGTTTTTCGGATGGCCGATTGGGAAAAGAGTCTGTGAGGCCCGCAGGGGTGTTGCTTAAAGATATGAAGAAAGGGGGGCCGCGAGATTGAGTGCTGACAATTCCAGACGCAACATAAAATATGTCGTGACGATCATTATCGTTATGATCGTGGCCTTTCTGGCGGTGCTGACCCTTCAGCAGAAGAGTCAGGAGTCCGTGAACCACATTTCCGAAGAAACGGCTTTGTCCATCCTGGCCGAAAATGCGATTCAGGTGGAGGAGGTGCTGGACAACCAGATCACCAATATCTGGGGGCATCTGAACACGGTGAGCGGTTCGCTGTCCACCCGGCCTGACATGACCCGGGATGAGGCGATGAACCATTTAAATAAGGTGATGGGGGAGGAATCAGAACTTTCTCTCGCCACCGCCGATGGCCATTTTCTTGAAAATGACGGCAAAGAGGGGGTCCTCACAGCGGAGGCGGATATGTATCCGCTGTTTCTGGAGAACCGGCCCATTTGCGTGCTGAATCAGCAGAATCATGAGGAAATGCTGTTGTTTGGCCTGCCCATTGAGCCGGTGACGGTGGAGGGTGAGGCCTATCCCTATATTCTGGCGTATTATGACCTGGATACCTTCATGGATCTTCTGTCCGTGGAGACATTTTCCGGAAATGGGAAGATCCGCGTCATCGATCGGGATGGCCTGGTCATCTTCAAGACCAACAATATGGATCTTAACACCTATTATTTCTTCGGTCTTCTGGAAACGGGCACCATCGCGCCGGGTCAGGAGCTTGGCACCATGGAGGAACTGAAGGCCAGTATTCTGAGTGGTGAGAATCGGGCGATCCATTTCCGTCTGGAAAATGAGCCGGATCGGATCGTGAGCTATGCGAAGCTTAAGCAGTTGGATTGGTTTGTCACCATCACGGTGGATTACGATTCCGTGCTGGGGAACCTCGACAAGGGCATTTCCAGAATCGGGACCACGGCGATCTGGGCCACCATGGCGGTGGTGATCCTGGCACTGCTCATTATGCTGGGGATGATGTTCAATGCCCAGAAGGTTTACAACGAGAAGGATCAGCTGAAGGAGCTTAATGCGTCTTTGGATCAGGCCAAGAAGGTGGCGGAGGATGCGCTGAAGATCGCGGAGCACGCCAATCAGGCCAAGAGTACCTTCCTTTCCAATATGTCTCATGACATCCGGACGCCCATGAATGCCATCATCGGGTTTGCCACGCTGGCGGTGAGCCGGATCGATGACAAGGAGAAGGTGCAGGATTATCTGAGCAAGATTTTGTCTTCCAGTAATCATTTGCTGTCCCTGATCAATGACGTGCTCGACATGAGCCGCATCGAGAGCGGCAAGATTCACCTGGAGGAGAAGGAAACGAACCTGAGCGAGGTGCTGCATGATCTTAAGATCATCATCGGCGGTCAGGTGTCGGCGAAGCAGTTGGAGCTTTACATGGATGCCATGGATGTGGCGGATGAGGATGTGTATTGCGACAGAACGCGCCTCAATCAGGTGTTGCTCAATCTCCTGGGGAATGCCATTAAATTTACGCCCGCCGGCGGGACCATTTCCGTCAGGGTGTGTCAGAAGCCGGCTGCCACGGATGACCGGGCCCTTTACGAGATTCGGGTGAAGGATAACGGCATCGGCATGAGTCCGGAGTTTGCCCGGAAGATTTTCGATCCCTTTGAGCGGGAGCGGACATCGACGGTGAGCAAGATCCAGGGGACCGGCCTTGGTATGGCCATTTCCAAAAATATCGTGGACATGATGGGCGGCACTATCGAGGTGATTACCGAGCAGGGCAAGGGCACCGAATTTGTGCTGCAGCTGCCGCTGCGGGTGCTGAGTAAACGGCAAGGCGATGATCGGATCGCTGAGCTTGAGGGCCTGAAGGCCCTGGTGGTGGATGATGATTTCAACACCTGCGATTCTGTGACGAAAATGCTCATCAAGGTGGGCATGCGGTCCGAATGGACCATTTCCGGCAAGGAGGCGATCCTGCGGGCGAAGCAGGCGCTGGAGCTGCGGGATGGTTTCAAGGCTTATATCATCGACTGGCGGCTGCCGGATCTTAATGGGATCGAGGTGACCCGGCAGATTCGGGCGCTGGGTGATGACACGCCGATCATTATCATGACGGCGTATGACTGGACGGATATTGAGGAGGAGGCGTTGGCCGCCGGGGTCACCGCGTTCTGCGCGAAGCCGCTCTTTATGTCGGATCTGCGGGAATCTCTGCTCCATGCTCTTGGCCGCGCGCAGGCTAAGGCGAAGAAGAGCGACCCGGTTGATGAGGTGGCGGCCTTTAAGGGCAAGCATCTTCTCCTGGTTGAAGATAATGAGCTCAATCGGGAGATCGCCGTTGAGATTCTGCAGGACTACGGTTTCCGCATTGATACCGCCGAAAATGGCGCTGTGGCGGTGAAGACCATCGAATCTTCCGCCCCCGGCGCGTATGATCTGGTGCTCATGGATATTCAGATGCCGATTATGGACGGCTATACCGCCAGCGACCACATCCGGGCGCTGAAGGATCCGCGGCTTGCGGCGGTGCCCATCGTGGCCATGACCGCCAATGCCTTTGATGAAGACCGGAAAATGGCCATGGCCCATGGCATGAACGGCTTCCTGTCGAAACCTATCAGCCTGGAGGAAGTGATCAAGACACTCCACGCTGTGCTGGGGAAGTAGGGAAGGCCGGCGCCACAAATCCGAAAAGTGTGAAGTGTCTGGAAAGTGACCCAGATGATCTGCCGGGAACTGGGCATCAAGAACCTTGATGAGGTGGATGAACCGGCACCGAGAAGGAAAATAGAGGAAATCTGAAGAGGCAGGCTTGGGCATGTCGTATCAAAGGCGGGGAGAAATCCCCGCCTTTGCGTTTAAGGCGATGGCCGGCGAGTCCGGTATTCCTTATCAGACACTGATCAACCTCTATCTGGATGAGTGCGTGAGGGAGAAAAAGAAGCTTCAGTTTGTGTGATCGTGTGATTCAGATAAAGAAATAACACATTCGCCTGCGTTTCGTTCCTATCGACAGATTTTGCTTTCTCTTACAATAATACCCGGAGAACAAACACTGTTTTAACAGATAGGACGATGAGAATGAAGACGAATTTCAAGCGATTCTTTGTGTTATGGGCGGGGCAGTTGATTTCCGCCATCGGCGGCGGGCTGACGGCATTCGGCCTGGGGGTCTATGTTTTTGAGAAAACGGGTAGTGCCGCGAGCATGGGGCTGGTGACTCTTCTTGGCTTTTTGCCGACTTTGGTTTTGAGCGTGCCGGCTGGTGTGTTGGCGGATCGTTTCGACCGCCGGCTGTTGATGATGCTGGGCGATGGCCTGTCCGCTCTGGGGGTGATTTACATTCTCATGTGTATGATGCGGGGCGAGGCCAGTCTGGTGCAAATATGCATCGGCGTGGCCATATCCGCCATTTTCTCATCATTGATGGATCCGGCTTACAAAGCCACGGTGTCGGAGCTGCTGACAAAAGACGAGTATTCCAAAGCCAGCGGGCTCGTGTCACTGGCCGGAAGCGCCCGATTCCTCATTTCCCCGCTGTTGGCCGGACTGTTGCTGTCGGTTTGTGATATCAAGGTGCTGCTGATTGTCGATATCGCTACTTTTGTTGTGACTGTGCTGTCCACCTTTGCGGTGAAGCGGGGACTCAAGGTTCAGCGTGAGGTTAAAAACGAGTCTTTCGGCGAGAGCCTGATGGATGGCTGGCGCGTGCTTTATCGGAATCGTGGGGCATTCATGCTGGTAATCGTCTCGGTCTTTTTGACACTGTTCGTAGGTGTGTTCCAGGTTCTGGCGGAGCCGTTGGTGTTGTCCATGGCGGATGCGGCGACCCTTGGGATTGCGGAAACGATTTGCGCCTGCGGGATGCTGGTGTCGAGTCTTTACCTGGGTGTTCGGGGGATTCGGCGCGGTTATGTGAAGGTGCTGAGTGCATCCCTGGCGCTGGCGGGCGTGTTTATCATGGGCTTTGGACTGGTGATGCGCATCAGCCTGATCACACTTTGCGGCTTCGGTTTCTTCCTGATGCTGCCCTTTGCCAACAATTGTCTGGATTATCTCGTGCGGACCAATACACCGACTGATATGCAGGGACGTATTTGGGGGATCGTGGGTTTTCTGTCCCAGCTTGGCTATGTGGTAGCTTATGGTCTCAGCGGTGTGCTGGCGGATAAGCTGGCGGCGGTGCAGGGCATCGATGTCGGCCGTGGGGCCGGCCTGGTGATGGCCGTATCCGGCGGGGCGCTTATTCTGGTGTCGGTCGGGATGCTGATGCTGCGGGATATTCGGGGACTTGAGCCGGAGAAGGCTGCGGGTCGTGAGCAAGCAGCGTAGCAGTTTGAGTGTCCGCTTTACATGTAAATAGAGGCATCGTGGTACGATATTCGGAAAGGACAGCATCGCAGGATGCTGTCCTTTTGAATAGAGCAAGCCACTGCGTGGCTTGTGTGCGCCTGAAAAATGGTGAGTCTCACAATGATTGATATCACATCTTAACCCTGAAATATCACAGTTTTTCCGACTTTCTCAAACAGCCAATCTTGCACTATCAAATCCACAGTGGCCTCATGTACAATGCCTTTACCCAATAACCTTGCAATTATCTTGCTAATGTTCAGGAGGTAAGTGATGAGTACAAATAATAGTGGAACAGATGTAAGTTTCAGCACGCGCGATAAACTTGTGATCAATAGAAAGCATAAAGACCAGATATTCCGCATGCTCTTTTCCGCGGAGCACAAGGACTATCTGTTGTCTCTCTATAATGCCCTTCACGGCACGCATTACGACAACCCGGATGATCTGACGATCACAACGCTGGAGGACGCGCTGTTTATGGGCATGAAAAATGATGTGTCCTTTATCATCGATCAGCATGCGGCTCTTTTCGAGCATCAGAGTACTCGCAACCCCAATATGCCCCTGCGCGGATTCATTTATATGGCACGCGTTTTGCAGAGTATTATCGATATGGATAGTCTGGATATTTACAGCAACCGGCTTGTTGAGATACCGACACCGGAATACTACGTGTTTTACAACGGTTTGGAAGATTGCCCGGAAACAGAAGATCTTTATTTGTCCGATGCGTTCAAACATAAGCCCTATGGCCATTATGAAGGCCACGATAGAAACTCTGATGGTCCGTTTTTTGAATGTC
>JAUNDG010000043.1 GCA_030526195.1 Lachnospiraceae bacterium
ACACAGAAGACACTGCCGAAACCGCGCACGCCGGCACATTGTCAGACGACAGTGAGGCGAGCGATTATCTGCCGGGTGGTATTTCAGTAGACATAAAAATGACTTACGTCAACCTGGACTCCGAAGCCGTGCGACAGTTCACGAGCCGCTATCACAAGGCTGACCTTGACCGGTGGTTTGACGAGCTGGTGGCCGATTACTATCAGTGGGAGCATTTCCGGGCGGAGCACGTGAAGGCTCGCAATGCCTCGGCCGCCGCACTGGCTTTTCCTTTTGAGTACCGTAAGGGCCAGCGGGAGCTGGTGGCAGCGGTGTACCATGCCCTGCACGCCGGGCGGCAGCTGTTTGTGGAAGCCCCCACCGGGGTCGGCAAAACCATGTCCACTGTGTTCCCGGCGGTGCGCACCATCGCCGAAGGGCGAGGGGACCGCCTCTTTTATCTCACCGCCCGGACCGTGACCCGGCAGGTGGCGGTGGAGGCCTTCCGCATTTTGTCGGAAAAAGGTCTTGATTTTAAATATGTGGTGCTGATGGCCAAGGAAAAAATCTGCCCCATGCGGGAGCCGCTTTGCGATCCGGAGCACTGTCCCTACGCCAAGGGCCATTTTGACCGGATCAACGCAGCCGTTTTCGATCTGCTCACCCATGAGTCCTGCTTTGACGAGGAGGTAATCCTCAAAAAGGCCCGGGAGGCCATGGTCTGCCCCTTCGAGCTGGCTCTCGACACGGCGGACTGGGCGGACGGCGTGGTCTGCGATTACAACTATGTCTTCGATCCCACCGTGCGCCTCAAGCGTTTCTTCGGGGACGGCGTCCGGGAAAAGGCGGTGGTGCTGGTGGATGAGGCCCATAACCTGGTGGACCGGGGACGGGCCATGTACAGCGCCTTTATCATCAAAGAACACGTGATGGCCGCACAACGCATTTTCAAAAATAAAGCGCCGCGCCTTGAAAAGAGTCTCCGGAAGCTCAACAAGCAGCTGCTTGACCTGAAGCACGATTTCCCTCTTGAAAATGATAAGGTGGGGCAGGACTATCAGATCTGTGCCTCTACCGGCGGGATCGAATTGCAGGTCCAGCGCATTTTGGGGGACTTCCATGATTATTTCGAAAATGAGCATGATGGGGTGGCCTTCAGTGATGTGGCGGATTTCTTCTTTGAGCTGCGGGACTTCCTGACCATTTCCGATATGATGGATGAGCGGTATGTGATCAATACCGGCTTTACGGAGGCGGGGGAATTTGTTTTACGGCTCTCCTGCATGAATCCGGCCAAAAATCTGCAGGAAGTGCTGGATAAGACCGCCGGCACCATTTTCTTCTCCGCCACGCTCCTGCCCATGGTGTATTACAAGAATCTCTTCAGCACCCGGGAGGACGATTACGCGGTTTACGCGGAGACACCCTTCCGAAGCGAGCAACGGGCCATTTTCATAGGAAGGGACGTGAGTACCCGCTACAAGGTGCGGGGTGAAATGATGTATCAGCGCATCGCCCGGTATATTCACGACACGGTGGTGGCCCGGCGGGGCAATTATATGGCTTTTTTCCCGTCTTACAAAATGATGGAGGATGTGCTGGCGGTTTACCGGCGGGATTTCGACGAGCCGGATGTGAACTGGATCGTGCAGGCCCGGGGGATGTATGAGATGGACCGGGAGATTTTCCTGGAGAATTTTTACGAGGATCCCAGGCAGTCGCTGGTGGGCTTTTGCGTCATGGGCGGCATTTTCGCGGAGGGCATCGATCTCATCGGCAGCAAGCTTATCGGGGCGATCGTGGTGGGCACGGGGCTGCCGCAGATTGCCGGCGAGCGGGAGATTATCCGGCAGTATTACGATGAGGCCGGCGAAAATGGGTTTGATTTTGCCTACCGTATTCCGGGCATGAACAAGGTTATGCAGGCGGCGGGGCGGGTGATCCGGACACTGGAGGATAAGGGCGTTATCGTGCTTCTGGATGACCGTTTCCTCAGCCGGGATTACCACAGTCTGTTCCCGCGGGAATGGGTGGACGCGGAGGTGACCCATGTGGATGAAATCGGGACGCTGGTGAAGCAGTTCTGGAAGGAGAAAGTGTAAAACGGAAGCGCATGTTATGACAGCCGGCAGCCTGCACGGCTCAAAGAATATGGAAGTCGCGAAAAGAGCGGACAGAAATCATAAAATATAGTGAGAAGTGTTTGCGGTGTCGGCGGAACGTGCTATAATGCTAAAAGAAATTTATTTCGTACAAAATTTGTTTGGTATTTAGAGAAAGGAGATTTGCCATGCAGATCGTCAATACAGAAAAAGCTCCGGCCGCTATCGGTCCGTATTCACAGGGTTTCATCGTTAACGGTATTCTTTACACATCAGGTCAGATCCCGGTAGACCCGGCCACAGGCGAAGTTGCCGGCAACGACATCGTGTCTCAGGCTCATCAGTCCTGCAAGAACCTGGGTGCCCTTCTGGCAGAAGCCGGTTCTTCCTATGACAAGGTTATCAAGACAACATGCTTCCTGGCTGACATGGGTGACTTCGCTGCCTTCAACGAAGTTTACGCTCAGTACTTCACAGCTAAGCCGGCTCGTTCCTGCGTGGCTGTTAAGACTCTGCCGAAGAACGTGCTTTGCGAAATCGAACTGATCGCTGAGGTATAATCGGTCGGTCTGATGAGCGCATCAATGATCAGTGCATCAGGCTAAACATACTGAGGGTATCAGGCATTGCGTGTGTGCGGTGAATCAAGATGTCAGCAGTATGACAAGAGTAATGAAAATGGAGTCCGCCCCGGGGATACCGGCAAAAGGCTTGGCAATCGGCATCAATCCGAATGGAGGTATTGATGCCGGCATCCTGCCGAGGGCTGTCGGTGCCCGGGGCGGATAAAAAAAGTTTTCAAAAATGCTTGACATATTTAGCATCACTCACTATAATAAATTTTGTTGCGGCGAGATAGCTCAGTTGGCTAGAGCACGCGGTTCATACCCGCGGTGTCGAGGGTTC
>JAUNDG010000002.1:0-99217 GCA_030526195.1 Lachnospiraceae bacterium
CGGAACCAACGCCGACGCCGGAACCAACACCGACCCCAACACCAACACCGGCGCAGGCGAAAATGGTGCGTCTGGGCGGCTCCGATCGTTATGCCACGGCCCGTAAGATCGCCGAGGAGGCTTTCAAGGGTGAGACGGTGGAAGAGGTGGTCATCGTGACCGGCCGCAATTTCCCGGATGCGCTGTCCGCCGGCGGCTATGCCGGCTTCTATGACTGTCCGGTGCTCATTTCAAATGAGTCCAAGGTTAATGATCAGACAAAGGCTCTGCTGCAGAAGTACAAGAATGATGGAACCGGCCTCAAACGCATCACCATCATCGGCAAGACCTTCAGCGAAAGCTTCTATCAGCAGCTGGAATCCATCACCGGCCTCAAACGCCGATGCTTTGATAGGTCTAAGAGCGGCATTTACACCATCGGCGGGTCCGATCGTTACGAAACCTCGCTGGCCGTCTTTAAAGCGTTGTTGAAGGATCCCGCCTACAAGCCCGCTTATGCGTTTGTGACCACCGGTAAGAATCCGGCGGATGCCCTGTCGGCGGCTGCGGCATCCTACCGCTTTAGTTGTCCCATCCTGCTGAGCCGCAAGAGCGGTCTCACCCAGGAGGCTCAGAACCTGGTCATCAACAACAAAGTGCCCCTCATCATTCTGGGCAGCAAGGAAAACTGCAATGATTGGCTCATGGAGTGGTATGACAACAACCGGATCGCGGGTGGTGACCGGTATGAAACCTCTGCGAAGTTCGCATCCTTCTGTTTAAACTACATGAATGACGGCGCAGGCTTCAAAAATGTCGCCATCGCCGCCGGCGCCAATGCCAATTATCCGGATGCTCTGGTAGGCGGCATGCTGCTGGGCCGCAAGGGCGGACAACTTGTGCTGGTCAAAGGTCAGAATGTCGGCGGCAACGGCTGGCCCACCACATACTTTAATTACTATAAGAACGGTTACAAAAACCGCCTTGAAAACTTCTATGTGCTGGGCAGTGAGGCAGCGGTCAGTGAGGCCGTGGCAAAGAATCTGTTTGGCCTGGTGCGCTGAGCATCCTTGATGTCAAAACAAAACACATGATCCATAAGGTCTCCTGCGACAAGGTTTTCCCCTGCCGCTGGAGGCCTTGTGTTATAATGAACTGCAGCAAGCATTCCCCCGCTTCAAATACGCAGAGTCTTAAGCGGGGGTTACGGGGGAAGCTTGCATCAGCAGGGGTAAAAGCCCCTGCTGATGGGCTACCGAAGGTAGCTGCGGTTCACGAGCAAGGAGCGAAGCATATTGCGAGTGTCCGCTTTACAGACAGTTCACGAGCAAGCAGAAAAGCGGACAACGGGTCCTGCGGGATTATGCCCTGCGGATCAGCGTGTGTCCGCGATAAAAGAAGGACATCAGTATGAAAAAGAAAATAACGATATCTCTGACACTGGCCGGCCTTTTGGCCATGAGCGCGCAGCCGGTTATGGCAACACCTGCCTCCGTGGCCTCAAACGGCCGTCCCCTGTCCGGTTATGTGGAAACCATCATCGACGAAAATGAGCCGATCAATCTGGAGGAAGCCCTCAATCGCGCTGCTGCGGAAGCGGACGACTCATTACCGGAAGCTTTCAGCCTGATCACCGACGCCGATGAGCTTTTCGGCAAAGAGGCGGGGTACTTTACCGTGCCGGAGCACTCTATGTCTACACCAATAAAGGATCAGGATCCCTTTGGTGTCTGCTGGAGCTTTGGCGCCATGGCATCTGCGGAATCCGGCATGCTGATGAACGGGACTTACACGGATGCCACCGACGCGGCGGTTGATTTTTCTGAGGTGCAGGCGGCCTATCACGGCATCATCACCAACGCGGGTCAGGAACCCATCGGCACTGAGGGGGATATCAGCATGTCCTCCGACTGGGCCAACAACGGCGGCACTTTGCTCTGGGTCATGCGCTCCTGGTCCAAAGGGTATGGTCTTATTAAGGATGCCTCTCTTCCCTATGAGCGTCTTAAAAATGATGGTGATCCTGTTGAAAATGAGTTGGCTGCCGGGCAGTATGCGACGGCTTTTAATACAGAGCACATGGTCAACGGGATTATCGGACAGTTTGATGATGTCAATCACGTGAAAGACCTCATCATGACAAAAGGGGCGGCTTCTTTCGCCATGTACTTTGAGCCTGAATATGAATCAGATTCAGCGCAGGCCTATTATCGGCCGCAATATAGTGGCAGTAACCACCTTGTAAATATCGTGGGCTGGGATGACCATTATGACCGGGAAAACTTCGGGAGAACCACATTAGAAGATCCGGACCGGCCGGGGCAGTATCTGGAGCCGGTGCGTCCGGAAAATGACGGGGCCTGGCTGATCAAAACCAGCTGGGGTCAGTATAACAATATCGGCGGCTATTTCTGGATGTCCTATGAAGACGGCGCTTTCACCAAAGCCTCAGTTAACTGGCTTGAAGGCGAACCCATTTCCGAAAAAAACAGTGTGATCTATCAGCATGATGGTGGTGTGAATCTTCGGTATCTTAAGAGTGACAATCCTGACGTTGATCATATCTGGCAGGCGGCAGTATTCACGGCCCGTGACAATGACCGCCTGAATGCCGTATCCTTCTGGTGCTTTAACCAGACGGACACGGCCTATGAAATCCGGGTATACCGCGGCATTGTTTCCGATCAGGATCCCACTGACGGCATTCTCATTGAAGAAGCGACCACCAGCGGTGTGATCACCGACCGGGGGTATCGAGAGATTCCGCTGGCCACGCCGGTGACGGTGAAAAAGGGAGAAACATTCTCAGTTGTTGTCTGCTTTAATAATGAGGAAGAAGGCCCGTTGTTCATCCAGGAGCACTATAGTAATAATATTGATCAGGAAACGGGGGAATATCGTGAACAGTCGCTGGTCGCGGTGGAAAGAGGTGAAAACTTCGTAAGTTACGGTGTTGGGTATACCGAGAATCCGATTGGCTGGTACGATGTGGTGGATGCAATGTCTGGTGGCGGGAATCTCACCATCAAGGCTATCGGCGGGCCTCTTGGGGATGAAGAACCGGATCCTCTGCCGGTCCATGTGAAACGGCTCGGTGGGGCTGACCGCTACGAAACGGCTTCCCTGATCGCTCAGGAGGCCTTCGGAAATGAGTCTGTGGAAGAGGTCGTGATCGTCACGGGCCGCAACTTCCCGGATGCCCTGTCCGCCGGCGGTTATGCCGGGTTCTACAAGTGCCCGATCCTCATTTCAAATGAAAATCGGGTGAATGAGCATACAGCGGATGCGCTTAATCATTGGCGTGAATCCCTGAAGCGTATCACGGTGATCGGCGATACCTTTAAGCCGGCTTTCTATCAGGAACTTATGAATCTGACAGGTCTTGAGCAACAGCCGGATAACAAGCGGGCGGAGAGCGGTATCTTCAAGCTGGCGGGAAAGGATCGGTATGAAACCTCCATGGCAGTCTTTAAGACCCTGCTGGCGGATCCGAATTTCGATCCCTCCATTGTCTTTATCACCACCGGTAAGAAACCGGCGGATGCCCTGTCGGCATCATCAGTGGCCTATCGGTACGGTTACCCGATTCTGCTGAGCCGGAAAAATGGTCTTACGGATGAGGGAAGACGCCTCATTCTCAACAATAATATGGAAGAGGTCATTCTGGGCAGCGTGGAAAACTGCAACGACTGGCTGATGGAAAAGTTTGTCCGTGTGGCCGGTTCCGACCGTTATGAGACCTCGAAGATCTTTGCGGAATACAGCGACAAGTATTTCGATAACGGCAAAGGCTATGTCAATCTGGCCCTGGCGGCCGGGGCGGATGCCAACTATCCGGATGCGCTGGTGGGCGGTATGCTCCTGGGCCGGAAGGGTGGTCAGATCGTGCTGGTCCGTGGCAAGACGGCAGCCAACAATCCCTATCCGGAGGCCCTGCTGAAGAATCATCTGGGTTTCATTCAGGGTCAGCTGCAACATCTATACGTGCTGGGCAGCGACCAGGCAGTGTCCGATGAGACCGTGAACAGACTGGCGGGTATTCTGGAAAACAAAGGATGATCGACAATTGCATCATGTCAAGCAATGATAAACAGGCGGAGGCATACAGCTTTCCGCCTGTTTATTTTACCTGCATAAGCATTTCCACGCATCGAAGACGGGGAAATAAATGGCTCTATGACGGAAGCGGGTAAGTGGCAAAAACAGGTGTGTGGCAGGAATAAATGACGAAACATCGTGTCCGTCACGGCATTTTCGGAAAGAAAACGGGGCTTTCGGAATGGTTTGTAACAAAGAAAAGTTAAATATGACGAAAGTATGACAAAAATGATAAAAAAATAATTGCAACAATTTCCATTTTTGACTTCCCTTGATAGACATAAATGCTATAATAGAGTATGTATGAGTATGATACTTGGGAGGACCAGATGGCCGGAGCACTTTTAATCACAAGCGGCACGAAAATGAACATTGCTTACGATGTGCCGATGGGAACAGAACCGAAATTTGAACTGATCAGTACATTCGCCAGATCCATTGACGAATCCGCATTCCTGATCTCAGTTCCGCTGAAGGGCGGACGACCGCTGCAGGCGGACCCGTCACAGAAGCTGTTGATGCGTTACAATTTCGGCAGTGAGCAGCACATCATCGCCGGTTACGTGGATGATGTTGTTAAAGAAGGCATCCGGAAATACTGGAAGATCCGCCGCGTTCAGGAACAGAGACGTTTCTTCGAACGTGCCGACGAACGTTACAAGGTTGCCCTGCGGCTTGAGTACATGCAGGATACCTGGGAGCCCAATGAAGATGGCATCATTGAAAAGGAAGAGGGCATGACCCTGGATATTTCCTTCGGTGGTCTGGCTATGTTCCTCAACCGTCGGTTTGAAGTCGGGGAAACCATTTTCACCACATTCCCGAAGGTGGGCACCAGTGACGAAGGCAAGCTGAAGACGGATATCCCCGGTGTGGTCTGCTGGATGCGTGAAGCTCCGAAGGGCAGCGCCTACAAGCTGGTCACCGGTCTTAAGTTCCGTTTTGGCGATGATGAAGAAAAAGAAGTCTTCAAGGATTACGTGTCCTACGTCAAGAACAGATACAGACTTTAATGAAGGTGGAGACCGCTCATGGCCTTTAGAAAGAAGAAAGCCAAAGCCGTTAACGCCGCCGCTGAAGAGGCACAGATGTCTCAGGGCGAGATCGATGACCTGAAAAACTGGTCGGAGGCGGACTTTGAGGATCCGAAGAAGATTCGGAAGCATTTAAAGAAACGGCAGAAAAAAAGAAAATACAAGGATCCCATCGTCAGAGTCGAGGATATCGAACGGGCGCTGAAGGAGCACGGGGAGGACATCGATCCGGAGACGGTCATCAGTACCTACCTGCCCAGACGTCGAGCCAGACGTTTAGGCAATGCCTTGCTTCATATGGACAAGGTGTTCTGGGGCATCCTGGCAGCCTTTGCGATCATCGTGATCATCTACATCCTGGCCTTTTCCCAGGAACGGATGGGGAACTTTACCATCAACTTAAACAGACTTGAACTTTACCGGCGTGGCATCAGCATCGCCAGCGACGGCGAATTCACCGATCCCACGGCCCGGCTTTCCGCCAGCAGCCTGCAGGATGCCACCAACACCACCTGGGAGGATCTCCCGGATGATCTGGATGAGGTGGACGGTGATCATAACGGCCGGAACTATGTGGCGTATACCTACTATGTCCGGAATGCCGGTAAGGAAACCCTCAAATACAAAGCTACGGTGAATCTGGAGAATTCATCCAAGGGCGCCGAGAAGGCCGCCCGGATCGCCGTTTATCAGAACGGTGACCTGACCACCTACGCCGCTCCCGGGAAGGATGGCAAACCGGAGGTGGGCTGTGAGAATTTCATAGACGATGAACTGGTCTGTGAATATGATGTGGACGGCTTTGAGGTCGGATACGTCGATAAATACACCGTCGTCATCTGGCTGGAGGGTAATGATCCCGATTGTGTGGACCGCATTGTCGGTGGTTCCATGAGATTCACCATGAACATCGACGCCATCGAAGAGAGCAACACATCCCTGTTCACGAAGCTGGCTCAGGATATCAAGGATACCTTCACCGGTAACAAGGGTATCTGGGCGGCAGGTGAAAATGCACCGGATTATTACAATGACGGCAAGATCACCTGGGACACACGACGGAACAAAACAAAGGATCCGGCCAAAGTCACAGAATAAAATTATGTATATTTACACGTAAGTGTTGATATAAAATCATGTTGTATTTTTAGGAACTATTCATCAATTTGGAGGAAGAGAAAATGACAAATAAGACAAGCAAACTTAAAAAACAGCTTGCTGCCGCCATTGCCATGGTCCTGGTTGCCGCTCTGGCACTGGGTACTGCCACATTCGCCTGGTTTGTTAACAACAACAAGGTAACAGCCAAGGGTATGACAGTTAACGCACAGGCTGACACATCACTCCTTATCGCCGGTAAGAACGATAACGATTGGAAGGATTACAGCGCTATTGGTACCACTACCGTTGAAGCCACAACACTGAAGCCGGCCACTTCTCAGGATGGTAAGTACTTCGCCCGTCTGAAAGACACTGTTAAGGTTACCAGTGCCACAAAGGCTAATGCCGTTGGTTCTGGTACAGATGATGCTCTGACAGGTAATGATCTTGAGACTGCTGTGGAAGACACCAACTACATCAAGGTTGAATACAGTCTGAAGTCTCAGGCTACAGACCAGGATGTGTATGTATCAGCCATTAGTGTTACCGGTGCTGACAAGCAGATTGACAAGTCTGTCAGAGTGGCTGTTGAAATCGACGATACCACTTATATCTTCAACCCGAACAGTGGTGCGCTGGTTGAAGACCTGTTAGGTAAGAGCACAGATGGCAGCACATGGACTGTGGCAGCTGCTGATTATGCTACCCTTGTAGATACCAATAAATGGTCTTTAACAGCTGACACACCGACAACAGCTTACATCTATGTCTGGTTTGAGGGTCAGGATACTCAGTGCTTCACTGACAACATCAGTACAACCGATCTGGCTGTTACTGTTGATTTCCAGGCTATCGCTACTACACCGTAATTCATACAACATGAGTTTTTTGGCGCCGCCGGTCATTTTACCGGCGGTGCTTGAAAACAAAAATGGCCTTGTTCCGGGCCGATTCATTTCCGAAAAATACAACACCCAATCTTGCTAACCTGTTAGAAAGAAGAGGCAAATCGCTTTGCTTCATAACAAGTCACTTTCTCCTGGTTAAGGTCTTCTTTATATAGAAGACACCACACGTTTTATCCATGCGCCGGCGCCCTGTGGGAAGGTCGGCGGATGTCTCATTTTTGTTATAGCCGGTAGCCTGTTGGCTGGCGGTTGATCACGACATGTTTGACGAGGAAGTTGAGCGGGGTGGCGACAGGCCGTCGCCTTTGAACGAAGGTCTTGCTCCGACCATCCGACCGTTCCCGGTGGCCACACCGGGGACGATCAACAACCTCGTTATGATTAAAAATGACCATAAGACCTGTTTCAGGTTTTCGATAGATGATGAAAGACAAAGGCAGACGCTTTTTCGATGCCTTTTTTTGTGTTTTTTGCCGGCTTTATAAGCCCGGCGAGGCAAACGCATGCCCTGTGGTGAACAGTTTTTTGGGGCATGATGGTCTTCGCCTCATGGCAACATGACGCACATGAATACGGATACTGAGTAGGACAGAGATTTGAAACCGATTGACATGACGACAATTGAAGGACAGGAGAGTCGGAATCCTCGATCGCCGAAGCGGCGGTTTGTGATGGCGCTCTTTGCGCTTCTCATCGCAGCCATCGCAGCGGCGTCAGCGACCTATGCCTGGTATATCTACAATACCAGTTCCCATACGACGGATGTCCGCATGGCGGCGGGTACCAGCACCCAGCTGGAAATTGCCGCAGCCTATGACGGACCCTATGGGTATTCCGTGGATCTCGATGCTTTTGTGGGAACCCTGGTCCCGGTCTCAACGGACCGGATTCAAAACGGCTTCCAGAAGGTGGTCGGGTATACAGACGGGTCGGAGAGCAAGCCCATTTTAGCGAACCTCTTTGCTCCCAGCGACAGCACCGACTACTTTAAAACAACCCTTTATCTGCGCAGCAACGCGCCAAAGCAGGGCATCTACATTTCCGATATTACCTTTGACAACGAGGCAGAAGCGGCCCTCATGGCCACCGCCATCCGTGTGGGTCTGGTGGTGCATCAGCCCGGCAAAGATACACCGGTGGCTGACGAATACATCATTGAGATCAGTCAGGAAAAGAATCCCAAGGGCCAGTACAATACCTTCAAAGGGTATCAGGGCTGCGTTCTGGATTCCACAAAGACAGACGGCTCCGTGGTGGAATTTCAGCCTCTGACCAAGGCCAATTACGCCAGCTACAATTCATCCAACGGTCTGGCGCAGGTCGGGCCAAATGCCAAAAAGCTGCTTGATCTTTACGGCGGTGCGGACTTTGCCTACGGCGCGCCGGTTCAGATCGATGTGTATGTCTGGCTGGAAGGGTGCGATGAGGACTGCACCGGGTATCTGGGAAGTCTGGCCCTTAAGAATCTGGCCATCGGCTTTGTGGGTATTGAAGAATAACAGTTATGGATATGGAAAAGAAGAAACAGAAAAAGCCCTATTTTCTGATCGTGATGTGGAGTATCATCGCCCTTCTGGCGGTGAGCGGCATTACCTATGCCTGGTTTAATTTCAGCTCCTCCACCAATGTCACACCGGACACCGGCAGCACCATCAGCAACGGTGAAGCCAGCCTGTTGATCTCAACTTCACAGGGCGGTCCCTTTGACAAGACGGTGAATCTGGTGCTGGGCAGCCATTCGGAGGCCTTAAGACCGGTATCCACTTATGATCTTAATGGTTTTTATACATCAGCAGCTCAAAATGCCAACGGCATCACGATTCTGTATCAGGATGTGACCAATGAAGTGGACGCCCACACCATGCGGGGCACTTTGTACCTGAAGGCTGAGGGCGGGGACCTGGATGTGTATTTCATGAAGCCGATGCTGGATTTCGGCTCCAATGTGCAGGCGCTGGCATCTTTGCGCCTGGGGCTTAAGATCACAGGCTCAGCCAATGACGGCAGTTACATCTTCCGTCTGGACGACATGATGGATGTCTCCGGCGCAGCCAGTCGGGAAACCATCACAAATCCCGGCAGCACCGTCTCATCCATTTCCGGCGGATCCCCCAATTATGTGTCGGATCCGGCCCGCAATATCAATGAGTTCTGTGCACAGGTGAACAGTCCGGAGGACACCGATCCCCAAGCCGGCCCCAATGCGTTGATGACACTGACGGATGGCCAGATCGCCGAGGTGAATTACCGCCTTTATCTCGAAGGGTGCGACAACAACTGCATCAACGAGGTGCAGGTGAAAGAGGTGGCCCTGTCATTAGGGTTCGCCGGTGTGCCCCGGGGTTGAAGATAAGAGCTTCGGTTGAGGCAGCACCATTTTCTTAAAGAAGATTTTCAGGCTGTGTATAACGCAGCGGGGGATGAGAGCACCAAAGAGCGGTGATCGATCGCATCATGAGCGGTTATGATATCCCTATTAATTATGAAATAAACAGGAAAGGAGAGGACACAGATGAAAACAGGTCATAAAGTCAGAGTGATCAGTCTGATCGTTGTCCTGGTCCTTTTATTGATGGCCGTGGTGGGCGGGACATACGCCTGGTTCTCACGGAATCGTGTGACTTCGACGGACCGCGTCACTTCCCGGACCGGGGAGGAATCGGTTGAACTTTACGTCAGCAGTCAGGGCGGCGCCGGTTTCCGTCAGCAAAAGGAGGCGGCGATCGTGCAGGTGAACAATGTGAACCTGACAAATCTCCAGCCCGTTTCCACCGGCAATCTGAAGACATTCCTGTATTCGGCCGGTTCCAGCGGCAACGTGGTGTCTTCATTTTTGGAGGATACCGAAGGGAAGCTTTATTATCACGGCCGGATTTATCTCCAGGCGGTGATGACCGGGCAGAACGCCGGAAAGAAGCTGGACCTTTATCTGGATACCGGTCGCGAGGCCGGCGGGGCTCCGGTGCAGGCCGCGAAGCCCGAGATCTTAAATGGCTCTCGTCTCGGCCTGACCTTTAACGGGGGCAATCCGGTGATCCTGTCCTTAAGTCAGAATCACAATGTCGGAGATGAAGAGTACAAAACCACCACCGTCGTGAACGGCGCGGCCATCGGTCCCAACCAGGTGCTCACCACCGCGGGCGGGCAGGTGCAGGCTGTGGCCGATCCCTCACGGTATTACGGTGATTACAGCATTGCTTTCAGCGACGGCTCGGCCAGATTGCCGGGGGCAGCGCTTCTTCGCATGGAAAGCAATCAGATTTACACAGTTGACATTTATTACTACCTGGAAGGGTGCGACACGGACTGCAACATGGCCCTGGCCCTTGAGGATGTGTCGCTTCATTTATCCTTCTACGGTGTATTAGCATAACGGGGGATAACTTTGAAACCTGAAAAGTCTCATAAAAAAAAGACCGTCGGGCGCCTGCAGATGTCCCTTCTCTTGCTCTTTATCGCGCTGGCCAGCGTTGTGGCGGCCACAGCGGCCTGGATCTCCATCGCCGATAACGGCCGACTCCAGAGTATGAGCATCGATGTCACGGCGGGTATTTCGATGAAATTCGATCTGGACCCGCACCCGACCATAGATGAATATCTGGTGACCCTGTCCTTTGACGATATCGCGGCCAGGATTCAGAGCGAGCTTGGCTTTGATATGAAGGCGACACCTCTGGAACCCGTCACCAGCACGGATGCCGAAACATTTTCTTTGGAAAATGGGGCTGCCGTGGATCCCAAGGACGGCAAATTCCTGACATTTACGCTTCATTTCATGGCGATGGAGGACATGATCGTCCACCTCACCACGGAAACGGCCAATGATCAGGAGGGCACCATCATCCGGTCCGAAAATGCGCAGCTGCCGCAGGCCATGCGGATCAGTTTCACCGCAGACGGGAAGACCTATATTTACGACCCGGGCATGGGCAACACCAGTCAGACGGCGGGAGATGTGAAGACCTTCGGCCTGCCCGACGGCGGAGCCATGACCTACAATGATGACAATGGCATGTTTGCATTGAAGGCCAATGAAAACAAAGAGGTGCTGGTGCATGTGTGGCTGGAGGGCAACGATCCGGATTGCACGGATGCTCTGAAGGGCGCTCCCTACAGCATCGCCCTGCGTTTCCAGGGAACCGACGAGCATAACACACCTGTCAGCGAAGAGGAGCGCTTCACCGAAAAGGATGACAAGCGTGACGATAAAGAGAAGTACACGCAGCGAGACGAAACCGCTGATGATAAGGAAGAAAAAGAAAAACTGACATTTGCCGAGAAGTGGCAGATCTTCTGGGAGAGAATGTTAGATGATTATTAAAGCGCTGTCCGGCATCAGATCATGTCTGATCAGTCTGACAGCAAGTAAGTATTGAGGGGATAAGAAGCATGAACAAAACCGGTAAAAATGTGTTAAACGTGGTGGTGAGTGTGATCCTGTGGATCGTCATTCTGGTGGCCGCGCTGTTTGCCTTCGTGACACTGGCCACTAAGGACAGCACTCGGATCGCCAGCATCGGCGGGTTCTCACCGCTGACCGTGCAGTCGGATTCCATGAAGCCCACCTTCAGCACAGGTGATCTTCTGATCATTAAAAAATGTAATCCCGACACGCTGGCGGAGGGCGATATCATCACCTTCCATACCATCATTGATAACCAGTATGCGCTGAACACTCACCGCATTAAGGAAATCAAGGAAGAAAATGGGATCCGCAATTACGTGACACAGGGTGATAACAACGCCATTGCCGATATGCACACCATTACCGGGGCAGATATTGTCGGTAAGTATGTGACCAAGATCCCGTTCCTGGGCAAGCTGATGAACTTCCTGGCCAGCTCAGTGGGCTTCCTGCTCTGCATTGTGCTGCCGCTTTTGGTGTTCTTCGTTTACCAGGTCTATCACCTCATTATGATCTCTGTTGAAATGAAGAAGGCCGCTGCCATCGAAGCGGCTCTTGAGGCAGAAGAGCAGCAGAACGCCAAGCGTCAGCAGGCGGCTGAAGCGGAAGCGGCCGAGGTGGATAAGATCAAGGCCGAAACACAGGCGGCACTTGATGAGGCCGAAAAGGCCCGCAAGGCTCTTGAGGAGGCCAAACGTCTTCAGGCGGAAGCCGAAGAGGCCCTGGCCCGCGCCAAAGCCGCGCAGGAGAAGCTGGAGAAGTAAGCCGGCGTATCCGATACAGCATTGACCGTTGTTAAGACGGTGTCATAACACGAACATATTCGTGCAGATCCAAGGGGGAATAAGACCTGATGAACAGTTTCTTCAAAATGGCCTTTGAATTATTATCACAGATTTTCTACAACATCGTGCACTGGCTGGTGTCCATCGTGTACGGTTTTGTGAAGGTCTTCGTCACAGGCTGGAGCGAGTACTTTACCATTTTCATGTCGTATTTTAAGAATTTCGGCATTGGCGGGAAGATCCTCGCGATTATTCTGATGCTTATTATCGTGGCCGTACCGGTGGCCATCATTTATCTGATCATCCGCAAGCTCATCATGCGGTCTCATTTAAAGCATGACAAGGCGGATAATGCCACCCTTTACAAGGAAATCGGCCGTTTGAACCGTCAGGTGCTGGATCTGATCGATGAAAAGAACCGCATCCTGGCTCTGAAGGTCAACTCCATGGGCGCCAATGAACCGTTGCCCTACATGGGCGCTTCAGCCCTTGTTGACGGCGATGAAGCCACCACAGGTGTGGCTGTTGCAGCCGGTGCTGCCGGCGCCGTGGCCGGTGAGATCAAAGGCGGTAACATCACCGCGATGATCTCCACAGAATCCGGCGGGATCGATCCCAACGCGATCCGTTTCCCGATGCTGGCCAAGGTGGACGAAAAGTACGCCGATTATGTGCGGCCGCAGTTTGACGAGACCATTTCCCTGCAGGCTGTTGTGGAAAACTATCGTCTGTTTGCCGCCAGCCAGATGGGTCTTTACTATACACCGGAAATCGTCCGCCGCTTCGTTGCCGGTATGGCATCCAGTAAGCTGCTGATCCTGGAAGGTATCTCCGGTACAGGTAAAACCTCACTGCCGTATTCCTTCAGCCGTTATCTGGATAACCCGGCCACCATCGTTTCCGTTCAGCCTTCCTACAGAGACAGAACCGAAATCCTGGGTTACTTTAACGAGTTCTCCAAGCGGTTCAATGAAACCGAATTCCTGCGGGCTCTGTATGAGGCCAACTATCGTGAGGACCCGAACCTTATCGTTCTCGACGAAATGAACCTGGCGCGTATCGAGTACTACTTCGCTGAAATGCTGTCAGTTCTCGAAATGCCCAGCCATGATGAATGGGTGCTGTCCCTCGTGCCGACTCAGTGGCCCAAGGATCCGGTCAAGCTTTTTGACGGCAAGATCCAGGTCACCGATAACATCTGGTTTATCGGTACCGCCAACAACGATGACTCCACCTTCACCATCACCGACAAGGTTTACGACCGTGCCATCCCCATCGAGCTCAATGAAAGAGCCGATGCCTTTGAATGTCCGAAGCAGCCCAAGTGCTACGTCAGTGCGGCGCATCTGCAGGTGCTCTTTGACAGAGCCAAGCAGGATTACCCGATCAGCGATGAGACACTTGAGAAAATGCGTCTGCTGAACGAATACCTGATGACCCGCTTCAAGCTGGCCTTCGGTAACCGTATTATCAAGCAGATGTATGACTTCATCCCGGTCTACGTGGCCTGCGGCGGCGATGAGATCGGCGGTATGGACTACATCATCGCCCGTAAGGTGCTTAAGAAATTCGAAAGTATGAACGTCGGTTTTGTCCGCGATGAAATCAAGGGTCTGATCCTCTACATCGAAAAAGTCTTCGGTAAGAGAGCTATGCCCGACAGCATCGCCTACCTGACGAGAATCCAGAATCTGTATTAATCTTTAGGAGTATCCTATGGCTGATACCATTAACGAACTGTATCTGAAATGTGTGAATGAGGTGGGCAAGGTCGTCGAAGAGGACCGGTATTTCCAGTACCTCTTTGAAATGATCCAGGCCGGTGAGAATGAGATCAACCAGCAGCATCAGACCCTCCATAAGGTGGTGGATGAGCGCTGGCTGAGCACCATTGAAGAGGCCCTGGATCCGCTGAACCGGATCATCGAACAGCCCCGCCGGACCATCGTCCGCAAGGAAGAGGTGGTGCCTGTTTCTCTGGCCAAGAAGATCACGGCCGACAGCGTGCGTCACCTCAGCCAGAATACCCAGTATATCGCGGCGGCTGAGGGGGATGACATCCATCCGACACACATTCTTAACGTGTCGGTCGACGAATCCTATGACATTTACGAAAACCGCTTCATATACCATTTGATCCAGCGTCTGGTCACCTTCATCGATAAACGTACGGATGTCATCTTCTGGTCAACCGGCGATGAAACCCAGAATACGCTGACTCTCGAAAGCAAGATCGATGATGCCTATGAGCAGATCGAATACAAGCTGGAGATGAAGATCAAAAATCTGAAGAATTTCGCAGAAAATGATGCCGATAACATGAACGTCTTCATGCGTATCGACCGTGTCCGCCGTCTTGTGATGGCTTTAAAGACCAGCTCCTTCTGCGAACTGATGGCCGGCTGTCAGCCGGTCCGCAGCCCCATTCAGCGTACCAACCTTCTGACAAAGGACCGCGACTATCGTGTCTGCTATGCCCTTTGGCAGTTCCTGGAAAGCTACGATGAAGTGGGGTACAGCATTGAGGTTGAAAATCAGGCTCTTGAAATGGACGAAGAGTACCTGATCCAGATGTACACAAACCTCATCAACAACTATGCTGTCTTCAAGAGTATCACGGAGGCCGATCGTCGGAGTCTTGAAAATGTGCCCACCCGGCACCGCACCGTCCGGCCGAAGTTTGTGAAGGAGGTTGTGGAGGAAGAGGTTTCTGACCGCAACATTCCTGAAGTAGAGATTCGCAAGGTCTTCGTGGAGGAAGTGACCCAGGCTCAGATCGAGGCTGAGGAACGTCTTGAAGAGGAGATCGCTCAGCGCAAAGAGGTGGAGGAAGCCCTCCGCAACGCGGAAGCTTCGGCTCACCATCTGATGATCCAGGCCGAGTTTGCCCAGTCGGTGCAGCATGAAGCCGAGGATCGTCTGGCGGAAGTGAAGCAGCAGGTGGCTGAACTGGAAGAAAAGCTGGCCAAAGAGCAGGATGAAAAGACCGATGCTTATCTGTTGATTCAGCAGAAGGATGAACTGCTGGCCGAAAAGGAAGAACAGCTCAGTGCCGATAAAGCCACACTTGTGGCGCAGATCGACGCGGAACGGGCGGCTTTTGATGCCGAACGTGAGTCGTTGCTTGGCCGCATCAGTGCTATGGAAAATGAGCATGAACGTCTGGTCATGGATATCCGTGAGGAATGTGAGGACCGGATCGAAAAACTCGAGAATTCCTACATTGAAAAAATGGATGAGCAGGACGAAGCCTACTCCCAGGATCGCGATACTCTTCAGATGCATTTCGACAACGAGATCGAACGCCGCATCGAAGATTGCGACAATCGCATCAAGAAACAGGCTGATGAGTATGAGCAGCAGATCGCAGAAAAGATCAGCTTCTATGAAAAGCAGCTGGATATGCAGTTTGAAAAATATGCCGCTTCTCTTGAGGAACAGAAGGTCGATTTTGCCCGTTCCTTAGAGGAAATGGAATCTCGCCATACCAATGAGCTGACAGAGGCCGAAGCCGGTTATCGTTCAGAGCTTGATGCTCTGCGCGTCGCCCAGGATGAAGCTCTTGAAGCTGTGAAGACAGAAGCCCGCACGGCTTACGAAGATGCCCGGGCCGCTCATGAAAAGGCTCTGACTGAGCTTCAGGCTTCTGCCGCTGCCGAACTGGCCGCTGTCCGTCAGCAGTCAGATGAGGCTTATGCCGCACTGAAAGAAGAAAGCGACAATCGCTACGCCGCCCTTGAAAAGGACAGCGCCGCACGTTATGCCGCTCTTGAAACAAGCAGCAACGAACGCTACAGTGCTCTGGAAACCTCATCTCGTGAGGAACTGGCCGCGCTGAAACAGTCCTCCGAACAGACTTTGCTTGAAACAAAGCAGTCACTGACAGGTGAAATCGAAACACTCAAGCGCACATCCCGTCAGGAACAGGAAAATGCCGCTCGCGAAGCCCGGGAAAAGGAAGCCTCTCTTAACGATGTCATTGCCGGTCTTAAGGATGAGCTTGAAATGCTTAAGAAGAGCAAGGCTCAGCTTGAAGAACAACTGGGCAAGGAAATGAGTCTTCGTCGGGATGCGGAACAGAAGGGGGCCGAGGCTGTTCAGAAGGCTGCTGCCGAAACCAAGCTGCGTGCCGGTGCCGAAGCTGCTGCCGAGGAGGCCCGCAAGGCCCAGACAGAATCCGCTCAGCTGTTAAAGACAGAGCGGACACTGCGTGAGGAAGCTGTCAAGGATGCCGAGCACCAGAAAGAACTTCTGAAGGCTCTTGAGTCCAAGGCAACAGCCAACAGCTACTTCGAGTTCAGACGGGCCCGGAAAGCCGAACATAAACTCAGAAATCAAAAACCGTAAAACAAAGCAAAAACCCGGGCACGCGTGGCCCGGGTTTATAAACAGATATGAAAGTCAAAGATATTGTATCAAAAATTATTAATGTGATCTCTGTGCTCATCATCGCCCTGGCGGTGGTGATCCTGGTCAGTGTCCTCTTTACCAAATCCGGACAGGTGCCCCGTGTGGGAGGCTTTAGTTTCTTCCGGGTGGTCACCGGCAGTATGGAGCCTGAGATCGGCACCGGGTCATTTATTGTGGTCAAAGAGACCGACCCGGCGCAGATTCAGCAGGGTGATGTGATTTCCTTCTATTCAAGTGCCATTGATATGGACGGTGCGGTGAACACTCATCGTGTGGTGTCCGTGACAGAAGAGAATGGGGAATACTTCTTTGAAACACGGGGTGATGCCAATGCCCTGCCGGATAAGGAACTGACCCCCGGGGATCAGGTGATCGGGAAAGTGATCGCCCATTCCAATGTGTTGGGTAAGCTGGTGGGACTCCTCATCAATCCGCTGATCTTTTTCCCGCTTATCGTGCTCCCGCTGGTGATTCTCATCATCGTGAACCTGATTTCCTCCGTGCGGCACACAAAGGCCCTGATGCAGGAGGAAGAAGAGGCCGCCATTCGGGAAGCCATCGAAGCTTACAAGAGAAAAAAAGCTGAAGGAGATGATGCCGATTCCGAGTCGGAAGAGCCCCACAACACTGAAAGTGCTGCTGACACACCATCCGACACCCATCAGTAAACATAGGCTGAACATAACCCCGATGGTTTACCGGTATACCGGGTAGATGAGTATACAAAAGTAACATCAATGGCGAAAACCTTACAGGCGTAATGAAACGCAGGAGGATAAATCATGGAAGAATTAAAGATCCTTGTGGTAGATGACGAAGAGAGAATGCGTAAGCTGGTGCGTGATTACCTGTCCAGGAATGGGTATCAGGTACTGGAGGCGGCCGACGGCGAAGCGGCCATGGATCTCTTTTATCAGGATAAAGACATTGCCCTCATCATTCTCGATGTGATGATGCCTCGCATGGATGGCTGGGAGGTCTGCCGGGAGGTCCGTCAGAATTCCAACGTGCCCATCATCATGCTGACCGCCAGAGGCGATGAAAAGGATGAACTTCTGGGGTTTGAACTGGGCGTTGAGGATTACATCGCCAAACCATTTTCTCCGAAGATCCTGTTGGCCCGGGTGGAAGCGGTGCTGCGCCGTTCCGGTGCGACCGGCGGCGAGGATGTGCTGGAGGCCGGCGGTATCCGGGTGGATAAGAGTGCCCATCTGGTGACCAGCAACGGCGAAAATGTTGACCTGTCCTTCAAGGAATTTGAGCTTCTGGTTTATTTCATGGAAAATAAGGGCATCGCCCTGTCCCGTGAAAAGATCCTGAATGCTGTGTGGAATTACGATTATTACGGCGATGCCCGCACCATCGATACTCACGTGAAGAAACTCCGCAGCAAGCTGGGGGCCGGCGGTGAACACATCATCACCATCTGGGGCATGGGTTACAAATTTGAAGCGTAATGCGCGCGTCTGCTTTTCCTCTTGGAAAGCCATGTGATTCGAGAAAATCGAGTGATTCGGATAATTATATAAGAATAAATGATAAACGATAACACAAAGAAAAAACCGATCCGCAAATTAAGGACTCAGCTGATCCTCATCATGCTGGGTCTTATTGTGGCGTTTTTTGTGATCGGTGAGATCGCCATTTCAGGCTTTTTGGGTAAGTATTACCGCAATCAGCGGATCATGAGCCTCAACCAGGTCTACGGCATCATCAACGAGCTGGCGGACCGGGATGAGGAATTCACAGCGGAGATCAACCGGATCGCGGCGGAGAGCAACATTCAGATCCTGGTCACAGATGCGGACTTTATGATGAGCCGCACCAACAGTGTCAATGCCATGGACCTGGCCGCCCGTCTGTTTGGCTATTACACCGGCCTCTTTAATGAGGACATGACCATCCTGGACCAGACCAATACCCGGTGTCTTCAGATCAGTGAGGACCGCTTCAATCACCTCAACTATCTGGAAATGTGGGGCCAGCTGGATAACGGGGAATGGTTCCTCATTCGCACCCCCATGGAAAACATGACAGAAGCGGTGCAGATCACCCGCCTCTTTTATACCGCCATCGGCTTAGTGGTGCTGGCTCTGTCTACGGTCATCGTGTACTTCATGGGCAAACGCCTGACGGATCCCGTGATGCGGCTGTCGGAGCTGTCCCGCCGGATGGCCGACCAGGATTTCAGTGCCCGCTACGAGGGCAATTGCCGCAATGAGATCGGGGTGCTGGGTGAAAACTTCAACACCATGTCAGCGGAGCTCGAGAAAGCCATTTCCGAACTGAAATCGGCGAATCTGGAGCTGCAGAAGGATAATGCGGAAAAAGCCCGGATCGACGATATGCGCCGGGAATTTCTCAACAACGTGTCCCATGAATTGAAGACCCCGCTGGCGCTCATTCAGGGCTACGCGGAAGGACTCAAGGACGGCATTGCCGAGGACCCGGACAGCCGGGATTTCTACTGCGATGTCATCATGGATGAGACGGAGAAAATGAATCGGCTGGTTCGCCAGCTGCTGACACTGAACCGGATCGAATACGGCGGCGAAGCGGTGTCCATGGAACGTTTTGATCTGTGTGCTCTGATTCGCGGTGTGGTGGAACGGATGAAATTGCCCGCCGAGCAGGGCGGCATCACCATTTTCTTTGACCGGAAGGACCCGGTATGGGTCTGGGGTGATGAGTTTGGCATCGAAGAGGTGGTGACCAATTACCTGTCCAATGCCATCAACCACGCTGACGGGGAGAAGCGCATCACCATTTCCGTGGGAAGAGAGCACGGGCGCGTGAAAACGACGGTGTTTAACACCGGTAAGCCCATTCCGGAGGCGGAGCTTTCCCGGATCTGGGAGACATTTTATAAGGTGGATAAGGCCAGAACCCGGGCTTACGGCGGCACGGGGCTTGGGCTTTCAATTGTCAAAGCCATCCTGGAGCGCCATGGTCAGAGCTGCGGGGCCCAGAGCTTTGCGGACGGCACGGCCTTTTGGTTTACGCTTGATGGTGGGAAACATTCTGTGGTAGAATAGCCCCATGATTGCGATTATTGATTATGATGCCGGAAATATTAAAAGTGTAGAAAAAGCCCTGGTGAGCCTTGGCGGAGAAGTGGTGATCACACGGGATCCCGCCGTTTTAAAGCGCGCGGATCATGTGATCCTTCCCGGTGTAGGCTCATTTGGTGATTGCATGGAAAAGCTGAACCGCTACGAGTTAGTGGAGGTCATCAAGGAGGTGGCCGCAAGCGGAACGCCTTTCCTGGGCATTTGCCTTGGGCAGCAGCTGCTCTTCGAGGACAGCGAGGAGACACCGGGTGTGCCGGGTCTTGGGATCCTGAAGGGTCATGTGCTGCGTTTTGATGGTGATAAGGGTCTGAAGATTCCGCAGATCGGCTGGAATTTCCTGACCTTCTGCCATGATAAGCGATTATTCGAAGGAATCGAGGACGGGGCCTATGTGTATTTCGTCCATTCCTTCTATGTTAAGGCCGAGGATGAGACAGTGGTCTCGGCTGTCAGTGAGTATGCCAACACCATGCATGCCTCTGTGGCGAAGGGCAACATCTTTGCCTGCCAGTTCCATCCCGAAAAATCAGGGCGGGTGGGTCTTCAGATTCTGAAGAATTTCCTGTCCCTTAAGAAGGAGGCACCGGTATGCTGACAAAACGTATTATTCCCTGTCTGGATGTGAATGGCGGCCGTGTTGTGAAGGGCGTCAATTTTGTGAATCTCATCGATGCGGGCGATCCGGTGGCCTGCGCCAAGGCTTACGACGAAGCCGGGGCCGATGAGCTGGTGTTCCTGGATATCACCGCCACTTCCGATCGCCGGAATACGGTGGTGGATATGGTGCGCCGTGTGGCCGAACAGGTCTTCATCCCCTTTACAGTTGGGGGCGGCATCCGCACCGTGGACGATTTTAAAATGCTTCTGCGTGAGGGGGCCGATAAAATTTCGGTCAATTCCGCAGCCATTGATAACCCGCGGCTCATCGCCGACGCAGCCGACAAGTTCGGCGCCCAGTGCGTGGTGGTGGCCATCGATGCCCGTTCCCGTGGTGACGGTGGCTGGAACATTTATAAAGCCGGCGGTCGGATCGATACCGGTATTGATGCGGTGGAATGGGCCATTCAGTGCGAGAAAATGGGGGCCGGCGAGATCCTGCTTACCTCCATGGATGGTGACGGCACAAAAGCCGGTTATGATCTGAAACTCACACGGGCCATTTCCGATGCGGTGGGCATTCCGGTCATTGCCTCAGGCGGTGCCGGCAACTGTGCCCATTTTTATGAAGCATTGACGGAGGGCGGTGCCGATGCGGCACTGGCAGCCTCGCTGTTCCATTTTAAAGAGCTTGAAATCCGCGAGGTGAAAGCCTACCTGAAGGAAAGAGGTGTATCCGTACGGCTATAACAGGAGAGTGGTGCCGGGCCTTAAAAGGCGAGTTCGGCAAGCCCTATTACGCAGCTTTATATAAGAAGGTCCTGGAGGAGTACAAAACTCACCGGATCTTTCCGCCCAGCGAAGACATTTTCCGGGCTTTCGATCTGACACCTCTGGAAAATGTGAAGGCTGTGATCCTGGGACAGGATCCTTACCACGGCGACGGTCAGGCCAACGGTCTGTGTTTTTCCGTGCATAAGGGCATTCCCACACCGCCGTCGCTGGTGAACATTTATAAGGAAATGCATGACGACCTGGGGTATGAGATTCCCAACAACGGCGACCTGACAAAATGGGCCGAACAGGGGGTCATGATGCTCAACACCGTGCTGACGGTGCGGGCCCACGAGGCCTTTTCCCATCGGGGCATCGGCTGGGAAACCTTCACCGATGCGGCCATCAAGGTGCTGGCTGAGCAGGATCGACCGCTGGTCTTCATTTTATGGGGCGGTGCGGCCCGGGCGAAAAAATCTCTGATCCACAACCCGCTGCACAAAGTGCTGGAGGCGCCTCATCCCAGTCCCTTATCCGCCTATCACGGATTTTTCGGCAGCAAGCCATTTTCAAAAACCAATGCGTACCTTGAGGAGATGAGTCTGACACCCATTGACTGGCGCATCGACAACATTTAAGATACAACTTGAGAAGAACCTATTGACCGCAGATGTCTGTCTGCGGTCTCTTTTCAGTCAGAGCAAACACTCATTTCCCTTATGAAAATGGAGCTGCTTCTGCTGACAGTATCATCCGAAAAAGGAGATCCTATGTCTGAAAAAACGACGCATGGCGTCATCAAACAGGCGTCATTTCTGATGATCGCAACCATGATCTGCCGCGTGATCGGTCTTTTGTACCGCACGCCACTGCACGGCATCATGGGCAATGTGGGCGACGGTTATTATTCACTGGCCTATGACTGGTACAACATCATTCTTCTGATCTCGTCCTACAGCATTCCCATGGCGGTGTCCAAGGTCATGGCGGAGCTGCTGGCGTCAAAGGAATACCGCAATGCCCAGAAGGTGTTCTACGCAGCGCTTATTTACGTCCTTATTGTGGGTGGCGGCGGTGCGCTGGCGGCCTTCTTCGGGGCCCCGTACCTTCTGTCTACACAGCCTGAAGCGGTGCTGGCTCTTCGTGTTCTGGCCCCCACCATCATGCTGTCCGGTTTCCTGGGGGTTCTGCGGGGTTATTTCCAGGCCCGCAACACCATGGTGCCCACGGCGCTGTCTCAGATCATGGAACAGATCGTCAACGCGGTCATTTCCGTTGTGGCAGCCTGGGCCTTCACACGGCGCTTCATCGGCAGCTCTGAGATCGAGATCGGGAAATACGGCGCGGCCGGCGGTACCCTGGGCACCGGCGCCGGTGTTCTGGCCGGCATTTTGGTGATGCTTCTGGTGTATATCTACAACCGGAAGCGGGTGAAAAAGCATCTGATGCACGATCGGACCGAAGCGGATAAGAGCTACGGCGAAGTTTTCAAAATGATCTTCATGATGGTGTCGCCGGTCATTCTGGCCACCTGCGTGTACAACGTGGTGGGCATCGTGGACCAGACCCTGTTCACACGATTGATGCCGCTCACCGGTGCTTCGGAAGTGGAGATCTCCGTTCAGTATGCGCTTTTCGGTTATCAGTTTAAGCCCATCATGAACATTCCCACGGCATTGGCCTCCGCCACTTCAACGGCGCTGATCCCGGCCATTGCCACAGCCATGGCTCTGGGGAATAAGAAGGATGCCGGTGACAAGATCCGGGAATCCGTGACCTTCACCATGTTCCTGGCCATCCCCTGTGCGGTGGGTATGGCGGTGCTGTCCCTGCCCATCATCCGGATCCTGTATCCCAGCGCCAACGAAAACAGCGCGGCCCTTGTACTGAGTGTCGGGGCCATCGCCGTCATTTTCTACTGCCTGTCTACCGTGACCAATGGTGTGCTTCAGGGCCTTGGGAAACCCTCCCTGCCGGTGCGCAATTCAGCCATCGCCCTGGTGGTCAACGTGCTGGTGCAGGTCTTTGCCACACTGGTGCTCAAAATGGGCATTTTCGCCCTGTTACTGTCCTCTATTATGTACGCCGTGACCGTATCACTGCTCAATTACATGTCGGTGAAAAAACTGGTGGATTACAAAAATGACATGAAAAATGCGGTGGTTCTGCCGCTTTCTGCCGCCGCTGTTATGGCGGTGGTGGTGGGCATTCTTTACTGGGTGCCGGCGTTCCTCTTAAAGGATCTTATGAACCGCTATATCGTGAATGCCATCTGGAGTCTTCTGGTGGTGCTCATCGGTGTGGTGACCTTCATCCTGGCCTATGTCAAGGTGTCCGGTAAGACCGTGGCCGAGCTGCGGCGGATGCCCTTTGGGACCCGTATGCTGCAGGTGATGCGGCTGCTGCGGATCAAGGTGCCTGAAACGACGGTTGTCACATCCGATGAAAATGAGGCTGATGGGACCCGGTAAGTTGTTGCGGGAGATGTCTCATCCATCGAAAGATGGGAGCGGATGACGCGTTTGCTTTACTGTGACAGGTTCTGGTTATATAAGATGCAACAGATATAACAATATTCGCTTTATAAGGGGCTGCCGCATAATATGCGGCGGCCCTGTATTTCTGTCAGGCGGACAGTGACACAGGGACGACCCGCGGGTCCCATTGTCCGACACCGGATCGCTCCTGAACCGCCGCTGTCTTATGCCGGCCATCAGAGGACAGGCCGGTGCTGCGATCCGGCCTCGTGAAAGTGCTCGAATTGGGGAAAAATCCATGAATAATTTGGTGAGTTATGAGGCACAGAAAACATTGTATCGTGGAGAGAACATGGTATGATGAAGAAAATGCAGTTCGCCATCCGAGTGCTCCGGTTTGTCTCATGAAAGGCACCGGCTGTGCTTATCGTTTTGACAAGAAGGAGGAACCCCTATGGCCGGAAAGAGAAAAACTGCCAATGATTCCATGAACACGATGGAAGCTCTGAAGGATGCCGGTGTCGCTGTCGGTGTGAGCGGCAACATCAGACTTTGCCCTGACGGCAAAATGCGCTGGATCTATGAGTATTCCATGCTGAAAAATCCTGTTTTGTTCCTGACCATTTTAAAGGTCTTTCTGCTTTGTGCCCTGGCACCGGCGCTCCTCATGCTGGTGCTTGAACTGGGCGATGAGGGCCTCGGGGCTTTCCTGGTGGGGGCCAAGGTCTACGGGATCATGCTGCTTATTTTCATCCCGCTGACCATCCTGGCTTATATCATTCTGGCCGCCATGTATGGCTGGACCTATATTGTGCTTTTTGAAATGGATGAGAATGGTGTGCTTCATCAGCAGCAGACCAAACAGTTTAAAAAGGCTCAGGGCATTGCCTGGATGCTGGCCCTGGCCGGTATCATGTCCAAGAATCCCGGCCGTGTGGGTCAGGGACTTCTGGTGGCTACGAAGAATGCGTCAAGTTCCGAATTCCGGATCGTGAAGAAGATCAAAGGCATTCGCCGGTACAACACCATCAAGATCAGTGAGATGATGGAACGCAATCAGGTGTATGTGCATCCGGCGGATTATGATTTTGTGTGGCAGTATATCACGAGCCGCTGCCCGGGAGCCAAGATCAGCGGGTGATGATGGTTGATGCGATGTCGCCTATTCGGTTGCTTTCGGAGCGAGCTGTCATCAACAGCGTAAAGGGGAATGCTCGCTGCAGTTCAAAAGCAAATGCATGCCGATATAAAAATGACAGTTTTGTCTGATGGCAGAGGTTGGCGGCATTGAACGAACAAAGAAAGAACAAAAGAGACCAAAAATATGAACGAACAAAAGCTTCTCGACAGAATCCTGTCGGAGCTGAACGACAAAAGACAAAAGGCTGAAGCGGCGGGGGATCCTTACGATCCGCCGCGGCTCTTTCTTCACAGCTGTTGCGCCCCCTGCAGTTCCTATTGTCTGCAGTATATGGCGGATTACTTCGCTGTGACGGATTTCTATTACAACCCGAACATCACGGAAAAACCGGAATTTGTTAAACGTAGTCGTGAACTTGAACGCCTCATTTCCGAAATGCCCCTGCATTATCCCGTGACTTATGTGGAGGGTCCCTACGAGCCAAAGCGCTTTTTCGAGGCAGTAAAAGGATTTGAGGATGTGCCGGAGGGCGGCGAGCGCTGCTTTATCTGTTATGAAATGCGTCTGCGGGAATCCGCCCGATTGGCGGCGGAGGGCAGTTATGATTATTTCACCACGACCCTCACCATCAGCCCCTTAAAGAACAGCGCCAAACTTAATGAGATCGGCCGTCGGCTGGAGGCTGAGTACGGTGTGAAGTGGTTGCCTTCGGATTTTAAAAAGAAGAACGGCTATCTGACATCCATCGAGCTGTCAAAACAGTATGAGCTTTACCGCCAGAACTACTGTGGCTGCGTATTTTCGCGGCGGGAGGCGGAAGCAAGAGAGCAGGCTAAAACTGACGAATAGATGGGTACTATTTCAAAAAAATGTGCTGAACAGGGATTTGGCAATGAAATGCCTATCATACAAATAAAAAAACATATTTCATATTATATGTGAATAGTGATATAATATCGGAATATTAAATTGGAGGATTTTCACATGGCTCAACTTTGGGGCGGTCGTTTTACCAAGGCAACCGATGAACTGGTCAATGCCTATAACGCATCTATTTATTTTGATAAACGATTCTTCACACAGGATATCCGTGGCAGCAAGGCTCATGTCACCATGCTGGCCAAGCAGAACATCCTGACCGATGAAGAAGCCAAGGCTATTGTGGCCGGTCTTGAAAGCATCGAACGTGATGTGAATGAAGGCAAGCTTCTCATCACAGATGAATATGAAGATATCCACAGCTTTAATGAAGCCAACCTCATCGATCGCATCGGTGAGGTGGGCAAGAAGCTGCACACCGGCAGAAGCCGTAACGATCAGGTGGCGCTGGATATGCGTCTTTACATCCGGGACGAACTGGATGAAACAGCCCGTCTGATGAAAGAACTGCTTCTGACAGTGGAAGAGGTTATTGAGAACAACGTGGACACCTATATGCCGGGCTTCACTCATATGCAGAAGGCTCAGCCGGTGACACTGGCTCACCATTTCGGTGCCTATTTTGAAATGTTCCGTCGCGACCTTGAGCGTCTGTCTTCCATCCGGGAACGGATGAATGTCTGTCCGCTGGGCAGTGGCGCGCTGGCCGGCACCACTTATCCGCTGGATCGGGAATATGTGGCGCAGCTCCTGGGCTTTGACCGGGCCTGCAACAATTCCATGGACGGTGTGTCCGACAGAGATTACGTGGTGGAATACCTGGACGCTCTGTGCCTCATTATGATGCACATGTCCCGTCTGAGTGAAGAGATCATCTGCTGGAATTCCAACGAATACGGCTTCATCGAACTGGATGACTCCTACAGCACGGGCTCCAGCATCATGCCCCAGAAGAAGAATCCGGATATTGCCGAGCTGGTACGTGGTAAGACCGGTCGTGTTTACGGCTCCCTGGTCTCATTGCTGACCACCATGAAGGGTCTGCCGCTGGCTTACAATAAAGATATGCAGGAAGATAAGGAGCTGACCTTTGATGCCATCGATACCGTCAACGATTCTCTGAAGCTGATGGACGGTCTCATCAAAACAGCCCGCTTCAATAAAGCCAAAATGGCTAAGAGCGCTGTCGGCGGTTACATCAACGCCACAGACGCTGCCGATTATCTGGTCCGCAAGGGTGTGCCCTTCCGTGATGCCCACAGCATCATCGGTCGTCTGGTGCTTAAGTGCATCGAAAAGAACACCGATATGGACAGCCTGCCCCTGGAGGATTACAAGGCTGAATGCGATGCCTTTGAGGCCGATGTGTACGAAGCTATCTCTCTGGAGACTTGCGTAGCCAAGCGTCTCACCAAGGGTGCCCCGGGTGCCATGAAGGCCGCCATCGCGGAAAACAGAGCCTATCTTGGCCTGGAACCGCTGGCCTGAATCAGGACACACTGATAACAAGAGCGGGACTGTGACAGCAGATACCGCAATAGCGAAATATTGATAAAAAGCGTAAATGTTTCGGCTGAGACAGCCCCATTTTCGAAGGAAATGCATAATCCGAGAAAGACAAGAGGTTGTCCTTGGCCGGTTGAAGTTTCATTTTCAGGAGGAAAAGGATCATGGAAAGATTACAGGTAGGTATTTTAGGTGCAACTGGTATGGTTGGTCAGAGATTTATCTCTCTGCTGGCTGATCATCCCTGGTTTGAAGTAAAGGTTCTGGCTGCTTCAGCCCGTTCCGCCGGCAAGACATATGCCGAAGCTGTCGGCAACAACTGGAAGATCGACAAGGAAATGCCGGCTTGCGTCAAGGATATCGTTGTCCGCGATGTCTCTGATGTTGAAAATGTGGCTAAGGATGTCGATATGGTTTTCTCAGCTGTCAACATGACAAAGGATGAGATCAAGGCTATCGAAGAAGCTTATGCCAAGACAGAAACACCGGTTGTTTCCAACAACAGCGCTCACCGCTGGACACCGGACGTACCGATGGTTATTCCGGAAATCAACAGCGATCACTTTGCTGTTATCGAAGACCAGAAGAAGAGACTGGGCACCACAAGAGGCTTCATCGCCGTTAAGCCGAACTGCTCCATCCAGAGCTATGCCCCGACACTGGCTGCCTGGGCTGAATTTGAGCCGACACAGCTGGTTGTCAGCACTTATCAGGCTATCTCCGGCGCCGGCAAGACATTCAAGGATTGGCCGGAAATGGTGGAAAACATCATTCCGTATATCGGCGGCGAAGAAGAAAAGTCTGAACAGGAACCGCTGAAGATCTTCGGTCATATCGAAAATGGTCAGATCGTCAAAGCTGCCGGTCCGCAGATCACCTGCCAGTGCATCCGTGTGCCGGTTCTGAACGGCCACACAGCCACAGTTTTCATTAACTTTGCCAAGAAACCGACCAAGGAACAGCTGATCGATGCTCTGGTCAACTACAAGGGCAAGGCTCAGGAACTGAAGCTGCCGAGCGCTCCGGAACAGTTCATCCAGTATCTGACAGAAGACGACAGACCGCAGGTTAAGGCCGACGTTGATTACGCCAACGGTATGGGTGTGTCCATCGGTCGTCTGAGAGAAGACACGATGTTCGATTACAAGTTCGTCGGTCTGTCTCACAACACCTTAAGAGGTGCTGCCGGCGGTGCCGTTGAATGTGCCGAAATGCTGGTGGCTCTGGGCTACATCACAAAGAAATAAGACTGACAGGCCCTGCCTGTAAAAGGATTATCATTTGGGAAAATATTTATATATTGCCGAAAAGCCCTCCGTGGCCCGGGAGTTTGCCCGTGTGCTGCATGTGGAGGGCCGCGGCAATGACGGTTACATAGAATCGGAGGACGCTGTGGTGACCTGGTGCGTCGGGCATCTTGTCACCATGAGCTATCCCGAAAAATATGATATGAAGTATAAAAGGTGGAGTTTAGAGACCCTGCCTTTTTTGCCCTCTGAATTTAAATATGAGGTCATCCCCTCGGCGGCCAAACAGTTCAAGATCGTCAGCCGCCTGCTGGCCCGGGAGGACGTGGAACGCATCTATGTGTGCACCGACTCCGGACGGGAGGGGGAATACATTTACCGCCTGGTGGAGCAGATGTCCCCGGCTTCGGTGAAGGATAAGGATCGGCGCCGTGTCTGGATCGATTCCCAGACAGAAGAAGAAATTCTTCGCGGCATCCGGGAGGCAAAACCTCTGTCAGAGTACGACGCTCTGGCCAGTTCCGCTTATCTGCGGGCCAAAGAGGATTACCTCATGGGCATCAATTTCTCCCGTATTCTCACCCTGAAATACGGGAACGGCATGACCCGTTTCCTCGGAGGAAAATGGAGTGCTGTCTCAGCCGGTCGTGTGATGACCTGCGTCCTCGGCATGGTGGTGCGCCGGGAGCGGGAGATCCGGTCCTTTGTGAAAACCACTTTTTATCGTGTCCAGGGACTCTTTGATCTGGGCGGCGAACAGATCGAGGCGGATTGGAAATGCGTGGAGGGCAGCTCCCGTTATCAGCATCCCGCCCTTTACAAGGATGTGGGTTTCCTCAAAAAGGAAGAGGCGGAAGCCTTTATCGCTGAGCTGAAGGGCTCGCCGGAGGGCCATCAGGGTATTGTGAAGACCCTGGAAAAGAAGCTGGAGAAAAAACAGGCCCCGCTGCTTTATAACCTGGCGGAGCTTCAGAATGATTGCTCCCGTCTTTTCAAGATTTCTCCTGACCAGACCCTGCAGGTGGCACAGGAACTTTATGAAAAGAAGATGACCACCTATCCCCGAACGGATGCCCGTGTGTTATCCACAGCGGTAGCCAAAGAAATCGATCGCAATCTGAAGGGACTGCAGAAATATCAGACGGCAGAACCCTTTGCGACGGAGATCCTGAGCGGGGACAGTTATAAAAAGATCGCTAAAACCCGATACACGGATGATAAGGCCATCACCGATCATTATGCCATCATCCCCACGGGGGCCGGTCTGCAGAACCTGCGCTCCTTAAGCCCCATTTCCGCAAAGGTTTATGAGCTTATCGTGCGCCGTTTTCTGGGGATTTTTTATCCTCCGGCAGAATACCGGAAGCTGGCCATGACCATCGGTGTGGGCACGGAGATTTTTACCGCCAACACCAAGGTGCTGGAAAAGCCCGGGTATCTTGTGACGGAATACAGCCGGGAGAAGAGCAATGCTCTGTCCTCATCTCTTCAGAATGCGCTGTTTGCGCTGAAGAAGGGGGCTGTGCTGCCGGTGAAGGATTTTGTTCTCAAAGAAGGGGAAACCACACCACCCAAGCGCTACAATTCCGGTTCCATTATCCTGGCTATGGAAAATGCGGGCCAGCTTATCGAAGATGAATCTTTGCGTGAGCAGATCCGGGGTTCCGGTATCGGAACTTCCGCCACGCGGGCTGAGATCCTGAAGAAGCTGGTGACCATCAAATATCTGAAGCTGAATAACAAGACCCAGATCATCACCCCGGAGCTTCTGGGTGAAATGGTCTATGATGCAGTCTTTGTGTCTTTGCGGTCCCTGCTCAATCCGGAGCTCACAGCCAGCTGGGAGAAGGGGTTGTCCTATGTGGCCGAAGGATCCATTCAGCCGGAAGAATATATGCAAAAGCTGGAAACCTTCGTCCGCACCCGGGTGGAGGCTGTCCGTCAGATCGATAATGACTATCAGATAACCGCCCTGTATCGGGAGGCGGCGCAGTATTACAAAGCGCCCGCCGGTCGTGGCTCGTCAACCGGCCGTGGCTCATCCGGCGGTCGTGGGTCATCCACCCGCCGCAGTTCGGCCACCCGCCGCAGCGCGGGACGGACACAGACGAAAGACGGGGCTGAAGCTCAGTCTTCAACGGACGCTCAATAAGTTATTGAGCGGGCATCACACAGCGGCAACATGTGCTGGGGAACAACGATAACAGGTCCGGAGATGACCGGACCCGATAACAGATGGTTCACTTGACGCCACAGGCCTTGGGTGAGCCTTACTATCTGCAAATATTACGAAAGAAGGCACCTGCGTTATGTACGAAACCGTCAAAAACAGTGAGCTTTTTGATCTTAATGAAACCTATCCCGCAGCCGCTGACGCGCTGCGTGGCAAGACCTATCCCTGGGAGATCCTGTCGGATATTCATGATCTGATCCTGGCCATCGGAGCTTCCCTGCCGGAAGACCGGTACGAGAAGAGGGGCGAGGATATCTGGATCGCCAGATCAGCCAAGGTCTTCCCCTCAGCCTATATTGCCGGTCCCTGCATCATCGGTGAGGAGACCGAGGTGCGTCACTGCGCTTTCATTCGCGGCAACGCGCTGGTGGGGGCTCACTGCGTGATCGGCAACTCAGCTGAGCTTAAGAACGTGCTCATTTTCAATAACTGCGAGGTGCCCCATTACAATTATGTGGGGGATTCCGTCCTGGGCTTCCATGCGCATATGGGCGCCGGCTCCATCACCTCCAACATCCGGTCTGACCGGAAAAACATCGTGATCCACGCTTCTTCTGCGGATTATGAAACCGGACTTCGTAAGATTGGGGCTATTCTCGGTGATTATGCCGAAATCGGCTGCAATGCGGTGCTCAATCCCGGAACCGTGGTGGGTCCCCGAGCCATGATCTATCCCACATCCTGTGTGAGAGGGGTGGTGCCCGCGGATGCCATTTTCACAAACAAGGGCGTGGTGAAGGCCAAAAACAGCTGACGAAACACCTTGCCCAAAAGGGCATTAGATTTTATACTATACCATACGCTGTCCTGTCAGACGGACCGTGTCAAAAGCAGCCGGTTCGGTATGAATCAGTCAGAAAATGACGTTCTGCGCAGGCGAAAGGTCTCATCAGACAGCGGTATGAAGGGAGAAAAAGAGATATGAATGGTGCGGAAGCTCTGGTGAAATGTCTTGAATATGAAAATGTTGAGTATGTGTTCGGCTATCCGGGCGTGGCCATCTGCCCGTTTTTCGATGCGCTGACACAGACGGAGATCAACCCCATTCTGGTCCGTCAGGAGCAGAATGCCGCTCATGAAGCCAGCGGCTATGCCCGTCTTTCGGGCAAGGTCGGTGTGGCTGTCGTGACCAGCGGCCCCGGAGCCACGAACCTGATCACCGGTATTGCCACAGCCTTTGCGGATTCCATTCCGCTGGTGTGCATCACCGGTCAGGTGGCCAGCCATCTCATGGGGACAGACGGTTTCCAGGAGGCGGATATTTCCGGTGCCTGCGAATCCTTTGTCAAATACAGCTACATTGTCCGTAACGTGGACGATATTCCCCGGATCGTGAAGGAAGCCTTCTATTTTGCCAACAGCGGCAGAAGAGGCCCGGTTCTCATTGACCTGCCCTACGATGTGCAGATGCAGGAACTGGAATACTTCAAATATCCGGATAGTGTGAACAAAAAGAGTTACAAGCCCACGGTTGAAGGTCACGCTGTTCAGATTAAAAAGGTCTTAAAGCAGCTGGCCAGAAGCGAACGGCCGCTCATTTGTGTCGGCGGTGGTGTGCATTTAAGCCAGGCGGTGCCTGAAGTCCGTGAGTTTGTGGAGAAGCACAATATTCCCACCGTTTCCACTATGATGGGTCTGGGGGTTATGCCCTCCGATGATCCCAACTACTACGGCATGGTGGGCAACAACGGTATGAGAGCCGCCAATTATGCCCTGAAGGGGGCTGACACCATTATCATGGTGGGGGCCCGTGTGGCTGACCGGACCATCCGCGATCCCAACCTGATCGCCGATAAGGTGCTCATCCACATCGATGTGGACCCGGCTGAGATCGGTAAGAATGCCGGCCCCAGCATTCCGCTTGTGGGTGACATCCGTCATGTCTTCTGGGAACTGAACCGGGACGAAAGCACCGGCTATTTCACAGAATGGCGTGAAGAACTGAATGAAAAGAGAGCTGAGGACGCGGCCCGTGAACGGCGTGTGCCCACAGAAGGGGTGAACCCTGAGCTCTTTATCCATGATATGACCATGGCGATGGAAGATAATGCGGTCTATGTGGCCGACGTTGGTCAGAATCAGCTGTTATCCTGCCGTCATGCGGTGATCAAGAACGGTCGCTTCATGACATCCGGTGGTATGGGCACCATGGGTTATGCCATGCCGGCTGCCCTGGGCTGCAAGCTGGCCGATCCTTCCCGTCAGGTGGTGGCTGTCTGCGGTGACGGCGCTTTCCAGATGACCATGATGGAACTGGCCACCGCCCGTCAGTATGGCGTCCAGATGAAGCTGGTCATTTTCACCAACCATACCCTTGGGCTTGTGCGTCAGCATCAGCACAGAGCCTATGACAGCCGTTACATCGTCACGATCCTTGACGGCGATCCGGATCTTCAGAAGATTGCGGAGGCCTACGGCATGACCTATATGAAGGTAGCCGAGGACAGTGAACGCGGCGCTGTCATTGATGCGTTCCTTAAGTCTGAGAATTCCGTGCTGCTCGAAGTGGCTGTTGACCGGGATTTCTGGGTATAAGCAGGGAGGAAGAGCGGTATGTTTGAAAACAATTCTCAGGAAAAAATCATGAAGCGTATTTATTCTGTGCTTGTGGAAAACAGAGCCGGTGTGCTGAGCAAAGTGGCCGGTCTTTTCTGGAGACGGTGCTTCAATATCGAATCCCTGGCCGTCGGCGAGACAGAAGATCCGACTGTATCCAATATGGTCATTGTCTCCTCCGGAGATGAACGGACACTGGAGCAGATCGAAAAACAGCTGAATAAGAAGCTGGATGTCATCAAGGTCCGGACCTTCTCCGAGCAGGATGCGGTTTCCCGTGAACTGATGCTGCTGAAGGTGCGCTATACCCGGGACAACCGACGGGATATCATTGAAAACTGTCAGCTCATGGGGGCACAGGTGGTGGATATGTCCTCTAACCTGATGACCATTCAGATGTGCGATACACCGGAGCGCGTCCGCATTTTCATTGATAACATGCGGGGTATCCGGATCGTGGAACTGACCAGAACCGGTATGGTTTCCATGGTCAAATGCAGTGAAACATAACATTTTTTACTTTTATTGACAAAAGTGTCAAGCGGCAGTAATATTAGTACGTATGTCGCTTATTTAAGGAGTATCAAAATGGAAAAGATCACTTTTTCTCTGCTTGTGGACAATACTCCGGGTGTTCTGGGACGCATCGCCGGCCTCTTCAGCCGACGGGCTTATAACATTGAAAGTGTCACCTCAGGTGTCACATCAAACCCGGGCATTTTCCGGATGACCATTGTGTCAAGCGTTGATAAAGGAAATACTGATCAGATCATGGCTCAGCTGGAAAAGCTGGTTGACGTCCGCAGCATTAAGATCCTGAAGCCGGATAATTCCGTCACCCATGAACTGATGATGGTTAAGGTCATGGCCGATGAAGAGGCCAGACATCATCTGATCTCTGTTGCTGAGATCTTCCATGCCAGAATCGTTGATGTTCAGAAGGATTGTCTGACCTTCGAACTGACGGGCCGTCAGGCCAAGCTGGAAGCATTCCTTGAAATGTGCAGCAACTATCAGATCGCGGAGATCGCCAGAACCGGTGTCACCGGCCTTTCTCGCGGATCCGATGGCATTAAATATCTTTGAGGTACCAATTAAAGGAGGAACTATAACATGTCACAGGAAGCTAAAATCTATTATCAGGAAGATTGTAACCTTGGTCTTCTTGAAGGCAAGACAATCGCTGTTATCGGTTACGGCAGCCAGGGCCACGCTCATGCTCTGAACGCCAAGGAATCAGGCTGCAACGTTATCATCGGTCTGTATGAAGGCAGCAAGTCTTGGGATAAAGCCGTTGCTCAGGGTTTTGAAGTCTACACAGCAGCTGAAGCTGCCAAGAAGGCTGACATCATCATGATCCTGATCAATGATGAAAAGCAGGCTGAACTGTATAAGAAAGATATCGAACCGAACCTGGAAGAAGGCAACATGCTGATGTTCGCTCATGGTTTCAACATTCACTTTGGCTGCATCAACCCGCCGAAGAACATCGACGTTACCATGATCGCTCCGAAGGGCCCGGGCCACACAGTCAGAAGCGAATATCAGGCCGGTAAGGGTGTTCCCTGCCTCGTTGCCGTTCATCAGGATGCCACAGGCAAAGCCCTTGACAAAGCTCTGGCTTATGCTCTGGCTATCGGCGGCGCAAGAGCCGGCGTTCTGGAAACAACATTCCGTACAGAAACAGAAACTGACCTCTTCGGTGAACAGGCTGTTCTTTGCGGTGGCGTCTGCGCTCTGATGCAGGCCGGTTTCGAAACTCTGGTTGAGGCCGGTTATGACCCGAGAAACGCTTACTTCGAATGTATCCACGAAATGAAGCTGATCGTCGACCTGATCTATCAGTCAGGCTTCGCCGGTATGAGATATTCCATCTCCAACACAGCTGAATACGGCGATTACATCACAGGTCCGAAGATCATCACTGAAGATACAAAGAAGGCTATGAAGAAAGTCCTGTCCGACATCCAGGATGGTTCCTTCGCCAAGGAATTCCTGCTTGATATGTCCTCTGCAGGTTCACAGGTCCACTTCAAGGCTATGAGAAAACTGGCTTCCGAACATCCGGCCGAAGTTGTCGGTGAAGAAATCCGTAAGCTTTACAGCTGGAACGGCGAAGACAAACTCATCAACAACTAATGTGATCCATAAAGGGACGGCCGTCAGGTCCGTCCCTTTTCTAAAACAATAAGGGAGATATTCATCATGGGAATGACTATGTCACAGAAGATCCTGGCTGCTCATGCCGGTCTTGACAGCGTTGTTGCCGGTCAGCTCATCGAAGCTGATCTGGACCTTGTCCTGGGCAATGACATCACATCTCCGGTTGCCATCAAGGCTATGGAGAAATTAGGGAAAGAGGGCGTCTTTAACAAAGATAAGATCGCTCTGGTCATGGACCATTTCATTCCGAATAAAGATATCAAATCCGCCGAGCACTGCAAATGTGTCCGCGAATTTGCCCGTCGCAATGATGTGACCAACTACTTTGATGTTGGTGAAATGGGTATCGAGCATGCTCTGGTACCGGAAAAAGGTCTGATCGTGGCCGGTGAACTCTGCATCGGTGCCGATTCACATACCTGCACCTATGGTGCTCTGGGTGCCTTCTCAACAGGTGTCGGTTCCACAGATATGGCCGCCGGTATGGCCACAGGCAAAGCCTGGTTCAAGGTGCCGGAAGCCATCAAGGTCAACGTTATCGGCAAGAAGAGCCCCTATGTCACCGGTAAGGATCTGATCCTTCACCTCATCGGTGAGATCGGTGTTGACGGTGCTCTGTATCAGTCACTGGAATTCGTGGGCGAAGGCATTGCCGATCTGTCCATGGATGACCGTTTCACCATTGCTAACATGGCCATCGAAGCCGGTGCCAAGAACGGCATTTTCCCGGTGGACGAACTGACACAGGCTTACATGAGAGAACATGCCGGCCGTGAAGGTATCGCCTACGAGGCTGATCCGGATGCCGTTTACGCGTCAGAGATCACCATTGATCTCTCTCAGCTGAAACCCACCGTTTCCTTCCCGCATCTGCCGTCCAACACCCACACCATCGATAAGGTGGGCGATATCGCAGTGGATCAGTCTGTTATCGGTTCCTGCACAAACGGCCGCATCAGCGACCTGCGGGCTGCCGCTGAGATCCTGAAGGGCCGCAAGGTCAAGAAGGGTGTTCGCTGCATCATCATCCCGGCTACACAGGCCATTTACCTGCAGGCTATGGAAGAGGGGCTTCTGAAAATCTTCATCGAAGCCGGTGCCGTTGTGTCCACACCGACCTGCGGTCCCTGCCTTGGCGGTTACATGGGTATCCTGGCTGCCGGTGAGAGATGTATCTCCACCACAAACCGCAACTTTATCGGCCGTATGGGCGATGTGACATCAGAAGTTTATCTTGCCAGCCCCTATGTGGCCGCAGCCAGCGCTGTAACAGGTAAGATTTCATCACCGGAGGAACTGGCCTAATGGAAGCAAACGGAAGAGTATTCAAATTCGGGGATAACATCGATACCGACGTTATCATTCCCGCTCGTTATCTGAACTCCTCAGATCCGGCAGAACTGGCTGCCCACTGCATGGAGGATATCGATAAAACATTTACACAGCGTGTGGCTAAGAACGACATCATCGTCGGTTGCAAGAATTTCGGCTGCGGGTCTTCCCGTGAGCATGCCCCCATCGCCATCAAGGCTGCCGGGGTCAGCTGTGTTATCGCTGAGACCTTTGCCCGTATTTTCTACCGCAACAGCATCAACATCGGTCTGCCCATCGTGGAATGCCCGGAGGCTTCCCGTGAGATCAATGACGGTGACGAGGTGGAAGTAAACTTTGACACAGGTGTCATTCTGGATAAGACCACAGGCAAGTCCTATCAGGCTCAGCCCTTCCCGCCCTTCATGCAGAAGATCATTGCGGCCGGCGGTCTGATGAATTACGTAAATTCAAAATAATGGTTGCTAACAACAGCGAATACTGATATAATCAGTATTCGTTACGGGGTATGGCGTAGCTTGGTAGCGCGCACGGCTGGGGGCCGTGAGGTCGCGAGTTCGAATCTCGCTGCCCCGATTTAACTTCATAAAAGAAAAGCGATGACAGGGAATAGTACATACGGCCCGGAGCACAGAGAGCCGGCGGTTGGTGTAAGCCGGCGGAAGGAAAGTATGGAACTCGCCCTCGAGCCTCTGTCCGAAATCCGATCAATCACAGGAGAGTAGGCGCAGACGTATGCCCCACGTTACAGGGGCAGGATATAAAGATCATATGATCCGTATCCGACAAGTGCATGGCCCTGGCCATGAAGAAGAGTGGTACCGCGCAGGACATCAAGTCTTTCGTCTCTTACAGATTGTCGTAGGGGGCTGAAGGGCTTTTTCTTTTATGAAAATAAAAATATTGCCGTTTATGTAAAGGAGTCATAAAAATGTTTGATTTCAGAAAGTACAAAAGACAGTATTACATGCCGCCCGTTGAATGTATGGACTGGGCAAAAAAGGATCATATTGAAAAAGCCCCGATCTGGTGCTCCGTCGACCTTCGTGACGGTAATCAGGCTCTGGTCATCCCCATGAGCCTTGAACAGAAGCTGGAATTCTTTAAGCTTCTGGTGGATGTGGGCTTTAAAGAAATCGAGATCGGTTTCCCGGCAGCCTCCGAGACAGAGTATGAGCTTTGCCGTGCCCTGATTGACCGCCATATGATCCCGGATGATGTCACCATTCAGGTTCTGACACAGGCCCGTGATCACATCATCCGCAAGACATTTGACGCCATCAAGGGTGCGCCCAATGCCATCGTGCATGTGTACAATTCCACGTCCTATGCTCAGAGACAGCAGGTCTTCCGTAAATCAAAAGAAGACGTGAAGCGCATCGCCATCGAAGGCGCCAACCTGCTGAAGGAACTGACAGCCGAGGCTGAAGGCAACATCCGCTTTGAATACAGCCCGGAAAGCTTCTCCGGTACAGAGATGGAATATGCGCTGGATGTGGTCAATGCCGTGCTTGACGTCTGGCAGCCCACCGCCGACAACAAACCCATCATCAACCTGCCCATCACCGTCGAGCTGTCCTCACCCCATGTGGTGGCTCAGCAGATTGAGTACATGAGCAAGCATATGAAATATCGCGAAAATGTCATCATTTCCATCCATCCCCACAATGACCGGGGCTGCGGTGTGGCCGATGCTGAGCTGGGCGTTCTGGCCGGTGCCGACAGAGTCGAAGGCACACTTTTCGGAAATGGTGAACGGACCGGCAACGTGGATATCATCACCCTGGGCATGAACCTTTACATGCAGGGTGTGGATCCGGAACTTGACTTCTCCAACATGCCCCACATCTGTGATGTGTATGAGAGAAGCACCGGCATGACCATCAATGAAAGAAGCCCGTATTCCGGCCAGCTGGTCTTTGCCGCCTTCTCCGGTTCTCACCAGGATGCCATCGCCAAGGGTATGAAATGGATCGAAGAGAAGGATCCGGCCCACTGGACCGTCCCGTATCTGCCCATCGATCCCAAGGATGTGGGCCGCAGCTACGATGCCGATGTGATCCGTATCAACAGCCAGTCCGGTAAGGGCGGTGTCGGCTATATCCTGGAGCACTATTACGGCCTGATGCTGCCGAAGCAGATGAAGGAAGCCATGGGCTATGCCTGCAAGGCTGTGTCCGACAGAAAGCATGCTGAGCTGTCCGCCTCCGAAATCTTCAACATTTTCAAGGACGAGTTCGAGGGCCACACCATTCCGCTGTCCATCAGCGAGTATCATTTCAATCGTGAAAATGGCATGAAGGCCACCGTCAACGCTGTGATGGATGATGTGGAAACTGTCGCCGTCGGCGAAGGTAACGGTCGTCTCGATGCCGTCAGCAACGCGCTGAAATCTGTCTACGGCTTTGACTACTCACTGGAAGTCTACAGCGAGCACGCTCTGGAGAAGAGTTCTTCCTCCAAGGCTATCGCTTATGTGGGTCTGAAATGGCCGGATGGCCGCATGACCTGGGGCGCCGGTGTCCACAGCGACATCATTCATGCCTCCATCGATGCGCTGGTGACAGCCATCAACAACAAGTAAGCGGCCGCCGATAGCGGATATGCCCAAATAACCCCTTACTTTTTCAGTAAATATCAGGCGGCTGTGTCTGCGCTCCGTTGCGTAAACACAGCCGTTATGCTATAATGTCATCCGAAAAATTTTCTGATAGGAGCTTAATCTTATGGCAGTTATGTATAAAAGCACAAGAAGTGCTCTGGAACCGGTAACGGCTTCCCAGGCAATCTTAAAGGGCCTCAGCCCGGACGGCGGACTCTTTGTTCCGACCGAAATTCCTTCACTCCCCGCTTCATTAGAAGATCTGGCCCCGCTGTCTTATCGCGAACTGGCCTATGAGATCATGAAGCTTTATCTGAGTGACTTTACAGAAGAAGAACTGAAGCACTGCATCAACAGTGCGTATGACAGCAAGTTTGATGATGAGCGCATCGCCCCCATGAAGGAAGCCGACGGCATCCACTATCTGGAACTGTTCCACGGCGCCACCATCGCCTTCAAGGATATGGCTCTGTCCATCCTGCCGCACCTGATGACCACATCAGCCGCCAAGAATGACATTCACAATGAGATCGTCATCCTGACAGCCACATCCGGTGACACAGGTAAGGCAGCCATGGCCGGTTTTGCCGATGTGCCGGGCACCAAGATCATCGTGTTCTATCCGAAGGACGGTGTCTCCAATATCCAGGAGAAGCAGATGGTCACACAGCGCGGCGACAACACCTACGTTGTGGCCATCAAGGGTAACTTTGACGATGCGCAGAACCGTGTGAAGGCTCTGTTCAGCGATAAGGCTCTGGAACAGGAACTGGCCGCTGCCGGTATCCAGTTCTCCTCAGCCAACTCCATCAACATCGGTCGTCTGGTGCCGCAGATCGTCTACTATGTCTATGCCTACACCACACTGGTCAGAGAAGGCAAGATCAAAGCCGGCGACGAGATCAATGTCACCGTGCCCACCGGCAACTTCGGCAACATCCTGGCGGCTTATTACGCCAAGGGTATGGGCCTGCCCATCAAGACACTGGTCTGCGCCTCCAACGAGAATAAGGTGCTTTACGACTTCTTCGCCGACGGTGTTTATGACCGCCGCCGCGATTTCATTCTGACAACATCACCGTCCATGGACATCCTGATCTCCAGCAACCTGGAACGTCTGATCTACCAGATCGGCGGCTGTGATCCGGACCGCAACAAGGCCTTTATGACAGCCCTGGTCAATGACGGTGTTTATACCATCGGCGATGATATGAAGGTCGGTCTTAAGGACTTTGTGGGCGGTTTCGCCTCAGAGGCCGAAAACTTTGCCGGTATCAAGGCACTGTATGAAAAGACAGGCTATGTCATCGATACTCACACAGGTGTGGCCAATGCTGTGGCCCGCGCCTACCGCGAGAAGACAGGCGATATGACACCCATGGTGATCGCCTCCACCGCCAGCCCCTTCAAGTTCGGTCGCGCCGTTATGGGCGCCGTAGCCCCGGAAAAGGTGGTTGACGATGACTTCGCCCTGATCGACGCGCTGTCCGCAACAGCCGGCGTGAAGGAACCCTTTGCGATCACTGACATCCGCACAGCTCCCGTCAGACACAACACCGTTGTGGACAAGGATGAGATGGAAGCTGCCGTCAGAAAGATCCTGGGCATCTGATTTTAAGAAAATGACGTGTCGCAGCCGGTTCATTACCGGCTGTCACCGGACAGGAGCTTGCGTATGAAATGGCAGCAGCTGCTTTCCCAGAAAAGAAGAGGCTCTCTTGCCAGCGGGCGGGAGAGGAAGGACCTGCGGACTGAATTCGAGAAGGATTACCATCGGATCATCGGCAGCGCCTCCTTCCGCCGTCTTCAGGACAAGACTCAGGTCTTCCCCCTGGATAAAAGCGATTTTATCCGGACGCGGCTGACCCATTCACTGGAAGTGTCCTCCATCGGCCGGTCCCTGGCGGAAAACATCTCTGCCTCCATTATGGAAAAACGGCTGGATCCCACCTTTACCCTGGAGACCAAGGAAGCGGTCTGCGAGATTTTGCAGTGCGCCGGGCTTATCCACGATATCGGCAATCCGCCCTTTGGTCATTTCGGTGAGGAGGCCATCCGGGAGTGGTTTGTGCACCACTTGCCGGAGCTTATGGTGAACGGTCGCCGGGCAGTCGACCTCCTGGATGAGCAGGAACTGGCGGACCTTCTTCATTTTGAAGGTAATGCCCAGGGCCTTCGGCTGGTGTCAAAGCTCCATTTTTTTAATAATGAACATGGCATGGATCTGACCTATGGGCTCTTATCCTGCATGATCAAATACCCGGTGTCATCCGTCGAGATCGATGACTCCGCCGCCGATATCCGTTTTAAGAAAATGGGTTATTTTAAGGCGGAACAGGATCTCTTTGATACCATTCAGACTGAAACGGGCACCTGCGGGGCCCGGAATCCGCTGACCTTTATTCTGGAGGCGGCGGATGATATTGCCTATGCCACCGCGGACATCGAGGATGCCTTCAAGAAGGGCTTTTTCGATATTTATACCTTCCGCAAGGAGATGGATGAGCGGGGCGTACCGGTGGAAATCATCGCCACCCTGGATGAGCTTTATGAAGAGGCTCTGTGCCGGAAACTCACCAATCCGCAGGAATATGTGCTGATGAACAGTCTGACGATCTGGCAGAATCGTCTGCTGGAAACCGCAACGGACAGCTTCATCACGCATTACAAGGCCATCATGGATGGCACCTTTGTCTCAGACCTCTTATCCGGGTCAAGGGACGGTGTGCTGCTGGAGGCCTTGAAGGGCATCGCTTATGACTATGCCTTTACCTCCGCCTCGATTTATCGGACGGAGATCGCGGCCAACACGATCCTGACCTATCTTCTGGATCATCTGGTACCGGCCGCCGTGGCCTTTAACGGCCGTACGTCACCCGGGCTCATGGAAGAGAAGTTCATATCCCTGGTGTCGGATAATTACAAAGCGACCTATAATCATGAGTCTGTCGGTCTTGATGAGAACCGGAAACTGTATCTGAAGCTCTTGCTGGTGACGGATTCCATCAGCGGTATGACAGATTCCCATGCCCGGGATCTGTTCCATGAACTGACCGGCAACAAAATATAAAAATATAAATATGAGCTCCTGGGATGTTCGACGCCCTGTTTTTTATCTGAACCTACATTTGAATTTTCGGGATGTCAACATCGCCGTTCTCAATGTCGGGCCGCCGATTGCAGCGGAAGACAGCGAAACGGTTGAGGCAACCCACCTGGCGACTGTTAGGCGTCAGTTTTGCAGGAACGGCACCCCGGGACATTTAAGAAAGCATTTTCTGAAGACATACTGTCTTGATCCGATATGGTAAAAAAGATTAGAGAGGTAATCGGAGCTTTTGTTCAGAGGACACTGGACGATCACATGGGATCCTATGCCGCCACCTGCGCATTTTTCCTGATTCTGTCCTTTGTGCCCCTGATCATGATCCTTCTGGTGGTGATCCGAAAGACCCATGTAGACGAAACCTTTATTATGAACGGCATCATTTCCATTGTGCCCGCCGGTATTAAGGACTATATCGCGACCATCATCAATGAAGTCTATATCAAGCCCTTCACAACGGTGCCGATCTCCATCTTCATGTTGCTCTGGTCTGCGTCCAAGGTCATCCATGCCCTGACCAACGGTCTTAACGTGATCAATCATGTGAAGGAAACCCGAGGCTGGTGGTATTTGCGTTTCCGGTCCATGATCCTGGTGGGACTTATGCTGCTGGTGATGGTGGTGCTGGCCCGTTTCATGTTCTGGGGGGCCGGTATGAGCGGCACCTTCTCGGATGTGCCGATCCTGGGGCCCATCGTGGATGTGCTCCGGCCGTTTAAGAGTCTTGTGGGTTATGCGGCCCTGATCATGGCCTTTGACCTGATTTACACGCTGCTCCCCAACGAGCGCTCGTCATTTAAGTCGCAGCTGCCCGGGGCGCTGCTTATCGCCACGGTGTGGATGATGGTGTCTTATGTGGTCACCATTTACTATACTCATACCAACAATTTTGCCACGATTTACGGATCCCTGACCGGTATTATTCTGGCTATGATCTGGGTCTACTTCTGCATGTATTTCCTGCTTGTGGGAGCGGAGCTCAACCGGATCATCCTGGAGAATCCGGAGGATAATATGATCCTGAACACCATTCAGGATGTGAAGGAAGAATCAAAACTGCGGAAGGAAGCGATTCGAAAAGAGATCGAACGCCAGAAGCGGGAATCAACAGATGAAATATTTAAAACGGCCGCGGAACGAGAGGCTGTCTTGAATAGTATGGAAGACCATGAGGTGGATGAGGAGACCGGCATTGACTTAAGTCTGGTCAGGTCTGAGGTCTACCGCCATGATGATGAACTCTGGGAGGAAGAGGATGAGTGATATCGAAGTAAAAGTAAAAGAGATCATGCAGGACGCGCTCGGCAAGCTGGAAAGCGTGAAGGAAATGGATGCTCTTAACGAGATCCGCGTGAATTTCCTTGGCAAAAAGGGTGTCCTCACATCTGTTATGAAATCCATGAAGGACGTGGCACCGGAAGATCGTCCCAAGGTGGGTAAATGGGTCAACGAGGCCCGTGAAGCCATCGAGTCACGTCTTGAAAATGTGAAAACCGTTCTCGAAAATGAGATTCAGGACCGCAAGCTCAAGGCTGAAGCCATTGACGTCACACTGCCGGCCACTGAAAAAATGATGGGCCACAGACATCCCAACACCATCGCTCTTGAAGAAGTTGAACGCATCTTCGTGGGTATGGGTTATGAAGTCATCGAAGGTCCGGAAATCGAGTTTGACGAATACAACTTCACCAAGCTGAACATCCCGGCCGATCATCCGGCCAAGGACGAACAGGATACCTTCTATATCACAAAGGACATCCTGCTCAGAACCCAGACATCACCGGTTCAGGCCCGTGTTATGGAAAAGGGTCATCTGCCCATCCGTATGATCTCTCCGGGTCGTGTTTTCCGTTCCGACGAAGTGGATGCCACCCATTCACCGTCCTTCCATCAGATCGAAGGTCTTGTCATCGACAAGAATGTCACCTTCGCCGATCTGAAGGGTACACTGGATGTGTTCGCCAAGGAACTGTTCGGTCCGGAAACCAAGACAAAGTTCCGTCCCCATCATTTCCCCTTCACAGAACCCTCTGCCGAAGTGGATGTGAGCTGCTTCAAGTGCGGCGGCAAGGGCTGCCGTTTCTGCAAGGGTGAAGGCTGGATCGAGATCCTGGGCTGCGGTATGGTGCATCCCCATGTTCTTGAAATGTGCGGCATCGATCCCAAGGAATATCAGGGCTTTGCCTTCGGTGTCGGTCTTGAACGTATCGCACTTCTGAAATATGAGATCGACGATATGCGTCTTCTTTACGAAAACGATATCCGTTTCCTGAACCAGTTCTGATACGAGTGCGATAAGACCATTTTTAAGGAGAAAGACAAATGAATACATCCCTTTCATGGATTAAAAGATATGTGCCGGATCTTGATGTGGACGTCAAGACATATTGCGACGCCATGACACTGTCCGGTACCAAAGTCGAAGGCGCCCAGTGCCTGGATGCCAATCTTGACAAGATCGTTGTCGGTGAGGTGCTGACCTGCGAAGCTCACCCGGATTCCGATCATCTGCATGTGTGCATGGTGAACGTGGGCGGCGAGGAACCGATCCAGATCGTCTGCGGTGCCCCGAACGTGGCTGTGGGCCAGAAGGTCCCGGTTGTTCTTGACGGCGGCCGTGTGGACGGTACTCATGCCGGCGGTGCTGCCGAAGGCGGCGTGGCCATCAAAAAAGGCAAACTGCGCGGTGTGGAATCCAACGGTATGATCTGCTCCATCGAAGAACTGGGTTCCTCCCACGAATTCTTCCCGGAAGCCGATCCGGAAGGTATCTATGTCTTCCCGGCTGACACTGAAGTCGGTGCCGATGCTGTGGAAGTTCTGGGCCTTCATGATGCCGTTATCGAATATGAAGTCACATCAAACCGTGTTGACTGCTACAGCGTTATCGGTATTGCCCGTGAAGCCGCTGCCACATTTGATAAGCCCTTCTATCCGCCGGTGATCAAGGAAACCGGCAACAGCGAAGATGTGAATGATTACATTTCCGTTGAGGTGAAGGATCAGGATCTGTGTCCCCGTTTCTGTGCCCGCGTGATCAAGAATGTCAAGATCGGCCCGTCACCGAAGTGGATGCAGAGATGTCTGGCTTCCAACGGCATCCGTCCCATCAACAACATCGTCGATATCACAAACTATATTATGGAAGAGTACGGTCAGCCGATGCACGCTTATGATTATGCCACTATCGCCGGTCAGAAGATTGTGGTCAAGAGAGCCGAAGACGGCCAGACCTTCGTCACACTGGATGGTCAGGAACGTAAGCTGGACCATGACATGTTGATGATCAACGACGGCGAAAAGGCTGTCGGTCTTGCCGGTATCATGGGCGGTGAGAATTCCATGATCACAGAGGATGCCACCACCGTGCTTTTCGAAGCTGCCTGCTTCAACGGCACCAATGTCCGTCTGTCCGCCAAGCGCGTCGGTCTTCAGACTGATGCCTCCGGTAAGTTTGACAAGGGGCTTGATGCCAATACCACACTGGAAGCCATCAACCGGGCCTGCCAGCTGGTGGAAGAATTCGGCTGCGGCGAAGTTGTCGGCGGTATCGTGGATGTCCACGGCGAGCTGCCGGTACCGAAGCAGGTGCCCTTCAACAAGGATGAGATCAACCGTCTCCTGGGTACCGATTTTGATGAACAGATGATGATCGACATTTTCAAAAAGGTCGATCTTTCCTATGACGCTGCCACCGGCATGGTGACAGTCCCCACATGGCGTCAGGATGTCTTAAGACCCTGCGATCTGGCAGAAGAAGTGGCCAGATTCTACGGTTATGACAAGATCCCGACCACACTGCCCTCAGGCGCTGCCACAGCCGGCCGTCTTCAGTTTGATCAGAGACTGAATGAGATCGCCCGTCAGGTAGCCGAGGATAACGGCTTCTCACAGGCCTATTGCTATTCCTTTGAATCTCCGAAGGTCTTCAATAAGCTGATGCTGGCCGAAGATGACACTCTGCGCAACGCCATCGAGATCATGAACCCGCTGGGTGAGGATTACTCCATCATGCGTACCACTTCCATGAACGGTATTCTGACATCTCTGGGTCTCAACTCCAGCCGTCGCAACAAGAATGTTCGTCTTTATGAAATGGGTAATGTCTACCTGCCGAAAGCTCTGCCGCTGACCGAGCTGCCGGATGAACGCATGAAGCTGACTCTTGGCTTCTACGGCGAAGGCGACTTCTTCGATATGAAGGGTATTCTGGAAATGCTCATCGCCAAGCTTGGCCTTTCCAAGCGTGCTTCTTATGAAGTGGGCGAACTGAAACCGTATCTCCATCCGGGTCGTCAGGCCGTGATGCTCTATGAAGGCAAGGAAATCGGTTTCCTGGGCGAAGTCCATCCGAAGGTACGCAAGACCTACGGTATCCAGGAACGGGCTCTGGTGGCTGTTCTTGATATGCCCACCATCGAGACCTTTGCTACATTCAACCGGAAATATGCCGGTGTGGCCAAGTTCCCGGCTGTTTCCCGCGACATCAGTATTCTGGTGCCCCATGATGTGACCAATGGTCAGATCGAAGGTGTGATTTTCCAGAGAGGCGGCAAGCTTCTGGAAAGCTGCCGACTGTTTGACATCTATGAAGGCGCACCGGTACAGGAAGGCTACAAGTCCATGGCTTACAGCCTGTCCTTCAGACACAGCGAAAAGACACTGGAAGAAGCCGATATCACAGCCGTTATGAAGAAGATCCTCAACGGCCTTGAAGGTCTTGGCATTTCCATGAGAAGCTAATGAAGATTTACGTTTTAAGACACGGAACAACTGACTGGAATAAAGAAGGGCGTCTTCAGGGCGCCCGGGATATTCCTTTAAATGAAAATGGGATTCTGCTGGCCCGTCAGACGGCTGAGGGTATGAAGCACATCCATTTTGATCGGGTCATTTCCAGCCCCCTGTCAAGAGCCGTTGATACGGCCCGCATCGTGATGGGAGACCGGGATATCCCCTTTGAAACGGATGCCCGTGTGGCCGAACGCAATTTCGGCCTCTTTGAAGGCCGTATCTGTCGGGGCGACAAGGCGGATCTGCCGCCGAACTTCCTGTCCCTGGTCTGCACGGTTGAAAACTCAGCCTATGCACCGGAGGAAGGCGAATCGCTTATTGATGTGTTTGCACGCACCGGTGATTTTCTCCGGGAGCTTCTGAACAAAAAAGAGTGGGAGCAGGAGTCCATTCTGGTGTCCACCCACGGTCTCTGCTCCAGAGCCATTCTGCATCATATCTGGCAGGATGATGATTTCTGGCACGGTCAGATACCGCCCAATTGCTGCGTCAGCATCATTTCCGCAGAAAATGGTCAGGTGACAAACCTGGAGACGGATATTATCTATTACAAGGATGAGCCGGAGGATTTCTATCACCTGAACACCCGGAAGGATGCCGCCGGCAAACGGCCGACGAACCTGCCGTGATCGAACTGAAACCAGGAAAGCGGCGTTTTGAGACGCCGCTTTCTTTAAACATGTCGCTCTGGCTGCGTGCAGAAGAGAGGCAAAAAGGGAATACAAAGATGAAAACATCTGATTTTTACTATGATCTGCCCACTGAGCTCATCGCTCAGGATCCGCTTAAGGATCGGGCCTCCTCCCGGCTGATGCATGTGAGTCGCCTGGACGGCTCTCTGACACACGGCACCTTTGCCGATGTGCGGCAGTATCTCAAGGCCGGTGATGTGCTGGTCATCAATAACACAAAGGTTATTCCGGCAAGACTTCTTGGCGAACGGGAGGGGAGCGGCGGCAAGGTCGAGATCCTCCTTTTAAAGAGAAAGACGGACACCGACTGGGAATGCCTGGTCCGACCCGGCAAGAAGCTCAGAACCGGGGCCCGCGTCACCTTCGGCGGTGGGTTTTTAAAGGCTGAGATCGCCCAGGTGCTGGATGACGGAAACCGCATCGTTCGCTTTGAATATGAAGGGATTTTTGAAGAAATCCTGGATCAGCTGGGTGAAATGCCGCTGCCGCCTTACATCCACAATAAACTTGAGGACAAGGATCGCTACAACACGGTCTATGCCCGGTTTGACGGATCCGCAGCAGCGCCCACAGCCGGTCTTCATTTTACGGATGAGCTCTTGTCAGACATCAAAGCTATGGGGGTTGAACTGGCACCGGTGACCCTTCATGTGGGGCTTGGCACCTTCCGCCCGGTCAAGGTGGATGATGTGGAAACCCATCACATGCATGAGGAAAGCTATATGGTGTCGGAGGCTTCTGCGGCCATCATCAACAAGGCCAAGGAAGAGGGCAGGCGCGTTATCTGTGTGGGCACCACCAGCTGCCGGACACTGGAAAGCGCCGCAGATCGTAAAGGCCATGTGTGTGCCGGTGAAGGCAACACGGATATCTTCATTTATCCGGGTTATGAATTTAAGATTATGGATGGTCTGATCACCAATTTCCACTTGCCGGAGAGCACTTTGGTGATGCTGGTGGCCGCTTTCGTGGGCAAAGAAGAGATTCTGCATGCCTATGAAGAGGCTGTGAAGGAGCGGTATCGTTTCTTCTCCTTCGGCGATGCCATGATGATCGAGTGACGAGCTCGTAAAGTTGTTGGCGGGTTTCTGAAGAAACCTGTTGATCATCAGCGGTATCGAAACGGTGCGAGAGTGTCTGTTTTCGCACAATGGGATTATTGATAAAAATCCGGGGAAATTTCAGTCATATAGACGAAAATTCAATTGACGCAGGATTAAACCTGTGTTAGTATATTTGAGTGTGCCGCACAGAGAGGCAACAAGTGTTACAATCGGTAACCGCCGTATCTGGCGAGTAATAGTAAGAAGGAGGGAAACTTCATGTACGCAATTATTGCAACAGGCGGTAAGCAGTACAAGGTAGCCGAAGGCGATGTCATCAGAGTTGAAAAACTCGGCAAAGAAGTCGGCGAGACTGTTACATTTGAAGACGTTTTAGCTGTTAGCAATGATGGTCTTAAGGTCGGCGATGCCGTCAAGGGTGCCAGCGTTGAAGCTACAGTGCTTCGCAATGCTCGCGCTAAGAAAGTCATTGTTTACAAGTACAAAGCTAAATCCGGCTATCACAAAAAGAACGGCCATAGACAGTCTTATACAGCTGTCAAGATCAGCAAGATCAATGGTTGATAATTTCTGTTAATCCAAGCATCGGAGGAATTTTTAAATGGCACATAAAAAGGGCGTAGGCTCCACCAAAAACGGCCGCGATTCCGCTGCGAAGCGACTTGGCGCAAAGAGAGCTGACGGTCAGTTCGTAAAGGCCGGCAACATTCTTTACAGACAGCGCGGTACTCACATCCATCCGGGTGAAAATGTAGGTATCGGTGGTGACGATACACTTTATGCCAAGGCTGACGGCATTGTCCGTTTCAAGAGACTTGGTAAGTTCAAAAAACAGTGCTGCATCGAAACAGTTGCTGAATAATTTTGAATACCTGATAGAGGTTGTCCGAAAGGACAGCCTCTATTTTTTATGCCTCCGTGTGAGCCGGGGGAAGTCGCACGCTTGCAAAAATGAACAATTTTCCCGATTTGTCATGCTGTCAATGTCAGAAAGTGTGTTATATTGAAATTGACATTTTTGATTTCTGCAGGAATCTGTATCTGTTGGTACACAATAAATCAGGCGTTAGATGGTGATGGTGTCACCACAACAGCCCGAGCTACGGATCAGAGTTGCATGCATCTTAGCATACAAACAGAACTTGTCATTATGTAAGGAGGGAACCATTATGAAGCACACCCGTATGAAACTAAGGAAACATGCCGGTTTAAAGAAAATCGGCTCAATGCTTCTTGTCTTATGCCTGAGCCTGGCCCTCTTACCGGCCGCCGTCTTTGCGGAGGTGACAGAGTATGATCTCTGGGTCAATAACGAACGGATTACCTCAGACCATTTAACAGTCGCCTGTGGTGAGGGTACGGCGGTTTATGATCCGGCACAGAACACCTTAACCCTGACAGATGCCTTTATCAGAAACGGCTGCGAGATTAAGGATTTATCCTGCGGGATCTACTCAGCCCTGGATAATCTGACGATTGTTGCCAAAGGGGACAGCAATTATATTATTGTTGATGGTGGGGAAGGTATCTCGACTTATGATATGGATGACAGCGGTAATCCGATCAGCCATAATCTGTCCATAAAAGGGGATGGCAAACTGTCCATTGAAGCGCGCAAAGCGTATTATGGTTATGGGATTTACTGTACCGGTGATATCGCCATTTCTGATGTGACACTGGACATCAGATCAGGTATATCCTGTATCTGGGCCGGTAATAATCTGACATTGACGGATGTCAATGCCTATGTGGTCGCCATTGAAAGCATAGCCCTGGAAATGGGTGGACCGGTGAAGACCGGCGGATATGGCCTTGTATCCAATAACGGGACGATCACCATTAACAGCAGTGATGTGTACGTGCAAAGTGCCCTCCAAACCGCTTTTTTGACGGGGACAGATGTTAACCCGGAGAAGATCATTCTTGTGAATACTCAGCTCGCTCAGGGCGGTTTTGAAAAAAGACAGGCACTCCTCCTTAAGCCGTTGATTCAGGAAAAGCGACTTGGCGGTGACAACCGCTATGCCACAGCGGCCCAGATCGCCAAAGAGGCTTTCCCGGAAGGCGCCGATGAGATCATCCTGGTTAACGGGGCCAAATTCCCGGATGCACTGGCCGCTTCGGGTTATGCCGGTGCCAAACAGTGTCCGCTTCTCATAACATCTTTAAAGTCTCTTAAACCGGAGATCAAGAATCTTCTTGTCAATGACTGGAACGGCAGAGTGAAGAAAGCCACCATTATCGGCGGCGGCTTCGAATCGGCCGTATGGGAAGGCCTTAACGCCTGCGGTATCTCAAATGAGAACATCGCCACCATCGCCGGCAAGGATCGTTATGAAACCGCCGAAAAAATCTATGAAGCCGGGATAAATGAAGGGCTTTATAGCACGAACAGTGTTGTGATCGCCACCGGCGCCACAGCGGCCGATGCTCTGTCGGTGTCATCCTGGTGTTACGCTTTCAGAGTGCCCATTCTGCTGGCCGGCGGGACCACAAAAACACTGCGCCCCAGTGCTCTGGAAAAAGTGAAAAACTGCCAATATATTACCATTGTGGGGTCTGACCAGGTGGTCAATGATCCGGCTGTCAATGCCCTGGCGGCAGATAACCCGGATCGTGTCCAGAGATTGTGCGGTAATAATCGTTATGAAACCTCTGTTAAGATCGCGGAGTTTTTCGTAGAATGGGCGGGTCCTATCAACTACATCACGTTTGCGTCCGGCGGAAATGATAATTTCCCGGATGCGCTGGGCGGTGCCATGCTGGCCGGTCAGGTATACGGACCCATCATCCTGGTGTCCCAGAAAGACAGCAACAATAAACCGGTTTATGACTTCCTGAAAAAGACCTACAGCGAAAAGCCGGTTAAATATGTCTTCTACCTGGGTTCGTCTAAGGTTCTGACCGATCACACAGCCACTATGCTGAAAGATATGCTGAAGCAGCCGTCATAACATGAACCGCAGCTGCCGCAGGCAGCCATGCTTTACAAGTCAGTCACAAAGCGGACACCATGCCTTGGGGCATACGTGTGTCCGCTTTCCCCATAGAAAGGAGCGTGGTGATCATGCCATTGTCAAAGCGCATAAAGAAAGGGCCATTCTTTAGAAAATGGGGTGTCCTCCTGCTGACAGTCTGTCTCTTGACGGCGCTGCTTCCTGTCAGCATTTTCGCGGAGGAGATCGCTTATGACCTTTGGGTTAATAATGAGCAGATCACCTCGAATCATCTGACGGTGGCCTGCGGTGAGGGCACCGCTACCTATGATCCGATCATCAATACACTGGTGCTCAAAAATGCAACGATCTCAAACGGTTGTGATGTGGATGGGCTGGGATGCGGTATTTTGTCACGCATTGATGGTCTCACCATTGATGTTTACGATCTGTCGACGATCACGATCAAAAGAGGCGCCGGTATTTCTACCGCAGATTATGATGATTTCGGTCAGATAGTGCCTCATGAACTGATCATTCAAGGGTATAACATGCTGACCATCGACACCTTTACACCGGAAAAGGGCATTGGCATCTATTGTACAGGGAATCTGCTGATCAGAAAACTGGCTCTAATGGTGCGGTCAGAGGCCACAGCCATTGAGAGTGAGTACGGTGTCCGGTTGACAGATGCGGCCTCAGTTATCTTTTCCGCTAAGGCGGCTGATTATACGGCAGCAGAGGGAACCATCAAAGACAGTGGGTATGCTGTGTTTTCGCATAACGGCACCATCGCATTCGATTATGCCACGATCAGAGCGGTCAGCGAATGCAGATCGGCTTTTATGACGGGTGATGCGTTAGACGTCAACATGATTGAATTATCGGATGTGATGATCAGTGAGGGAACCTTGACCGGTAACCGTGTGGTCATCGACAGGGCTTCTATGGACGAGAAACGACTGGGCGGTGCCAATCGTTATGAAACAGCGGCCAAGATTGCTGACGAAGCTTTTTGCCATTACGGGAGTGAAGAGATTATTCTGGTGGATGGCGCTAAATTCCCGGATGCTCTGGCGGCTTCAGCTTATGCCGGCGCAAAGGATGCGGCTATTCTCATTTCGTCATTGAAATCCTTAAAGCCGGAGATCAAAAAACTGATCACAGAAAACTGGACCGGTGTTGTCAAAAAAGTGACCCTCATCGGCGGCGGTTTTGAGCAGCAGGTGATCGATGACCTGAAGGCCTGTGGAATCGATGAGAAGAACATTGTGACGATCGCCGGTAAGGACCGCTATGAAACCGCCAAACTGATCTTTGAAGCCGGGAACCGGGATGGCATCCTGACTTATGACAGCTGTGTGGTGGCCACCGGCGCCAAAGCGGCGGATGCCCTGTCCATAGCCGGGTGGTGTTACAGGCAGAAAATGCCGCTTTTTCTGGCGGGCGGCGCCACAAAGACGCTGCGTGCCGATGTGTTGGCTCATGTGAAAAAGTTTAATAAGATTTATATCGTGGGAGCAGAATCGGTGGTGAATGATCCGGCCCTTAATGAGCTGGCGGCCACAACCGATAAGGTCGAACGCCTGGCGGGAAAGAATCGTTATGAAACGTCAGTGGCCATCGCCAGAAAATTCGCTTCACCTTACGGTTACGGGACGATTGTATTTGCGGCTGGGACCGATGAGAATTTCCCGGATGCCCTGATCGGCGGCACATTGGCGGGCAAGATCATGTGTCCCACACTTCTGGTGTCCCGGAATGATGCCAACAATAAGCCGGTTTATGATTATCTCAGAGAGGTCTACAGTCACTTTGCTTATCATGATGTGTATTATCTGGGAGATGAACGCGTGGTGACCAATGACACTGTCACAAAAATGAAAGCCATCATGAATGAAAACAAAATCCTGTCATAACAGAAGCACAGACTGTGAACCAAGGCGTTCATGTATGGACAAATCTGATTGAAAATGATCAGAAAACACGATTGATTTACCTTCAAAATCCCCCGTTTAAGAAAGCTCTCTTAAACGGGGGATTCTTGAATCTGTTGAGTTTTACCAATTAAAGTGTTATGATGTCTATTAAGTATGCAGTGAATCAAGTTTTTATGCCTCAGGGTGAAGCCTGAGAGACCAAGGAGTGACAGACATGTTCTTAGATCATGCCAGAATTCAGATCATTTCCGGTAAAGGCGGGGATGGTCACGTCAGTTTCAGACGAGAAAAATATGTGCCCAGCGGCGGTCCCGACGGTGGTGACGGCGGCAAGGGCGGCGATATCATCTGTGAGATCGACAAGGGTATGAATACCCTGTTTTATTACAAGCACCGCTATAAATTCCAGGCCCAGAACGGCCAGGAGGGCGGTAAGAAACGTCAGCATGGCGCTGACGGTCAGGACCTTGTCCTGAAGGTGCCGGAGGGCACCATTTTAAGAGAAGAGGAATCCGGTAAGATCATTGCCGATATGTCCGGCGACAACACCCGTCAGATTATCCTGCGGGGCGGTCGCGGCGGCAAGGGCAACATGAATTACGCCACCCCCACCATGCAGGCGCCGCATTATGCGCAGCCCGGCAAGGATGCCATCACCGTCAACGTGGTGATGGAGCTGAAACTGGTGGCGGATGTCGGCCTCATCGGTTTCCCCAATGCGGGTAAATCCACCTTCCTGTCCGCTGTCACCAATGCGGACCCGAAGATTGCCAGCTATCCCTTCACCACCATTGACCCGAATCTCGGGGTGGTCAACCTGGATGACGGCCGGGGCTATGTCATTGCCGACATGCCGGGTCTTATTGAGGGCGCTTCCGACGGTGTTGGCCTGGGCCATCGGTTCCTTCGTCACATCGAGCGTACCCGCGTGCTCATCCATCTGGTGGATGCCGCCTCCTTTGACGGCCGCGATCCGGTGGAGGATATTTATGCCATCAACAGTGAGCTTGAAAAGTTCAATGTGGACCTTCTGAAGAAGCCCATGGTCATCGCCGCCAACAAGGTGGATGCCACAGGGTACCTGGAGGAGGATCCGGTGGAGAAGATCAAGGCCGAATTCGAGCCGAAGGGTTATAAGGTCTTCCCCATTTCCGCTGCCACAGGCGAAGGCATCAAGCCGCTGCTTTACGAGGTTTACAACCTGCTTGAAACCGTGGCCACAGAGACCGTCACTTACGAACAGGAATTCTTCCCCGAGGAAATGGCGGCCGACGATCTGGCTTACACCGTTGTGATGGAAGAGGAAAAGGACGGTACCCGGACCTTTATCGTCGAAGGTCCGAAGATCGAGAAAATGCTGGGTTACACCAACCTGGACAGCGAGAAGGGCTTTATGTTCTTCCAACGCTTCTTCAAGACCTCCGGTATCGAAGACGATCTGAAGCGTTACGGTATCAAGAATGAAGATACCGTCCGCATGTATGGTCATCAGTTTACCTACTACGCAGAATAAGCCGGATGACCGGCCGACGATCGGTCTAAACGGCATGCGCCCCTCAGGCGCATTTATTTCAGACAGAAAGGCATAAAGCCATGGGTCGAAAAATCGGGATCATGGGCGGCACTTTTAATCCGATTCACACCGGTCATCTCATCCTTGGAGAGGCGGCGTACACCGAACTGGGCCTTGACCTGGTGTGGTATATGCCGGCGGGCAATCCGCCCCACAAACGGATCCTTTCCGTAGTGTCGGACGAGGACCGTGTGGAGATGGTCAAAGCAGCCATTTCCGAAAATGAGCATTTTGAGCTGTCACTTCATGAGATGAATGAGGACGGCTTCACCTATACCTACCGCACCTTAGAGTCCCTTAAGGAAATGGAGCCGGATGCGGAGCTCTACTTTATCATGGGCGGCGACAGTATCTTTGATTTTGAAAAATGGCGCGAACCGGCGCGGATTGCCGCGGCCTGTACCATCGTGGTGGCCACACGGAATCACGTGAAGGCCGATGCGCTCAATGCCCATATTGCCCACCTGGTGAAGCGGTTTGGTGCGGATATCCGTCTTCTGGATACGCCCAACATCGATATCGCTTCCAGCGAGATCCGGGAAAAGGTGCTCCATAATCAGAGCATACGTTATTATGTGCCGGATCGGGTGCGGGATTATATTTACAGGAAAGGGTTGTACACAAGACCGGAATGATAAAGAAAAATCGTTTTGATGAATACGCGCACGGTGTTCGGGAACTGATGGACACCAAGCGTTTTCGCCACACCATGGCGGTGGCCTACACGGCGCAGGCCATGGCTATGGCATTCGGTGAGGACTATGCACAGGCCGGCATCGCCGGGCTTTTGCACGACTGTGCCAAGCAGCTGGGTGATCAGCGCCTTCTGCGGATCTGTCAGAAAAACAACATCCCCATTACAGACTGTGAACGCCGCAATGTGTCCTTGCTCCATGCCAAAGCCGGCGCAGCCATGGCGGCTTCTGATTTTGGCGTGACGGATGAGGCGATTTTATCCGCTATCCGGTATCACACCACCGGGCGGCCGGGGATGACACGCCTGGAACAGATCATTTTCCTGGCGGATTATATTGAGCCGGGCCGCTATCGAGCGCCTCGTTTACCGGAGGTGCGCCAGATGGCCTTCAAGGATCTGGATGAATGCTGTTACATGGTACTGGACAGCATGATGGCGTATCTGGCCGAATCCGAGGATGACCTCGATATGACCACTAAGGAAGCCTACGACTATTACAAATTTATCCACGAAAAGAAACAGGAGGATTGTCATGAATAAATCTGAATCCCTTAAGCTTGTCGAGATCATTTTCCGTGCTCTTGACGAAAAAAAAGCATCCGATATCAAGATCCTTGATATCGAAAAAGTCACCCCCATTGCCGATTACTTTGTGATCGCCAGTGGTTCCAATGAGAACCAGGTGCAGGCGATGATGGACAATGTTGATGAGAAAATGTCCCGTTCCGGTTATGAAATGAATCATCTCGAAGGCTTCCACAGAGGTGGCTGGGTGCTGCTTGACTACGGCAATGTGGTTGTCCATATCTTTGATGAAGAAAGTCGTGCTTTCTATGATTTGGATCGTATCTGGAAGGATGGCGAGGAAGTGGATCCGGCTCAGTTTGCACCGGCCAAGGAAGACTGATCCCTCAGTCGGCAAACATAAATTATTTTGTCAGGAGACCATTTATAAATGGCTAGAATCGTTAGAAAAGAACGGGTCACGGAACTTTATGAGGCTATTCTTGAGCTGGAAACACCGGAGGAATGCCGCCAGTTTTTCGAGGACCTGTGTTCACCGGTGGAGATTTCCGCCATCGAACAGCGTTACGCTGTGGCCAAGCTGCTGACTCAGGACGAGGTTTATCTGAAGATCCTTGATGAGACCAAGGCCAGCACCGCCACCATCAGCCGTGTCAACCGTGTGATCACGGGCGGTAACGGTATTCTTCAGAAAGTCATTGAGAAAGTGAGAAAAAAACATGAGTCCTAAGGCGAAAATCATCATCCATGCATTTCTTTATGTGGCCGCCTCCATCCTGTTCCTGTGGGGTGGTGTGAGCAACATGGGCATCGGCGACAAACGCACAGCGCTGCTGTACTTTGTGTGTCTTGGCTTTATGGTCATTTTCGGAGCCCTGAACCTTTACAGAATGATCAGAGATTATAAAAATAAATAAGCAACAGTATGTCCGCTGTGCTGTAAGGGATTACGGCGGCGGACATTTTTTTGAAGAGCAAGTAGAGACGCGGACAGCGTGCCCTGCGGGTATTGCGAGTGTCCGCTTTACCTGATTAATCAAGGAGACAGGTGTATGAATATTACGGTCTATCTGGGGGCTTGCGCAGGCACCGATCCCGCCTTTCAGAAGGCTGTGCGGGAGCTTGGCACCTGGATCGGAAATGAGAAACACACGCTGATCTACGGCGGTTCCAATTGCGGCCTGATGGGAGAACTGGCCGATAGTGTCATGGCCGCCGGCGGCCGGGTCATTGGTGTTGAGCCCCAGTTTTTTGTGGATGAGGGCTTCCTTCACGAAGGCATCACCGGCACTATTGTGGTGCCGGATATGTCCGTGCGTAAGGCGAAAATGATCGCGCTCGGGGACGCCTTCATCGCATTTCCCGGCGGCACCGGCACTCTGGAGGAGATTTCTGAGATCATGTCCAAAGTGTCTTTGGGGCACCTCAAAGCGCCCTGCATCGTTTACAACCTGAACGGGTATTACGACCCGTTAAAGACACTGCTGGAGCGGATGATCGAGATGGGGCTGTCTGACCGGGAACGTCAGAAACTCATTTTCTTTGAAGATTCCCTTGAGGACATTGTGCCCATTCTGAACAGAGTCAACTCCCCGTTTGTGGGGATGCTGGATTAATGGCAGGATGAGACGATCAGAAGATTAGACGATCAGTAAAGACCATGCGGAGCGGCAGAACCGTTTCCGCCAGAAGGTGATTGATATGATAAAACTCAAAAAAATGACAGCCCTGATCCTGGCAGCATCAATAGCCTGCGGGCTTATGAGCAGCCCCATTTTCGCAGATGAAAATGAGGCTCCCGCAGCCGCTGCGATCGAGGCTGATCAAGAGGTTCAGACATCAGAGTCATTCGATGCAATCAGAGCGACAGAGGAAAATGATCCTGATGATATTGCCTTTGCAGCTTTGGAAAATGATTCAGATGATGTCTCATTTGTGGCACAGGATGCCGATATAGAAGAAACCGAGGGGGCATTAAACTCAGCGACGAATTACCGCCAGATCGCTCTGGAGGGCACCAATCGCTATCAGACGGCGGCGGCGGTGGCCAAGGCGGCCTATCCTGAGGGAGCGGAAGAGATTCTGCTGGTGACAGGGGTCAAATTCCCGGATGCCTTATCCGCCAATGCGTATGCGGGGGCTAAGAATATCCCGCTGCTGCTCACAAAAGCCTCAAAACTCTCGGATGAGACCAGGGGTCTTCTGGTGAACACCTGGGCCAATAAGGTGCAGAAGGTGACGATCATCGGCGCCGGGCTTTCCGAGCAGGTTTACAAGGATCTGGAGGCCATCGGTATCGACAGCGCCAACATCCGGACCATCGGCGGGAATGACCGTTACGAAACCGCGGCGAAGGTCTGTGAGGCCGGTCTTGAGGAGGGGCTTTTCACCACGGATACCTGCTTTGTGGCCACCGGTCGGAAGGCGGCGGATGCCATTTCCGCCTCAACCTGGAGCAATCAGCTCCGTTATCCGATCCTTCTGACCTACAGCGGTCAGCTGGATGCGCAGACCAAGGCCATGGTGAGCCGTTTCAGCAATGTCATTTTGCTGGGGGCGGCCAATGTGGTCAGTGACAGCTGCGCGCTGGGCAAGCCATTTAAGCGTCTCGGCGGCAATAACCGCTACACAACAGCCTGCGCCATTGCGGAATACTTTGTGACCAACGGCTACGGTCAGTATCAGAACACCTTCTTTGCGGACGGCACCGATGCCCATTTTCCGGATGCGCTTTGCGCCGGCATGCTGGCGGCTCAAAAGAAGGCACCGATCCTGCTGACGTCGAACCGTCAGATGGATACCCGGGCCTTTGTGTTCCAGAAACTGAAGAAGGATGCCGCGGCCACCGACTTTTATTTCATTGGTTATGACGGTCCCGGTGGAGGTCCCGCCTATCGGCAGATCGGCAGCTATCTCAAGGCCACCGACTGGTGTGATGTGCGGTACCTGAAGTCCACCACCGTGTTATCGGCTGCGCAGGTTGATGACAGCGATCTTGATTATTATTTCCTGATCAACACCATTGAACCGGGCGGCACGGTGTATAACCGTATTGTCAATAAGTCCTACAACCCGTCAGGGCTTATCGGCCTTCATGAGCTGCGGTATCTGAAGGTGCTGCATTATAACTTCAACGGCAAGATCCAGGTGGGCGAACTTATCTGCAATGCGGCCATTGCGAGCAGCTTCATCAGCGTCTTTAAGCAGCTCTATCAGGCTCGCTATCAGATCAAATCCATGCGGCTTATCGATGATTTCTGGACGGGAGACGGGCTGTCATCGGATGAGGCCTCCATCGAGGCGGACAACACCTCCTGCTTCTGTTATCGTCAGGCCTCAGATGCGGCGAACCTGTCCAACCATTCCTGGGGACGGGCCATCGACATCAATCCCATTGAAAATCCGTATGTCTATGTGACACCGCAGGGCAGTTATTCCACTCACGCGGCCTCCAAGCCCTACGTGACGAACCGGGATCCGTCGATCCCTCATGTCATCACCACCTCGGATAAAGCCTATCAGGTGCTGACAGCCCACGGCTTCACCTGGGGCGGGTTCTTCCCGGGCAATAAGGATTATCAGCATTTTGATAAGCTGAACTGATATGAGCATACAGTAAAGCCGACGACGACCTCGCGGTTATGGCACCTGTCCGCCCAATCAAGAGGTACGACTCGGCAGAAAGGAAAAACCGTCAGACAGACGGCGTATAAGGAAATGGACATCAACGAAGAATTTCTGAAAAAAGCGATCAAGGATGTGGCGAAAATGATGGAGCTCGGTGAAAAAGCCAATGCTTCCCGTCTGGCCTTCCTGACCACGTATGAAAAAATGGTGAGTGACAACATGGCCTTCAGTACGGAGGTGCCGGCAGACACCTTCAAGGCCATGGCCGGCACTCCGGCGGAGGATCTTGAGGCCTGTCTTTACAAGATGGAAGAGATCCATGAGGTTCTGGACTACTTTGAATATGAAGAAAAATGGCCCACCAAGGACTTTGATGAATTCAGGGAGGATGTGACCACCACCATCATCGATCTGTCCGTGAAGCTTGACGGCCTCAAGGCGGCTGTTGTGGATATCACCGGCTCCTATGATAAAGGCGAACAGCGCCTTTATCAGGAGGAAATGGCGTTTCTGGCCAAAACATGCAGTGATGCGGATATCCTGATGGAGCGGCTCCTCAATCTTCTGGATGAAGCCGATGAGGTGCTGGCAGATTGTCTGGAGACCCTGCACATGGATGCGGAAAAAGCAGCCCAGAGAGCAGAGAATCCCTTTGCGGATCTGTCGGAGTTTCACTGATGGCTGAGTACACTACGGTTTATCACACCATTCCGCCGCTTTGGGCAGCGGACTCCCGTGTGCTCGTTCTGGGATCCTTCCCGAGCCCGAAATCCCGGGAGGCGGCCTTCTTCTACGGCCATCCCCGGAATCGCTTCTGGCCGGTTCTGGCGGCTGTCCTGGGGGAAGAGGCACCGGCAAACGTGGAAGAGAAGCGGGCCATGGTGCTGCGCCATTACATCGCCATGTGGGATACGCTTTACAGCTGTGAGATCAAAGGGGCTTCGGATACCTCGATCCGTCATCCGGTGGCCAATGATCTAAGCAGCATCATTGAGCGGTCTCAGATAAAGGCGGTGTTCTGTACCGGCGGGACATCCTATAAGTATTACGTGAAGCTCTGTGAGAGCCTCACAGGCATCAGGGCGGTCTGTCTGCCGTCCACAAGTCCTGCCAATGCGGCCTGGTCATTTGAACGCCTTGTGGAGGCCTATCGCGTGATACCTGAGGCTTTGTATAAAGACTGAGAGAGTTTCAGATGCGAGAGATAATTATTTTCTGCAAAGATATAACGTCTTCAGCAAGGGTAAAACTGCGCTGGAAACAAAGCTACAGTGATTTTTGAAACAGTAGCCACTTGGACAAGCGCCATATCCTGATATGGCAGGCGTCTGCATCACACGATAACGGGGGAAAATAAAGGAGAACAAAACATGCTCGATGCTTTACATTCTGTGATTCTGTTTATTTCGGACATTCTGTATAAACCCTGGTTTGTTCCGATGATTCTTGTCTTGGGCGGTCTGTACTTTACATGCCGGTCAAAACTGATGCAGGTACGCCTCTTTAAGGAGGCCTGCCGGGTGATCATGGCCAAACCGGAAAAAGAAGGTAACATTTCTTCCTTCGGGGCCTTGATGGTGTCAACGGCCTCACGTGTGGGTACCGGTAATATCATCGGTGTGTCCATGGCCATCTGCCTGGGCGGCCCCGGTGCTGTTTTCTGGATGTGGGTCACAGCCTTTATCGGCGGTGCCACAGCCTTTGTGGAATCCACCCTGGCTCAGATCTATAAAAAGAAGAGCCCGGATGGTTCCTGCTACGGCGGTCCGGCTTATTACATGCAGGATGCCCTCGGCAAACGCTGGATGGGTGTCATTTTCTCAGTTCTTATCATCGGCATCTACGCAGTCGGCTACAATATGCTGGCGGCCTACAATATGCAGTCCACATTCTCAGCCTTCAGCTACTATGATGAGAAGACAACACCGATGATCATCGGTCTTGTGCTGGCTCTGCTGTTTGGCATTATCATTATGGGCGGTGCCAAGCGTCTCACCAGGATCACAGAGATCATGGTGCCGATCATGGGTGTGCTTTATGTGCTGGTGGCCCTTGTGATCCTCATTATGAATATCAAAAATGTGCCGTCTATGTTCGTCAATATCTTCACCAGCGCCTTTGATTTCAAATCTATTCTGGGCGGTTTTGCCGGCAGCTGTATCATGTGGGGTGTGAAGCGTGGTCTTTACTCCAATGAAGCCGGTATGGGTTCTGCTCCGAATGCCTCTGCCCAGGCCGACGTGGCTCATCCGGCCACTCAGGGTCTGGTTCAGATGGTCTCTGTTTTCATCGACACTCTGCTGATCTGTTCGGCCACAGCTCTTATGTGCCTCAGCACCAACGTGGTGCCCACACCGGAAATGAAGGGTGCTCCGTATGTTCAGGCTGCTATGCACGATGCTCTGGGCGCTTTCGGCCCCATTTTCATTGCGGTGTCTCTGTCACTATTTGCCTTCACAACACTGATCGGCAACTATTCTTATTGCGAAGGCTGTCTTGAATTTATCATTCGCCGCAAAGCGCGGAAGGCGGAGCTGATCATATTCCGTCTTCTGGCCACCTTCCTGGTATTTGCCGGTGCCATCGCCAGTGCAGGGCTTGTCTGGGATACAGCCGACCTCTTACAGGGGCTTATCGTTATCGTCAATATGCCGGCCATTCTGATTCTGGGCGGTCGGGCCTTTGCCTGTCTGAAGGATTATACAGAAAAGAGAAAGACAGAAGAGAAGCCGCATTTCCATGCGAAAGATATCAACCTGCCTGAGAAAGTGGATTTCTGGGATTGACGGTTATATCAATAAAAAAACACAACCATAGATAGAATAGAAAAACTCCACTCACAGGTGCTCACATGAGCCCATTGAGTGGAGTTTTTTGGACATGTTTTGATTTATACTCATATCAGTTGATCGGAGATGATCGGAGATGATTAACAGGGAAAAACATTTCCCTCGTTCTTTGACAACTGAACATCGTTCATGAAGGTCAGTTCATGAAACGGAATACACCGGCAACCCTTCCGAGGATACGAATATCCTGATCGGGGGTGACGATGATCGGATCCATGGTGTCGTTTTCCGGCTGGAGACGGATAAAACCATCCTCTTTATAGAAGGTTTTCACTGTGGCAGAGTCATCGAGAAGTGCAACTATCATTTCACCGTTCCGAGCAGATGCCTTTTCCTCCACAAGGATATAGTCACCCGGAAGGATGCCGGCCTGTATCATGGATTCACCTTTAACCTGAAGCATGAAGGTCTGACCCTTCGGCAGCTTGTCTGCCGGGATTGGGAAGTAGCTGTCGATATTCTGTTCGGCCAGAAGCGGCTGACCGGCGGCAACGGTCCCGACCATGGGCACCTGGACCATCTCCCGGCGCATGGAATAGAAGCTGTCGTCGGTGATCTCGATGGTTCTGGGCTTTGTGGGGTCACGACGAATCAAACCGTTTTTCTCAAGAGTGGCCAGATGGGCGTGAACGGAGGAAGTGGATTTCAGATCCACAGCCTTGCAAATATCACGCACTGAAGGCGGATACCCTTTTTCGAGAATCTGCTCTTTGATATAGTCAAGGATTTCCTGCTGTTTTTCGCTGATCATATGAAACCTCTTTTCTTGTGTGTGTGTTGTGTATCCTGTGCCTGCCGGGTCGTTTTGAGGTTAACGATCCGGCAGTGTGCAAACGTGTGTTCTGACATAACTATACCATATCAAAAGAGCAAAAACAAACATTAGTTCCGAACAGACATTCTTTTTTGCGGCATTTTATATCTGCCGAACGGAGTATTTTTAGGGTTTTGGCCCAACAATTTGGCCTGTTTCATACTATGTTCACATTTGCTGTGCTATAATCGCCCCATCAAGACATGGTGAACACATTCATCATTTTTGGGAATCAAAGGAGGTTATTATGAGAAAAGTAAAAGTATTGATCAGTATGGCTATGGTAGCAGCTCTGGCATTTATGATGACAGCCTGCGGCGGCACAAAGGCAGAAGACAAACCGGCTGAAACACCGGCTGCCACAGAAACACCGGCTGAAGCAGAATCAGATGAACCGGAAGGTGATGTTGATTACGCACATCCGGACATCGTCATCGAATTCGGTGATCATGCCGCCATCGAAAAACTGGCTAAGGACAACCAGAATTTTGAAACAGCCGAAGGCACCATCGTTAAGATCACAGGTATCCTGAATACCGATCTGTCCACACCGACAATCAACGAAGAAGTTGATGAAAGCAACAAGGTTGGTGTCAGCTTCTATGTTGACGGCGATTGGGAAGCACCGGCCAACGGCTCCAAGATCGAACTCACCGGTGTGATCGTCCAGGGCAATATGTTTATGAAGCTTCAGGTTCCGTCAGGCAACATCTCTGTTGTGGAATAATGAGAACGCTGAAAGTCAAGTAAGCACATAACAATCGAATATTCATAAGATAAGTGAGAGCCTGCGGGAAAGCCTGCAGGCTCTTTCTTTGTCCATTTACCTTTAGCTATGAATCCGTTGGTAAATAGCGCAAGAGTAAGCCGATGAGGCATGTCGCGTCTTTGTAACGATGTTTGTTATTTTTCGAATCTAACACCAGCATTTCTGAATCCGCTGATATAACGAATGGATCAGCGTAACACGGTCAAAAACAGGGCATTCGAAAATATGTTCGAAAAAGTGTTAAAATAATATTGACAAACGTACGTTCGGGAAGTATTATCAGTTCAAGAACGGATGTTCGGAACGGTTGTTCGCCCAGCGAACGGAAGAGTAATGAGGAAAGAGAAGATGAAGAGACAGAGAACATACTATTACGATTATGACAGACATACTTACAGACAAAACCGTACCGGAAGATCCTATGCAAAAGCTGTGGCTCGCCAGCAAAAAGACCAGTTAAAGCACTGGAAACTGACAGCCGTTATTCTCATCGTGGTATGTATTCTGACCATTGCATTTGCCATGATTCTGACAACAAGCGAAACACGCGCTGATGAACAGGCTGAAGTAAAAAGCTACGTCAGTTATGAGATTCAGGCCGGTGATACCTTATGGAGCATCGCCTCAGACATTTATTCAAGTCAATCAGATATCAAACGCTGCGTAGCCGAAATTAAAATGATCAATGGTATCAGCGAAGATCTGATTCATGCCGGATGCCACATCATCGTACCGCAGATTGATTCTGCGATGGTCTGACCGACACCATAGTTTTGTCATCACAGAGTTCCCCCTTTTGTCTGTGATTTGACATATTGTTTGTTTACCTCATATTGATATGTGCCCCTTGCACAGAGAAGCCGTCATGTCTATTCGCCGTGGACATGGCGGTTTCGCATTTTTGACATCTTTACAAGGGGATACAGATATATCTTTTCGCCAAACGCGAGTTTAACGAAAAGATTGACAAGGGATTAAGGGAATATTACAATATATTAGGAATAATCGGTAAAAACTACCGTGCATTTGCCCGTCAAACCGATGATCACGTTTTGATGGTCTATGCACCTAACACCGTTAATACAATCAGATTTAGAAATCAGACACACACAACGAGGTACACCGCTATGGCTGATCGTCAGACTTATCATCAGCAAAATGACATCAAGAATATTTTAAAGCTCCGTGAAGTCCTGGCCACGCTGCCGGCTTTCGTTAAGGATTATTTCCGGTCTATTGATGCCACCACATCCACGAAAACCCGTATTTCCTATGCTTATGATATCCGGGTCTTTTTTCAGTTCCTTCAGTCCATGAATCCGGTCTGGAAAAACCAGGCTCTGACGGACTTCAAAATTGATGACCTGGATAAAGTCAATGCCCGTGACATTGAGGAATATCTGGAATATCTCAAATACTACGAAGCGCCCGCCGAGAATACAGCCGCCGGGGAATCCCGGACCTGCACCAACGGCGAACGTGGTCTCAAGCGCAAAATGTCAGCTCTGCGCAGCTTTTATGCCTATTATTTCCGTCAGGAAATGATCAAAACGAACCCCACGGTGCTTGTGGATATGCCCAAAATTCATGAACGAACGATTGTTCGATTGGATGCGGATGAAGTGGCCATGTTGCTGGATTTTGTTGAAAATGCCGGCAATGTGTTAACCGGTCAGGCCCTGGCTTATTATCAGAAAACCCGTGAACGTGATCTGGCCTTAATGACTCTGCTTCTGGGGACTGGTATTCGAGTCTCGGAATGTGTGGGGCTTGACATTGAGGATGTGGACTTTAAGAACAACGGGATCAAGATCGTTCGAAAAGGCGGTAATGAGGCTGTTGTCTACTTTGGCGATGAGGTGGAACGGGCTCTCAGGGATTATCTGGATGTGCGGGCCGGTATCGCCCCCTGCCCCGGTCACGAGCATGCTCTCTTCTATTCTACACAGAGAAAACGGATGACCGTGCGTTCTGTTGAAAATCTGGTTGAAAAATATGCCTCACAGATCACCGGGACCAAGAAAATCACCCCTCATAAGCTCCGCAGTACTTACGGCACCGCTCTGTACCGCGAGACAGGCGATATATACCTCGTGGCGGATGTTCTGGGCCACAAGGACGTCAATACCACCCGTAAGCACTACGCGGCCATGGACGACCTCAGACGGCGCCAGGCGGCCGGTGCGGTCCAGCTGCGTGAGGATTGAGTCATGCCTCACTTCAGATTTGTGATCATGCCACATCACGAGTCTGAAGTTGATTGAGATGGTTAGTTTCCATAATGATATTACGTAAACTACAACACCGGTGCTCATAGGTGTGCCATCTGATGAAATAAATAATTTGATATATACATAAAAACAGCCCTCGGCTTCAGACAATCTGTCTTTGAAGTCGAGGGCTGTTTTATCATCACATCTTACAGAACTTTCTTTTGAATATTGTCGTATTCGCGATTCTCACACCAGTAGACAGTCCGTTCTGTTGTATCAAACACCATGGACACGACTGTGGGGCAAACTTCCTGTGAGCAGGCCTTAAGAATCTTAAAAATATCATCCACATCGCCATCATCGGGCATAGCGGCTAACATCTTTTCAGCTGTCTGAAATCGATCAAGGCCCATCCAGGGGTGCATTTCAGATTCGCCTTTAAACGGCGAAAAATTCGTCAGGACAATGTGATCGGGCTTTTCATAGTATTTGTATCCCTGGCCGGGAATGATATGCAGCACATTGCCTTCTGCATCTGTCAGTGATGACATAAAGGTTACCCCCGGTATACTGTAAACAGGCTCCTTTTCAGCGATGGACTTAATTTCCTGAAATGTTTTCTTCTGAAGTAAAAGATCTATGCCAAGCATCATGGTGATCGGACAGGCCGGTGAAACCGGATTGCTGCGGTCATCAAAGGGATGACAGGTCGGCATACCCACAAAATCACCGCGCTTATTAGCGCCAAAAATCGGGATCCACCCTTCTTTGTCATCTTTGATATCGATATAGACACCATTTTCATCGGAACGGACCCGATGGACCATGCCCAGAATATCAAGATTCCAACCTACTAATGTTTTGTTTTTATTGACAGTTATGCTTGTGCACATGTTTTCTCTCCTCTGAAAAGCGGACACTCGCAATACCCGCAGGGCACGATGTCCGCTTCGCTACTTGCTGCGGTTCAATAATCATTTACCAGTTCATTTTCTGAAGCCAGTTGTTGACTGAATCTTCACGTTCTTTTGGAGACTGATCATTTTTTAAAACTAACTCACCCTGAATATGCCCATCCTCCAGGTAAAGGATTCTGCCGCAGTGGCTGGCCATGCGGCTGTCGTGAGTTACCATGAAAATCGTGGTCCCCGCTTTGTTGAGTGATACAAGGGTATTCATAACATCTGCTGAAGCATTTTGATTAAGAGCCCCTGTCGGCTCATCTGCAAACAGGATGACAGGATCATTCATGAGGCTTCTGCAGATGCAGGCCCTTTGCAACTGCCCTCCGGATACTTCTGTTATGCGTCTTCTGTCCAGTCCGCCGATAGAAAGTGTCTGCATCAGCTTCTGTGCTTTTGCGGTCAGGGCTTTTTCGCCGATTTTTTGAGTTTTCTTTTCTTTATCGGCCTGAATAGCCGGGAGCAGGATGTTGTCTATGATGTTCAGATTGTCTATCATATGCATCTGTTGGAAAACAAACCCCATTTCATGAAGGCGGAGGCGGGCACTTTCGTCTTCAGAAAGTGTGGTGATGTCTTTACCATTCAGCATAACATATCCGGAGTCAGGTTTGTCCATTCCCGATATATTGTAGAGCAATGTGGATTTGCCCGATCCGGAGGGACCCATCACAGCCACCATTTCACCGTTGCGCACATCCAGGGAAACATCGTGAAGGATGTCTTTTTTATTTAAAGATTTTACATTTAATATTATACTCATTGTTTACTCCTTTCCCCGGCAACATTCAGATGCAGATATGCGATGGGTTCCGGCGGTTCCGACAAAGACAGCAATAAAACCGCTCATAATGAAAGCACTGAAAACCATCAAAACACCGGAAATTGAAATCACAAACTGAAAACCACAGGCACCAAGTGCTTGTAAGGCCACTTCGCAAATTGCCTGGCCAAAAACTATCGATAATACAGCCCCCGTCGCGATACCGATTAAAACGGGGCGTAACCCCTTTCTCATATATTGCTTTCTTATGACCTTATTTCTGAAACCTAAAGCTTTCCGCAGGGAAATCGAGATTCTGTTCTTTTCAATCATAAGACTGACAAACAGAATAACAACGACAATGATAATAAACAGAGCAATATTGAGCGCCGCAACTTTAACCTGATCAACCTGTTCAATGGTTGGTCCGTAAGTGGCTTTGACATAATCAGCGATGTTCACAACATCTGCGCCCAAACCGCTGTATCGGCTCAGCCACGCTTCTTTATCGGAGCCGGCAGTGAGTGAGACATAGATGATGCTCCAAATGACGGGGGTATCACTGTTATTATCGGTAAGGCGGCTCATTTTTGCTGTTTTACCGCCATTTGTGATATCGGAATAAATGCCGCACACAACAACATTTTCAAAGGATTCTTCAGTGCCGATCGTCATCGTATCCCCAAGACCAAGACCTAAGTCCTTCGCCTGCAGGACAGACAAGGCGATGTCACCTTTCTTTTGCGGTGATCGCCCTTCGGTGTAAGCCACGGGGAAAACACTATGGTCACCGACTTCAATAAGCAGGTTTATGGGGCTTTCCTGGTCAACGAGGGCCGGACAGGATACGGTTTTTAACGCGACATAGTTATCAATCGAGGCATCCTGTTCCATAGTATCAACAATATGCTTTGTGACAGATGCGATATCGTCTGATTGGCGTACGTCTAATCGATATTCAGCTGATCCGATGCCCATATATGACACAAACCCAGGGGCAGCGAGTGTTGTGTACAGATTTTGTGGAATCAGGGCCATCAGGCTGCATAGTGCTGTCACAAGACCGATCAAAACCATTTGGCTCGCCGTTGATCGACGACCAAAGGATCGATCACGAAACAGAGCATCAATAACAGATATTTTTTCGTTCTTTTTCAGAATCCGTCTGATAAACAAAAGGATAATAGCCTGGATCAAAATGCCGATGAGCAGACCGGCTGATAAAGATACCGCAGTATTGTCAGGCGTACCATATAAGGCTTTTAACGACCGCCCCAGCGGTACGGCCAGGATTAAAGCCAGGATGAAGCCTGTTCCGCCGCCCACGATTGCAAACAACAAATATTTGGCCTGATACATCTTTCTGATCTGTTTTTTGGGGATACCTAATGCTTTTAACAGACCGGCTTCCCGTCGATCGCGTTCCACCCCTATTGATGTGATATAGCCGATACATAAGAGGGAAATTACTAAAATGACAATACCCACAAGGAAAATGATCAATATCATAATACCGTCAGATAATGCATTCATCAGTCTGATCAATGCTTTTGTGATGGTCGGCCCATTATCCGGTAATCCGGCCTGACGATAGGCCGCTGCAAAAGCATCCAGATCTGTTCCCGGTTTGAGCCGGTATTCGATCAGGTATTCTTCATGGCCGAGCGGATACAGTTTGTCATAATCCTCTTCTGACACCAGAAATCTCTTGGAAGAGGCCATCATGGCATTCATCTGAGAGTCACGGATAAATCCGGCAATAAGATACTCCTGATTGACAATCCTGATGATCTCGCCCTCTTTAAGCTGATAAAGCTGACGGTAACACACAGGAACATAAATCTGACCGGGGCGAACATCGGGCTGCCGGTTATCCATATCCAGAAGATAATCAAAGCCTGATCCCTGCAGGCACACCCCATTGTCCTGGGTATTATCGGCAATGTTTTCGCCATTAAGGTATAAGCGGCTGTTATCAATATTCAGAAACCGACTAACCTGCCAATCTTCGATTTCCTGATGGTCATGAGCAAAGGCATTCAGGGCATCGTCATTTATCTGACCGGCATGCATTTGCAGATAGTCCGGTGTTTTGGCTTTTTCCATAAGATTATTGACACTACCGATGAGATTGGTAAAGAGTGTCAGGGAAAGCACGATCAACAGAGATGATAGGGCCATAAAAATGACAGTGGCATATGACAGAAGCCTGTGCTTGTTGATGTCATTTTTTATCAGTCGCGTCAGCATGGGTGTATCCTCCTCTGATATACAACCGACAAGTTGTCGGTTAAAAGGTAAATATAAGGGAAACGCCAAAGCATTTCCCGCTATTTCTGTTCCCGGTAAAACATAGGCATCATAGCTTCAAGCAGACTGCCGGGTGCCATCTGAAGCATCAGTTCTGTGTTTCTGATAAAAGCCTGAACTTTGTAAAGCCTTACCGTTTCCGGATAGTCAATGAGTGCGTCAAATGTGGTATGGGCATATGACAAAGCCATAGCGACCACTTCTTCCGGATAATCACTGAACATGATGCCCTGCGCAATACCGTCCTTAATGATTCTAACAAAGTACGGGGTGATAGCATCCAGAAGGCGCTGTTCCATCTTTTGATGCATAAGAGCATTCTGGGGTTTATGGACTTGCTCCAGAACCATGTCACCTACTTCTGTATCCACACGCGTACTCAGAACGGCCTGTGTAAAGCGCTCTAACACGGGTTTATCGGCATTTTCAGCAATGGCGGCTACTTTGATTCTGATATCGGCTATGATCCGCTCAATAATACCATCCAGAATATCTTCCTTTGATCTGAAATGGTAATACAGTGTCCCGCGTGCAATACCTATTTCAGCCAGGATATCGTTGGTACTTGTACAATCGTATCCGTTCAAACAAAAGAGGCGTTCGGAAACATCCAGTATTTCTTTTCTTCTTTCTTTACCATCTTTTACGATTCTCATCAGTGCCTCCAACCGACAGCCTGTCGATTTCTCATAGTATACACAGACAACCGGGAAAAGTAAAGACAATGATACCATTACCCCCGGCGTCTCCGGTCGATACCGGAGGCTTTGTAGAACTCACTCTTCTGCCGGTACATGTCTTCATCGGCCTGTTTGAGGATATCCTCGAAGACCAGGCCACCGGCCATAGAGTCCTGATAGACAGCCCCCAGAGACCCGTTAGAGCCCATAAGTTCCCGGGCCATGGCGACCTTGCGCTCGAAACCTTCCCGGGAAATGGCGGTGTCAACGGCAATAAACTCATCGCCGCCCAGCCGATAGATCGTGCCCTCACCGAACACACTCTTCATAACAGCACACACATTGAGGATCAGCCGGTCACCGGCATCATGGCCGTACTGATCGTTGGTGATCTTCAGGTTATTGACATCGCACATGGCAATGGCCAGTGAATGACTGCTGTCAAAGTGACGGGTATACAGGGCCTCCAGAGCTTTGCGGTTCAGGGTATCCGTCATACCGTCATGGAGCGCGTTATAAGTCATTTCCTGCGTGTTATCCCGTAAACGCAGCATGAAGGAAATGATAAATTCCATCATACTGATCAGATCTGAAATATCCTGCAGCTTATCAAGGGGAGGATTGTCGACACCATAGAAGCCGACCATTTTCCCTTCCACAATGATGGGACCCGTAACCAGGGAGTTGATGCCCTGAGGTTTCAGAATATCATACATGGGCTGACTGATGCTGCGATAGTCTTCCAGATTGCGAATAATGATGTTGTTGGATTTGCGATATCCGTTGTACCCGACCTCGATGACTCCTTCGTAGGGCACGTTCTGGAGATTATCGATCTCGGCGCTTACCCCTTCGCGGCACCACTCATAAGTATTATCAAAACTGCCGGTGTCATTTTCTTCGAAAATGTAGGCCCGGTCAGCCTTCAGGTTTTCGCAGATATACTGGATCAGCTGATTGATCACCTTGTTGGGCTCACCCTCTGACGAGGCATAACGCACCATATCCGTGATAAAGACATCATAGGTATCGATCTTGTCATGGATATGACGGTTGTCGATTTCCAGTGTCTCAATGCGCAGGCGATACAGGATTTTCTGCATCTTATGACGCATGATGATGGCGGTGATCACTAAACTGAGCAGGCAGTAGGGAATGATATTCACCAGATTATAGGCAAAGATGGCCGGCGGCTGTGTTCGGGAAGCCATAACGATATAAACCACCAGACTGCAAAGAATGATGCTGTTCATGATCCAGGTTCTGGCGGTGAACAAAAGCGGTACCGCGATCAGCATGACAATGTAGGCCACCGTCAGATCATTAGGGGTTAAGAGCGTCCCCATGACAATGCCGAAGGACAAAAGGGCCATAAAGAACACATAAACCAGAAGGTTCTTGACCCGTACCGGAACGGCTTTCAGGGACATCAGGATATAAATGACGGCTGAAACAAGCGCGTAGGTCAGATAAAGGCCCTTATTCCGGTAAATACTTGGTGAGAAGTGGCTGACGAGGGTCATCATGGCGAAAATGGCAATCCCGATAACCGCAAAGACCCTGAGGCTCTGGCGGTTATCCTTCCAGACCTCTTCTTTTATCAGTGCATAATCTTCTTTTTTAAAAGAGAAAAATGAAAACTTCTCTTCCATCATGTTACCTCTTAAAGCACCGCCGGAAGCGGTTTATTTTGTGTATGCCGTGCCTTTATCATGGAGCAGCATGCTGATTTATCAGTATGCGGATTTCCCGTTATGTATCGCCGATTATTTCAGTATTGCCGCCAAAGCCTCATCCAGCTTATCAAGATGAATGGGCTTGGCCACATGGCCGTTCATCCCCGCCTCAAAGGCCTTGCGTCTGTCCTCTTCGAAGGCATTGGCGGTCATGGCGATGATAGGGGTGGAAGCCTTTTCCGGGTGTTCCAGAGCGCGGATGCGCCGAGAAGCCTCGTAACCGTCCATAAAGGGCATCTGGATATCCATAAGAATCAGGGCATAGGTGTGGGGCGCGGCATCCTCTATGATGGCCACAGCCTCGGCACCGTCATCGGCGATATCCACCAGGAAGCCTTTGTTCTGCAGGATTTCATAAGCGATCTCCTGATTGAGTTCATTGTCCTCAACCAGAAGCAGGCGAAGACCTGTATAAGCCACCGTTTTGGGTGCTGTGTCATCATTCCCGGATTCATCATGGCGGTTGTTAGATGTGAAGTCGTCTTCACACGCGGCCTGTGATACCACCTGCAGCGGCAAGGTGACGGTAAAGGCTGTGCCTTCGCCTACACGGCTGTCAACCGTGATCTCACCGCCCATCATATCCACGATGCTCTTGGTGATGGCCATGCCAAGGCCGGTGCCCTGGATGCCGCTGACCGTGGAGGTCTGCTCACGGGTAAAGGGCTCAAAGATCACGGCCATGAACTCTTCGCTCATGCCGATACCGGTATCACGAACAACAAACGTAAATTGAGATGTTTCGCCTTTGACAGTTTCATTTTCGGAAATGGTTAAGCTGACGGCCCCACCGGCTTTGGTGAATTTCATGGCATTGCTTAACAGATTCAAAAGCAGCTGGTTAAGGCGCAGCTTATCGCAAATGACAAAGTCATGTTCGACCGCATGACTGTCCACGGTAAAGGTCAGCCCTTTGGATTCCATATCCGTCATGATGATGGTGGAAAGATCCCGAATCAGGGTATTTAAGTGAACCTGTGATTCCTGAATCGTGATCTTACCGGACTCGATACGGCTCATGTCCAGCACATCATTGATGAGATTGAGGAGATGGCCGCCGGCCGTGCTGATCTTGCCAAGATAATCCCGGACACGGTCGGGATCGTCCGTGTGATCGGCCGCCAGGGAACTGAAACCAATAATGGCATTCATGGGCGTACGCATGTCATGGCTCATATTGTTGAGGAAGGTGGTCTTGGCCCGATTGGCTTTTTCTGCCTGTTCCAGAGCTTCCTTGAGAATACGCTGTTTTTCCTGTTCGGCCCGGACCTCATCGTCCACGATGGCAAAGCCCATGACCACATGTCGGAAGGCGGGTTCCTCTTCTACCTTGGCGATACGCAGCTGGGCATAAAGCTCAGTGTCGCCGCGACGAAGTCGATACTGATAGGACAACATGCGATCTTTTTTCAGGACCTCATGGAGATAATCAGGATCCGAAAAACGAAGCATTTCCGCCACCTGTTCCGGCACGGCGAAATTTTTGACATAGTTGCTGTAAACATGTTCAAAGTAATACTGTTTATTGAGTTCAATGCCGTAGATGGTCGTGGACGCATCGGACAGACGGATGGGAATGGCCGTGTTCTCAAGGAGATCCACATAGTAGACCGAGGAATATTCCTGGCTGAGAATCTGCACAACCGAGGCCTGACGGTTCAGGGCAATCTCCTCCTGCAGGAGTTTTTCCTGAAGCTTCAGTCGCTCATCGGTGGCTTTAGCGGCCTGATGCAACAGGGCATCCTCTTTTTCACGTTTTAAATGTTCCGCCTGATGACGGCGACCAAGGCTTACGGTAAAGAAACAGATGAGGCCAAGAGAGATGATCACGATCACCAGCTGAATGAGACTGTTCCGGAAAATGCTGGAATTGGAATCGCTGATGATCCTGCCCACCACATTTTCGCGAATACGGACAGAGACCATCCAGTCAGTATCCGGCACCGGTTTGTAATAAAGGCAGCTGCGACCCTCATCGTTGGCTGTGTAGACCACATAGCCCTCCCGGTGATTCTGCCAGTCCTCGATGACCCGATCGCAGGGATACTCCGTCGGGAACACACAGTTATGGCGCCACACATCGAAAATGCTGCTGCCATCGGCATAGCGGCCTTCCTTTTCGAGAACGGCGGTACCGTCACTGCCGTTAAAAATGCGGGTGAGCACCTGTGAGTCAGCTGTGTCCAGTAAGGACGCATTGATGATGTCAGTCAGATTATCGGCATTTGCAGAAGCATGCTTCAGACGACCGGTCACATCAGTGACCGTATGATCCGCTATCTCCTTCAGATAGAATTCACCGAGAGCTGTAGAGGCCTGATCGGTGATGCGTCCTGTCTGAGCACTGTAGACAATGGTTGAGATGACAATGATAAGCGCAGCAAGAATCAGAACGATGATCGTTCCGATATCAGAGTATTTATGTCCTGATGTTGCGCGCTGTGTGTTCTTCATGGCATCTGATCGTATGGGGCTGGTGATTGGTTATCGGATAATAGTTGATGTTAATAAGCGCTATGAGCCTCTGATGCGATTGGCGTCAGAGGCTCGATTCTAGCTATCAATTATTAGAATTCAGGTGTGTCATCAGAAACCGCTGATTCGTCAGAGGCTTCTGTGTCAGTCCCGGCATTGGCTTCTTCAAGACGCTGCTGGGCTTCCATTTCGGCATGGGCCTCTTCCACTTCGGAGCGAATCTGCTCGGCTTCGGCCTGAGCCTGTTCGGCTTCGTGAAGGGCATCCACATGACGCCAGGCTTCTTCCGCCTGAAGAGAAATCTTCCGTTTCTCCATCAGAGCCCGGACGGATTCCTCTGTCTGATCCCAGACAGTTTCCTCTGCCGGATTCAGCTTATTCTCATACTTCTTACCGAAATGCTTCAGCTTGTCATACAGACCCATTTTCCCATCAATAGGACGGTCTGTGACCGGCTTATGGGTTGTGGGATCCATTTCCCACATAGTGCGGTAGGATTCCAGATCGGAAGGCAGGTCCTTCTTAAGCGTAGACTTGATCACGTAGGTCTGGATGATGGCGAAAATAATGGCGCACAGCGGGACTGCTATGATCATACCCACCATGCCCAGGATGCCGCTGCCGATGAGGATCGAGATCAGCACCAGGAAGCTGGATACACCCACGGAGTTGCCCAGGATCTTCGGGCCCAGGAAGTTGCCGTCAAACTGCTGAAGGACAATGATCAGGATAATGAAGTAAAGGGCCATCAGCGGATCCACAAAGAGGATCAGGATCGCGGAGGGAATGGCCCCGATCAAGGGTCCGAAGAATGGAATGATGTTCGTCAGACCGATGACGATGGCGATCAGCATGGGATACGGCATGTGCAGGATCGACATGGCCACATAGCAGATAATACCGATGATCAGGGAGTCGATGAGCTTACCGATGATGAAGCCGCCGAATTTCTTATCCACGAACCGCAGATTGTGCACGATCATATTAGCAGCGGTGATGGAGAATACAGCATACACCAGCCGTTTGAAGCGGGCTTTGATGCGGTTTTTATAGATGAGCACATAGACGGATACGATAAGTCCCAGCACCATATTGGCGATAAAGCCCACAATGCCGACCACATGCGTGGTAACCTCGCTCACAAGACCGTCGATACCGGGACCCAGGTTTTCATTAAGGAAGTCGAAAATCTGGCTCACATAATCAACAGCGGTGTCGGCCGCTGTCTCACCGAAGGTGTTGTTCAGGAACCCGGAACCGGAAAAGAGCTGGCTCAGCAGTTTATTGGCCTGATCAAAATAAGTGGGCAGGTTATCAATGATGCCCTTGATACTCTGGACAAGTTCAGGCACAATGCGGCTGATCACACCGTAAATGATCAGGATCAGTATGATGACCACACCGATGGAGCTGATAAAGCGGATCACATTGCGGGTCCGTTTGCTCAGTTCCCGGTGATTATGACCGCATATCTTCAGGAGCAGACGCTCGATGAGCATCATAAAGGGATCCAGAAGATACGCGATGGCAAAGCCGTAGACCACCGGGGCCAGTACCTTGCCGATGCCCCTTAAGCCCGCGGCAATGGATGAGACGCGGAATAACAGGAAATAAAACAGAATACAGGCCGCAAAGGTCACAAAGCCCGTGACGGCGATCTTTCCGTATATTGTCTTTGGTTTCCATTTCATGGCGGTGATGTCCTCTAATGAAAATATTGTCTGTGAGTCATCAAACGATAGTGTGACGCTGTTGATCAGCCTTCAATCCCATCCTTCAGGGCGCAGGCTTTGATGATGAGATCGGCGCAGCCTTCAATGCCCAGCACACTGCTGTTAAGGCACAGGTCATAGCTTAAGGAAGCGCCCCATTTTTTATTAGTGTAGTAATTGTAATAACTGCTGCGCTTCTTGTCATTTCTGAGAATCTGGTCGTGAGCCTTTGTCAGGGTCAGATCCGCATGACGGGTCATAAGTGTTTTGGCCCGGTCATCTTCTGATGCATGGATAAAGGTGGAGAACAGGGGCGCAAAGCCTTCAAGGGCATAATCGGCGCAGCGGCCGACAATGACACAGGGACCTTCCTGGGCAATGCTGCGGATGGCCTCAAACTGAGCCTGGAAAACCTTATGCTCCAGGGGCAGGCCGGTAAAGCCGGTGGCCCCGTAGCCGAACCCGTTGCCCATTACCAGTGAGTAAAGGAAACTGTTGGTAGGCTTTTCGTCATGCTGTTCCAGGATTTCTTCGCAGAAGCCACTTTCCTTTGCGGCTCTCTCCAGCAGGTTATTATCATAAAAGGGAATACCCAGACGATCAGCGATGAGGCGGCCGATCTGTCTGCCGCCGGAGCCTGTCTGTCTGCCGATTGTAATAATAGATCTCATCATACACCTCCGAGTTTTTTGAGTAATGCTTTATAGTAGGCAGGGAGTTCTGCCTCAAATCGTACCGCTTCATGGGTGGTGGGATGTTCAAACCCGATCACCGCCGCATGGAGGGTCTGTCCCGTCAGAGGATAGGGACATTTTTTCGGACCGTAAAGCGGATCTCCCAGAAGCGGGTGACCCAGGGAAGCCATATGGACACGGATCTGATGGGTCCGGCCGGTTTCCAGTCGGAATTCGCAGTCGTCATACCCGTTCAGGCGCTGCAGCACCCGGTAATGGGTCACCGCATGACGGCCGTTTGGATCCACAGCCTGTTTTTTCCGATCCTTTTTATCGCGGCCCAGGGGCTTATCCACGGTACCGCTCTCCTCCTTCAGATGACCGATGACGATGCCCCGGTACACACGCTCGATATCGTGCACCTTGAGCTTATCGGCCAGAAACTGATGGGCTTTGTCATTTTTGCAAATGATAAGTGAACCGGTGGTGTCCTTATCGATCCGATGGACGATCCCCGGTCTCATTATACCATTAATTCCCGATAACTGGTCACCACAATGATAAAGAATGGCATTTACCAACGTATCATCCGTATGCCCGGCGCTGGGATGGACCACCATATCCTTGGGCTTGTTGATGATGAGAATGTCATCATCCTCGTAAATGATATCCAGGGGCATGTCCACCGGCCGGATGTCGCAGGGCTCCGGTTCCGGCACCTCCAGGGTGATCACTTCGCCCCCTTTAAGCTTTAAGGATACCTTGGGCTGCTTGCCATTGACGCATAAGCGCCCCTCTTCCGCCAGTGTCTGCAGGCGGGAACGGGAAATGTCGGGCCAGGCAGCGGCCAGGTATTTATCAAGACGAGTCGGCGCCTCAAGGGCCGGCACCGTCAGACTGCGCAAGTCACTCATAGACGCTTCCTTTCGGTTGTGTCTTCGCTTCGGCCGTTTATTTGAGGCTCAAGAAGTCGAAATCTTCATTTTTATAAACAAACAAAATGAGCAGGACGAGCACCGCCACGCCCACGGACACATAAATGTCCGCTACATTGAAGATCGGGAAATCAATCAGGGAAAAATAAATGAAATCCCGGACATATCCGAAGACAATGCGGTCCACCAGATTCCCCACAGCGCCGGCCATGATCACCAGGATGGTGAGGCGCATCAAGAGGAAACGGCGTGTGTTCGGGACTTTAATGAGCACATAAAGGGCCACTGCCAGGAAAATAGCCGTGATGATAATAAAGAAGACACGGGCATCCTGCAGCAGACTGAAGGCGGCGCCATGGTTCTCCAGATAGTGAAATTCCAGCACATTGTTGATGAGCGGCAGCGGGGTGCCAAGGCGCGATGCCGCCAGCGCTTTGGTGACAAGATCTGCCGCCACCAGCACAATAAAGAGCACCAGGGATTTGATGATACGGGACGGTGTCAGGGTTTTCATAGCTTAAACCTCCGGACAGATGGCCGCAATGCCGTTCATCATCTCCTCATCCGTCACGTCATATGCCGTGAACGCATCCCCGAGGGCGCGAAGAAGCACAAAGCGAATCTGTTTATTCTGCATTTTTTTATCGGATTTTGTGTTGTTCAGGACAGCCTGCCGGTTGATAGCCTCACAGGACACGGGCAGAGCTAAGGCCTTCAGGGTCTTCACAATATCCTCATGATCCTTTTCGGAAATGAGGCTGCGGTCGGCGCTCATGCGTGAAGCGGCCACCATGCCAAGGGCCACACATTCCCCGTGGGTCATGGTGAAATTAAGCGCTTTTTCAACGGCGTGACCGATGGTATGGCCGAGATTTAAAAGCATACGCTCGCCATTTTCAAAGGGGTCACGGGTGACAACGCCCTGCTTGATCATACAGGTGCGGCGGACCATTTCCTCGAGAGTTGCCGTGTCGTGGGCGTTGATGGCCGCTACATTTTCTTTAAGCCAGTTGTAGAGGGCCTCATCCTTGATAAGGGCAGACTTCACCACTTCTGCCATACCGGATCGGAACTCCCGCTCCGGCAGCGTGCCGATGACGGCCATGTTGATGTAGACCAGAGACGGCATGTGGAAAGCGCCGATCATGTTCTTGTAATCGTTATAATCGAAGCCGGTTTTGCCGCCGATGGAAGCATCCACCTGGGATAACAGGGTCGTGGGGATCTGGATGAAAGGAATGCCCCGCATGTAGGTGGCGGAGGCAAAGCCGGTCATATCGCCGATGACACCGCCCCCCAGGGAAATCAGCAGACTCTTCCGGGTGAAGCCGGCGGGGATCAGGGCATCGTAGATGCTTGTGATGGAGGTGAGGTTCTTATGGATCTCACCGGCCGGGATGGTGATCAGGAGCGGCTCCGGATCGAAGGTGCGCAGGCACTCTAAGATGGACGCGCTGTAAAGAGGCGCGGTGTTGGAATCGGCAATGACAGCGATCCGGTCGGGTGTGAGCCCGGTTTTCCGGATGGCGTCAGCCAGAGATTCGAAACTGTCAGTGAGCACAATATCGTAGGCGGAACCGTCTTTATTGGTAATGGTTAAGGTATTCATAGGGAAGGGCGTACCCTCCTTTCTCAAAAATAAAAGAAAGCATCAGACGATGAGCGCCTGACGCTTTTTAGATCTGAATAGTCAAGCGGATAAGTGGCATCCGCTTCTTAGCCCGCGCAGGACCGTTAAGCGGCTGCGGGTGCTTTAATACTGCGATTTCATCATGGACAGATCGATGGACCCGTTCAGGATGTCTTCATAATCACCGGTGAGTTCAACATTTTCCGGTGTCAGAATGAAGATGTAGCTGGAGATCTTCTTAAGGCTGGCATTAAGTGAGTAGGTTGTGCCACAGGTGAAGTCGATGATGCGCTGAGCCATCTCTGTATCAAGACCTTCCAGGTTGAGGAGGACGGTATAATTGTCAAGCAGCGTATCGGCAATGAGCTGAGTATCCTCCATGGATTTTGGCCTGATCACGTTGACAGCCATGCCGGCGGGAAGACTTCTCTTACCGCGGATCGGTGTAACCTTAGGACCGGCGGCCTTGTGCGTCTGTTTTTCCTTGGAGAAACGATCTGTTTTCTCAGTGGGCTTGTCAGCCTTGGGCGCCTTCGGGGCCGGGCCGGTTGCTTTCTTAGAGGATTTCTTCGGTTTTGGTTCATCGAAATCTTCGAATTCGTCAAAATCGTCGATATCATTTTCCTTAAAGCGTTTGAAAAATCTGTTTTTCGGTTTATCTTCCTCGTAATCGTCGAAGTCTTCGTCGTCGAGGAATTCTTCGTCGTCATCATAGTCATCGTTGAGTTTGATGGCGTCTAAAAAGCGATCTAAAAGTCCCATTTTTTATACTCCGTTTTATACCTGATAATAGCGTTTGCCGAAGATATCCGAGCCCACACGCACCATGGTTGAGCCCTCTTCCACCGCTATCTTGTAATCATTGGACATACCCATACTAAGGGTAGTACCACACATATTATTGAGGTTTTTGGAATTTATGTCAACACTTAATTTCCGAAGCTCGGCGAAGAAGGGACGGTCATCCTCCGGGTCATCCAGGAAGGGCGCGCTGGTCATCAGACCCTCAAATCGGATGTGCGGATAGTCTGCCAGAGCGGCCACAAAGGCCGGGGCTTCTTCTGCGGAAATGCCGAATTTGCTTTCCTCTCCGCCGACGTTCACTTCCACCAGGATCGGAATAATCCGGTTGTGTTTCGCCGCTTCCTTATCGATGACGGCTGCCAGTTCCAGTGAATCCACGGAATGGATCATGGCCACGTAGGGGGCGATGTATTTGACTTTGTTCTTCTGTAAATGACCGATCATGTGCCAGTTAATATCCTTGGGCAGATGCTCCTGCTTCTCCCGCAGCTCCTGCACATAATTTTCGCCGAAATCCCGATGGCCGGCTTCGTAAAGCTCCATAATATCGGCTTCAGGCTTTGTCTTGGAGACCGCCAGCAGGGTGACATCCCCGGCATCACGACCCACCTTGGCACAGGCCTCGGCGATATTGTCTTTTACAGCATTCAGATTATCAATGAGCATGAAAACGCTCCTTTCTTACTAAATATACCAACTTAAAATTCTGTCATGTATAGAGGGAATCTTCCCTTCGTGCCTGTCAATCTCTGATGGGGGGAATCTTCCCTTTGTGTCTGTCATTCTCTGATTGGGGGAATCTTCCCTTCATGCCCGTAATCTCTGCTCGGGCATTCACTATCGCTTGGATGTGATCTCATCTTCTTTTACATCGGAGGCATTAAGCACGATATAGTCAAACTGTCGGATACCGTAGCCGGTACCTTTTTCGACAATACAGTAATCTTCATTTTTGTCGAGGATCAGGATCTTTCGGAAGACTGCATAACCCTGATTGAGGCAATAGACCCCCTCCAGCTGAGCGGTTTCCCCGATGGTGTAGGTGTCGGTATGATCCGATTCCTTATAAAGGATATCGCCCGCTGTCAGTTCTTCATTGTCGATGTAATACACCCCGTCCTTGTGTTCGTAAAGGGAGGTCTCCGTGAAAATGATGGAGGCAGCGTTATCATCGTTGACCACCTGTTTCAGGAAGCCGATGTTGTTGCTGTCGCCGCCGAGGGCCGCATATTCCTCGGGAATGGTGTAGAACCTTTTGTTGACTACAGAGGACACCGGGATTTTAAGACCGGTCTGGGTGTTGGTCACAAGCTCCACGGTGAGGAACCGGTCATTGATGTAGCGGATCATACCGCTGGTAAATTCCACACGGCCGTAGTAGGCGCCGTCTTCACCTGTGAGAATGGTCAGCTTGCCGGTCTGGGTTTTGCTGTCCTTAAGGAACTTGACCCGGATGGAGGTGCGGCCGTCTAACTGCACGATCTGACGCGAAGTCAGGGGCACCAGAATGGACCAGGTTTCCGAATCCACCAGTTTATAGACAGGGCTGCCTGCACTGACAGTCTCATCGGTTTTGAGCTTTGTTTTCACATACTGCTTGCTGTCAAAATCAGCGGCGCTGACCTGCAGGGGATCATAATCCTCATAGCCGTCCATAGCATAGACCACCACGCCGTCTGAGGGGGCCACATTCAGCACCTGATCATTCACCGTCATGGTGCCGCCCAGAGTGTTGCCGTCGTGATCGGGCATCTGGGCACTGAGCAGGGTGCTTTCAATCTCATAGCCGAAATTGTAAGCGTCAAGGAAATTGGAGGGATTAAAAGAACCGGCAAAGTTTTCCAGGCGGTTCTGCATATCCCGGTATTCCTCGTCCGTGATCTCATCCAGGCGGGTTTCACTCTTGGTATTCCCGATACCGAAGACAGTACCGGTTTTACGGATCTTATTATTCTCTTTGGCATAATAGGTGATGTATCCGCTGTTTTCAGCCCGGACCACCTGTTCAGATCTCACACAAAGGGCGGTGTACACCTGGTTCTGGGCCAGCGGACCGGCCGTCACCCGGTAGGACACCACATGACCGGCGGTCATATAAAGCACCAGTGTGATGATAATATAAATAAAAATTGCACCAAAAAGAATCGTTCCGATGTTGAAAGAGAAACGGCGTTCTCTCACATCGGATTGATTCATTTCTGGTGCAGAATAGTCTTTGTTAATGCGTTTTGTTGACAATGGGGAGCCTCTTTTCGTGACTCCTATCCATTATTACAGGGCTGTGTTAACCAGAGCCTGCAGATCGGCATCAAGATCAGCCTTATCAACAGACAGAGTAACTGTCATGTCGATTGAATATTCATCACAAATCTTCATTATTTTATGGCATACCGGTGCAACATCTTCTTTTTCGATGCCCGGGATCTTAAGGAGACCATCGATATACATCTGTTCGATGTCTCTGTTCTGGGAAATGATACCCATGACAAAACCCAGCATCTCGTCAGCTGTGGCAATCGGGAAGTCCTTTGTGCAGATGAGACGAATCTTGTTGTTTAACTCATACATGTGTCTCATGCTGTGATCTAAATAGACGACGCAGCCTTTTGCTTCTTTCACTTTTTCGTTTGCTGTGTCGATAAGGATACGAGTCTTACCTTTGCCTTTTTCACCGGTGATTAAACTAACCATGGCGTTATACCTCCTTGAATTCAGACAGTATAGAGCATGTCCGTTATAGGTATAATTATAGAGGAAGACCCCATGGTTTTCAAGTGCGGACTTACACAGTCTTTACATATTTGTAGAGATTAACAAACTATCCATGTCATCATAGAGCATCTTTTTGTTCTGCTCCCGGACGATGACATCAATGAAAAGTTCGCCGTAGGCATTCTGGGTCACAAGGGCCAGACAACTGCCGGCGATGGAGGTAGTACCTGTCTTGCCGCCCAGGACAGAGACATTTTTCGGCACCGTGCGATAGCCGGTCAGATAGTAATCCGTTGAGTCAAGTCGCTTCTGAATCTCCTCTCCCGCTGTGTTGGTATAGGTCAGCACATAATAGGGATTCTGGGACATATTAAAGAACTCCGGATAAGCGGAAGCGGCATTCAGCATCAGATAGATGTCGTAGACACAGGTGTAGTGATTGTAGTCATGAAGCCCGGTGGGGTTCACAAAATGAGTCCCCACAGCCCCGATCTTCAGGGCTTCTTCGTTCATCAGATTCACGAAGTCAGACACGGCCCCCCCCACATGACGGGCCACGGCCATGGCCGCATCGTTGCCGGAATACACCACCATGGCATTGATGAGTTCTTTCAGTCGGACGGTGTCCCCCACGGCAAAGCCGATGGACTGAGACCCTTCCTCAAGATTGATATCCTGGGGCGCGATGGTGACCATGTCATCCATATTGCCGTATTTAAGAGCTACCACCAGAGTCATGAGCTTGGTGATACTGGCCGGGTAGATGGTGTCGTACATATTCTGGGCAAAGAGCACCTTTTTATCGGTTAGGCTGAAAAGAGCGCCGCAGGCCCCGCTTTCAATATGCACATCACCATAGGCCTGATTGTCCGGACCGACACAAAGATTCTCGGTAAAACCGGGGGCTGTCTCCAGTGCGGAAACAGCGGAAGCCCCGTAACCAAGGCCCGATTCCCGGTAAAGGGCGGGCACACGTACGGTGGACACATATTTAAGAGCATAGATGGAAAAGCCGCCCACCGCCAGAGCACCCACCAGCAGCATGATCATGGCGGCTGTGAGCACATTGCGGCGCTGCTTGCTCTTCTGCTTTCTGGTAAGCTTCGGGGCCTTTTTGATGGTGTCAATCCCCGCGGCTTCGGCACCATCGTCAGTGGCATCCGGAGTGGCCGGCGTCTGACCGATGTACTCAGCCATGCCGGATTTCTTTTTGGTTGTCTTAATCTCTTCTTCTGTCATAACGTCTGTTTAATTTACGGGTATGGCGTTTGTTCTGTTCACGACGGACGTTGGATAAGCGGACCTTACTCTGAAGACCGACGTTCAAAACAATGCCGATACCGATGAACTGGCTTTCCAGTGAGGAAAGACCGTAGCTGACAAAGGGCAGCGGTGTGCCGGTGTTGGGCAGAAGGCCTGTGGCTACACCGATGTTGATAAAACTCTGGAAGGCGATAACCGCCGCAACCCCGGTGCATATGATCACACCGGACAGGTCCTTGGCCCGCCTGCTGACATACAGGCATTCCATGACCACCAGCAAAAGCAGGATGATGATACCCGAGCTCCCCAGGAACCCGATTTCCTCTCCCGCTACGGCGAAAATGAAGTCCGTCTGGATTTCCGGAATGAAGTTCCCCTTATTGGCAGAGGAAACGTCCGAGTTATTAAGACCCTTCCCCATCAGCTGCCCGGAGCCGATGGCATTCACAGAGTTATTCTGCTGCGTATTGTTGTCTTTGTACTCTTCCTTGTCCGGATAGATGAACGCCATAATACGGTTGCGCTGGTAATCCTGGAGCAGGGTCTGATCCGGCTGCTTGACGATGCTGATGAAAATGGTCCCCACCGGAATGAGGATGGCCAGCACCACGATGATGAACCGGTAGCTGAGTCCTGCCACAAAATACATGATGCAGAATACCGCCGTGAAGGTGATGGTGTTCTTAAGGTCCGGCTCCACGAAAATGAGGGCCAGCGGCAAACCGATGAGCGCGGCGATCCGGATCATGATCCGGGGCTTGTTGAGCTCATGAGCGTGCTTCATGAAATACCGGGCAAAAAAGAGGATCAACAGGATCTTGGCCAGCTCAACAGGCTGGAAACGGACGAACCCAAGGTCGATCCAACGCTGAGCACCGTTGGTGGACCAGCCGATCACCAGCACCAGGAACAGAAGGCCCAGTGTGGCCACGTAAAGAATCCAGTAGAAATTGAGGATCCAGGAGAAATCGATCAGGGAAAAGACCACCATTAGGCCGATGCCCAGAAGGATACCCAGAACCTGGTGCATCTGGAGGGAGGCATCCGCCGATCCCACCAGAAGAACACCGATGACACTCAGTGCCAGGATCCATAAGATCAGTCTGAAGTTGTAATCTTTAAGTTTGTAAAGCCTGAGCATGTATCATGCCTTTCCGCAGACCCTTAGTCGGTCTGCTGCTGGCTGACACCACCGGTGGAGGCGCCGCCTGTGAGGATGCTGGCTTCATCAGCCAGATCAAAGTAATAAGCCAGAACGTCCCGGGTGGCCAGCATGGCGTTGATGGAGGAATAACCATTGGCAATACGTGCGGCAATGGCAACCTGCGGCGCTTCATACGGCGCGTAGCAGATGAAAAGCGCGTGGGACGGACTTTGTGAGGATGACTGGGCCGTACCTGTCTTACCGGCTACATTAACGCCGAAGCCGGCAAATTCAGGTTTCGCCTGGATAACGGCCCGCAGACCCTGATGCACCACGTCCCAGGTCCGGTCTGACAGCTCAAGGTTGCTGGAGATGGACGGGTCGAAGTTCTGGATCAGGATGCCGTTATTATCGGTCACCTTATCAAGCAGATTCAGATTGTAGCTGGTGCCGCTGTTGGCCAGTGTGGCGGCATAACGCGCCAGCTGGGTCGTGGTATAGGAATGAGTACCCTGACCGATGGCCGACTGGATGGCATACTGGGTGGAAATCTGGGGTTCCGCTTCTGAGATCTGGATGCCGGAGGGCTTATCAAGATCGAAAAGCTGGGCATAAGCCTGAAGCTTGCTTAATGACAGAGAGTCAGACCAGGCGCCCATATCGGTACGGCCCAGATTAAAGGCCACATTTGAGAAATAGACGTTACAGGAATTCTCAATACCGCCCACCAGGTTGAGGTCGCCATGACCTTCCTTATACCAGCAGGCCAGCGGTGTTTCGATAAGATCGAACACACCATTGCAGTTATAAACGGTTTCCGGTGTGACCACATGTTCCTCAAGACCGGCCACGGTGGTGACCAGCTTAAAGGTGGAACCGGGGGCTGTCTTCTGCTGGGTAGCCTTGTTGTAGAAAGGCTGAGACCCGTCAGTGACCAGCTGATTGTAATAAGCCGTATCCATAGTGTTGGCCAGACGATTATTGTCATAGCCCGGGTAGGTGACACAGGCTAAGGTGTCGCCGTTATGGGGATCCACTACCACCAGAGAGCCGGAACAGGGTTCCAGAGCCAGCATGGCCGGGGTGATCTCAAGGTTATTGATCTTGAGCATCATCAGGTCATAGGCCGGCAGCTCACCGTACTGGAAGGGCCAGTAGCAGTCATCGCCTGTGGACAACACACCCTGATCATACAGCACGTTGATGATCATTTCCGGGGTGATGCGGTCCGCATGCAGCAGATACTTGTAAAGCAGCTTATCAAACTGCTTATCCGCCGACAGGTTATCGGCGATATAGGAAGCCAGCACACTGTAAACCTCATCGGAGGACACATAGGTGTCGGTTTCTACAATGTTGGCGATATCGATCCAGTTCTGGGAGGCGGCATACATCAGATAGTCTTTCATACTGATGGTTTTATCCTTCGCCCAGGCAATGTACATGGCATCGGATTTATCGATGGCCTGCGCATTTAAGATACCGGTCTTCTGTGTCAGAAGTGTGTCGACGATGTAAGTCTCATACTCCTTCATCTCATCATCAAGATCTTCAAAAGCCCGGGGCGCAGCGCCGGTGAGTTCTTCATTGATGGCGGCAAAAACTTCGGCCTGCTTCAGATCGTGGGACGCCAGCATGGCCTTCGAGTTATCGGAGGCATCCGGTGCCGCAAACAAAGAGGTATCGATGACACTGTTGGCGATCAGGGCGTTATAAACGTCATAGATCGGGATCCGGATATCGGAGGAGTCCTCCAGTGCTTCAAAATCAAAGGTCTTTTCGTTGATGATAACAGACTGGACCACACCGGCGATCCGCTGTTCCAGAATCTTATAAGCGGCGATCTGGAGATTCTTATCGATGGTCAGATAGACATCGTTGCCCGCCACGGGCTGGATCACGGATTCTTCATTGACTTCCGTGACCTTACCCAGGTTGTCAACGTAAACCGTCTGACTGCCGTCATGGCCCTGCAGAGTGGTTTCCATGACCTTCTCGATGCCCAGCTTACCGACGACGGAGGTGGTGCTGTAGCCTTCATTTTCTTCGGAAAGCGCCGTCAGTTCCTCCGCAGAGATCTTGCCGGTGTAACCGATGATGGAGGAAAAGGCCTCCGGATTGTCATAGACACGGATGGAGTCCTCTTCGATGGCAATACCCACCAGATTGTTGGATTCCTCGTCAAGATGGGCCACACTCTCCTCTGATAAGTGGGTGGCGATGGTGACGGGCAGGTATTTCTGGTAGCTGGTGGTGAAAAGCTCGTAACGGATATAGGTGATATCCAGAATCTCTTCTTTAGTCAGCTCAGTGGGCAGACCGACAGAAGTCAGTTCAGCCTCGGTGTAGGGTTTCTCCTCGCGAATGATACCAAAGCGCTTTTCGGAAATGAGGTACGCCATCATTTCCTCAGCTGTGGCATTGGCCTCCTCATCCTTCATGGTCTCGATCTTGGCCCGGCCGTAAACGTCAGCTTTGAAACGCTGAAGGCTTGTGCCGGAAACGTTGTAGGCATACTGCCCATTTTCATCCAGGACCACGTGGAAGTCATTGCTCAGTGAATCGCCGTGGGATAACAGGATGTTCCGGATCTTATAGGCTTTGCCGTTGATGGCCAGAGCCTTTTCACGTTTGGTGTTGTAGGAACCGGCATCCGTGATAGTGAGACTGTAGGACAACTCATTGCCGGCCAGAATCTCGCCGTTTCGGTCATAAATATTACCGCGGGTGCTCTTTAAGGTCAGGTTTTTGGTGGTCTTCATGGAAAAGATATTGTAATACTCTTCCCCTTTGACGATCTGCAGCACATAAAGCCGCCGCACCAGAATGAAGGCCATGATGATAAACAGGGCCGCCACCACGGTGGTTCTGTTGATGTGAAGCTTTTTCAGCAGGTTTCGAATCTTTAAAGCCATATATTCCTTGAAATGCCTCTTTCGGCAGATGCCAGTTTGCGGTTGATCAGGTAAAGGATCCGATACAGGATCAAGGTCAGAATGATGGTGTAGACAATTTCCGGCATAATGACATGCAGCAGGTAGCCGCCATAATTAAACCGGCCTCTTAAAAGGAAACGGGTCAGGAAGACCGTGGTGCCAAAAAGGAAATCACAGACGGTGATCAGAATGAGGGGCACCTTGATGTCCTCGTCAAAGTAAATGTCGCACAGATGGCCGCAGCCGTAGCCCACGTACATATAAAGCAGGGCGTAGAAGCCGAACACAGATCCGTAAAAGAGGTCAAAAAGCAGACCGCATAAAAATCCGGTAAACAGCCCCTCCTTCTTTCCCTGCATGAAACCGATGGACACGGTGAGGATGAGAAGTAGGTTCGGTGATGTATCGGCAATCTGCAGGAACTTAAAGACAGTTGACTGCAGAATGAACAGCACCCATATCACAATGAATAAGACACATTTGCGTTTCAAGATGCGGGAATCTCCTTTGTTTCCTTAAGGTCCGTGATGACCAGGACTTCACGCAGATTGGTAAAATCAGCCACCGGGATGATGGTGCCGGATTTTGTCAGTTCGTTGGCGTTGACTTTGATGTCGCTGATGTAGCCCACCAGAAGACCCGGCAGGAACTTGGAACTGATATTGGAGGTGACAACAGCGGCCCCCTCCAGAACCTCGTCATCGGGGTCACGGAGTTGGAAGAAATCGATCTTACCGCTCCCCTCCTCCAGAAGGGAACCGGAAACCATGAAATTATTTGACGTATCACGGATCATGACAGAGACGTTACTCTCGTCATCGATGATGGCCCGGACCTGGGCCCAGTTGGCGCCGACTTCGGTGACAATACCGATGAGGCCGCCCTGTCCGATGACATTCATGTCCACATCAATGCCGCTGTTGGTGCCGCGGTTGATAACAAAGGTGGAATACCAGTTACCCGGATCCTTGGAAATGACTTCCGCGGCCACCTTCTGGTAATCTTCATAATCGTGATCCAGCTGATAAAGGGCCTCAAGACGTTCCAGACCGGCACTGTTTTGCATGAGCTCATTGTTTTTCATGGTGAGCTCATCGATCTGAGCCTGCAGTTCTTTATTTTCTTCGGCCAGCGCCTTGTTGTCCCGGAAACCGGCGGAGTTATCACTCATCCAGTTACCGATGTCATTGATCCCGTTCTGGAACGGGGTGATGAAGTAGCCGGCCACACTTCTGATGGGGGCGGCCACCATGTCCGAGGACAGAGAGGTCACGATAAGGCCGATGCACACGATGGTCATGATGACGATCCAGTGACGGCTGGTCAGTTTTACCTGCTTTTTCTTTTTCATGGTTATCCTTTTATTGCTTTGGCCCATTTATGCAGGGCTTTATGAGTCATGAGTTCTTCAAGGCCTTTTACGGTGCACATATCATAGTAGGACGATACGTTGACCTTGCAGCGGCATTTTTCACTGAAAAATGTATCGATTCCCGGAATCCGGGTGGTGCCGCCGGTGAGATAAATGCCTTCATTTAAAATGCTCCGGCTGATCTGGGGCGGGGTGCGCTCAATAAATTCCCGGATTTCCGCAGCCAGATAGGTCATCTGCTCCGTCACGGCTTCATTGACCAGAGAGGCGGGAATAACCCCGTCCCTGGGCAGGCCGGATAAGATGTTCAGGCCGATCACCTTTCGGGCTTCCAGCGGTTTATCCTCGAAGGAACTGAGCACAGCTTTTAATCGTCTGGCGGTACGGCGCCCCACCAGGAGGTTGGTCTGACGGCGGATGTTGTCGCAGATCGCCGCGTTCATCTGCTGGCCCCCGATGGGAATGCTTTTACTGATGATGACCTGCTCCCGGGCGATGACGGAGACATCCGTATTCTGAGCCCCGATGTTGACCACCATGCTGCCGTCTGTCCGGGACAAGGGAATGCCCAGGGCGATGGCATCACAGATGGGCCGGTCCACCAGAAAGACTTTCGGGTTTTTGAGATACCCGGCACAGGCCATGATGTAATAGGCATGCTCCTCAAGCTCTGACCGGCTGCTGGGCGCGGAGAAAAAGAGACTGGGACCGATGCCGATGTGATTGTCGATCTTCTGAAGCAAAAGATGCAGAAGCGCTTCAGCCCGATCGATGTCATAAAGCGCCCCCTCTCTCACGGTGGAGGACACATCGATGCTGGGCGGCGTCTTTTCATACATCTGAAAAGCCTCGTTGCCGATGGCCAGCAGCTGGCGTTTCTTGCGAATCGCCACCATATTCTTTTCAACCGTGATACTGCTGTCCTTCTGTGCAAATATCTTGACCTGGCTGGTGCCAAGGTCGATACCGAAATTATTGCTGCCTAACATAATTGTCCTTTTGTGTGTCCGATCAGTTTAAAATACATCCACGGTCAGATCTTCGCCAATATCTTCGCCTCGGTAGAAGCCATCTTCTTTGAAGCTATAGTAGGTGTGATCACCGATAATGATGTGATCCAGAAGCGGCATTTCCATAAGAAGGCCGGCTCGACGTACCTTCTCCGTGGTCAGGATATCCGCCTGACTGGGATGGGGATCACCGCTGGGATGATTGTGCATGAGGATGAGGCTCACCGCATTATGTCCCAGAGCCTCATGAAAGATTTCCCGCACTGATACCAGTGAGCAGTTTACCGTGCCCACGGTCAGGGTTTTCTCCTCAATCAGGCGATGGCGGGCATCCAGCATGAGAAGCATGAGCACCTCCTGCTCCCGATGGCGGAGATCTTCCATATAATAGTCAGCGATCACAGCGGGTGAATCAAAGGTGTTCGGTCGGCGCACTGAGCTTTTGGCGATGCGTCTGGATAATTCGCCGATGCACAAAAGCTGAATGGCTTTGACCGTGCCGACGCCGTTGATACCTAGTAGTTTCTGAAGGGTCAGATGACCGATACCGGCCAATCCTTCATCTTTTGTCATGGCCAGAATTTCACGGCCGATGGTTTCGGCGTCAGCCCCCTGACGACCGGTTCTTAAGATCACAGCCAAAAGCTCGGCGTCCGTTAAAGCCTGCGGCCCCAGCCTCTGACAGCGTTCATAAGGGCGGCTGTCATCCGGGACAGCCCCATGATGGGAAATTGTCATAAAAACCCCTTTCCCCTTCTTATCAAGTCATACTCAACATAAAATTTTACCATGGACAGGAACCCCTGTAAAGGTAACGAAGGAAATCGGCCACAGGTCATCCTGATATCGGCGACGAAAAAATCCGGCATCAGACGGACCTTTAGGCCTGCTGATGCCGGAAAAAAATCAGTTTTCAGTCGGGGCATAGGCGGCAATAATTTTCTCCGCTGCCCGCATGCCGTCCATGGCGGCGGACATAATACCGCCCGCATAGCCGGCCCCCTCTCCTGCCGGGTAAAGGCCTTTGATGTTGGCCTCACCATTGTCATCCCTCAGGATCCGGATCGGGGATGAGGTACGGGCTTCGATGCCGCTGATAAGGGCATCCGGCCGGTCAAACCCGCGGATGCGACGGCCGAAGGCTTCAATGCCTTCCACCAGAGCGCGCTGAATGAAGTCCGGTAACAGGGCATCCACCCGGCCGAAGGCCGTAGCCCCCTTATGCACCGGCAGCACATCCCCATAGGCGGTGCTCAAGGTGCCATTTTTAAAATCGGTAAAGAGCTGGCTGGGAATGGCCCCGCCATTTTCGGCAAAAGCCCGGCGCTCCAGTTCTCGCTGGAAGGCAAGGCCGGCCAGAACGCCATTGTCCACCTCATTTTCATAAGGCCGGTAATCTTCAGGATTCACCGTGACGATGAGGGCGCTGTTGGCATTATCGGAGTTGCGGGCCTGGTAGCTCATGCCGTTGATGCAAAGCCGCCCTTCCTCGGAGGAGGCGTTCACCACATGGCCGCCGGGGCACATGCAGAAGGAATAAACGCCGCGCCCTTCGGTGGTCTGATGGGTCAGCTTGTAGGCGGCTGAGGGCAGGATGTTGCCCCGCTCCCGGCCGTACTGGCTCACATCGATCATGGTCTGGGGGTGCTCGATGCGCACACCCACGGCAAAGGCCTTTTCCTGCATGGCCACCTGTTTTTCGAGCAGGCGATGATAGGTATCCCGGGCGGAATGACCGATGGCCAGAATGGCGCAGGACACCGGCATCACATCGCCGTGATTGATCTCAAGGCCGGTAAGTGCGCCGTCCGTGACTTGGAAGTCGGTCACTTCTTCAAGGAAATGGTACTCGCCGCCCATCCCTTCGATCATGGCGCGCATCCGCACGAGGATCCCGGTGAGGATATCGGTGCCCAGGTGAGGTTTCTGATCATAGAGAATTTCCTCCGGTGCCCCGAAATCCACGAAGGTTCGCAGGACATATTCCTTCCGGCCGATGGGATCCTTGACCCCGGTGTTCAGCTTGCCGTCAGAAAATGTGCCGGCACCGCCTTCCCCGAACTGCACGTTGGAAGCGATGTCCAGTTTCCCGCCGTCCCAGAAGGCCGCCACCTTTTCGGTTCGAATCTCCGCCTTGTCACCCTTTTCCAGGATGATGGGGCAAAAGCCCCGTTGAGCCAGCAAAAAGGCGGCAAAGAGACCGGCGGGACCGGAACCGATGACCACCGGCCGATGAGCCATTTTCCGGGAACCGGGCATAGGCAGTTCGTATTCTTTCTTATTGGTTAACGTAATATCTTTATGTTTACTAAACACAGCCTTGGGTACATCCCGGCGGGTTTCCAGCTCCACCGTGTAGACATAGGTGAGGGCCGGCTTTTTCCGGGCGTCCAGGGAACGGCGCACGATGGAAAAGTCCGTGATGTCCTCTCGGCTCATTTTCAGCATGCGGCAGGCTTTTGTTAAAAGGATGTCCGTGGATTCTTCCACGGACGTTTTGATATTGGCAATGCGCAGCATAGAGTATCCTTTCGGTTGCGGGCGCTCAGTCAAGGTAAAGTTGAATGACGGACCTGTGAAAAAACGCTTTATGATGGACTGAGGTTTTTGGTGTGCTGTTGCCGATTATTCACGGGCAGCGGCCTGTCCGGCCAGTGCGCCGGTGGCCCAGGCAAACTGGAGATTATATCCGCCACAGTCGCCGTCGATGTCGAGACACTCGCCTGTGATATAGAGATCATCAACGAGACGGGAACGGCAGGTAAGAGCATCCACCTCTTCCGTCTTCACCCCGCCGGCGGCCACCTGAGCCTGTTTGAGAGACCCGGTGCCGGTAATGATAAGGAAGAATTGCTTCATCACCCTGGGAAGAGCGGCAAATTCCAATTTCTTAAAAACGGGGATCAGTTTATCGGGCAGAAGGCCCTTGAGGATCGCCGTCACACTCTCCCCTTCGCCTTTCACAGCTTGAAGGTGGGTTAACAGCGCGGTCAGGGATTCAAGGTCGTGGTCCGGCATAAGGTCCAGCATGAGGGTCACAGCCTGCCCGTCCGCCAGAGCCTCGGCGGCGTAACGACTCAGCTGGAAAATGGGGATGCCGGAGATCCCGCCGTTGATTGTCTGAATCTGTCCGGTGCGGTCAAGAATGGTTTCACCGTTAATACATAAGGTGGCGGTGGCCTGAACACGGGCGCCGCCCCATCCGCTGATGAGGCGATCCCCTGAGCGTAAAACCGTGAGGGCCGGCAGCGGCGGATACACGGTGTGACCGAAAGCCTGAGCACAGGAAAAGCCAAAGTCCGAGGCACCGGAAACCTCCGAGGCGGGGGAACCGGCGGCGATGATGAGGGCATCGGCTTCATAATGCCAGCCGGCGGTGATCACCTGAAAGAGGTCGCCCTCTTTTGTCACGGACACCACCTCTTCGTTAGTCTTGATCTTTACCTTCAGTCGGGCGCAGGCATCCAGAAGCGCGGCAAGGACGGCCTGACTCTGACCCGCATAGGGGTAGATCCAGCCTTCCTGGTCTTTGAGCACCAGGCCCAGACGATCAAACATATTCAGGGTGTCTTCAACAGACCAGGCCTTCAGCACCTCATAGGCAAAGGCCGGATCATGGCCCCGCCAGGAGGTGTCGGTGATGGTGCGGTTTGTCAGGTTACAGCGGCCGTTGCCGCTGGCCAGGATTTTCTTGCCGGGCTGGGCATTTCTGTCAAGGATGGTGACCGCTGCCCCATTTTCTGCGGCATGGATGGCGGCCATGAGCCCGGAGGCACCGGCGCCGATGATGAGCACTCGTTTCATGATAAGCTGACCAGATTATCCTCTTTGAGACACTGCAGTGACATTAAGATACCGAGTTTGGCAGAGGGCCAGGTAAGGCCGCCCTGGAAATAGACATTGTAAGGCGCGCGGATGGGCGCGTCGGCGGATAACTCGATGGAGGAACCGGACACAAAGGCGCCGGCGGCCATCACCACCGGATCGTCATACCCCGGCATATCCCAGGGCTCCGGTGTGACGTAAGCATCCACGGGAGCACCTTTCTGAATACCCCGGCAGAAGGCATTGATGCCCTCGGCGGAGCGCAGGGTCACCGCCTGGATGATGTCCGTGCGTTTCTCATTTGATGCCGGGAAGACCTCAAAGCCCAGCTTTTCATAAAGAGCTGAGGCAAACAGCGCGGCCTTAAGGGCTGAGGCTGTAACGGTCGGAGCCTGGAAAAAGCCCTGCAGCAGCAGGCGGTTGGTGCCAAGAGTGGCGCCCACCTCTTTGCCAAGACCCGGTGTGGTCAGACGATAGGCGGCATTTTCGACGCAGGCCTTTGTGCCGCAGATATAACCGCCGATGGGGGCCAGGCCGCCGCCCGGATTCTTAATGAGGGAACCGACGATCATATCAGCGCCCACATCCGAGGGCTCCTTCTCTTCCACGAACTCGCCGTAGCAGTTGTCCACCATGATGATGACCTCCGGCTTGATGGTCCGGATAAAGGCAATCACATCACCGATGGCGTCCACGGAAAGGGATTTTCTTGAAGAATAGCCCCTGGAACGCTGGATGTGGATAAGGCGTGTGCGGTCATTGATGGCCTTTTTGATGCCGTCATAATCAAAGGAGCTGTCCGGCAGCAATTCAACTTCGGCATAAGTGACACCGTATTCGGCTAAAGACCCTTTTGAGGGACGGATGCCGATGACTTCTTCCAGCGTGTCATAGGGACGACCGGATACCGCCAGCAGTTCATCGCCGGGGCGCAGATTGCCGCTCATGGCGATGGCCAGGGCGTGGGTGCCGCAGGCAATAAGGGGACGCACCAGGGCATCCTCTGTGTGGAAGGCCCTGGCATAGATCTCTTCGATGGCTTCCCGGCCGGTGTCATTGTAGCCGTAACCGGTGGTACCGTTTAAATGGGCCTCGGACAGGCGGGCCTCCTGCATGGCATGAAGCACTTTGAGGCCGTTTTGCTCGGCCATGGCATCGATGGCCTCGAAGCGGTCTTTCAGACCCTCAAGGACAGACTCGCCAAAGGCTAAAGTGTCCGCGTCGATACCCATTTCCTGATAAAGCTGTGAAACTGTTGTTGTCATCTTGTCAAATCCTCCGGCAGCAGGCTCTTGATGTAGAGCGCCGCCTCAATCTTATTTCTGTTAAAATCACGCAGATCCACCCAGGTGGTGTTCTGCTCCCGCTTAAACCAGGTGATCTGGCGTTTGGCGTAGTGGCGGGTATCACGTTTTAAAATGGTCACCGCCTCGTCGAGGGTGGTGGAACCGTCGAGGTAACTGAGCATTTCCTTGTAGCCCAGGCCCTGCATGGACACCATGTCCTTGGTGAGGCCCATAGCCTGCAGGAACATCACTTCGTCCAGAAGGCCGGCGGTCATCATGAAATCCACCCGCTTTTCGATCTTGTCGTAAAGGTAAGCCCGGTCGTCCGTCAGCACAAAGAAATGGAGATCATAGGGCGACGGGACTTTGGCGGCTTCCTCGTTATGCTCGGCGATGGAACGGCCCGTTTCACGGAAATACTCCAGCGCCCGGATCACCCGTTTCACATTATTCGGGTGAATGATGGCGGCGGAACGTTCGTCTACAGCCTTCAGCTTCTCGTGAAGCGCTTCATTGCCATTTTCTTCGGCAAAATGCCACAGCTCCTCCCGGTACTCCGGCAGAGAGCCATTTTCTTCAAAATTAATGTCCCGGACCACAGCCTGAATGTAAAAGCCGGTGCCCCCGCAAAGCACGGGGATGCGGCCCCGGGCGTGAATGTCGTAAATGCAGGCTTTGGCCATGGCGGCATAGCGCACCACGTCAAAGCTGTCGGTGGGATCGGCCACGTCGATCATGTGATGGGGCACACCCATCATTTCCTCAAAAGTGACCTTGGCGGAGCCGATATCCATGTGGCGGTAAACCTGCATGGAATCGGCGGAAATGATCTCACCGTTGATGCGCCGGGCCAGCTCCACGGCTGTTTCGCTTTTGCCGCAGGCGGTGGGGCCGGCGATGACGATGAGGGGAATTTTCTTCTTATCAGTTGTCATACGATTCGTTTAAATCTCTTTTCCAGATCGGCACGTGTCATGGTGATGATGGTGGGACGACCGTGGGGACAATGGTAGGGGTCCTCCAGGGTCAGAAGTTCCCGGATGAGGGCGTCCGCTTCCTCAAAGGACAGGCGGTCGTTGCCCTTAACGGCAGCTTTGCAGGCTTCCGTGGCCACCCGATGGGTGAAGACCTCAAGGTCCTGAAGGCCGGGTCGGCCCACGGCGTGGCTCAAAGCTTCCAGTAATTCTTCAAACAACCGGCGGCTGCCAAGGCTTTCCAGGGTGTAGGGCACTTCCCGGAGGGCAAAATCCCGGCCGCCGAAGGGTTCGATCACAAACCCGAGGGCCGCAAAGGCTTCGCCGTAGGTCTGAATGACGGCCTCTTCGGCGATGGTCATGTTGATGATCTCCGGCGGTGAAATGACCTGAGAAGCCATCTTTCTTGTGCTGTACTCGCGCATCAGCCGCTCGAAAAGCACTTTTTCGTGGGCAGCGTGCTGGTCGATGATGTACAGGGCGCCGTCATATTCGATGAGCCAGTAGGTATCGAAGACCTGACCGATGAGGCGATGGCTTTTCCTGGCCTCTTCGGACAGGAAGGCAAAGGCCTGCTGTTCGTAGACCGGCTCTTCCGGTGTGCCGGATGTCGGCGTTGATCCGGCGGAAAGCGCGGTACCGGCGGTTGAGGCAACTGTTTGCGACGCTACCATTGGCGCTGTCGCAGAATCTGTTGATTTAACCGCTGCGACATCAGCATTGTCTGTCATCGACGGCTCGGCTGTCTGCGCCGTTGTGTCAACAGGCACAGCGGCAGCGGTTGATGATGCGCCTGACGCTGATGATGGCCCGCTGCCGTAGGCGGGCCGGTTATCCTTGATGCGACCCGGCTTCCAGCCGTTCACCTCTGAAGCCTTGGGAATGTAATTCCAGATGCTGCTCTTCTTCTGGGCCGGGGCAGATGACGGTGTATCTGTGGTTGCCGCATCGGTTGAAGAAGCCGCGTTCTCTGTGGGCGCAGGGGTTGAAGTTGTTGTTGGTACAGAACCGACAATCGGCGCTGCAACCGTAGCCTGCTGATGGGCTGTTGCCACTACCGGAGATACGGTCGCTTTACCGTTGCCTTTGGCAGATTCGGCATGGACAACGGTCTTGG
>JAUNDG010000002.1:99227-172682 GCA_030526195.1 Lachnospiraceae bacterium
GCGCAGCTTCTCTGGCGAGAGCTGTCGTCGTCGCAGCCGGCGCTTCCGGGGCTTTGGCATGGATGATCATGTTCACATCCGCCAGGGCCTTGGCCACCACATTCCGGATAAAGGTGTAAAGATCCGGCTCGTTGGCAAACTTCACTTCCAGCTTGGCCGGGTGGACATTGACATCCACTCGCTCCCCGTCGATATCGAGGAACAGGCAGCTGAAGGGATACTTATGCTGCATCAGCATGGTGCCGAAGCCATCTTCGATGGCTTTGGTGATCACCTTATTCTTCACGTAACGGCCATTCACGTAATAGCTTTCCATCTGACGGTTGCCGCGACAGAATACAGGTTTGGCGATGAAGCCGGACAATGAAGCCCCCAGCATCTTATCTTCCGCTTCCACCGGCACCAGTTCATTGAGGAGGTCCTTACCGTAAAGCCGATAAAGTACGTCCTTCAATGACCCATTTCCGCTGGTGGAAATCTTCACGCTGCCGTTGACGATATATTTAAAGGAAATGCCGGGATGTGACAGCACCAGCTGCTCCACATAGGTCCCCACGTAGGAGGCTTCTGTGAGAGCCGTCTTCAGAAAACGAAGCCGGGCCGGCACATTGAAAAAGAGATCCCGGATGATGATGGTGGTGCCGTCCGGGGCGCCCACCTCTTCACGGACTGTCTCCTTGCCGCCTTCCACACAGTAACGGGTACCGGTGACATCGGCGGGCCGCTTCGTGGTCATTTCCACCCGGCTCACAGAGGCGATACTGGCCAGGGCCTCACCCCGGAAACCCAGGGAGGCGATGGTGTCGAGATCGCCGATCTTTGTCAGCTTGCTGGTGGCATGGGCTGTGAAAGCCAGGGGCAGCTCCTCCGGATTGATGCCGCAGCCGTCATCGGTGATGCGGATGTAGGACCGGCCCCCCTCTTTAATTTCAATAGAAATGGCAAAGGCGCCGGCGTCAATGGCATTTTCCACCAGCTCCTTTACAACAGAAGACGGCCGCTCGACGACTTCGCCGGCGGCTATCTGATCAATGGTTTTTTTATCAAGCAGAGCAATCTGAGCCATATTTTATTCACCCCATCGGTTGTTCAGCTTATTCTGCAGTTTATAAAGGGTATTCAGGGCATCCAGCGGTGTCAGCGTGGTGATGTCCAGTGTCTTGAGCTCCTCAAGCACCGATTCATCCGGCACGGCGGCAAGCAGGGACATCTGCTGCAGATCCACGTCATCGTAGTGCACCGGTTTTGATTTCTTCGGCGATGACTGGGTCAGAGTATCGATGGCTTCCGTGATGTCCGCATCCGATAACTGCCCCACCAGCTCATGAGCCCGGGTCAGCACCGCCTCCGGCACGCCCGCCAGACGGGCCACTTCAATGCCGTAGCTCTTATCCGCACTGCCCTTGATGATCTTTCTTAAGAAAATGATGCCGTCCGCCTTTTCTTTGACGGCGATGCAATAGTTGCTCACGCCGCCGATCTTGCCCTCAAGTTCTGTCAGTTCGTGATAATGCGTGGCAAATAAGGTCTTGGCACCGATGAGCTTCTTATCGGCGATGTATTCCACCACGGCCCAGGCAATGGACAGGCCGTCGAAGGTGGAGGTGCCGCGGCCGATTTCATCGAGGATGATGAGTGATCGGGATGTGGCATTTCTTAAAATGTTGGCCACCTCGCTCATTTCCACCATGAAGGTACTCTGACCGCTGGAAAGGTCATCCGAGGCCCCCACACGGGTGAAGATCCGGTCGACCAGGCAGATGTCCGCCTTTTTCGCCGGCACAAAACAGCCGATCTGAGCCATCAGCACAATAAGGGCTGACTGTCGCATATAGGTGGATTTACCGGCCATGTTGGGACCGGTGATGATGGCCAGCCGCTTTTTATCGCTGTCCAGCTGCGTGTCATTGGGAATGAAGGTATCCTGACGCAGCATATTTTCCACAACCGGATGGCGGCCATCCTTGATATTGATGATGCCCCGGTTATTGATGTTCGGCCGGACATAGTGATTCCGGCGGCTGATATAAGAAAATGAGGCCAGCATATCAATTTCAGCGATGGCTCTGGCGGTTTTCTGGATCCGGCCCATCTGAGAGGCCACGTGATCCCGTACCTCAGTATAGAGCTGGTATTCCAGCGCAAACAGCTTATCCTGGGAGCCCAGGATCTTATCCTCCAGACCTTTCAGCTCCGGTGTGGTGTAACGCTCGGCATTGGTGAGGGTCTGTTTGCGGATATAGTGCTCCGGCACCTTATCCTTAAAGGAATTGGTGACCTCCAGCACATAGCCGAACAGCCGGCTGAATTTGATCTTCAGGGTATGAATGCCGGTGGCTTCTCTCTCCCGCTCTTCAAGTTCTGCCAGCCAGCGGCGGCCTTCGGTGCCGGCCACCCGGTAGTCATCCACGTCGGCATTGTAGCCGTCCCGGATGATGCCGCCCTCCTTCATGGCCATGGGCGGTTCCGGTTTGATGGCCCGGTCGATAAGATCGGTGAGATCCGACAGATCATCCAGTTCGTCTAAAAGCGCCTTAAAGCGTTTGCCCGGCAGAGTGCCCACCTGGTCGATGACCGCCGGCAGCATTTCAAGGGATGTCTTCAGCGCCACCAGATCCCGGGGATTGGCGGTGCCGTAGCTCACCCGTGTCACCAGACGCTCCAGATCGTATATGGGATTTAAGTATTCCCGCAGTTCTTCGCAGGTGATCTCGTTGTCATTTAAGGCTTCCACCGCATCGAGGCGCTCAAGGATCGCCTTTTCATCGATGAGGGGCTGCTCAATGGAAGCACGGAGCAGTCGGGCCCCCATGGCGGTCTTGGTGTGATCCAGCACCCACAGAAGGGAGCCACGCTTCATTTTCTCACGGAGCGTTTCCGTCAGTTCCAGGTTCCGCATGGTGGCGCTGTCCAGCACCATATAGTTTTCCGCATGGTAAAGCCGCAGGGCGTTCATGTGGGACAGGCCGTTCATCTGGGTTTCCAGCAGATAGCTCAAAAGACCGCCGGCGGCATTGATGCCGCAGGTCAGGGTGTCAAGGCCAAGGCCCGACAGATTCAGCACATGAAAATGGTCTTTCAGGGTATTCACCGCGGCTTCGTCGCTGAAATAAGCATCCGACATGGCGGATACCATGATGCCCAGACGGTCCTTCAGGTCCGCCACATCAAAGCCGGATAACAGGAAGGCGTTGTTGCAGATGATCTCCGACGGGGAGAACCGCTGAATTTCATCCTTCAGCTTATGAATATCCGGCACCTCTGTCACCAGAAATTCACCGGTGCTGATGTCTGCGGAGGCCACGCCGATCCGATTTTCAAAGACCACGATGCACATGAGGAAGTTGTTTTTGCCTTCCTCAAGGCTGGTCATGTCAAGATTCGTACCCGGTGTGATGATACGGGTGACTTCCCGCTTCACCAGGCCTTTGGCTGTTTTGGGATCCTCCACCTGATCGCAGATGGCCACCTTAAAGCCCTGATTGATCATGCGGTTCACATAGGTATCCAGCGCATGATAGGGCACACCGCACATGGGCGCCCGTTCCTCAAGGCCGCACTCCTTCCCGGTCAGCGTCAGCTCAAGGGCCTGAGAAATCGTTCTGGCGTCCTCGAAAAACATTTCATAAAAGTCACCCACCCGGTACATGAGAATGCAGTCCGGGTAGACCTCTTTCATATTCAGATATTCACGCATCATGGGAGAAAGTGCCATATGTTACCTCACTAAACCCGGTGGCCCAGGTAATAAAATCCTTTACAGCTGTCGAGTTTCACATCGACAATGGTGCCGATCATATCAGGTGTACCCGGGAAATGAACGACGATATTGTGTTCCAGACGGCCTGTCATGAGGCCCTCTTCTCTGTTCTTTTCTTCAACAAGCACCGGCATGGTGGCGCCTTCGAAACGGCCGGAAGCTTTTTCGCCGGTCCGGCGGACTGTCTCCAGAAGGCGGGCAAAACGCTCCTTCACAACAGCCTCCGGAACCTGATCGGGCATGGTGGCCGCCGGTGTGCCGGTCCGCTTGGAATATTCAAAGGTGAAGACGCTGTCATAGCCGCAAAGCTCCACTAAAGACAGGGTGTCTTCAAAATCCTGATCTGTTTCCCCGGGGAAGCCCACGATGATGTCGGTGGTCAGGGAAATGTCCGGCATGGCAGCGCGGATCTTGTCCACCAGTTCAAGATATTTCTCCCGGGTGTACTTCCGGTTCATTTTCTTAAGAAGGGACGTACTGCCTGACTGAACCGGCAGGTGCAGATGACGGCAGATGTTTTTATTCTTCTTCATGACCTCGATGAGCTCATCGGACAGGTCCTTCGGATGGGACGTCATGAAACGCACACGCTCAAGACCTTCCACATCAGCCACCTGCTGCAGAAGCTCCGCAAAGGACACCTGGGGCTCCAGGGTTTTGCCGTAGGAGTTCACATTCTGGCCCAGCAGCATGACTTCCACCACGCCTTTGGATACCAGAGTCTTCACCTCGGCGATGATTTCCTCCGGTGTGCGGCTCCGTTCGCGACCCCGCACATAGGGCACGATGCAGTAGGTGCAGAAGTTGTTGCAGCCGAACATGATATTAACGCCGGACTTGAAGGCATAATTCCGCTCGGAGGGCATATCCTCGGCGGATTCATTGGAGCTGTCCAGAAGCTCCACGATCCGGGCATCCTCCGTAAAGGTGCGGTACAGAAGCTCCGGGAAGGTGTAGAGATTGTGGGTGCCGAAAATAAGATCCACGTGGGGATAGGACTTTTTGATCTTTTCCACCACATGGGGCTCCTGCATCATGCAGCCGCACAGGGCGATCTTCATATCCGGGCGTTTTTTCTTAAGACCGGACAGATACCCCAGACGACCGTACACACGCTGATCCGCATTTTCGCGGACGGTGCAGGTGTTGTAAATGATCAGGTCAGCCTCATCTTCGCCGCTTTCCTCAAGGCCGCATACCGTCAGAATACCCTTGAGTTTTTCGGAATCATGGGCATTCATCTGGCACCCGAAGGTGGCCACATGGTAACGCAGGGGTCTCCCCAGCTGCGCGGCGATGTCACGCATAAGCGCTGTATCCTTTTCCAGGAAATCGCGCTGCATTTCTTTAGATGTCATGTCTGTCTCCTATTAATTCTGTTTCTGTCAAGATAAAGTCAGGGCGCTGATCGTGCGCCTCCGCCGGCACTTCGGCCACCAACTGGCAGTTAAAGGCCAGAGCACAGGTCACTATATCGCGGCTTCGGTCAGTGCTTTCTTTAGAAAATGACTCTCCCGGATCGCCGCAGTGCCGTGCCAGTTCCGCCAGATACCGGTCATAAAACCCACCGCCCTGTCCCAGGCGGTGACAGTTCCGGTCAAAGGCCAGGCCCGGCATGAGAAGCAGCACGAGGCCCTCCGTAGCAAGCGGATCAAAGATCTCTAAGCCCCGGGGCTCTAAAATGCCGTGATAACCTTCTATAAGGTCATCCATCGCGCGTATCCTGATAAAATGCATCGTATCGCCCTCCACTCTGGGGAGCGATACGTCCTTATGATCGGCCAGAGCGGTGCGGATGATGGCTTCCGTTGCCACCTCGCTCCCGTAACCGGCGTAGGCCATGACGGCAGCGGCTTCCCTGTAAAAGGGAGCCGCTGCCAGATGTTGGCCGATAAGACGGCTTTTGTCAGCCCTTTCACTGTCTGAAAGGGCTTTTCGTGCCGCTCTTACCGATCGTCTTATGCTGTTTTTGAGTAATGAGAGCGTCTCATCCTGTCTCATCATGAATTTCTGACAGTGCCCTCTTCTACCTTGGTGCCGCCGTGCTGAGCGATCCACTGTTCACGTTCCATAGCCATGGTGTGGAGGTAAGCCGGTTCGCCATTTTCATAGGCGGCCTTCCACTCTTCATTGTAGTTGGCGGCTGCGGCAGCTTCTTCATCAGAGACCACGCAGGTGGCGGAAGCATCATCGGCGCCGATCTTGCAGTCAGCCAGGTACTCGTTCTGAATGAGGCAGGTCCAGGTCTTGCCGGTGTTCAGCACCAGTTCGGAACCGTCTTCCAGATAATACTTCACCGGTTCCCAGAAGCTGGGACGTTCCCAACGGATCTTCACAGCCTTACCGCCTGTGATGTACATACCCTCGCCGCCGGCTGTGGTATCAAAGTGGAGATACACCGGATGATCGATGGTGTGACGCTGGTAAATGTCATAGTTCTGGTATTCCAGAATGATGTTGGTGACTTTGAGCTGTTCGCCGTTTTCGGCATCCACATGGGCTTTGCCGTTCTGATAACGATAATAAAGACCATCTTCGGCGTTGTAGACAAAGTACGGCTTGTTGTAGGGATAACCGGTCTTCACAAACTGAGCATCGCGGCCGTTTTCGTCTGTGACGGAATCGCCCACCCAGCAGAATTTGTACATCGGTTCATAATCCGCATCATGGACAGATGAATACTGACGGATCTCAACAGCCTTGGCCAGACCTGTGTCACCGATATAAGCGGTGTGTTCTCCGGAATGGAAGGTGCTGTCTCTGTAGAAACAACCATAGGTAGCACTTAACAGACCGCTGATGTTGTCGACATCGTCGGATTCCAGATACGGCAGCGCGTAAGCAGCCTGACCGTAGTGGACAAACAGCGGATCGAAACCAGCTGTCAGTGACAGGAAGTAGTCACGGCAGCTGCGCAGGGGGCCGATACGCTTCAGACCCTCAACGCTTTCAAACACAGCGTTGATACGGGTGATCTGGCCTTCAACCGGGGCTTCGAAATAAACGGAAGCGGCTGACAGGGCAGACTGGGGATCGGCAGCCTTGGAGTTGTCGATCATGAAGGAATAGGGTCTGGCATTTTCGATTTCAGGTGTGACATATTCGCCCGTAAGGGAGCTCTTGGCCATGCCGTCCGGAATCGGTTCGGTGGGTTCCGGTGTCGGGGTCGGCTCCGGAGTGGGTGTGGGCGTCGGTGTCGGTTCGGGTGTGGGTTCCGGTGTCGGGGCTTCCGCTTCCTGGTTCGTGTCGGCTGTGTGGCCCATGGTACAGCCGGATACCAGCAGGGAACCGGTTAAAACAGCAGCAAGGATCGGTACTAAAACTTTTCTTTTCATGTCTCTACCTCTCTTGTGATATTCAGGATCTTCAGAGCTGCTTCCTGCTTCGCTTCCATCACGGCCGCTTCTTCCGGTGTCATGTGATCATAACCGATGAGATGCAGCACACTGTGAGCGATGAGGAAGGCATACTCCCGCTTGCGGGAATGGCCGTAGTTTTCGGCCTGTTCCAGAACACGTCTGACATTGATGATGATATCTCCCAGCATCAGATGGCCGTTGTCCGGGTCAAAAGCCCCGAAGGGATCGGCCTCCGCTGCGTCGAAATCAGCGGGCGTGGGATACTGGAACATCGGAAATGACAGCACATCCGTCACCTTGTCCATATCCCGGTTTTCCCGGTTGATCTCCCGGATGGTCTCATCACCCGTCAGTGTCAGATCCACTTCGGCTTCAAAGGGGCAGTTTTCGAGATCAAGAACGGTCTCCACCACCTTCTCTGCCAGTTTTTTATAGTGAAAGCAAAGGATCGTGCTAAAATCCTCGCCATCATAATCTTTTTGAATGTTGATGATCATTTTTGTTTTCTTTGTCTCTTTACCTGGGCGTTCCGCTGGCGCTCCTCATACTGTTCATAGGCCTTGACGATCTTCTGAACAAGGGGATGACGCACGACGTCACGGCTTGTGAGTTCGCAGAAACTGATATCCTCGATCTTACCCAGTACACGGTTGGCCACATCAAGACCGCTGACGGTATCCACCGGCAAGTCCTTCTGAGTCCGGTCACCGGTGACGACGACCTTGGTCCCGAAACCGATACGGGTCAGGAACATCTTCATCTGAGCCGGTGTGGTGTTCTGAGCTTCATCAAGAATAATAAAGGCATTATCCAGCGTACGACCGCGCATGTAGGCCAAAGGTGCCACCTCAATGAGCCCCTTTTCGGAGTTCTTCAGGAAGCTTTCCGCTCCCATGATCTCATACAGCGCATCGTATAAAGGCCGCAGATACGGGTCGATCTTGCTCTGCAGATCCCCGGGCAGGAAACCCAGCTTTTCGCCGGCTTCAATGGCAGGACGGGTCAGAATAATGCGGTTGACCTCCTCATTCCGGAAAGCCCGGATCGCCATGGCCATGGCCAGATAAGTCTTACCGGTACCGGCGGGGCCGATGCCGAAGGTGATCATATTCTTCCGGATGGAATTGACATATTCGCTCTGACCGATGGTCTTGGGTTTGACCGGTCGACCGTTGATGGTGTGAATGATGACATCACCGTCCATATCCACCACCTGATCGCCGCCGCCCTCTGTCACCAGACTGAGCATGTAGGTGATCCGCTGTTCATCGATCACGGAGCCTCTTTCCGCCAGAAGAAGGAGATTCTGAAAAATACGTTTAGCCCTGGCCACATCATCCGGTCGTCCGCCGATGTTGAGGCGTCCGTCTCTTTCGAGGATCGTGATGTCCAGAGCTTTTTCGATTTGTTTGATGTGATTGTCAAAGGGACCGAAAATCAGGCCTTCATACTCGGCCGGAATTTCCAGTGAACTTTCTGATTGAAACCCCATGGCTTCCTTTCTTAAATGATCTGCCGGCCGATCATGACCGGCAGACCCCTTTTGTTATTTTTAGCGACAGGCTCCCCTATTCTGTAAAGCGGACACTCGCAATACCCAGAGGGCACGCTGTACGCTTCGCTCCTTGCTCGTGAACCGCAACTACCTTCGGTAGCCCATCAGCAGGGGCTTTTACCCCTGCTGATGCAAGCTTCCCCCGTAACCCCCGCTTAAGACTCTGCGTCTTTGAAGCGGGGGAATGCTTGCTGCGGTTCAAAATAAGGCTCCCGTCAAAATGGATTCTTTGCGAAATCCGCCTTTAATCAGGCTTTGCTTTTGATGTAAGCATCGATACCGGCAGCAGCAGCCTTACCGGCGCCCATAGCCAGGATAACGGTGGCAGCACCTGTGGCAGCATCACCGCCGCAGAAGACACCCGGTTTGGATGTGGCACCTGTAGCCGGATCGGCAACGATGCACTTTCTTCTGTTGATCTCAAGACCCTTTGTGGTGCTGGAGATCAGCGGGTTCGGGGATGTACCCAGGGACATAACGACGGCATCGGCTTCGATGTCGAATTCAGAACCCGGGATTTCAACCGGTGAACGACGACCGGAGGCATCCGGTTCGCCCAGTTCCATACGGATGCAGCGAACGCCGCAAACCCAGCCGTCTTCGTTTGTGAGGATCTCAACCGGATTTGTCAGAAGGTCAAAGATGATGCCTTCTTCCTTAGCGTGATGGACCTCTTCCTTACGGGCCGGTAATTCTTCTTCGGAACGACGATAGACCAGATGTGTTTCGGCACCCAGTCTTAAGGCTGTACGGGCAGCGTCCATAGCCACGTTACCACCACCGACAACGACCAGCTTCTTAGCCTTGTAGATCGGTGTATCGTAGTCATCACGATAAGCCTTCATCAGGTTGTTTCTTGTCAGGTATTCGTTAGCGGAGAAAACACCGTTGGCATTTTCACCCGGGATACCCATGAATCTGGGCAGACCGGCACCGGAACCGACGAAAACAGATTCATAGCCGTCAACTTCCATCAGTTCATCGATGGTCTTGGCCTTACCGATCACGAAGTCAGTCTTGATCTCAACGCCAAGGCCTTCCACGTTCTTGCATTCTTCAGCCACGATTTTGTCCTTCGGCAGACGGAATTCCGGGATGCCGTAGCACAGAACGCCGCCGGCTTTGTGCAGAGCTTCGAAAATAGTAACTTCGTAACCCAGCTTAGCCAGGTCGCCTGCGCAGGTCAGACCTGCCGGGCCGGAACCGATAACAGCGACCTTGTGGCCGTTCTTCTGATCGGCGCCTGTGGGGCGAATGCCATTTTCCTTGGCCCAGTCAGCCACGAAACGTTCCAGCTTACCGATGGCGATGGGCTCATCGATCTTAGCGCGGATGCACTTGCCTTCGCACTGGCTTTCCTGCGGGCAGACACGACCGCAGACAGCCGGCAGAGCGCTGGAATCTGTGATGATCTTATAAGCTTCGGCAAAGTTGCCGGCCTTCACTTCCTGAATGAAGTTCGGGATCTGGATGTTAACCGGGCAGCCGCCAACGCAGGCCGGTTTCTTGCAGTTTAAGCAGCGAGCGGCTTCAGCCATCGCTTCTTCGGCATTGTAGCCGTAGCAGACTTCTTCAAAATTATGAGCACGTACTTCCGGTGCCTGTTCTCTGACCGGTACTCTCGGTTTCTTTTCAACAGCCATTATTTGTCACCTCCGCAGTTACCGCAGCCACCATGATGAGTATCGCCCTCTTCATATCTGAGCTTAGCGCGGCCTTCTTCTGTCTTGTACATCTGCATACGCTTCATACATTCGTTCCAGTCGATCTTGAAGCCATCGAATTCCGGACCGTCGACGCAGGCGAACTTGACTTCGTCACCGTTCACTTCGTCGTGAAGTGTCAGACGGCAGGCGCCGCACATACCGGTACCGTCAACCATGATCGGGTTCATGGATACGATGGTCGGAATGTTGTATTTCTTAGTTGTCAGTGTACAGAATTTCATCATGATCATCGGACCGATGGCGATGCAGCGATCGTAAACGATACCTTCATTTTCCACCAGATCTTCGATGACTGTGGTGACAACACCGTGACGGCCGTAGGAACCGTCATCTGTTGTGATGTAAAGGTTGCCGGCAACGGCCTTCATCTTCTCTTCGAAGAACAGAAGGTCTTTGTTTCTGGCACCGATGATAACATCGGCTTTGACACCATGTTCATGAAGCCACTTCACCTGCGGATAAACCGGGGCTGTACCGACACCACCGGCTACGAACAGGATGCGTTTTTTCTTCAGTTCTTCGATGTCTTCATCGATCAGTTCAGAGGGGACACCCAGCGGACCGACAACATCGGCGATACTGTCACCTTCTTCATATTTCAGAAGCTTCTGAGTACCGACACCAAGCGGCTGGAAAGCGATGGTGATGGTGCCCTGTTCACGATCGTAATCACAGATCGTCAGCGGAATTCTTTCACCTTCTTCATCTGTTCTGACGATGATGAACTGACCCGGTTCGCAGTGCTGTGCCACCTGCGGGGCGTCAAGATCCATCAGCCAGACAACTTCACTGAGCTGTTCCTTCTTTGTAATCTTGTACATGTGTTCCTCCCAAAAATTAGTTTACAACATATGTTTCACTGACAACAGATGAATACTTGCCGTACTCGTTTTTGACGATCACGGAGAAAATGTGTGTGCCTTCCGGCATCACGATCTCTCCCACCACCGGCAGACAGGCATCGTCCGGTGTTTCGTCGAAAGCATAATAGGCCTTGCAGCCCTCCGGCACCTCAACGGAAATGGTTGAGCCTGTCGGATAATACCCTGACTCGGGTGTAATGACAGCCGGATCCGGCTGTGCCAGTGAGATATTATAAACGGCAATGGTGATATCACCGTCTATATCATAGGAATTGACGGCCATGGCCCGGATTTCATTGCGGCCCTCTTCAAGAGAGATCGGGAATCCGGTGTAGACATCCGATGCCCGGGTGGGATCGGTGCCGTCCGTCGTGAAGTAGATCGTGCAATCCGGCATATCCTTGATGGTCATCTTTGTCGGACTGTCGAAATCTGATTCCGCCGGATCAAACACCGGCGCATCCGGGATATAATCATGGAAAAACTCCCGGATCTTGTCGCTGCTCCCCATAAGGAGCGCCTTCATATCCTCACCCCGTCCCTGGTCTTCGTAAATATCAAGCAGAGCCTGATAGTCATCGATCAGAGTCGGATCTTCTTTGATCAGCGTTTTGTAAAGCTTTTCGGCTTCACCGCTCTGCCCCTCTTTCAGCAGCATGGCGGCATAAAGCTCACGGGCGGAAACGGAGGCGCTGTCAAGATGCAGGGCCTGATTAAGAAAAGCCCAGGCGCCTTCGACATCACCATTTTCAAAAGCGGTACGCGCATGAGAATACTGATAGTTGAAGTCATTTTTGTTCCGGATATCGGTGTAGTATTTCACACCGAAGACCAGAAGAATGACGAGAATGACGCAGAAGACGCTGATCATGACCAATAACTTATTCTGTTTGCGTTTCAGCGTATTTTCGCGGCTTTGGGAAATGATCTCCCGATACCGTTCACTGGTCTTCTCTTTCTTCTGTCTCCCGAGAACATTTTTGTTTCTGATCAGTGTTTCAACAGAATGATACTCAGAAACAAGTTCTATTTCCTTGTGACACAGCGGGCAGATGACTTCCCCGTCCGCTATGACAGCTCCACATTCAGGACATGTCATGTTACTCACCCTGTTCTGTCATGTTTTCAAATTGCTCCTGAGACATCAGGATGGTGCGGGCCTTCGTGCCCTCTTCGGGACCGACGACACCGGCTTCCGCCAGCTGGTCCATAATCCGGGCTGCCCGGTTAAAGCCGATCTTAAAGTAGCGCTGCAGCATACCGATGGAGGCTTTGTCCTTATCAATGATAAGCTTGCCGGCATCCCAGAAATACTCATCCCGTCCGTCGGTGGGCACGCCGCCGGCGGAGGTGCTGTTATTGCTGCTTTCGTTGATCTTTTTCTGGATCTCCTCGATCTCGCTCTCGGAGGATCCGCTGCCCTGACCCTTCAGGAAGTCAACGACACGGGTGATATCTTCATCCGACACATAGCAGCCCTGAACACGCATGGGTGTGGGGAAGCTCTGCGGATAAAAGAGCATATCGCCCTTACCCAGAAGCTTCTCGGCCCCGTTCATATCAAGGATCGTGCGGCTGTCAACACCGGAGGTTACAGACAGAGCAATACGGGACGGCATGTTGGCTTTGATCAGACCCGTCACAACATTGACGGAAGGTCTCTGTGTGGCGATGATCACATGAATACCGGCAGCACGGGCCAGCTGGGCCAGACGACAGATGGCGTCTTCAACTTCACCCGGCGCCACCATCATAAGGTCAGCCAACTCGTCGACGATGACCACAATGCGCGGCAGCTTCTTTAAGTTTGCCTTTTCCTCTTCGTCCACACGGGGATCGGCTTTGATCTCCTCGATGCGTTTGTTGTAGGACTCGATATCACGGACGCCGCTCATGGCTGAAAACTTGTTATAGCGCTCTGTCATTTCGGCTACGGCCCAGTTCAGGGCACCGGAAGCCTTCTTGACATCGGTGACAACCGGGATGAGCAGATGCGGAATCCCGTCATAGATCTTAAGTTCGACCACTTTGGGGTCGATCATGACCATCTTCACGTCCTCCGGAGAGGATTTGAAAAGAATACTCATGATGAGTGTGTTGATACACACGGATTTACCGGAACCGGTGGCACCGGCGATCAGCAGATGCGGCATCTTGGCGATGTCCGTGACGATGGGCCGGCCGCCGATATCCTTACCCACGGCAAAGGCCAGGGGCTTGGAGAACTTCTCGAATTCCGGTGTCTCAAGCATTTCCCTGAGCATAACGGAACCCGGTTCCTTATTAGGCACCTCAATACCGACAGCCGCTTTCCCCGGAATCGGGGCTTCGATACGGATATCCGCCGCTGCCAGATTGAGCTTGATATCATCAGTTAAGGCCACAATACGGCTGACCTTGACGCCGTGATCGGGCTGGAGCTCGTAACGTGTGACTGTGGGCCCGCGGCTCACACCCACCACGTGAACACCGACGCCGAAATCATCGAAGGTCTGCTGCAGCTTTTCAGCTGTTTCCATGACCGTATCGCTGGAATCGCCGTCAGAAGCTTTGCCCGGTGTCAGAAGGTCCACGGTGGGGAATTCGTAAGGCTTGGGCGCCTCCTCTTCCTCCTTGATATCGATCTCTGACTGAACCGCTTCCACACTGTCGGCAATGGCGGCCTCTGAGCTGCGCGGTTTGGCATGACGCCGCACCAGGCCCTCATCATCCGGATTCACATCCGGCGTCATCATGGCTTCAAAAGCTTCGGCATCAGGTTCGCCCGGCAGTTCCACCGGTCCGGCCGGTGCGGTCATAGGTGATGAGGCAAAGTCATTATCCTCATCAAAGGCTGATTCATCCCGGAAGGACAGCTGGTTTACGTCCACCGGATCTGTATTTAAGGTCTTCAGGATACGACGCGCTTCGGCAGAACCCGCCTCGTTATCGACACCATCCTCATCAGATAAAGTGACCCGTTCCGCCGGGCGATAGCTGCGGCGCAAAGAGGCCATGAATTCTTCGCTGATGCGGGAGGTTTCTTTTTTGCGGTCGGCAGGTTTATCTGCCGCTGCCGGTGTGTCCTCTGCTGCGACTTTCGTTTCCGCAGCAGGTTTGGCTTCCGCAACGGGTCCGGCTTCTGTTGCCGCCTTCACAGAAGAAGCTTCTGTTTTTTCCGGCTCAAGAGCCGCCATCAGGCTGTCTTCATTAATGTTAAGAGAAGCCAGTGTCTCATCGGCTGCCGCAGCTTTCGCTGCCTCGGCGGCCTCTTTCTTTTCTTTACGGAAATCAGGCAGCTTAAAGGTCCCGCCGCGTTTCCGTCTTTCGGTGCCGTCAGCGCTCTTGCCATAGCGTGAAGAGACGGCTTTATCCTCATGCTCGAGGAGACTGTCATCATCGGCTTCCGCCAGGAGGGCTTCGGCTTCAAGAGCCTCTTCCTCACGCATACGACGGAGCATCTCCCGCTTTTCGCGGCGAAGCTCCTGACGCTTCATTTCCTTCTTGCGGGCATTGGACAGAAGCGGCTTCTGGGTCAGGATGATGAGCCCGATAAAGAGCGCCGTCAATGTCAGCAGGTAAGCCCCGATGGTCCCGAAGGCCACACCAAACAGTGTGACAACGGCACCGCCTAAAAGGCCGCCGCCCAGGTGAGTCTCACCGCACTGGGCATAATACCCCATCACGCTGCTGCCTCTTTCATAGCCCACTAAAATGAGCTGGCACAGGACGCACAGCACGATATAGACCACCACAAGCCCGGTCATCTTCCGTCTGATCAGTGAATGGAATTCGTTGACCAGATAAAAGGACAGGCCGAAGGATAACACAAACGGAAAAACATAAGCCATGGTACCGAAAAGGCCGAAGAACAGGGAACGGATTCCCTTGCCTACAACACCGCCGGCACCCAACAGGCTGATAAAGATCAAAACTGAAAGCGCATAGACCACGATCAGCAGGATATCCCGGCCGATGGCGTTGTCATGCTGATGGACGACAACAGCCGGTTCCTGCTGCTTCTGCCGTCCTTTGGCACTGCCGCTGCCGGCAGTTTTCCGGGTTGAAGTTTTGGCAGAGCCTGACTTCTTGCCGGTAGTTTGTCGTCTTCGGTTATCCGAAGATGCCATAGATTACCCCCTGTATAAGACAAAGTGGCCTGCGATTGCCACTACTCCAATAACAAAACAATACACCGCAAAGCGGTACAGCTGCTTCCGGCGGACAATCTCAAGCATCCGGCGGATGGTGACATAGGCCGCGGCACCGGCTGTGAGGGCCCCCAATACCCCTAAGCCGACAGCTGATAAGGTCATCTGATCCGCGTGATAGCCAACCCCCAGCTCAAAAATGAGGGCGCCCACCATGGTCGGCACAGATAACAAAAATGAATAACGAATGGCCATGCGCCGATTCATCCCGCACAGCAGGGAGGCACAGATGGTCACACCGGATCGGGAAAGACCGGGCATGACAGCCAGCCCCTGAGCGACACCGATAAAGAGTGCCCGTGACATGGGCAGTTCTTTCGGGGGCAGATTCTGGGTGGCGACCTTATCCACCACCAGAAGGATCACGCCGTTGATGAAAAAACACATGCCGGGTATGAGTAAAGTCCCTGAGGACTTCTGGGCTGCCCCTTCAAGCAAAAAGCCCAGCGCTCCCGTCGGCAGACAGGACAGCGCCATCATACCCGCCAGTCGTCTGTAATTCGTTGTCAGAATACGCCTGTAAACCGGCACTTCATCCCGGCCGGCGGCTGTCAGATAAAGACAGGCGTTATAGAAAAGATCCCGGACCATGGCTGCCAAAGCGACCACCATGCGGGCCAGGTCCTGATAAAACACCACAACCACCGCGAGTAAAGTCCCGATATGCAGGAAAATGCCAAACAGCAGCTCATCCGGCAGCTGCAGCCCCAGCAAGGAGCCGGCCAGTACCAGATGACCTGAACTGCTGACAGGAAAAAATTCAGTTAAACCCTGGATAAGACCAAGCAGTAATGCTTTGAGCGCCAGGATCATTCTTCATCCCAGTTGTGATAGACGTACTGAACGTCATCGCTGGCATCCAGAAGGCTTAAGATCTTCTGAAGGCTGGCTTTGTCAGCTTCGGATGACAGAGTCACATAGTTCTGCGGGATCATGGTGACTTCAGCCTCGGCCATGGGGATACCGGCTTCTTCCAGAGATTTCTTGACTTCGTCGAAGCTTTCCGGATCTGTCAGGATCTCGAAGCAGTCATCTTCTTCACTGAAGTCTTCAGCACCGGCATCAAGAGCGGTCATCATCAGGTCGTCGGCGTCCATATCGCACTCTTCCTTATCCACGATGATCTGACCCTTCTTATCGAACATGAAGGACACGCAGCCCTGTGTACCGACGTTGCCGCCGCCCTTTGTGAAGGCCGCACGCACATCAGCCGCAGTTCTGTTCTTGTTGTCTGTCAGTGTGTCCACGATGATGGCGATGCCGCTGGGGCCATAGCCTTCATAAGTGTTGTATTCGTAGTTGGCACCGCCGTTGTCACCGGCAGCCTTCTTGATACCTCTTTCAATAGTATCGTTGGGCATGTTGGCGGCTTTCGCTTTGGCGATAACAGAAGCCAGCTTATAGTTGTTAGCCGGATCCGGACCGCCTTCCTTAACGGCTACGGCGATTTCACGGCCGATGATGGTAAAGATTTTGCCCTTGGCAGCATCATTTTTCTCTTTTTTGTGTTTGATGTTGGCGAACTTTGAATGTCCTGACATGATTTAACTCCTCTTTCACTATACGGATTTTGTCTCCGTAGAAATTTAACTTATGCAATTCATCATAAAATGGCTATTGTTTCAATATTACCATTTTCAAAGCCAATAGTAAAGCGGGTGCCCTTGTGAATATAGATCCGGGGCACACGTTTGTTGACGCAGCAGGCCAGCTCGTAATTGAAGCGGCCACAGATGCCGCCCAGCTCTTCAGCCCGGATGGTCTCCTCTCCCATGTTCCCCAGAAGGACCACCGGATCTCCCCGGTGCACATCCGGAATATCCGTCACATCCACCATAAACTGGTCCATGCAGACCCGGCCGCGGATCGGGGCCCGCTGCCCCTTCACCAGCACCTCGCCCTTATTGGACAAAAGCCGGGGATAGCCGTCGGCGTAACCCACCGGAATGGTGGCGATCACGGATTCTTTTGCTGTCACATAGGTTCCGCCGTAACTGATGGCGGTGCCTGCCGGCACGCGTTTCACATAGGAAATGCGGGCGTGCAGACTCATGGCGGGTTTCAGGTCCAGCATCTTACAGGGCACCTCATCCGAGGGATCCAGCCCGTAAAGACTGATGCCGGCCCGGACCATATCGAGATTTGCCTCCGGGAAACCCAGGATACCAGCGCTGTTGCTGCAATGGTAAATGGGAATCCGCAGCCCCATTTCCTCAAGACGCTTTGTAAAATAAAGAAAATGTTCAAGCTGAGCCTTGGCCGCGGCATGATCGGTTTCATCCGCCCGGGCAAAGTGTGAGAAAATGCCTTCGACTTCCAGCTCTTCCATGGCGCAGATCCGGGCAGCGCTCTCAATGGCCTCATCGCTCATCGCAAACCCGATGCGGCCCATGCCTGTATCCAGGGCGATATGCACGGCGGCGCGGCGTCCCACACTGCGGGCGGCAGCGGCCACCTCTTCTGCCAGGTCTTCTGAAAAGACGCAGAGCCGCACATCGGCGCGGATGAGGTCCTCAAGCCCCTCCGGGAAAACACAACCTAAGAGCATCACCGGTTTTGTGATCCCGGCGGCGCGAAGTTCCAGCGCTTCCTCCGTTGTGGCAACGGCAAAACCCCAGATATAGTCCTTTTCCTCCAGCATGCGCCCGATGGGCACCGCGCCGTGGCCGTAACCGTCAGCTTTGATGACGGCGGCCATCATTGTGCCCGGTTTTAAATGGGCATGCATTTTATCAAAATTATCGGAAATATGATCCAGATTAATCTCGGCATAGATCCGGCTTTTTGTTATCATGTAAGTTCTCCTAATGCATATGGCATAGATTCGATGAGATCACCGGCGGTGAGGGCCGACGGTCCCAGTTTTCCTGCGGCAATGTCGCCGGCTTTTCCGTGAAGATAGGCGCCTAAAGCGCCGGTGAGCAGCGCATTTGTGCCTCTGGCGGCCAGCCCGGCGCAAATGCCGGTGAGCACATCCCCCGAACCGGCTGTGGCCATGCCGCTGTTCCCTGTCTTATTGAAAATGACTCTCCCGTCGGGCGCTGCGATCACGGTTGCCCCGCCTTTTAAGAGACACACAACTCCGGTCTCTTTGGCAAAGGCTGTGGCCGTCGCGGCCGGATCGGCAAGGATCTCCTGCGCAGACAGGCCGGAAAGCCGCTTCATTTCACCGGGATGCGGGGTGATGAGGATAGGGCCCTCCGCTTCTGTGAGCTGTGTTTTGTCAATGACATTAAGCCCGTCAGCATCAAGAATTCGAGGTTTGTCTTTATAGGAAAGAACAGTGCCCATCAGGGCTTTGGCTGTTTCATTTTGTCCAAGCCCGGGGCCGGCGGCGATGACATCCGCCCAGGCCGCGGCATTTGAGAGTTCCGCAAGAGCTTCTTCTGTCGTCGTATAGGTATTAAGCATCACTTCGGGCAGGGTTTCCTGCACGATGATGCGGTTAGCCTCCGGTGTTAAGAGGCGCACCATGCCGGCACCGGCACGAAGCGCCGCCCGGCAGGCTAAGAGCGCGGCGCCGCACATATTGCGTGAGCCCGCCAGGATGAGAATCTTCCCGAAGGTCCCTTTGTTGCCGTTGGGATCACGGGCCGGCAGAAGTGACAGGTCGTGATCCTCGAAAGTGACTGCATAGCCGGAAGCTTCATTTTCAAAAAATGCGGCGTGAATGCCGTTCGGTAACTGTATGCCGATGTCCGCCACGATAAGGCGGCCGGTATGGGTGCGGCCGGGATACAGCACATGGCCCCGTTTGGCGGCCTGCATGGTGACGGTGCACCGGGCCTTGACCGCCATGCCCATCACTGCCCCGGTGTCGGCGTTGATGCCGCTGGGAATATCCGCCGCCACCACCGGACAGTTCAGAGAACCGATGAGGGCAATGGCCTGACCGAAGGCTGATTCTTCTGCGATGGGCCGGGCAAGACCGATGCCAAAGATGGCATCGATGGCGGCATCGTAATCGTCAGGCTCCGCTGTCGTCACAAAGGGTATCCCCAGGCGCCGGGCGATGGCTACCTGTTCCTGCATATCTTTTGAAAAACGGGCCTCATCGCCGATGAGCAGGATACGGGCCTCATACCCTTTCATCCGCAGGATGCGGGCACAGGCCACCCCGTCTCCGCCGTTATTGCCGGTGCCGCAAACAGAAAGAATCCGACACCCGGCCGGGCCCTTGCCGGCAATCTCCGGCAGCGCCATCACTTCTTCGGCAATAGCCAGAGCTGCCCGCTCCATAAGGACAGCCGACGGCACACCGATCTCATCGATGGTGTGGCGGTCGAGATTTTGCATTTGTGCGGCGGTTAACAGGTACTTCATATGATCTCCGTAAAGCCCGCTTTAAACGCGCCGTTGTCAAGCGGGGTAAGTGCGTGGTTTATGATAGCGGGACAGGTCCGGCATGGGTCATCCGGAGTATGTCCGGTCTAAAAGCACAAGGCAGCGAAAGTCGCTGCCTTAAGTGATCAGATAATGAATCCGTCGGTATTCTGACTGTTGTAGGAAAGACGCATAAGACTCTCCATCAGGTGGACATTTTCGACCACAACGCCCTTGGGCAGCTTCAGATTAAGGTCGATCAGGGCAAAGTTCCAGATGGCCTTAATGCCCAGACTCACAACCTTTTCAGCCACACCGATGGCGTAGTCCCGCGGCACCGTCAGCACCGCGATATCCACAGAGTTTTCCTTGACGAACGCATCCAGTTCATCAATATGACGAATGGTTAAGGCGCCGACCTGACGGCCCACCTTGTTCGGATCGGCATCAAAGATCCCACTGACATGAAAGCTCTGCATATCCGGCTGCATATAGGCTGCCAGCGCATGACCGATGTTACCGATACCGATGATCACCACGTTGTGGGCGGTATCCAGTGCCAGAATCTTTCCGATCTCCTCGTGCAGATAACGCACGTTATAGCCGTATCCCTGCTGGCCGAAACCGCCGAAATTATTAAAATCCTGGCGGATCTGAGACGCTGTGATATGCATCTTCTCGGACAGAGCCTTAGAGGAAATACGCTCCACGCCCTCATCCATCAGCTCCCCGAGATAACGATAGTAACGGGGCATACGTGTGATGACGGCTTTTGAAATTCTTTTCTCTTCCATATAGCCTCCCAATAGATACGAAAATTATACAACCTCGTTAATTTCCTGTCAATTGAAGATTGTTAAAAAATGGCAATCTCAAAATCAATTTATTGGACTTTCTATCAGATATTGTCTATAATAAAAAATCGCGAATCCCAGCTCACCTAAATGGTATCCGGCAGGGATCTCTTTTATAAAAATGATAAGAAAATGATCAATCGACAACAAACCAAACAGGAGTTGCCATGATATTAGATGTACAGAATATCACCAAAGCCTTCGGAGAAGATCTGCTCTTCCGGGATGTCTCATTTCATATTGAGGACCACGAAAAGGTGGCCCTGGTGGGCATCAACGGAGCCGGCAAATCTACCCTTCTGAAGATTATCTTAAATGAAATGGATGCCGATGCCGGTCAGGTGGTGCTGACCCGGGATCGTTCCTTCGGGTATCTCTCCCAGCACCCCAACATCGAAGGGGATCTGACCGTGATGGAGGAACTCCTGACGGTTAAGGAGGATATCCTGAAACTTGAGCAGGATATGCGTGATTCTGAACACGCCATGAAGACCTTAACCGGCGAAGCTCTTGAGGAGGAAATGGCCCGTTACGCCCGCATGACGGAGCGTTTTGAGCGGGGCGGCGGCTATGCCTTAAAGAGCGAAGCCGTGGGTGTCCTGAAGGGCCTCGGATTTGACCCCGTGGATTTTGACAAACCGGTGAACGTGCTCTCCGGCGGTCAGAAAACACGTCTGGCCATGGGGCGTCTTCTCTTGTCCGCCCCGGATCTTCTGCTCCTCGACGAGCCCACCAACCATCTGGACCTCAAAGCCATTGTGTGGCTGGAAACCTATCTGCTCAATTATAAGGGCGCTGTTCTGGTGGTGTCCCATGACCGTTATTTCCTCAATAAAGTGGTCACGAAGGTGGTGGAGCTGGACAACAAGCGCTGCCACGTATTCCGCGGCACCTTTGACGATTACAACACCAAAAAAGCGGCCCTTCTTAAAGAAGCCTATCGGGCCTACATGAAATCTGAGCGGGAACGGGCCCATCAGGAGGCGGTTATCGCCAAGCTGGAATCCTTTAACCGTGAGAAATCCATTTCCAGAGCCGAAAGCCGGAAGAAAGTCCTCGAGAAAATGGATGTGGTGGAAAAACCATTTTCTGATGTGTCCGACATGCGTCTGAAATTAAGCCCCCGGTTCGAATCCGGTAATGATGTGCTTCGAATCGAAGGTCTGTCAAAGGCTTACGGTGAACAGGTGCTCTTCCGGGATGTCAACATTGAAGCCTTCAAAGGCGAGCGCCTGGCCCTCATCGGCGCCAACGGCACCGGGAAATCCACCCTTCTGAAGATCCTGAACAACATTGTGCCCATGGATGAAGGCACCATCTGGTTTGGCTCCAAGGTCACGGTGGGTTACTACGATCAGGAAATGCAGGAGCTGGATCACAGCAAGACTATTTTCCAGGAAATCTCCGATGCCTTCCCGACCCTCAATAACACGGAGATCCGTTCCACCCTGGCCGCCTTCCAGTTTATCGGCGAGGATGTGTTCCGGGTCATCGGGTGTCTGAGCGGTGGTGAGCGGGCCCGCATTTCTCTGGCGAAGCTCATGCTCTCCGAGGCTAACTTCCTGATCCTCGACGAGCCCACCAACCATCTGGATATTCAGTCGAAGGAAATCCTCGAAAATGCCCTGACGGATTACACCGGCACGGTGCTGACGGTTTCCCACGACCGATATTTCATCAATCGCATTGCCACCCGGGTGCTGGAACTTGAGGACGAGTCCATTCTCTCCTATCCCGGCAATTACGACGATCATCTTGTCACAAAGGAACGTCTGGCCGAAGCTAAGGCCGCCGCCGAGGCGCAGGCTCCCGGTAAGACAGGCGCTTCAGGAAATGGGGCTGCTTCTGCCGCTGCGTCTGAGTCTTCCGGCAAAAATGACTGGATGAACCGAAAGGCCGAGGAGGCCCGTAAGCGCAAGATCGCCAATGATCTGGCCAAGGTGGAAAATCGCATCGCCGCCCTTGAGGAGGAGGATGCCGCCATCGACGAGCAGTTCAATGACCCTGCCGTGGCGGTGGATGTGGCCAAGCTCACAGAACTGTCCAAACGAAAAACCGCCATTGCCGAAGAGCTGGAAACCCTGTTCGAACAGTGGGAGGCTCTGTCGGAGGAGTCATAAACTGTTCGCGTGTCAGATTGATAAACCATCCATAGTATTATGATAGCCCGCTGCATAACCATATATGGCGCAGCGGGCTTTACTTTGTTTAGATATATGCTCATAAAAAACGCCGAGGCCCTCGAATGACTCAAGGGTCCCGGCAGTTTTTATTCTGTTATAAAGCGGACACGCGCAATTCCAGCAAGGCACGATGTATGCTTCTCTCCTTGCTCGACGATTTATCCCGGCGAAGTTGTCGCCGCTACGAGTTCACCGAAGGTCAAGCGGACAGGCGCTTAAGACTCTGCATCATTGAAGCTGGGGGACTGTTTACTGCAGTTCAACTTCATCGGTGATGTCAACAAGCCCTACGTAGAATACCGGCATGGCTTCTTCCACGAAGGATTTATGACCGATGTCATCGATGAGGCGCACAGCGCCATCTTTCCGGATGATGCGGTAGCGGACCCGGTCATCGCAGGTATCGGACTGCTTGATCTGGGCTGCGATCTCCTCTTCAACCCGATCGATGTCATCCGGGTGGACCATGTTCTTAAAAGATCCGCCCACCAGGTTGTAGAATTCTTCGTAATCCTCACAGCCGTACATGTCGATCAGTGTTCTGTCGGCAAAATGGATCTTTTCATCGCCGTTAGCTTCATAAATGAGCCAACCACAGGGCAGGCCCTTCTGACGGTAAGTGGCCTCAAAACTCACGATGGCTGAGCAGTCGGCAAAACGATTCTGCCACAGAGCAGTGGCATTTTCATCCAGCTTATCTCTCGAGAGAATGAAGGACAGGGTCTTCTTCAGCACATCCATCTGCAACGGCTTGGCGATATGGGCATCCATGCCGTTTTGCAGGGATTTCCGGCGATCTTCCTCAAAAGCATTGGCTGTCATGGCCACGATGGGGATATAGGCCTTGGCTTTATCGGACAGATTCCGAATCACATAGGTGGCTTCGTAACCACTCATTTTCGGCATCTGGATATCCATGAGGATCATGGCATAATACCCGGCGGGCGCCTGCTCCATTTTCTCAACACAGACAGCGCCGTCTTCGGCCCGGTCAATGATAATGCCAACCTCGGACAGGATTTCGAGAGCGATCTCAGCATTGAGGTCGTTATCCTCAGCCAGCAGGATGCGCTTGCCATTGAGATCCTCCAGCGAGAAGTCGATGGCTTCGCTGGGGCAATCCTCAGCCCTGGCGATGCGATGCGGGATGGTGACCACAAAAGTGGTGCCCACACCTTTTTTACTGGTAACAGTGATCGTCCCGTCCATGTATTCAACGAGACGCTTCACAATGGGCATACCAAGACCCGTGCCTTCCACCTTGGCATCAGTGGTATTATTCTCCCGGGTGAATTCCTCAAAGAGATGAGGCAGATACTCTTCACTCATACCGATCCCCGTATCGGCGATGGTTGTCTGAATCAGCAAATACCCGTCTTTATCGCAGGGAAGCTCTTTCAGATCAACACGGACTGTGCCGCCGGGATTGGTGTATTTGTAGGCATTGGAAATCAGATTGATGAAGATTTCCCGTACCTTTGTCTGATCACAGTAAAGATAATCATGGGAAAGCTCGAAGTGTCGTGTGAAGCAAATACTCTTCTGAGACATCATATCGTTGAACATATCGATGATGCTGTTGGCAAACGTACGAATGCTCCCCGCCTCTTCGTCCAGAACCACCGTCCCCTGCTCGATGCGGGTCATTTCCAGCACATTATTGATGATGGACAAAAGCACCTCATTGGAGCTCTTGATCTTATTGATGTAGGCCTGTCGCTTTTCCGGATCAGTCTGATGTTTTTCCAGCAGGTTGCTGAAGCCCATGATGGCGTTCATGGGGGTTCGGATGTCATGGGACATATTGCTCAGGAATGAGGTCTTGGCCTTGCTGGCCTGCTTGGCCTGAACCAGGGCCTTCTGAAGTTTGAAGATCAGGAACGCCAGGAGCAGGATGATCACACCAAAGAACACAAAGACATAAACCGCATTCTGCTTGAAGAACTCGGCAATGGTGATGGTCTTTTCCGTGTAGGAGTTTTCGGCTAACACAAGGCCGCCGGTAGTGGCGGATGTGTGAAGGATCGCTTTATTGGCAATGGTGGCCACACGGCGGTTCTCCATGGTAGCCAGCATATTGACACTGATCTTGGTGGACATCTCCGCTACGGAGAGACGTTCAAGCAGCGGATTGGACCGCACAATATTGATCCGGGCTGAAGGAATCAGGGTACTGCCCACTTCACCGTTGATGATGGCCTTATAACAGCTATCCGAGTCGGGGTAAACTATGATGTCGGCTTCCGGGAAAAGAACACTGACGATTTCTTTGTTGAAAAACATCGCATCATCAATGACACCGATGGAGGTGATGCTCTCATAGGGATCAACACCGTCCTAAATGATAACCGGTGTTGTGTTCATGATGGCGTCTGTCAGGGCACAACCATACTTTTCTGTCAGATAGAAATCACCGATCACCGGCCCCATAATATCAATGTCGCCGGCAGTGAGGGCTTTCATCATGTCATCCAGATTATGGTAGGTGGAAACGACCACCCTGGCGCCGTAATCATTTTCAAGAGAACTGACGATGGTCATGAGAATACCCACATTTTCCCCGTTCTGAACACCGGAAAACGGCAGGTAATTATTAAGACACCCTAAACGAATGGTATTGTCATGCTGTTCCAGCCAGGTCCGTTCTTCATCATTCATGGTGAGACCGCTGGCCATCTTGTACTGATAACGATTGACCAGGAGGCTGTTGTAGTCGGATTCCGTATTCTGAATCTCGTAAAGCGCCGCATTAAGTTCGTCCAGAATATCCGGCCGATTCTTGGATACCGCAAAATAGTATTCGCTGAAGCCGATACCGGTGATGATGCTGTAGCCGTAATTGACGGAAAGGTCCGGGGCCACGAAGGCATCAATCTCTTCTGCATCCGCCCGTGTCATCATATCGTCAAAGCCGTCGCATCCCACAAGCTCAGCATTGATCCCTTTATCCGCCAGCCATTTCTTCAGGAGACCTTCCTGATAGCTGCCACGAGTGACACCGATCGTGATGCCGTTTAAGACAGAAGTGTCATTGGTAATGAGATCGTGACGATTGTTGGCCGCATAAAGCCAGTAAGTATCCTTCCCTTCCGGGTATTCGGAATAGAAAAAGAGCTTGGCCCGCTCGTCTGTGTAAGACACATTGCCGAAAAGATCGATCTCACCGTTCACCAGCTTTTCATAGCATTCCGCAAAGCTGCCGTGGACATACTCATACTGCCAGCCGGTGATATAGGAAATCTTCTGGAAATACTCATACCCGAAACCACGCTTGTACTCGCCTTCGCCGCCCTCTTCGTAGTTTTCGGCGCTGACGTAGCCCACACGCACCACCTTGCGGGGTGTGTCCTCCGCCCGGACCGTCAAAGGCCGCAGGCATAAGACCAGCAATATAAGGCTTAAAGCAAGAAGCAAAGCCTGTTTGGGCCTTGAAACGGGTTTTAATCTATTCATGAAAATGCCTCCTTAAGATGCGGCAAAATGCGATCGTCAGGCGCACAGGCGCTCAAGACAATGGATCTTAGAAGCCGGGACTTCTTGTTGATATTTGATAAAAGGGCATAAAATACCTAATGATAAGCATACTATAAGCCGATTATAACATCACGATTCCACAGCCTCAAGGAATCCTGCTAAAAATCATGAACCAAATCATACCCCATTTTCTCCAAAAGACGATTCCACATAAGACGACAATAATTCTCAATAAACATAAAAAACACTCCGAGAGCGAACCCGAAATCGGGAGGCTATCGGAGTGTTGTGTTTAACCATGGGAATCTAAAGCTGAAGGGAACTGATTCATTATTTAACTGATTATTTGATAAACTTCACTTCAGGATAGATTGCCTGTTTTGCTGCTTCTTTTTTCTGATTGAAAATGACTTTGTTTTCTTCGAAAAGATTACGACCTTCTGTATCGATGGAAACGATCAGCGGTCCGAATTCCTTTACTTTGTTGCACCATAAGGTTTCCGGCATACCCAGTTCATCCCAGTGGTGTTCTGCAATACACTCAACTTCTGTAGCGGCAACGACAGCACAACCGGCAGGGAAGACGCAGTGAATCGCACCAAATTCCTTACAGGCGCGTTCAGTATTGGGACCCATACCCCCTTTACCGACAATAACGCGTACACCTGTGAGTTTTGTAAATTCATATTCGAATTTTTCCATGCGCATGGATGTTGTGGGACCGATGGATACCATTTCATAATCATCTTCTGTGCCTTCGATCTTACGAACGATAGGACCCGCATGGAAGATGGCTTTATCTTTGATATCATAGGGAAGTTCTCTGCCGTATTCGACAAGACGACGATGCGCAACGTCACGACATGTCATAAGATCACCATCAAGCCATACAATATCACCAATTTTAATATCTTTAAGATCCTCTGCACTGACAGGTGTAATGAGAACCTTCTTATCTCCTCTGATTTCAATCATTTCAATTACCTCCGATTATGCGTTGAACTTCCATGTCGAATGAGTATCACACTTAACAGTAAGATCTGAGTTTACAACGATGTGTCCGCGACGATGTGACCAACAGCCAACATTTACAGCAACACCGATTGCGGACGGATGACGGGCTGTATTTTCAATATTAACACCCATAACAGAATACTTACCGCCCATACCCTGAGGTCCAAGGCCAATGGCATTGATACCGTCCTCAAGCAGCTTTTCCATTTTTGCGGCATTGGCATTCTCATTGTGAGAGCCAATGTTTCTCATCAGCGCTTTCTTTGAGTTAAGAGCTGCTGTTTCTACAGAAGTCCCGACACCCACACCGACAAGGAGGGGCGGACAGGCATTTAAGCCATAGGTTGTCATCTGATCAAGAACAAAATCTGTAACACCTTCATATCCGGCACCCGGCATAAGAACCATAGCTTTTCCAGGAAGTGTACAGCCACCGCCTGCCATATATGCGTAGATTTCACACTGATCGCTGTTCGGAACGATATCCCACCATACAGTCGGAGTACCCTTACCAACATTTTTCTTTGTGTTGTATTCATCAAATGTTTCGACTGAATTGTGACGAAGAGGTGTGGCAAATGTTGCCTGAACAACAGCTTCCTTTAAAAGTACTTCCAGTTCATTGATATACGGGAAATTTGTGCCGCATTTCAGCCAGAACTGGATAACACCTGTGTCCTGACAGCTGGGACGATCAAGTTTTACAGCAAGTCCCTGGTTTTTAGTCATTGTTTCATAAAGAACCTTGGGAAGGGCATCTGTCTCCTGGGAACCAAGATCTTCTAACTTAGCAACGACATCATCCGGTAATTTTTTACCGATATGGCCAACAAAATCAGCTACCATATCTGTTAACAGCTTTACGCCTTCTTCTTTAGTCATAATAGACCTCCTGTTATATATATTCTTAAACTATACTGATTATCTTAGGGGTAGAACGGAAAGAGGATTGGAAGTATTACCATACAGAATACGAAGGATACCAGAATCAGCGGGAAACCGGCTTTGACATAATCTTTGAATTTGTATCCGCCAAGACCAACGACCATTGTATTGGCAGGCATACCAATGGGTGTTGCATATGCACAGGAACCTGCGATAACGGTTGCAATGACTACCGCACGAGGATCTGCGCCAAGACTCTGAGCCAAAGATACGGCGATGGGAACCATAAGTGCTGTTGTTGCTGTGTTTGACATGAAGTTTGTCAAAGCACATGTCACGATGAAGATGACAAGCAGCAGAATAATGGGATTCGGAGCCGTTCCAAGAAGACCAACGATGTTATCTGCAATCAGTGTTCCGGCCCCTGTTGTGTCGAGAGCTTTGGCAAGAGCAAGAGAACCACCAAAAAGTAAGACAACTTTTAAATCGATAGAAGCAAGAGCCTCTTTTTCTGAAATAACACCGGAAAGAACAAGGATAACGGCGCCAATACAGGCAGATACCTGAATCTTAATCCCAATCTGCTCTTCAAAGATCATCGCAAGGATAACTACGATCAGAACGACTAAAGATACGATTTGCTTCCACTGCGGAACATGGCTGAAATCTTTCTGTTTTTCAACGGCTGCTCCATTTGCGCCTTTGCCATCCGGAAGGAAACGGTAACCGATAAACACGAAGTAGATGATGCCCAGGATAAGCATTGGAATACCAACCGGTGCATACATAAAGAAATTCGTACTAAGCCCCAATTCCTGAAGTGCATTAACACCCATCAGGTTACCGGGAGCTCCGATGATAGACAGGTTTCCACCAAGGGCGGCTGCAAATACCAGAGGCATCAGAAGACGGCTTCTGGAGTATCCGGACTCATCGGCAATGCCGCATACGACAGGAATCAGAACCGCTGCTGTCCCTGTATTAGATAAGAATCCTGACATAACGCCAACAATGACCATGATGGCTACGATGAGCATCTTTTCTGTCTTGGCAAATCTGGTAACAATACCACCGATTTTATTTGCCATACCGGTTTCAAAGAGTGCCTGTCCTACCACGAACATACCAACGCAGAGGATGACATTACTGTTCACATACTGTGAAAATGTGGTTGTTGCATCCAGAACACCAGTCAGTGTAAGACCAAGTGCACAGATCGTTGCAGTCAATCCAAGAGGAATCCTCTCAAGAATAAAACTCACGATCGCGAATGCCAGGAATAACAATGTGATTGTTGTTGGTGACATAATGCTCCTTTAAACTTTGCTTCTTTAAACTGTTTACTGTTTCACATAACAAAACGCTTCGGCCGAATTGCTTTTCTTTGATAACTTGATTATAATGCATGTATTAATTCAAAAACAAATTAACGAACAACATGACCTCATAAAATATTTTTATTATTTCAAAACACTGTTAATTACATTGTGCACAATTAATAAAACTCTTTATCAATGATATTTATGGAACAAAAGATTTGACTGTGATATTTTGTTTTTATGATAAATTGCAGCTTAAGAAAGGAATGGCTTCTCTATGACACTTAATCAGTTACGTTATTTTTGTACGGCCAGTCGTTGCCATAGCATAACAAAGGCTGCGCAAGAATTATACGTTACGCAGCCAACGGTTTCTGTTGCGATTCGTGATCTGGAAATAGAGTTCGGTGTGAGTCTCTTCTACCGCAAAGGAAATCGGCTGATCCTTACAGAAGAAGGCGAAGCTCTCTATGAAAAAGCGACTTATATTTTGCAATACTGTAACGACCTTCAGGCTGATCATTCCAGCATTACCCGCGTAAGACCACCGATTCGCATTGGCATTCCGCCTATGCTCAGTACTGTCTTTTTCCCAGAATTATTAGATGCTTTTAATGAAGTATATCCTTCCGTCCCGGTTATGCTGGAAGAATACGGTTCTCTCCGCGCCTGTAACCTGGTTCAGGAGGATACACTTGATCTTGCTTTAGTGAACATGGAGCTGTATAACATCGATAAGTTTAATAGAGAAGTGCTTGCTAAGGATCAGATTGTCTTTTGTGTTCATAAAAGTCATCCGTTATCCGGGAAATCGGAAGTAACGACCAAAGATATGTCACACGAAAATCTCATCTTTTTTAATACGGATTCGGTGCAGAATGACATTCTTAAATCTCGATTTGAAGCCGATGGCTTAAAACCAAAAGTCTTCATGCGAAGCAGTCAAATCTATACCACTCTCCAGTTTTTAAGAAATGGCAGGTGCGGTTGTTTTTTATATACCAGTATGGTTGATAAGTTTCCCGATATCGTGACTATTCCTCTGAGTCCGCCCATCAGGGTATCTGTTGGTATGATCTGGAAAAAAGGAAAACATATCAGTAATGATATGCAGAAATTATTGTCATTCACCACGAAATATTACCAGGAGCATTCTCTTGTCAAGCTGTAAGAGCATACCGACAGTACATGCGTCAATTTAAACGAACACTATTTGGCTGAATGAATCAGTAAGGGGGACAGACCCACGGTCTGTCCCCCTTTAACTTTGGGAAATCGTAATCTATTTTGGGGATATTTATCAGTATCAGGCCAGCTTCTCTTCCAGAGTCTTCCGGATGGCTTTGATGAAGCCTTCGGAGCTTAAGACTGTCGGATTTTCCAGAGTGGTGATGCGGGCCAGGTCGCCGGTCATCTCACCCTTTTCGATGGTTTCAATGCAGGCTTCTTCCAGCTTGTTGGCGTAATCCACCAGAGCGTCAATGCCGTCCAGCTCGCCGCGTTTTCTCAAAGCGCCGCTCCAGGCGAAAATGGTGGCCACGGAGTTTGTTGATGTCTGTTCACCCTTCAGATGCTTGTAATAATGCTTCTGAACAGTGCCGTGAGCAGCTTCGTACTCATAAACACCCTTCGGGGAAACAAGCACGGAAGTCATCATGGCCAGTGAACCGAAGGCTGAAGACAGCATATCGGAGAAGACGTCGCCGTCATAGTTCTTGCAGGCCCAGATAAAGCCGCCTTCTGACTTCATGACGCGGGCAACGGCGTCATCGATCAGTGTGTAGAAATAAGTGATGCCGGCTTCTTCGAATTTATCCTTGTAGCTTTCTTCGTAAACCTGTTCGAAGATTTCCTTGAAGTCGCGGTCATATGTCTTGGAAATGGTGTCCTTGGTGGCAAACCACAGATCCTGCTTGCTGTCCAGAGCAAACTGCATACAGCTTTCCGCGAAGCTTCTGATGGAGCTGTCCAGGTTATGCATACCCTGGATCACGCCCGGTGCCTTGAATTCCATGATGGTCTGACGGATTTCCTGACCGTCATCACCTGTGAAGACCAGTTCGGCCTTGCCGGCGCCCGGCACACGGATTTCGCTGTTCTTGTACACATCGCCGTAAGCGTGACGGGCAATGGTGATGGGCTTCTTCCAGTTGCTGACGCAGGGTTCGATGCCCTTGACCAGGATCGGTGCTCTGAAAACAGTACCGTCCAGAATGGCACGGATGGTGCCGTTGGGGCTCTTGTACATCTTCTTCAGATCATACTCTTCCACACGGGCCGGGTTCGGTGTGATGGTGGCGCACTTAACGGCAACACCGTATTTTAAGGTGGCATTGGCGGAATCAACGGTCACCTGATCATCGGTCTCATCGCGATATTTCAGGCCAAGATCGTAATACTCGGTCTTCAGATCAACGAAGGGCAGGATCAGTTCATCCTTGATCATGGTCCAAAGGATTCGGGTCATTTCGTCCCCGTCCATTTCAACAAGGGGGACATTCATCTGAATTTTGTTCATAGTGCAATCCTTTCGAGGTATTAATTGAGAGGTCGTGCCTCTTTCTTTTCTGTCATTGATCGTGTCGCTCTTCATTTACTTATGAAAATGACACATCGGGAAGCCTGTACGTTATTTCTTTGACGCCAGCACTTCTTTGTTCTTCACCAGATAATCCACCAGGGAAATGATGGTCAGAGCGCAGCTGATATACACCACAATAACGGTGATGAGGTGCAGGAAACGCACCTGGCTGTCCAGCATCAGCAGGATGATCATGATCATCTGGAAAGTGGTCTTAAATTTGCCCCAGTAGCTGGCGGCGATGACGATGCCGTTGTCGGCAGCCACCAGACGGAAACCGCTGATGATGAATTCGCGGCAGATGATGATGAGGCAGATCCAGGTCTGAAGACGGCCCAGGGACACCAGGCAGATCATGGCGCAGCACACCAGGATCTTATCCGCCAGCGGGTCCATAAATTTGCCGAAATCCGTGACCAGATTGTATTTGCGGGCAATCTTGCCGTCCAGAAGATCCGTCAGGCTGGCCACAATGAAAATGATGATCGACAGCCACCGGGCCGCACCGGTGCACTGACCGGCCAGCATGGTGAACACAAAGGGCACCACCAGGATCATACGGAAAATGGTGAGTTTATTCGGTAAATTCATTTTCGGGAACTCCTTGCAGATCATATTCAAAGGCATCCGTGATGCGGACAGTCAGGAAATCGCCGGACATCCATTCACGGTCGGATTCAATGAAGACATAGCCGTCAACATCCGGGGCATCCCCGTAGGTGCGGCCCACATAGACACCTTCCTCCGGCAGGTACCCTTCGATGATGGTCTCCATCAAAGAGCCGATGCGGCGCTGACCATTTTCTGCGGAAATGGTTTGCTGCCCGGCCATCAGGGCATTGCGGCGTTTGGTCTTTTCGCGCTGAGGCACCTGATCCTTAAATGACGCGGCCGGTGTATCCTCTTCTCGTGAGTAAGCAAAGACACCCAGGCGGTCGAAGGCGGCTTCGTGGATGAAGCGCTTGAGATCCTCCACATCCTCTTCTGTCTCACCCGGGAACCCGGTAAGCAGGGTGGTGCGAAGCACCACATCCGGCATGGCTTCCCGGACCCGCTTGACGGTGTCGAGAATGGAAGCCCGATCGGTGCGCCGGTTCATTTTCTTTAAAATGTGATCGGAAGCATGCTGAATGGGCATGTCGATGTAATGACAGATCTTCGGCTCGGTGGCCATCACCTCAAGGAGTTCATCATAGATTTCCTCCGGATAGGCATAGAGCAGACGGATCCAATGGATACCCTCGATCTCACACAGGGCCTTCATCAGGCGGTGGAGTGATTTTTCGCCATACAGATCCACACCGTACAGGGTGGTTTCCTGAGCCACCAGGATCAGTTCCTTCACGCCGTTGTCCGCCATCTTCCGGGCCTGCTCCACAAGCTTTTCCATAGGATAGCTGCGGAAGTGACCGCGCACGGAGGGAATGACGCAGTAGGTGCAGTTTTTGTCGCACCCCTCAGCGATCTTAAGATAGGCTGATACAGAACCGGTGACCAGCTTCCGGTCAGCCTGCCACTCGGGATTGCGGCTCAGATCCTCGTGGAGGGAAATCTTATCGCCCTTTAAGGCTTTCTCCAGCACATCCGCGATCTTTTCCTCGGCGGAAATGCCCACCACAGCGTCGATCTCCGGGATTTCTTTCAGGATCTCATCCTTGTAGCGCACCCCGAGGCACCCGGTGACCACCAGGAGCTTTAACTGCGCTGTCTCCTTAAGCTGAGCCATTTCAAAAATGGTGTTGATGCTTTCCTTTTTGGCATCGCCGATAAAACAGCAGCTGTTGACGATGGCAATGTCCGCCTCTTCTTCTTTTTCCGTGATCTCAAAGCCACGGGCGGCCAGAGTGCCCAGCATCATCTCAGCATCCACTCTGTTTTTATCGCAGCCGAGGGAAACCATTAATACTTTCATAGGGTCTCTCCCTTGCAATGCTGTTGTTTATGAGTAAAAACGGAAAGCAGGATGGCGACCATCCTGCCTTAGCTTTTCTTTAGTCCTGTTCAGCCTTTTCCGGAATGATCTTGACTTCACCCTGGAAAAGTTCGTCAACAGCGATTGATAATGATTTACGATCTTCGATATCGTCGATCAGAGCCGGGTCACCGTCCACCAGCTGTCTGGCTCTGTGGGCTGTGGCCATAACGATTGAGTAACGGCTGCTGACTACCGGGACAGTATCGTCCTCAGATGTGGCGTTAACAGCATCGATCATTTCCTTGTAGGACGGATGGATCATCATAATAGTTAGTCTCCCTTCATATGTTCCTTCAGGTCATTGGTAATCTCACTGATCATGTGTTCGCAGAAGTTAGTTTTGCTCTTCTGGGACTGGATGATGCTGTGAAGTCTGTCCACAGTACTTTCCAGATCATCGTTGATCAGAATGTAATCATAAGCCGGCATATATTCCGCTTCCTCGGTGGCCCGTCTTAAACGGCCCCGGATCTGGCTCTCATCCTCAGTGCCTCTGTTGATGAGACGGCGGCTCAGCTCTGCGGCTGAGGGCGGTGTGACAAATACGCGCACGGTGTCGGGCAGTTTGGCTTTTACCTTGCCGGCACCCTGAACCTCGATTTCCAGAATGACATCGCGGCCGTCGGCCAGCATGTCTTCCACGTACTTTTTCGGTGTGCCGTAGTAATTGTCCTGATAACTGGCGTATTCGATGAGCTGATCGTTGTCGATCATATTTTCAAATTCCGCTTTGTCGATAAAGAAATAGTCAACGCCATCGACCTCACATTCGCCGGTGGTCTTGTTAACCCGCGGCTTGCGTGTTGTGGCGGAAATGGATAAGGCATAATTATCATAACGGGCACAGAGCCGTTTCATCAGTGTGCCTTTGCCGGCTCCCGAAAAGCCGGATACTACGGTTAAAATACCTTTTTCCTTCATAAAAAAGTCCCCTTATTCAATATTCTGAATCTGTTCACGAACTTTCTCGATATCGGTTTTTAACGCAATGCCGATGTCTGAGGTTTCCAGATCATTGGCCTTTGACAAAATGGTGTTGGCTTCACGGTTCATCTCCTGAGCCAGGAAGTCAAGCTTGCGTCCGATGCAGCCGCCGGCGGTCAGTTCCTTTGACATGGCCACGATGTGGCTCTTCAGGCGGACTGTCTCTTCATCCGTGCAGATCTTATCGGCATACAGCACCACTTCAGTGGCGATGCGGCTTTCATCGATGGTGGTTTTCTCAAGCAGCTCGGTAACCTTGGCCATCAGCTTTTCCCGGTATTCCCGGAGGATCTCCGGCTCCCGTTCCTCGATGCGGTCAGCATACTTCTTCATCTCTTCCAGCTTCCCCAGAAGATCTGACTTGAGCTTTTCACCTTCTTCGATCCGGGCACTCTTGAAGCGGGCCACAGCCTCCTTCAGGGGTTCCTCGATGATCGCCCAGAGCTTGTTCTCGTCAACCTCGGCATCACTCATGGTGAACACCTCGGGCATACGGGCAATATCCATGGTCCGGATGGTGTCTTCCAGATTCAGGGTTTTGCTCAGCGCCTGTAAATGAGCCAGGTATTCGGCGGCCAGGGCTTCGTTATACTTCAGGAAGCTCTCGCCTGTGCCGTAGGTTTCATAGGTGATGAAAATATCCACCTTGCCGCGATTAATATCATTTTTCACAGCCTGACGGATTCTGTTTTCAAATGCCGCGAATTTTTTCGGCATCCGAATATTCAGATCAAGATAGCGATTATTGACGGAACGCATCTCGACGGTGATCTTATAATCTTCTGTTGTCCGTTCGCTACGGCCGAAGCCTGTCATACTGCTGATCATAGACATTCATCCTTTCGCATTATCTGATACAGTTTATCACAATCTATGACGAACATCAACTTTATGATACAATGATGAGCACAGAAATCCATCATTTTTATAAGGACACGATTATGGCATTTGACGGTATTACAGTGGCTCATCTCACACAGGAGCTTTCCGGTGCTCTCACCGGCGGCTGCATCAGTCGGATCATCCAGCCGGAAAAGGATGAGCTTTATCTCACCATTAAAAATAACAAGGAATCGAAAATCCTCTACATGAGCGCCAGCGCTTCTCTGCCCCTCATTTATTTAACGGACAGTAAGGTTCAAGCGCCCCTCACCGCCCCCAATTTCTGCATGCTGCTGCGCAAGCACATCCAGGGTGGCCGCATCACCGCCATCACCCAGCCCTCACTGGAGCGTGTCATCGAGATTGCCATCGATCATCGGGACGAATTAGGGGATCCCTGCACCCGCCGGCTCATCATCGAGCTCATGGGTAAGCACAGCAACATCATTCTCGTAAACGGTGACAACGTCATCATGGACAGCATCAAGCGGGTGCCCTCCTTCATGAGTTCCGTCCGTGAGGTGCTGCCCGGCCGGGATTATTTCATCCCCATGACCCAGGAAAAAGTCGATCCGCTGACTGTGAGCCGAGACACCATTTTCGAAAATGTCCTGTCCGGCAGCGGTAAGTTATCGCAGCTTATCTACAAACGCATCACCGGCATTTCCCCGGAGGCGGCGGAGGAATTCTGCTATGAGGCCGGCCTCGACGGCGGGAGCCCTCTGGCGGCCATTTCCGAAAATGAAAAGGCGCACCTTACAGATGTGCTGATGGCACGTTTCAAGGCCATCGCCGAGGGACAGTTTGCGGCTCATGTGGTGCTGGATGAGCACAAAGAGCCCCGGGCTTTTGCCTCATTGCCCTTGACCATGTATGCGGATCTTGAATCTGTGCCCTGCGACAGTGTCAGCGAGGCCCTGCGCCTCTTCTATGCCGAGCGCAACACATCCACCCGACTCAATGAAAAGTCCGCCAACATGCGTCATGCGGTGTCGGTGGCTCTGGACCGTGTGCTGAAAAAAGCCGCTCTCCAGGAAAAACAGCTCAAAGATACGGAGAAAAAGGACAAGTATCGAATCTACGGTGAACTGCTCAATGCCTATGGGTATGCCGTCGAAAATGGGGCTTCTTCCTACGAGGCGTTTAATTATTACGACAACACCCATCTCACCATTCCGTTGGATCCCACACTGACAGCTTCCGAAAATGCCCAGAAATATTTCGCCCGTTATCAGAAGCTGAAACGAACGGAAAGCTCCTTATCCGAGCAGCTGACCGCCACCTATGCGGATAAGGCCCAGCTGGAATCGGTGCTGGAGGCCATTGCCATTGCGGAAAATGACGCTGACCTTACCGCTATCCGTCTGGAGCTTGAAAACAGCGGCTGGCTGAAAAAGAAATATATCAAACGGGGGAAGGTGCGGGAAGAAAAATCAAAGCCTATGTTCTTCCGCTCTTCCGACGGCTTTATTCTGGCTGTGGGCAAGAATAACCTTCAGAATGATGAGCTGACATTCAAGTATGCCAACGGCGGCGACTGGTGGTTCCACGCCAAAGGTCGTCCCGGATCCCACGTGATCCTGAAAACCGAGGGCAAAGAGGTGCCCGATCGGGCTTTTGAGGAAGCCGGGGCTCTGGCAGCCTACTATTCCAAAGACAGTAAGGAATCACCGAAGATTGAGATCGATTACACCCTGCGGAAAAACCTTAAGAAAACACCCGGCGGTGCGCCCGGATTTGTCATTTACCATCAGAACTACTCCATGATGGCGGTGCCCACACTGGAGGGGCTGGAACGGATCGAGTAAAACATTAAGCGGATTGTTCAGTATCAAACCGAACAATCCGCTTTTTTTATCGCGTTATTCATTTAGGCTGGTATACCAGCGAAAACTCTTTATGACTGAAGCAACGGCTTTCGATGAATCAGCTAAGTTAATTAGCCGATGGCACCCATATCTTCTGCAGCCTTGACCATAGCCAGAATGTTTTCAAGCGGGCTGGCAGCCGGCAGCTCGCAGCCTGTTGACGGGATGATGCCGCCGCCATTTTCTTTAGCCATTTCAAGCAGCTTCTTTGTTTCGTTGTAAACATCTTCCGGTGTACCCTGCAGCATGACACCGGCCGGATTGATGTTACCCACCATGACCATCTTGTGATCGCATTTCCTGATCATGTCAGCCATGTCGACCATAGAGTCAACTGAGAAGAAGGCAGCGCCGAAATCACGGATGAATTCAACACGTTCGCCGGCATTGCCGCAGATGTGAACCAGGTACGGCAGTTCCGGTTTGTATTTCAGATAAGTTTCCATAGCCGGAAGATCCAGATCTTTGAAGGTATCCAGGGCCACCATATCGCCGGAAGCCATCGGATCGCAGACATTGAGGATATCTGTGCCGGCATCCTTCATCAGATCGGCATAAATACCCAGAACACGTGATGTGAAGTCAAGCAGTGCCGGCAGGATCGGATTGTTCTTACCGACATATTTCACGAATTTCTTTGTACCGGCCAGGACAGAAGCGCCTGTGAACGGACCGCAATGACCGGACATGATCGGTTTGTCATCGCCGACGATAGCTTTGACAGCCTTGATCTGGCCAAGCATAGCTTTGATATAGTAATCGTTCAGCAGAGTTTCTCTGATTTCGTCATCAGTCATTTCCGGGATGCCTTTTTCCGGATCGAAAGCCGGGCCGACATTCACCGGACCACCCACTGTTGTGGCATCCACTTCGCTGCCAAAGGCATGAGCCCAGGCCATCCAGCAGGAACCACCACAGAAAACAACATCGCTCTTCATATCTTCAAAGCCCTTGACGATATCGGCAGCACCGTAATCAGCCATTTCATACTGATCGGCATAGCTGATACCGGCTCTTCTGCAGATCCAGGCAGTTCCTTCAAGAGGCATAACGGCCGGACGATCAACCGGCTGGAAATTCATTGTTGCAAGTACACGTTCTTTTGATGTCATAATAAAGGCTCCTTTCAAAGTGCATCCGCACTAATATGTTCCAAAACAGTTTTTTTCGGAACAAATCCATAAATTATTTTATGAAAGCATTGTACGGAATTCAACAAAAAGCTTATTGTAATTGCTACTAAAAATATAGGCATATATTCAATAATACCTACCAAACAAATGGAAATTATTCGTGCAATCTGTTAGTAAATTAGGTCACATTCTCACATATTTGAAATTTTCATGCCATTATCAAGATGCTCCTATACTGCTTTAATATTTGATCTATAGGAGTCTGTAGCCAAGTGACTCATGTGCCTTGGGGGCATGGCGAATATCCGCTTTACGAAAAAACAGTGCCCCGGCGTGAACCGAAGCACTGCTTATCAGGATCCTATTGAGTTTATTGTATGATGCGTGAAATGCTTTATTTCACAACAAAGTTGATGATACGGCCCGGAACAAAGATTTCCTTGACCACATTACCTGTGAGGTATTTTTCAACGGCTTCACGGCCGGCGGCAAGAGCCGCATCCTTATCAGCCTTAACAGACAGCTTGATGGTGGCACGAGTCTTACCGTTAACCTGAACAGCGATTTCCTTTTCATCATCCTGACGAAGCTTTTCATCAGATACCGGCCATTCTGCGGCAAAGACAGTTGTGTCGTGGCCATAGGCATGCCACAGTTCTTCTGCCATATGCGGAGCAAACGGAGCCAGCAGCTTGATGTATGTTTCGATGGTTTCCTTATCAACACCACCGGCGGCCTTGGCCAGGTCAGCCAGCTTGTTGTTGTATTCCATGAAGCCGGAAACAACCGTGTTCATGGAGAAGGCTTCCATACGTGTGGTGATGTCATAGATCATCTTATGGCGTGTACGGATCATCTCATCGGTAGCGGCCACATTGGCTTCAAGAGAATCCTGAGCCAGCTTCCAGAACTTGTTCAGGAAGCGGAAGACGCCGTCAATACCTCTGTCATCCCATTCAGCATCCAGTGCCGGCGGGCCGACAAAGAGTTCGTACATACGCAGAGAATCACGGCCGTAGTCACGGACAAGATCATCCGGTGATACCACGTTGCCTTTTGACTTACTCATCTTGATGCCGTTCTTACCGGTAATCATACCTTGATTGAACAGCTTCAGGAACGGCTCATCGAAATCGACTACACCGATGTCATGCAGGAACATTGTCCAGAAACGTGAATACAGAAGGTGAAGAACAGCATGTTCGACACCGCCGATATACATATCAACCGGCAGATACTTCTGGGCACGTTCTTTGCTGACAAGTTCTTTATCGTTCTTGTTATCCACATAGCGCAGGAAGTACCAGCTGGAACCGGCCCACTGCGGCATGGTGTTAGTTTCTCTCTTAGCCGGAGCGCCGCAGCACGGACATGTGGTGTTTACCCATTCGTCGATGGCAGCCAGCGGTGATTCGCCGGTACCTGTCGGTTCGTATTTTTCAACATCCGGCAGTGTCAGCGGCAGCTGATCTTCCGGAACCGGTACGTTGCCGCACTTCGGGCAATGGATGATCGGAATTGGTTCACCCCAGTAACGCTGTCTTGAGAAGACCCAGTCACGCAGCTTGTAGTTTGTGGTGACCTTGCAGATGCCCTGCTCTTCCAGCTTAGCCGGGATTTCTTTCTTAGCCACTTCGGACTTCATACCTGTCCAGTCGCCGGAGTTGATCATGATACCCGGTTCTGTGTAGGCTTCTTCCAGTTTTTCAACCGGCTGGCCGTCCTTGGAAATGACCTGAATGATCGGAATATTGAATTTTGTGGCGAAGGCAAAGTCACGGTCATCGTGTGCCGGAACACACATGATGGCGCCTGTACCATAGTCAGCCAGTACGTAGTCAGACAGATAGACCGGCACCTTGGCCCCGTTGATCGGGTTGATGCAGTAGGAACCTGTGAAGACACCTGTCTTCTCCTTATCCTGAAGACGGTCAACGGATGACTTCATGGAAGCCTGGTAGATATATTCATCCACAGCGGCTTTTGTTTCTTCTGTTGCCAGTGAGGCAGCCAGTTCATGTTCCGGAGCCAGAACCATGAAGGTGGCACCGTACAGAGTATCCGGACGTGTGGTGTAAACCTTGATCTTAGCGTCAGAACCGTCTACCGGGAAATCGATCTCGGCACCATGGCTCTTACCGATCCAGTCGCTCTGCATCTTCTTAACCTTCTCCGGCCAATCCAGCTTGTCCAGATTGCCGAGAAGTCTGTCAGCATAGGCTGTGATCTTCAGCATCCACTGACGCAGATTCTTCTTTGTAACAGCAGAACCGCAGCGTTCGCAGCAGCCGTTAACAACTTCTTCGTTAGCCAGACCGGTCTTACAGGACGGACACCAGTTGATCGGGAATTCCTTCTCATAGGCCAGGCCCTTCTTGAACATCTGAACGAAGATCCACTGTGTCCACTTATAGTAGTTCGGGTCTGTTGTGTTAACTTCCAGATCCCAATCATAGATGGCACCGATATCTTTGATCTGACGACGGATATTGTCGACATTCTTCTGTGTCTGAACTGACGGATGAACACCCATCTTGATGGCATAGTTTTCAGCCGGCAGACCGAAAGCATCCCAGCCCATCGGATGGATGACATACTTGTTGTGCATCAGCTGATAACGGCTCCAGACATCGGAGATAACATAACCTCTCCAATGGCCGACATGAAGGCCGTTACCTGACGGATACGGGAACATATCCAGACAGTAATATTTATCTTTCTTCGGGTCCGGTTTGTTGACCGGGTCGTCTTCCCAGATTTTTGTCCATTTAGATTCGATTGATGAAAAATTATAAGGATTTGCCATAATTAAAAAGCCCTCCAAGGCATAATATACGTACAACTTTCAATAATATTCAAAATGACTTTTTTTGTCAAGTTCAGGCCCTTTTTCAGGGCAGTCTGAACCTCTGTCTGGACCTCTGAACGCGTCCTTGACTTAATCAGTCCTTCCGAATCCCCAGGAAAGCCCCCAGGTTTCCTCTTCTGCCGCCGCTGGCCCGGTGGGAATACAGGAAGTCCATATTGCAGGCGGTGCAGATGTCCGGTGTCATCAGGTGCTCCTGTCGAATCCCGGCCTTTAACAGGATCAGCTCATTGGCCTTCCAAAGATCCAGCTGATATTTGCCGCCGCCCTTTGCGATAAGACATTCTGCCGGAAAATGGCCGGCCACATCCTCGCTCACTTCATAGCAGTCTACGCAGATGGACGGGCCGATGACGACGATCACATCCTCCGGTTGTGTGCCGAAGGCAGCGTTCATTTTTTCGAGCGTGATACGGCCAATCTGCCCCACTGTGCCTTTCCAGCCGGAATGGGACAAGCCGATAGCTTTGTGAACAGGATCCGCAAAAAAGAGCGGCACGCAATCCGCATAGAAGGTGGATAAGATCACACCCGGTGTATCGGTAATAAACCCATCCACATCCTTCCAGTCCTTATCACGGCTCCAGCCCCGGCCTTTATCGGCATCGGTAACATGAACCACGTTGGTGGTGTGTGTCTGATCCGACATCACCACATCATCCATTGAGAAGCCACAGCCTTCCGCAAAACGGCAGAAATTCTCGCGGACATTCTTCTCACCCTGTTCATCCGGTTCCTGTGTAAAGCTTAAATTCATCGAGGACAGCCAGCCTTCACTGACACCGCCTTCTCTTGTGGAGAAATAATGCTCCAGCCAGGCTTCTTCCTTCTCAAGCGGTGCAAAGGTGAGCCAGGACACCGCCCCAGTCTTATGGACATGGGTCCGCCGGCTGTTCTCGTCGGTTTTCCATTTAATTGTCATATAAGAGTTCCTTTATATCGTCATGCAGACAAGCGAACGCCAAGGAGTTCGATGTCTGCTTAATTTATTGCTGATGGTTATGCCACACTTTTTATATTCAACGGGCACTCTTAAGCCGCCTTATTATTTCATCGGTCGCCTGGAGCCGCCACTACATCACCTGCGGATAGCCTTCCTTATCAGCCAGCAGAAGGCCGTTCCAGGCTTCGATCAGGCGACGTAAAAGGGCGTCTGCTTTATCATACCCACCGTTGCCAAAGTTAAGATAAAATCCGGCCACAGCACCGCTTTCATCGATTCGGTTGGCCAGGGCTTCATCCATCTCATCGCTGCCCTGCAGATCCATATCCACCGGCAGGATAGTCTCAATATCCAGAGACTGCTTTTCCCCTAAGATAAGCTCAATAACACCAACAGGCGGCCAGATTTCAAATGCCAGGCCCGCTTCCGTCATAAACGGTCTGAAATCATCAACAGTGACCGTCTCCTTGACCAGCAGGATATAACCGGCCGGTTCGGCCAGGCGAGTTGAATGACTCTTTTTCTTCTTTTTCATGGCTGTCATTTAGGGCCTCCTTCTTAGCCTTCACTTATCAGTTATCAGATGTCTGATGTGACTTTAGCAACTATGTTCGCAATCAATAATGGCAGACAATCGAAATACCCGGCGGATACGATGTCCGCTTTGCAACTTGTCTGCAATGTTCGTTTATTGTACTACAAAATTCACTCAAAAATCAAAAGGCATTCTTAATGTGACGGACCTCTTCACCATTGATCGCCAGCACATCAAATCTCATAGGCGTGCCCATATCCACGTGATGCTTCATGAGATAAAACAAGGCCACCCTGCGGATCTGCTGCTGCTTTTTCCAATGAACCGCCTCTTCGGCATAGCCACCTGTTTTACTTTTCCGATATTTCACTTCGATAAACACAAGGTACGGCTTATCAAAGGCAATGATGTCGATTTCCCCCTGACGGACACGGAAGTTCCGTTCCAGGACCCGATAGCCGATGGACTCAAGATAAGAGGCCGCCGCATCCTCGTAGGCATCGCCGACTCGGCGTTTATTCATGTCATTCTCCTTAAGCTATGAAGACTTTTTCCTTTGAACTCAGGAAGGTTGCGCGTGTTACACGTAATAAGACCCATCTATGGTGAAAAAAGACCCCGAGAACAGAATTCTATTCTCAGGGTCAACTTTATACCTCTTCTTCCGGGTCATCCGGCTCTTCCATCTCTTCAAGAACAGCCCGGATATCGCCGATGCGAAAGCCTTTTCTGCCGAGACTTTGGATGACTTTGGCTTCCTTTTCCCGTCGTTCACCTTTGACGGTGCGCCACTTCTTGGCGACGAGCTTGCGGATCAGCGGTTTTTCATCAGGATCTTCCAGCGCCTCGAAAGCGTCGTCGATGACAGCCTTACTCAGCCCCTTCTGTCCCATATCAAAACGGATGCGCTGGTAGCTTCTGGAGCCACTGTAATACTCGATAAAATGGCGGGCATAACGGGCATCATCGAGATACCCGAAGCTCGACACATAAGAGAGCGTCTCCTTGATGATGGCCTCTTCATAACCGGCTTTTTGCAGCTTTTCCGTCAATTCGGCCACACTGCGGTCGCGGTCTGTCAGAAGCATCAGGGCTTTCTTCTTGGCCTTTTGCAGTTGATCGTCAGTCATCAGATGTCTGCTTCGGCGCCGGCTTCAGCGCTCTTGTCGGCCATATCGGTTAAGGGCAGGTCGCACTCAAGGCCGTGGGCTTCACGGACAAGGGCTTCGATATAGTTCATAGTATCCGGATTGTCTTCCAGATAATTCTTGGCATTCTCACGGCCCTGACCGATCTTAGTGCCCTGGAAGGCAAACCAGGAACCGCTCTTTTCAACAATACCGGCATCGACAGCCAGATCCAGGATATCGCCGGAACGGGAAATACCGCGGCCGAACATAATATCGAACATGGCTTCTCTGAAGGGCGGCGCCACCTTGTTCTTCACGATCTTGATCTTGGCTCTGTTACCGATCACATCACCGCCGGCCTTTAAGGTTTCGGTACGACGCACATCGATTCTGACAGAGGCATAGAACTTAAGGGCACGACCGCCGGTGGTGGTTTCCGGATTGCCGAACATGATACCAATCTTCTCACGCAGCTGGTTGATGAAGATAACGATACACTTTGTCTTGCTGACAGTGGCTGTCAGTTTACGCAGCGCCTGGCTCATCAGACGAGCCTGAAGACCGACATGGGAATCACCCATATCGCCGTCGATTTCGGCCTGCGGTGTCAGAGCGGCAACGGAGTCCACAACGATGATGTCAACAGCACCGGAACGGACCATGGTCTCAGTGATCTCCAGAGCCTGTTCACCGGAGTCCGGCTGAGAAATGTACAGATTTTCAATATCAACACCGATATTACGGGCATAGAGCGGGTCAAGGGCATGCTCAGCATCAACGAAACCGGCGATACCGCCTCTCTTCTGAACCTCTGCCACCATATGCAGGGCGACGGTTGTCTTACCACTGGATTCCGGTCCGTAGATTTCAATGATACGGCCCTTCGGAATACCACCGATGCCCAGGGCAAGGTCAAGTGACAGAGAGCCTGTGGGAACAGCCTCCACATTCATCTGGGCCTGCTGTTCACCTAATTTCATAACAGCTCCTTTGCCGAATTCCTTTTCCAGATGGCCGATGGCTGCTTCTAATGCTTTTTCTTTTTCTTCTTTAAGTTTAGTCAGATTCTTATCTTCTTTCACGATGATCTCCTTTAAGCGAACAAGTGTTCGTACAGTCATATAATACACATCTCATGGTGGCTTGTCAATTGTCTGATGCCTGTTTTTTTCTCCTTTCTGCCATTTCATTTGCTGACACCATAGTCAACTCGCTCAGCATGACAGGCACCTGATAAATTGCCGTACACACGTTATTTCTCTCTATTATTTAAAATCTGGCGCATTGCCGGTATCACGATTTTATCCTATCCCCCAAAAGCACGACTCCCCTGCGGCAACCGCAGGGGAATTCAATCATACTTATTTTCTGTCAGATGATGATACGGATGGCGTATCATCGCATCATTTTTACCGATCAGAGGGCTGCGATCAATAACCGCACATCCAGTCGTACATTTCCTGATATTTAAGGGCTGAGGCCTTCCAGGAATAATCGGCGTTCATGGCCTGCTTCACCAGCTGAGCCCAGTCATCCGGTCTGTCAAAGTAAACCTTTTCGGCATAGCGAACAACATTCATCATGTCATGCGCGTTGTAGTTGGTGAAGGAGAAGCCCGTACCGGACTTATCAAATTCATTGTAGGGCTGAACCGTATCCTTCAGACCGCCGGTCTCACGGACGATGGGCAGTGAGCCGTAACGCATGGCCATCATCTGGGACAGACCGCAGGGTTCAAAGGCGGACGGCATCAGGAAGGCATCGGAGCCGGCATAGATCATGTGAGCTACTTCTTCGCTGTAGTAGATGGCAGCCCCCACCTTGCCCGGATACTTGTCGGCAAAGTAACGGAACATATCTTCATAGCGCTGATCGCCGGTGCCCAGAACCGCAAACTGAACGTTGTCCTGAAGCATTTCCTCCATAACACAGGCAATAAGGTCAAAACCCTTCTGGTCTGTGAGACGAGACACGATACCGATCACCATGGCATCGCCCTCAGTGGACAGACCCATACGCTTCTGAAGCTCTTCCTTAACCTTCTTCTTATTGGACGGATCCTCAGCGGAGAAATGATACGGGATCATCTCATCCGTTTCCGGATTGAACACATCATAGTCAATGCCGTTGACGATACCCCGCAGATCGTGAGCGCGGGCTCTTAAAAGACCATCAAGACGTTCGCCGTAGTACGGTGTCTTGATTTCTTCAGCATAGGTAGCAGAAACCGTTGTCAGGGCATTGGCATATACCATACCGCCCTTCAGCATGTTGGCATCACGATGGAATTCCATCTTATCCGGAGAGAAATAATACTCCGGCAGACCACTGACCTTCATAAACAGCGGCTTATCCCAGATACCCTGGAACTTCAGGTTATGGATGGTCATGATGGACTTAATACCATGGAAGAAGCTGTTGCCCTGGAAAAAGCTGTTAAGGTAAACCGGGATAAAGCCGGTCTGCCAGTCATGGCAGTGGATAATGTCCGGACGGAAGCCCACCACCGGCAAAATGGACAGCACCGCCTTGCAGAAGAAGGCAAAGCGGCCAAGGTCTGTGGGCATACCCAGATACGGCTTTTCACGGCCCAGGTATTCTTCATTATCAATGAAATAATAATGGACACCGTCATAATCACATTCCAGGATGCCCACATAGACATCTTTGCCGTCAATGTCCATGTAGAAAGAGGAATGGAAAGTGGCTAAAGAACGCCATTTCGGATCCATGCAGCTGTAATACGGCATCACAACGCGGCAATCAAAATAAGCCTTATCGAGATACTTCGGCAGGGAACCCACAACGTCGGCCAGGCCGCCTGTTTTCAGGAACGGGGCACATTCGGAGGCTGCAAATAAAATATTCTTCATACGAATCTCCTTTCGATTGTGACGGTATACACATCATATAACAGATTCGGCACAAATTCCATTCAATAATCCTTTATCATAGCGCGCCCATCAAAGGTAAGGCATATGATAAAACATCCCATGGAACACAAACCCAATCAGCAAACATTTTCTCTAAGCCATCGCGTCCGGGGACATGGCTTTCATCTCCCGCGCGGCCTGACGCGTGGTGTCATTGATGATGGCCCCACCCAGAAGACGAGCCAGTTCATCCACGGAAGCTTCCTCATCAAGAGGTGTGATCTTCGTGGCGGCATGGTCATCCGCGATGTCTTTCACGATCGCATAATGATGATCCGCCATGGCCGCGATCTGCGGTAAATGGGTGATGCAGATGGTCTGATGGGATCGACCCACCACCTTCAGCTTCTCCGCCGCCTTCTGAGCGGTGCGGCCGCTGATGCCGGTGTCGATCTCGTCAAAGATCAGCGTCCCCGTCTCGTCCTTATCGGCGAAAATGGTCCGAATGGCCAGCATGATACGGGACAATTCACCGCCGGACGCCACTTTGCGCAGGGGCAAAAGCGGTTCGCCGGGATTGGTGGCGATCATGAATTCGATATCATCCTGCCCGTTATCCGTGCAGGTTTCTTTTTTAGAAAATGAAATCTCAAAATCAGCCCGGGCGAAATTAAGGTCCGCCAGCTGACCGGAGGCTTCCTTTTCGAAAATGCGGGCCGCTTCAAGACGAGCTTTCGTGAGCTTATCGGCACAGGCCTGTAAATGGTCTTCCGCCTGATGTAGCTCATTTTCCAAAGTAAGACGTCGGGCCGCGTAATCCATCAGGGCATCCCGTTCCCGTATCCGTTCTTCATAGGAGGCTTTAATGGCCTCCAGGGTCTGGCCGAAACGGGCCTTCAGCTTGTTGATGGTGTTGAGCCGCTCTTCCGTTTCCGCAAAGAGCTGAGGATCCTCTTCCAGATCCGACATATAACGGGACAGATCCCGGTTAAAATCATTGAGCAGACCATCGATGGTGGTCAGTGTCTCCGCCATGTCGGCCAGGGCTTCATCATAACGGACAATGCTTTCCAGCTCGTGAAGGGCCCGACCGATCTGTTCGCCGGCACCGGCCGCATCCTCATAACCGCAGCGGCTGTAGATTTCCGCCACGGAAGACGTGAGCTGACGGGCATTGGACAGCTTTTTGTAAAGATGCTCCAGCTCCTCATCTTCATTGTCCTTAAGATCGGCATTTTCGATTTCCTCGATTTCGTAGCTGAGGAAATCAAGACGCCGGACACGCTCCTCTTCGTCCATTTCCGAATCCGCCAGCTGACGCCTCAGAGCCTTGCAGGTGCGGAAGGCTTCCGCCGTCTTACGGCGTAAAGATGCGATGGCATCACCGCCGAATTCATCCACCAAAGCCAGCTGGCTGGTGTTATTGAGCAGCTGCTGGTTTTCATGCTGACCGTGGATCTCGATAAGCCCGGCCGTGCAGGCCCGGACCTGAGAAGCCGTCACCGTGGTGCCGTTGATGCGGTACACGGAACGATTCCCGTCGATCTTCCGGGAAATGACGATCACGCCGTCTTCACTGTCGATGCCCCACTCCTCAAGAAGCGCCAGCAGAGCCTTGTTATCGGATTCAAACACCAGCTCCACCAGGGAGGGTTCATCCGCATCCTTCCGGACCTCCCGGCCGGTCCGGCCCCCCAGGGCCAGCTGAATGGAACCGATGATGATGGATTTACCTGCACCGGTCTCACCGGTGAGCACCGTCAGACCGTCGGACAGATCCACATCGATTTCCCGGATCAGGGCTAAATTTTTGACATGCAGGTTTCGAAGCATAGACTTAACCTTCTCTGACACATTCGTACAGCTTTTGTCTTAAGATCTCCGCATCGTTGGGTGAGCGCAGGACGCACATCACCGTGTCATCGCCGGCGATACACCCCAGGATTTCCTGCCAGTCAAGAGAATCAAGGGCTGCCGCCAGGGCCATGGCCATGCCGGAAACCGTCTTGATCACGGCAATATTCAGGGAAATGTCCAGGGACACGTAGGCGTCCTTCAGCACCCGGGCATAACGGGAGGACAAAGCTGTGATGCCGCCCGGTGATACCATATACCGGGACTTACCACCCATATAGGGGACTTTTTTCAGCTCCAGCTGACGGATGTCGCGGGACACCGTGGCCTGAGTGACCTGAAAACCATTTTCTTTCAGGCGCTCGGCCAGCTCCTCCTGGGTTTCAATATCTTCATTTCTGATAAGTTCAAGAATCTGCTGATGTCTGGCATTTTTCATAGGTCAATTATTACCTAACTTTCTTCTCAGAGTTTCCAGGAAGCTTTCCTGTTTGATCTTAATAATCTTGGTTGAGGCTTTGGCCCGGCGGATCACGATCTCGTCCCCGGTCTCCACCCGGAAACCGACGGAACCGTCAAAATCCACCATTGCCCGTTCGGGATGCACCACACGGCCGGCCCCGATCCGCACACGGATTTCATCCGTATCCGGGAAAATGATGCTTCTGGCATTCAAAGTATGAGGCGCCAGCGGGGTCATCAGGATCAGATCCGCTCTCGGGGAAACGATGGGGCTGCCCGCCGAAAGGGCGTAGCCCGTGGACCCTGTGGGGGTGGAAATGATCATGGCATCCGCCTGATAATTGGTCAGGAACGCCCCGTTGACATAGTTTTCAAACAAAATGATACGGGGACTGCCGTCCCGGGAAATGACGATGTCATTGAGCGCCACGTCCGTGTAAACCTCCCGACCCTCGTGGAAAATGGAGCCGGTGAGCATCATACGTTTTTCCAGGGTATACTCATCATTGAGCAGACTGTCCAGCGCTTCATAGACACCCAACCGGTCCACCTCGGCCAGATACCCGAGGGTACCGAGATTGATGCCGATGAGCGGAATGTCGGCTGACAGGGCCTTCTTGGCAGCTCGCAAAAGCGTGCCGTCACCGCCCAGCACCAGCCCGCACTCCGTCTCCGGGGTGATGGGATCCTCTTCTTCGCAGACATAACAGGTGGCCCCTTTGTTCTCCAGATAAAACCGGATACGGGATGTCATATCATCCAGAGGATCCTTGGTTATGTTGCGGATAATGCAGAAATTCTTCATACGCATCCTGCTGCTTTCTGTTTAAATCGCTGCTTGCGTCCCGGTCTTTGCCGGACAACATGAAAACGAGACAGGCGCTTAAGACTCTGCGTCTTTGAAGCGGGGGAATGCTTGATGAGGTTCAAAGACATATCCCTGTCAGGCACCCGGCTTTCTCAGCGATAAATGGTTTTGTGTGATGGTATTACTTGTCGAGAGCCCCGTGAGCCTCCTCAACGCAGCGGGCCGCGTCTTCAACGCTCACGATCACGTCATCTACGGCGGGCTGCTTTTTCAGGAACACCAGATACTCGATGTTGCCCTCCGGGCCCTTTACCGGTGAATAGGTAAGACCCACCGGGGTGAGTTCTGCCTCAGCGGCATAACCCAGCACGTGCTCGATGACCTCACGGTGCACCGCCTTATCACGGACCACACCATGCTTGCCCACCTTTTCCCGACCGGCCTCAAACTGAGGCTTGATCAGAGCCACGATTTCCCCGTCCTCAGCCAGGAGACTCGACACAGTCCCCAGCACCAGCTTCAGGGAAATGAATGACACATCGATGCTGGCCAGCCCCGCCGGATCCGGGATCTGCTCCGGTGTCACGTAACGGATGTTGGTCTTTTCCATACAGACCACCCGCTCGTCCGTCCGCAGCTTCCAGGCCAGCTGGCCGTATCCCACATCAATGGCATACACCTTCACCGCGCCGTTTTGCAGCATGCAATCCGTAAAACCGCCGGTGGAGGCTCCGATATCCAGACACACCTTGCCGGCGGGTGTCACCGGGAAGGTCTGCATCGCTTTTTCAAGTTTTAAACCGCCGCGGCTCACATAAGCCAGAGTCTTACCCCTGACCTCGATCACGGCATTTTCGTCAAAAGTTGTGCCGGCCTTATCTTCCTTCACATCCCCCACATACACGATCCCGGCCATAATGAGTGCTTTGGCCTTTTCACGGGAGGCTGCCAGGCCCTTTTCAACCAGCAGAACGTCCAGTCTTTTTTTCACGTAAAGTCCTCTGTCGCCCCGTCGCCGCTGATGATCTGCATCTGCTTTTCGACGCGGTCGATCCTGTCATTCAAGTCTTTGAGCATTGCCATGCCCTTCTGATATAAAGAAAATGATTCTTCAAGAGCCAGCTCGTCATCTTCCAGGCGAGAGGCCATGTCATCCAGTACGGCAAAGCTTTCTTCAATTGTCATCTCAGAGTTTTCACTTGTCAATCCCATTATTTTTTCCTCTTTCCTGAACAGCCTCCACACGGGCTGTGACAACGCCGTCAACGGCATGGATCTTCAGCTCATCATTTTCGGAAATGTCCTTGACCGACCGCAGGGCCCGTCCCGATGGGGTGGCCACATAGGCATAGCCGGCCTTGAGACGATCCAGGGGATTGAGTCCCTTAAACCGGGTGAGGATGAGACCAAAGCGACGACTCCGATTCTGAAGCTTCTGCTCCATACGACGGGTCAGCATCTCTTCCGTCCGTTCGTGACGACGCCGGGCGGCCTCAAGCCGGGCGATCATGGCCCGCTCCAGGCTCTCCTCCAGGTGCATCAGTCTCTGCCGTCGATCCCGCAGACGCCGCACCGGGCTTAAGAGTTCAAACCGGTTTTTCAGCTGCTTTGTGCGGTAAGCGGCCTTTGTTAAATGGCGCTGCATCCCGGCATTCAGCTTCTGGCGCACATGGGCGCAGCCGGCATCAAACTCGCGGATATCAAAAACCGCCAGCTCCGCTGCGGCTGAAGGCGTGGGGGCCCGCAGGTCCGCCACATAATCGGCGATGGTGGTGTCCGTTTCATGTCCCACCGCGGAAATGACGGGTGTCTGACAGTTAAAGATGGCCCGGGCCACCTCTTCTTCATTGAAGGCCCAGAGATCTTCATAGGAACCGCCGCCTCGCCCGATGATGATGACATCGAGATTCCGGGTGTCCATATAGGCCAGCGCCCGGCAAAGGGAGGCCGCCGCCCCTTCACCCTGCACCAGGGCCGGATAAAGGATGAGCTGCACATACGGATTCCGCCGTTTTGAGATACTCTGGATATCCCGGACCGCGGCGCCGGTGGGGGCTGTGATCACGCCCACCCGGGATGCATACCGGGGAATCGGCTTCTTGTAGAGGGGATCGAACATCCCCATTTCCGAAAGCTCCGCCTTCAGCTTTAAAAACCGTTCATAAAGAAGACCGGCACCTTCCAGCTTAATGTCCTTGGCGTAAAGCTGATAGCTGCCGGTTTTTTCGTAAATATCCACCGTACCGCCGATGACCACCTTGTCGCCATCCTTCATGGGGAATGCCAGACCCTTCCGGTCCCCCCTGAACATGACGCAGTTCATGGCCCCTGCGGTATCCTTCAGAGAAAAATAAATATGTCCCGTGGAGTGATACTTGCAATTGCTCACTTCACCGCGGACATAAAGGAAATTCAGGAGAATATCCTGCTCGAACATTCTCCTGATATAATGATTGACCTGCCCAACGGAGTAGATCGGTTTCTGCATAATTCACTGCCTTTTAATGATTGGCGATGTGACCGAGCACACCGTTGATGAAAGCGGAGGAATCCGTGCCTCCAAATCGTTTGGCCAGCTCAACGGCTTCCGAGATGGCCACACCCTGGGGAATGGCCTCATCGAAGCAAAGCTCGTAGGTGCCAAGACGCAGGATAGCCAGATCCACTTTACCCATACGGGTTGTTTTCCAGCCCTTGGAGGCCTTGTTCAGCATCTCATCAATCTCAGTCAGATGAGATTTCAGACCTTCAAAACGCTGAGACAGATAAAGTCTGTCCATATCGGCCATTTCTTCAGAAGCGACATCTGCTGCTTCATCCTCGGCATCTCCGGCCGGATCGTCCAGATACAGACGGATCTGCTCCGGGATCTCGGCTTCATCGTTGAATTCGAGAAGAAAGACCATTTTAAAAAGATGTTCTCTCAGTTTTCTTCTGTTCATAATACGCTTTACTCTTTGCCCTTCGCCACATCTACATCGGCCACGCGCACGTTCACGGCACTGACCTCAAGACCTGTCATGCTTTCGACAGCTGTCTTGATACGTTCCTGTACCTGGGTGCTGACTTCAACGATCGAGAAGCCGTAACCGATATTGAGGACCACGCTGATCACGGCAGTGTCTTCTGCTGTTAATTCAACAGACACGCCGCTTCTTAAGTTCTTCATCCCCAGTCTGGCAATGATATCTTTTGTCAGACCGTCGCCCATTGAAGCGACACCCTTGACTTCCATGGCTGCCAGGCCTGAAATGATGGCGATGACCTCTTCGGAGACCTTCACGCTGCCGACGGATTCATTTTCACGAATGGTAAACATTGTACGCTTATCTGCCATAATATTTTACCTCCAAACTTGAGTCTCATTATATCAAAGCCCATGGGAAACCGCAATATTTTCGGCTGAAGGGAACACTTATGCGTTCTCATCCCAGTCGCCGAATTCGGACAGTTTCAGATCCTTGTTGCGTTCCTGCGTCATGCCGATGCTCCACTCATGAGCCCACAGAAGCAGCGGGCGGCCCTTCATGTCGCGGACCTTCTTCATATCGGAGGTACCCTCCAGGTGGTCCACATCGATTTCATCCGGATTTTCGATCCAGCGGATGTATTCAAAGGGCAGCGGCTCCATCTTGATGTCCACATTGTATTCATTTTCGAGACGGAATTTCAGAACATCCAGCTGCAGTACACCGACAACGCCCACGATGATCTCTTCGTAGCCCATGCGGTATTCCTGGAAGATCTGAATGGCACCTTCCTGAGCGATCTCGGTAACGCCCTTCATGAACTGCTTACGCTTCATGGTGTCCATCTGACGCACGCGGGCAAAATGCTCCGGTGCGAAGGTGGGGATACCACCGAAATGGAAATTCTGACCCGGTGTGCAGACGGTGTCACCGATGGAGTAAATACCCGGATCGAACACGCCGATGATATCGCCGGCCCAGGCTTCCTGCACGATGTGACGGTCATCCGCCATCATCTGCTGCGGCTGGGACAGACGCTGCTTGCGGCCGCCCTGCACATGGTAGACTTCCATATTGGCATCAAAATGACCGGAGACGATACGCATGAAGGCCACGCGGTCACGGTGATTCTTGTTCATGTTGGCCTGGATCTTGAAGACGAAGGCTGAGAAATCATTTTTGTCCGGCTCGATGAGGCCCTGATCGGAGTTGCGGGCCAGCGGCGGATTGGTCATATCAAGGAAATGATGCAGGAAGGTCTCCACACCGAAGTTGGTGAGGGCTGATCCGAAGAACACCGGTGATAACCGGCCCTTGGAGACCTCATCCATATCAAACTCAGCGGATGCGCCGTCCAGAAGCTCGATTTCTTCATTAAGATGTTCCACTTCCGCATCGGAGATATACTGCGGCAGGTTCGGATCGTTGATGTTGATGCTCTCCTCCGTCCCTTCCTTGGTACCCTTCTGCGTGTCGCTGAACAGCAGCACGTTCTGTGTGCCGCGGTCGTATACACCTTTAAATTCCTTACCGGAACCGATGGGCCAGTTGATGGGACAGGTAGGAATGCCCAGCTCCTGCTCGATCTCGTCCACCAGTTCAAAGGGATCCCGGGCCTCACGGTCCAGCTTGTTGATAAAGGTAAAGATCGGAATATGACGACGGGCACAGACCTTGAAGAGCTTCCGTGTCTGAGGCTCCACACCCTTGGCGCCGTCGATGACCATAACGGCAGAGTCCGCCGCCATCAGCGTCCGGTAGGTATCTTCCGAGAAATCCTGATGACCCGGCGTATCCAGAATGTTGATACAGAAGCCGTCAAAATTAAACTGGAGAACAGAGCTGGTGACGGAGATACCTCTCTGCTTTTCAATCTCCATCCAGTCGGAGACAGCGTGACGTGCCGTCGCCTTGCCTTTAACGGAACCGGCCAGATTGATGGCCCCGCCGTAAAGCAGGAATTTCTCCGTCAAAGTGGTCTTACCGGCATCAGGATGCGAAATGATCGCAAATGTCCGTCGTTTGCTTATCTGTTCTGTAAGTGAAGCCATGAAACCTCCTCTAAGCGGACTTTGTACTCGTTGTCCGCGTAAACCGCACAATAGTAATCCTTATCCCCCGTCAGCAGGTACTCAAACCGGCCTTCGGGTGTCAATTTCGTCAGATCGGTGGAAATGCCGATCCCTTTGCATTTCAGATAGCTTTCCATCCGGACCCAGGCCTGGAAGAAATGGTCCGCCTTATCAGCCATTTTCAAAAATGAGTCGTACTCAGCCGGCGGCATGAGCCGTTGACCCACCAGGTCAAAGTTGACTCGGCGTTTCATCTGAATATCGATGCCCACCGGTTGCATGGCCAGGGCGCAGACCACCCGGTCACCGGAATGGGAAATGTTAAAATGGGGCAGCGCCGGGTCCGCAAAGGCGGGTTTCCCGTAATGATTGACCAGGATCTGCTGCCCGTCCGTCTCTCCTCTTAGAATCTGACGACGGAGATCCTCCCGACCCTCAAGACTCTTTGGAAAATGGCGTTCCAATCCCAACAGGACAAGACGCCATCCCGCCTCATGCAGGGAAAGCGTCTTGGTTGTGTCCGTGTTTTCCGTTTGCAGAACGAAAATATCAGGCGTCATCAGATCTCAGCCTGAAGTTTTTCGATGGCTGTCCGGATACGCTTAAGGCTCTCTTCTTTGCCGAGAACCTCCAGCAGCTGTGTGGCACCGCCCGGTGTCTGGGCCTTGCCGGAAACCGCTGTTCTCACCGGCCACATCACCTGACCGTTCTTCAGGCCCTTTTCGTTGGCAAAGGCCAGCAGCAGCTGATACAGCGCATCATTTGAGTAATCATCCGTGCCCTCCAGCACCGGGATCACATCGGTGAGCACCTGAAGTGACAGGGCTTCATCCGTCTTCATTTTCTTATGACGGTACATATCGATGGTGTAAGCCGGGACTTCCTTCAGGAAGTCGATGAGGGCCGGAATGTCATTGAAGACTTCGATACGGGGCTGGACCATGTCGGCCACCTTGTTCACATCGGCACCGGCCGGTACGAACTCGCCCATGATCGGCATGGCCTTTTCGAGGAAGGCAGCCCGATCCATTTTCTTAATATATTCACCGTTCATCCAGCGCAGCTTACCCATGTCAAAGACAGCCGGGCTCTTGCCGATGCGGGTGTAATCGAATTTTTCTTCAAGCTCTTTCAGAGTGAGGATCTCGTTGTTGTCCTCCGGACTCCAGCCAAGGAGAGCCACATAGTTGACGATGGCTTCAGAGATAAAGCCCTGATCCAGCAGATCCTCGAAGGAGGAATGGCCGCTTCTCTTGCTGAGCTTGTGGTGATTTTCATCGGTGATCAGCGGGCAGTGCACATAGACCGGCACATCCCAGCCAAAGGCTTTGTACAGCAGGTTGTACTTCGGTGAGGAAGCCAGATATTCGTTGCCGCGGACCACGTGTGTGATGCCCATGAGGTGATCGTCCACCACGTTGGCAAAGTTATAGGTGGGGAAACCGTCGGATTTGATGAGGATCATATCGTCCAGTTCATCATTGTTGACGGTAATCTCACCGTAGATCTCATCCTGGAAGGAAGTGGTGCCTTCTGTGGGCACGTTCAGACGGATGACATAGGGCATGCCCTTGGCCAGGTTGTCAGCGATTTCTTCCTTGGACAGGTGCAGACAGTGCTTGTCATACTTGCCGAACTCTTCTTCGCCGTCACCCTTCAGGGAATCAAGACGTTCCTTGGTGCAGAAGCAATAATAGGCGTCGCCTGACTCAACCAGTTTTTCGGCGTATGTCTGGTAAAGACCCATGCGGCAGCGGTCACTCTGAACATAGGGACCCACACCGCCATCCTTGTCCGGACCTTCATCGTGATGAAGACCGGCATGGTCCAGTGTTCTGTAAATGATATCAAGAGCGCCTTCTACGAAACGTTCCTGATCGGTGTCCTCGATACGCAGCATGAAGGTGCCGTTGCCGTGACGGGCGATCAGATAAGCATAAAGAGCCGTACGAAGGTTACCGACATGCATACGGCCTGTCGGACTGGGTGCAAAACGTGTTTTGATCATGAAACTGTTACCTCTGAAAATGTATTTAGTCTGTGATATTATGGTTGGCCAGCATGGTCAGAATGTCGCTGACTGTGGCGATATCAAGCAGCTCTTCTTCCGGCAGCTGGATATCATACTCTTCTTCAATGCTCACAACGAGCTCATAAAGATCCAGTGAGTCAAGGCCCAGATCATCCTTCAGGTTGGAATCCTCTGTGATGATGTCCGGATCAAGATTCAGGACTTCTGACATTTTCTCTCTGACTTTATCAATCATAATCATGCTCCTTTGATATCTTATTTATCAATACTTGTCATATTCATCAACGGCAGACCAGACTGCCGGATATTACTTAGTAAAGCGGACACTCGCAATATCCGCAGGGCTCGATATCCACTTCGTTACTTGCTCTTCAACTTTATACTGCGGGCCACCGATTGGGCGATGGCGATCTCCACCATCAAAAAACATAGGGCCGTTCCCCCGTAACTGATGAAGGGCATGGTGATACCCGTTGTGGGGATCAGGTTGATGGCCACACTGATGTTCAGGATGACCTGCAGCGCCACATGACCGAAGATACCGGTCACCACCAGAGCGCCGTAAAGATCCGGTGCATTCTGGGCAATGAAAAACAGCCGATACAGGAGGTACACGAACAACAGGAGCACAATGATAACCCCAAAGACCCCAAGCTCCTCGCACAGGATGGAGAAAACCATATCATTCATGGCTTCCGGCACAGCCCCCAGCTTCTGCATACTGTTGCCGAGACCTTTCCCGAAGAAGCCACCGCTGCCCATGGCATAGAGCCCCTGCATGATCTGATGACCGCCGGTGTCACTGTACTTTTCAGGATCGAGCCAGACCAGAATACGCATGAAGCGAAAATTCCCGACACTGACGGAGTTAGCGATTCGCATAACACCAAAAAACGTTGCGCCTGCCCCGATGATCGCCACCACAATAAATGGCATGATCTTGGGATAGGCCACAAAAACAATGACCACCGTGATCATCATGATGATGATGGCCGTGCTCAGGTTTGATGTGATAAAAAAGGCAAAGGCCGCAGGGATGCCGCCGATGATCAGGGCAACAACCGGTGCCCAGAATCCACGGAACTTTTTTCCCATATAGTTTATGGCCAAAGGCACAATGACAATGACCGCTATCTTCGCCAGCTCTGCCGGCTGAAACGAGATACCTTTGATGTTGATCCATCGTCGGGCCCCATTGATTTCCATCCCAAAAGGGCTTCTGACCATGGCCATAAGAATGAGCGAACCGAAATACAAAATCCCACCGGCAAGGCCCATCAATTTGTGATAATCGACCAACAACGGTAACACAATGACCAACACGATCGAAATCACAGCAAAGAATGCCTGGCGCTGAAGAAAATACATATTGTCGTTATGATAGCGTGTCCCATCATAAACACTGGCGCTGAACATGATAACCAGCCCAAACGCGACCAGAAGGATCACAACCGCCAGCAAATTGTAGTCATAATAATCCCTTCGGCGATAGTACGGAACCTTTTTCGCCTTGGGTTTCGTTTCTTTCGTATCTTTTGACAAATTCTTTATACTCCGTTTTAACCCCGGATAACACCTGCCCTATTATACAGGCAAGAATTTTATTACACAAGAAAATAATCAGTCCTTTTCCTTCAGGAAAACATTCTTAATATAAGCGATGGTGGCCTCTTCCCCCTTGTCGGCCCACATACGCAGCAGCATCTCCATCTGCTCCCGGATCTCCTCATGGATAAACCAGGATTTGTCCTTGGCCATGAGATAATAATCCAGCGGATCGGTGTCCTTGTAATCGGCGCCCCGATAAGTCCGGCTGGCGCTCACCCGGTCGAAGATCATTTCCGCCACATAGCGACGCGGCATCTTACAGCCGGTGAGACCATGGGGATCATTCCAGTCGGTGGCATAGTCGATCCAGTATTCATAATGATGCTTGTTGCGTCCCTTGTGATGAAGCCAGGCAGTGGATAAGCCCCTGTCCTCCCGCTCCGCATTGTTGGGGCTTCGGGTGCCCTGGAAATACTTCGCCCCCACAAAGAACTCTGTGGGACTTAATTTAGATAAATCGTGAAGCAGCCCCTGTCGGTAAAGACCGGCCCGGAAGCAATATCCCATCACCAGATTGTGATGGTGCGTGATCGTGGCCAGATGGCCCAAGGCTTTCTTAAGACTCATAGTATCCGGTATCACAAAATAATCAAACAGTCGTCAGGACCAGCACACTTCTCTCCGGTACCGTGACAAGACCATTTTCGATCAAAGGCACGGCTGTTTCAAACTCCGCGCCGTCTTCAGCTGCAGTATTGACGCTGATCTGCCAGGCCTTGCCGGCAGGAGCGTCGGGAATGGCGATCTCATCGGGAGCATCGCCGCTGTTATACAACACATAAAGATACGACTGATCTTTCTTATCAGTTGCGTAACCTTCATTATATAGGATTCCAATACTTCTATCCAGTACATTAAACTCACTGTACCATAAATGTTTATCAAGAAATGCCACCATGGGGCAGCCGGTTCCCGCATCATCCCGCTCCACCAGGGGTTTGGGCGCGTGTAAAATGGGATGCGCCTGCCGGAACGCGATGAGGTCCCGCACAAAATTCACCTGATGACGGGACCGGGTCGTGCTTTCCCAGGACAGCCAGCCCACAGGATCATCCGAGGCATAGGCATTGTTATTGCCCATCTGCGTCCGGCCTCTCTCATCACCGGCCATGAGCAGCGGATTCCCCTGAGCCAGGAAAAGATAGGCCAGGGCATTCTTGATCTGGCGATACCGGTACCGGTTCACGGCACTCTTCTTGGTGGGACCCTCCACACCGCCGTTCTGGCTGTAATTCTCATTGGTCCCGTCAAAACCGCCCTCGCCGTTTTTTTCGTTGCGTTTATGCTTATAGGTCACCGCATCAAGAAGGGTAAACCCGTTCACATTGGCCATATAGTTGACCCGTTTCACCTGATGACCGTGCCGCAGCACCACATCGGCCAAACGACTCAGCATGCCTTCATCGCCTCGCAGATAAGACCGGCCGGCGGCCAGGAACTCATCATTTTCGGTAAAAACAAGGGACTCTTCCGTTAACGCCTCATCCTCCGGCGCCGGCATCGGCACATATTCAAAAAGCAGTGCCGCCCGACGAAGCGCCGGGTCACGCAGCAGCATATCAGCCGGAACCCCATTTCCTAAAAGACGGAACCCGTCCATGTGATACGCTTCGTACCAGTAACGCAAGGCCTCGATCACCAGAAGCGGATCGGTGCCGGCGGGGATGTGACATTCCATATAGCAAAGCAGGCCGGCTTTATGCAGGGCCGCCACCGCTTTTTTAAGCTCCGCCACCGGGTCTTCGCAGCCGTAAGCTTCCTTCGGTGCAAAGAAATGGTTCTGCGCGGTATACCCCCAGTATTGGGGCGCTTCGCTTTCCCAGGCGTAAATGGGCATCATTTCCACCACGTTAAAGCCGAGGCCCTTGATGTAGGGAATCATGGCGGGAATCGCGGCAAAGGTGCCGGCCTTCTCCCCCAGACCCTTCTTTAATTTTGTGAAGCCCTTGGGATGGATTTTGTAAATGATCCGGTCTGCTGGGGCAATCAAAGGGCGTGTGTCCTTCGCCAGAATCTTATCGGCAGCGCTCAGGCAGGACCAGCCATCCACCAGACGACGAGCATAAGGGTCAGGCGCGATGCGATAATCCACCCGAAGACGGTAGATGAGACCTGTGCGATTGGCATTTTTGACGCGAACCGCCGCCAGGAAGCCCGCCCGGTTTTCCGGCGGAACGGTGATGATGGTGGTTTCTTCCTCGGTGGATGTCTGTTCTCTGTCGGCACGTACTTCAAGTGCCGCATCCAGGTGAGGCGCCGCTTTAAAAGCGATGATCACATCCGGGCCATCCTCGTAGATACCGGGTCTTAAGCCTGTGATTCTCAGATCTTCCGTCATGATAGTTGCTCCTTGTATCCTATTATTTAAGAAGATTGTACCCCTCCTGTGAAGAAATGTCTAACCCCTAACATCACACTTCTTACCGATTGCTTTTCTATCGGCCTTCTGTTATGCTGAAAAAAACATTTCCTAAAATGGAGGTACATTATGAACGAAGAATTATATGAAGATCTTGGCACAGTGACTCTGACACTGGATAACGACGAAGAACTGGAATGCGAAATCCTGGCCATCTATCCGGCCGGCGAACATCAGTACATCGCTCTTCAGCCGATGACAGACGATGACGGCATCGATGAAGAGAACATTTTCATCTATCGCTACATCTATAAGGGCGAAGATGTGGATGCCGAACTCGAAAATATCGAAGACGATGACGAATACGAACTGGCTGTTGATGCCTTCGACGAGATCCTTGACAGCGATCTGTTTGATGCCGAAGAAGAATAAAGACAGCGGTTTCGATTCTTTTTAAAAACATGTTTGAATTAAACGATCCGATTATTTCATCCGGGCGGCCTTTGGTGATCGACCGGGAAAAAACCTACGGTCTTGTGCTGGAAGGCGGCGGCGCCCGGGGGGCGTATCAGATTGGCTGCTGGCAGGCACTGGATCAGTTAGGTATTAAAATAAGCGGCATCTCGGGCGCCAGTGTGGGTTCTCTCAACGGCGCCCTTATTTGCATGAATGATCTGGAGGGGGCCATGAATCTGTGGCAGAACCTGACATTTTCGAAGGTCATTGATGTAGATGATGATGCCATGATGAAGTTTCTGCAGAAACAAATGCCTCTGAAGGAAAAGCTGGGGCTTATCTTCCACCAGTTAAATGAAAAAGGCTTTGATGTGGAACCGCTGAAGGAAACCATCGAGCAGCTGGTTGATGAGGATAAGATCCGCTCCTCCGACCGGGATCTTTATATTCAGGTCATTGACGCGGATAAAAAGAAGGATCTGGAGGTGGACGTGAAAACACTGGCGCCGGGTCAGATCAAGGATTATCTGCTTGGCAGCGCCTATTTCCCTCTTTTCAAAAATGAGCGTCTGGGCGGCAAGCGTTTTCTTGACGGAGGCATGGCCAACAATGTGCCCATCAATGCGCTGATCAAGCGCAACTATAAGGACATCATTGTGCTGCGCATCTACGGCATCGGCCGGGAAAAGCATGTGCGGATTCCGGATGATGTGAAGCTTTTCACCGTGGCACCCACGGAGGATCTGGGGAATATCCTGGATTTCTCATCAGAGAACACCCAATACCAGATCAAGCTTGGATACTACGATACTCTGGAAGCCCTGTACGGCATGAACGGCCGGCGGTTCTATTACACCCTGCCGACTCTGACCGAAACCGAGGCTTACGGCAAGCTCTTTAAGCTTCTCTCCCGTCACCGCGATTTCCTGAAGGACTATTTTGAGATTCAGGATGAAGCCCTCGAAAACCTGCGGCAGATCAACGAACGGTGCTGGCCCTATATCAGTTTCAGACTGGGCCTGCCGGAGGATTGGGATTACGTGTCACTCTATGCCGTGCTGCTGGAGATCATCGCCGAGCACGTGAAAGAGATGGAACGATTTAAATTTTATGAATTTAACGAATTTGAAGCTCAGGCCCTGGCCTGAGCTTCTTGCATAGTTGGTTCAATTCTGTTCTGACCTGACAAAGACGAACGTCTTCTCATCCGATCGGGCCTCATCAAACCGGTACCCGCTGACGGCAAACCCTTTGATGTCTTCCGGGGTTTCGGCTTTGACGGAGGCCAGGTAGCGCACCATTTCCCCTCGGGCCATCTTGGCATAGACGCCTTTCTGAACCACCTTTTCGCCCTCAAGTTCACCGAACACACAGGTGATGAGCCGATCCTCCGGCGTCAGGTACTTTTCAATGGTTTTTGAGTACTCTTTTGAAGCCAGGTTGATGATGATCCGGCTCTCGTCGATCACAGCCTTGTACAGGCTGTCGCCCCAGAAATCATAGAGGTTCTTGTGACCATTAACTTCTGCCTTTGCCTGCATTTCCAGGCGGTAAGGTGTCACGCCGTCCATGGGCCGCAGCACCCCGTAAAATCCGGACAGAATCCGCAGATGCTCTTCCACATAATCAAGAGCCCCGTCCTCAAAGACAGCCGGGGCCATGTAAAGATACTGAATCCCGTCAAAGGACAAAAGCGCCGGTGTCAGGGCTTTGGTCAGATTCATGTCGGCAAAACGAGCCGCATTTTCCCGGGCCAGTTTCTCATTGCAGGCCCACATGGTTTTCTGTTCGTCAAAGGACAGCTGCTGAATCCAGTGCATCAGCTCTGTCGTTTTATCCATGAAAACGGGCAGCTGCTGATGAGGCAGCGTATCCGTGTCGATCCGCATTTTCTTAGCGGGTGAAATAATGATGCGCATATTATCTGTTATTTTTCTCCATATATTTTGTATGTCCGGCCTCTTCTGTCACAAGTCAATTTTGCCCACTTGTCTGGGCATTGAAATCCAGCGAGAATGTACTGCCTTCCCCCATAACGCTTCCGGCTGTCAGCGGCAGGTTGATCATATCCGCCGCTTTCTTCGCCAGATACAGTCCCAGACCGCTGGCTTTCTTATCGATGCGGCCATTGAGACCGGTGTACCCTTTTTCAAAGATACGGGGCAGATCCTCCGGCGCAATGCCGATGCCGGTATCGGCGATCTTCAGCACATGATTCTCCACGAAGATGCGCACGCCGCCGGTTGCGGTGTATTTGACAGCATTAGAAATGAGCTGGTCCAGGATACAGGCCAGCCACTTTTGATCGGTGATCACGATTTCATCTCCCACCATCACCTCAAGGCGCAGGCGCTTTTCAATGAACTGGGACGTGTACTTGCGCACCGACTCCCGCACCACATCATTAAGCTTCACTTCCTGCACCATCAGATCATGGGAACCACTGCCAAGGCGCACATACTGCAGCACCATGTCCACATATTGCTCGATCCGAAAAAGCTCAGCGCCAAGCGCCCGGTTTTCCGGCGTATCCTCAGACAGCTTTAATTTCATTACCGCGATGGGGGTCTTGATCTGATGCACCCAGGTTGTGTAATAATCCGTCATATCCTGACGTTCTTTGTAATTCTCAGAAGACACCCGGTCCAGTTCCCGCCCCAAAGCCTCAATCATCGCCTGATAATCCATTTCCAAAAGCGAAGCCGGCCTGGGCAGGTTCTGCCATTCGGTTTGGATGGAAACCACAGCCGGTCGCCGCTCCTCGGCCCGCCGCCGCTCATGTCCGGCGGCCGCCACCAGCATGATCACGAAAATGGCGCATCCGAGCACCGCCGCATAGAGGAAGGGCTCCACCATAATATCGTAGAGCACGAACACGACCAGGTTAAGCGCCTCCATCACCAAAAACAGGGCGACGGCCAAGCGGTTTTTTCGAAGCACTTCTTTCATGTCATTCACAGATTATCCCTCATTGCTATCTCATTCGGATTGGTCCGCGCATCAGGAAATAATGTACCCCTGTCCCGGTTTTGTGAGGATCACATCCGTCAGGCCGTGTTCCTCCAGTTTTTTCCGAAGGCGGGTCACATTGACGGTCAGGGTATTTTCTTCAACGTAGCAGTCGTCATGCCAGAGCCTCATCATGAGGGTGTCACGGCTGACGATCTTGCCCCGGTTCTCCAGGAGCGTCAGCAGAATGCGAAACTCATTTTTGGAAAGTTCGATGGTGTCGGTGCCGTAAGTGACAGTGCTGTTGTTGATGTTAAAGACGGCACCTGAAAATGCCATGGTATTGGCTTTTTCGCCGATCTCGTAGCTGCGGCGCAGAATGGCCTGCACCTTGGCCCCCAGCACCATGGCATCCACCGGCTTGGCAATAAAATCATCCCCGCCCATGTTGATGGCCATGACAATGTTCATGCCGTCAGAGGCTGATGACAAAAAGACGATCGGCACCGTGGAGGATTTGCGCAGCTCCGCCGCCCAGTAATAACCATTCTGATACGGCAACATGATGTCCATGAGCACCAGATGGGGCTCGGCGGCTGTGATCTCCTCTGTGACGCGGTGGAAATCCCGCACCACCGTCACTTGGTGGCCGCAGTTTTCCAGCTGCTTTTTTAACTCGAGGGCCAGCTCTCGATCATCCTCGACCAGGAATATGTGGTACATATGCTTTCTCTCCCTGTGGTGCTGTATCATGATGCCTATACTGATTTCGGATATGAAATCCTGAAAACTACCGATATAAATCTCACGCCCTGACGACCATAAACGGGTCGATCCGGGATACTTCAATACCCCCGCTTAAGACTTTGGGTCTATGAGCGGGGGAATGCTTACTGATGTTCAGTTGTGAACAATTCTATAATACGTCCGTGCTGTGATAAAGTAAACCGCTGCGTAGACCAGAGCAAAAACAGCCAGGGTCACCAGGGTACACACCACGAAAAGCTGTGTGTTGGTCAGCATGAGGATCCGAAGCATTTTCTCCAGCAGCGGAAATGCCACGGCGGTGTGGAGGGCGGCTGTGAGCAGCGGCAGGAAAAACTGCAGCATCAGCTGGCTGCCGATGGCGCTCTTGACCTCGCTGGTTTCCATGCCGATCTTTTCCATAATCTGGAAGCGTTCCCGATCTTCGTAGCCCTCGGAAATCTGCTTATAATAGATGATCAGGATTGTGGCAAAGAGGCAGACGGCCCCGAGCAGAATGCCCAGGAACAGGAAAGAACCATACATACCCAGAACATTTTCGAGGGCTTCCCATTTGGTATCCAGGGAATAGGTGACCGGACGGCCGTCATCGCCCTTAATGCGGGCCGCAATGCCGTCACAGATGGCTTTGCCCGATGCAGTGGACTTCTCTTCGTCCGTAAAACTCACACTGAGCCGTGTTTCAAATTCAGAAGCGAACTTGCCGTAGCCCGCCTTCTGGGCTTCATAAACCGTTGTCAGCGCTGCCTCATCCGGCAACACGATGCCCAGTGTGGTGACCACATTGCTCATGGGGATGCTGACCGGGAAGTAGTCCAGCTGCCGGGCCACCTGATAGGTATTGCCGGCAAATGAGAGCTGTGTCGGTGCCATCATGGAGTCCCTGAACGTCGAAGAGATCCGGCAGAAAGCCACCTCATTTTCGTGAAGGGACAGCCGATTGGAGACACCACTGCCGGTCTGGCCTCTCATGGCATTGTAAGCATCCTGCGTGATAAATACCACACAGCTGAGGTTCTCCATGGACATGCCGGCATCGACCTCGTTCTTCATCAGCAGGCGATCGTTGTCCAGCACATAGGATACGCACAGAAACTCAGACTCGCCGGTGCGGGCGATGGTCAGATCATTTTCGGCAGCCGCGTCGCTCACAATAGCTTTAAGCTCGTCGCAGGAAAAATGACGGATCTCATCACCTTCATTTTCATAAGCCGACAGATACAGCTGATCCGGATAATTGGTTTCGATGCTGTCCTGCACCCCGCTGTAGAGGCTCACGGTAGTGGAAATCATCACCAGCACACCGGTGGCCAGAATCGCGATGGAAGCCAGACCCACCGCATTTTGCTTCATGCGGAACAAAAGTCCGGCCACAGCGGGCATGTGTTTCTTATTGTAATAATAACGCTTGTTCTTCTTGAGACACTTCAGTACGAAGGTGGTGCCGGTCACAAAAAGGCAATAGGTGCCCACGATCACCAGCGCGACCGCCACGAAAAAGAACACCATGGCCTCAATGGGACTTTTCACCCTCAGAGCGATGATGTACCCGGCCACCAGGCAAATGGTCCCGATCACCAGCAGCACCCAGCGGATGCGCGGCTCCTTTTCGCCGTGATGACGACTGGCCATGAGTTCCACCGGTTTCAGTCTCATAATGGACAGAGCGCTGATGCCGTAAGCCACCAGGTCCAGGATCATGAAAATGATCACCGGCAGCACCATATTTTCGAGGTTCAGATAATAAAAGCCTGCCACCGGCGCAGCATGCAGCAGCTTGCAAATGAGAAGGGATGACAGCTTATAAAAGAGTATCCCGAAAATGAGGCCGCCTAAGATCGCTGCCATGGCGGCTTTCATGGATTCATGCCACAAAACCTTCAGGATATGGCGCTTTTCCATGCCAAGCACGTTATAAAGGCCGTACTCGCCTTTTCGCTGTTTCATGAGGAAACTGTTGATGTAAAGGATCAGAATGAAGGAGAGGCCGCCGATGATAAAGGCGCCGAACATCATAAAGCCCTTAAGATACGCGCCGCCCAGGGCTTCCCCGAGTCGCTGATCCAATGCCAGGTTCATCATGATATAAAAACACCCCAGAAGCCCTGCCTCAGCCAGAATGCGAGGCACGTAAAGACGGGCATTTTTTTTGATATTTTCGGAAGCGATCGTGTTATAGAAACCCATTTTCATACGATCACCTCCCTGTCCGCAGCAGTGTCAGGGTGTCAGAGATCTTTTTGTAGAGTTCCTCATTGGTGGCATCGCCCCGATAGATCTGATGGAACACCACGCCGTCCCGGATAAAGAGAACCCGGCCCGCATGGGAGGCGGCCTCTGTGGAATGGGTGACCATGAGGATGGTCTGGCCACGTTCGTTGATCTTATGGAATACCTTGAGAAGCTCGGCGGATGACTGGGAGTCCAGGGCACCGGTGGGCTCGTCCGCCAGAAGAATCCGGGGATTGGTGATAAGCGCCCGGGCCGCCGCGGCCCGCTGCTTCTGGCCGCCTGACACCTCATAAGGATATTTTTCCAGGATATCCTGAATGCCGATGGCATGAGCCAATTCACGCAGGCGATGTTCCATCTCGGCAACCGGCGCCCCGCTCAGCACCAGCGGCAGCAGGATGTTATCCTTTAAAGAGAAGGTATCGAGCAGATTAAATTCCTGGAACACAAAGCCAAGGTTCTCCCGACGAAATCGGGCCAGATCCTTCTCCTTCAGTGTATCCGGTCGCTTTCCATCCAGCTCAACCGATCCGCCGGTGGGCTTATCGAGAGCCGCCAGGATATTCAAAAGCGTGGTCTTACCGGAACCGGATTCCCCCATAATGGCCACGTACTCCCCCTCCTCCACCGAGAAGGTTACGCCCTTAAGAGCCTCCACCTTGGCCCCTCCAAGACGGGACGTATAAGTTTTCTTTATGTCATTCACTTGCAAAAGTGCCATCCGTTTTATCCTCCTGTTGCATATTTGTCAGTGTTTCAGTATTCTGCATGACTGACACCTTTATATTTCTGATGATATCATTATAGAAAAACGGATGAACCGAAAACATCTCATGATGTGACAAGGATGTGACAGTTTTGTCACATCCTTGTTCTTGTACTCAATCATTCATTCTGGAATTATTTCGAAGTACTGCCAAATCCGCCATTCCGCACAGCGGTGACCTCATCATCAACAGTCACCCCAAAGGGCATAAATATTCCCTGCACAAAGGCATCACCGGCTTTCAGGTCCAGAACTTTACCTTCATTGCTGTCATTGGTAAGACGAATAAAAATGTGGCCTTCGTTATCCGAGCCGTAATAATCACTGTCAATTACACCAACCGTGTTATTCAGCTGAAGCCGGAATTTAAACCCAAGCCCGCTTCTCGGGAAAACGAAGAGGCACCAGCCTTCATCGATTCGGCTGCGAATCCCGGTGGGAATCTTGGCCGTTTCCCCGGGTGCCAGCTTCAGATCAGCCGGCAGATAAAAGTCATATCCGGCTGAACCTGTTGTGGCTCGTTTCGGCAACTTTAAAGCCTCGTAGGCAGCTTTTGCATCCCCTTCTGATTTATCATGATAACAGCCAAAGTAACCCTCCTTAAACTGCTCAAAACTTACCTTTTGAAATTCTGCGATTCTGTACATAGTTTCTCCGTTCAATTAAATATTGGAATCAATTGTAACTCTGACGTTGTGTCAAATCAATGTCATATTCTTGCGTTTTACATGGCCTTTATGGTATCCGAGAGTATCTTCTCCACATCAGTCCCATAGACATCAAGCCTCTCAGCTTTGATACACCGGGTGTCCGGAATCTGAAAGAAGACATCGCAAAGAACCTTGATATACCCAAAAGCCGGATCATCATCCGGAATTGCGCCACCGGCAGTAGTGATGTAAGTCATTCTTTTGGCTTTGCAAAGACTGTGATACACACCTTTATCGTCGATATCAAAGGTAATGCCCTGAGAACAGACCATTTCAAAATAATCATGAAGCACGGCCGGCATATGATAATTCCAGAAAGGAGCAGCTACAACTATTTCATCCATTTCCCGGAACTGCTTCCCAAAGTCGAACATGGGATCTGAATAATCATGCGCCGCCACAGCCTCGTTGTAAACCTTCAGAGACTGCTGACGTAAAGGACTGATAGCAACGGTTCCAAGATCGACAGTCTCATAGCCTTCTTTGTGATACTTCTCAAGATAGGCCTTTGCCAGGCGATATGATCTTGAGGCCTCACGGAAAGCCGCATTGACAAATAGTGTTTTCATCTGAACATCATCTCTCCGAATCATTTTTAACCGTGATATAGATTCGATTCTCATGCCAAAAGCATTGCCGCACGTTTTTGGATCTGCTCTGAAATGCGTTTATATCGTTTCTCAGAGACATTATAGCGAGGACTTTTCTTTAATGTATAGGTAAGAAGCTTACGCACCTGCTCCCGATTTCTGTCTGTCATAACCGATTTGGCTTCAGCAATGAAGTTATCATAGGTCAACGGCACCAATGTGCTGATATAGCTTTCAAAAGCCTCTTCTGATACAAGATCTTCTTCGCCCGCATAATTGAATAAGGAATTGCCATGATCAAATAGCGGTGCCGGCTTGGCAATGGTGTTTGTTTTGATATCAACAAGAACACCAAAGTTTCCAAAATGCCTGTCTGTGTTACAGATAATGGCATCAAACACAATCATCTCATTTAAGGCATCGACAAAATCGTCCCCAAGTGTTCTATAGGACTCTCTTACAGCTTTCAGCCCTCCGGACTTAACCAATCTGCCGACAGGAACATATGAATAGTCAAGCCCCGTAAATAATTCGCAACTGGAACAAAGCACGCCCTGCCACTTCGTCAAGCGATAATCGATGGCATTTATGCCCATCACCTTCGCCACCTGCGAGGCGTAGTATTCAGATTGCGGTTCATATCCTGTATTGGATGCCCCGGATGTACCGCCTTTATAGAGATACACCTTACCGCTTATTCTACGCCAGCATTTCGGCAGCATGCCATTCGTTGTGAACTCCGGACATGATGCTAATGAGGAACGCTGCGAAGAGCCGTAGCCCGTAAAGGCAATCAACGCCAAAACATTACTGAAGTTATTGTCATACAGATTATATTTCTCGTAAGTCCCGTCGAAACCTTCTTCAACAACCCAGTACACATCATTCAGCGATAACCCCTTTGATACGGAAATGATGTCCATGGGTCGATTTATACTCAATCCGCATTTGGCCAGGAATTTATTGACAAAGGCCCTGTTCTTAGGAATCGTTCGGTTCCGAAGCCAGTGGCTTAACCCTTCATCACTGACTGTCATATCCAGAGGCAATAGGTTTTCTTTATCAGTTTTCCAAAGGATGCGAACCACCGGTGCGCTGATGTTTTCCAATAACGAAAACCGCATGATTGGTTCGTTCATATGTTTAACAGTATATTCCATTAAGAAAACCTCCATGCTATATCTCTAAAATAAAACTATACCCTTGTTACGACTAATTCGCAATCTTCTCTACTGATAAAAAAGAAATGCCCACTGGTTAACAAATGAGCATTTCTTATTATAAAACGAATCAATAGCGTATTCGTATCATGTATGAGATCACTTCAATAGGTTATATGTCGGTATTTTCATCACTTATGAATAATACAACTATTTAATCATGCCATTCCAATACTTATACTCGTTATTTTCATCAGCTACAACAAGTGAATCGCCCATGAACAAGTACTTATCATATTTTTCATATTCGTCTTGCGTTGCTGCCAAATATTCGCTATCCATATTTTCTGCATCAAACGTAATGACAAATCCCAATGTAACTTCTGTTTCACCTTCGAAAATTCTTCCATACATATCAACATCAAATGGAGTTGAATTTGAGTTTTCGAAATTAACTGTACCAATGCCATCATTTAGAGTAAGCACATATTTTGCACCTTCAAATGACTCGGCATTGTAAGTACCATTCCACCCTGAAACCATTTCCTTTATGTTGTTGATGTGCTCATCTGAATCTTTATAATTTTCTATCTTCTGGAACAAACGAATGGCACGGCCGTAAAACATTTTCTCTTCAGCTTCAATGGCTCGCGCATAGATACCTTCTTCCGTAGTATCGACTCCACTTGTTTCATATTCTCCGCTTGCAATCGTAGCAGCAGTTTCAGGATCATTACCTAATGCTATAGCAAAGTCATATGCTGCCACTTCGTCTCTGTTTTCATTTGCCTCAATCTGATATATGTAATCACAGTCTTCTATGCCATAGACATCAGATGAGATGTCTGATGGAAAGTTCTCAAGCATTCCCCAATGTATTGATACAGTTTCAAATTGATCTAATAACTCATCTGGTACAAGTGCGGCTAAATAGATTCTAAAGCTTTCAAAAGGCGAAATCTGCTGCGACAGCCCATTTACAACTTCAGTTGAATCTGTGCTTTCAAAATATATCCCATCCGCTGTAAACGCATAATTCTCGTCGAAAACGAATTCAATATAAGAATTCCATCCATTAAGTAAAGCATATTCGTTTTTGCCAGTATTCTTAAACGTACCTGCCAAATAAAACCATTTCTTGTTTTCTTCACCCTCTATATAATAGTAAGATCCGGATGTATTTGATGGCAACAAATCATATGACATCCATATTTTCTCAGGGGTAAATTCCATAAACTCATTACTTATCGTATTCCCCAATTCATATGTTTCAATTATTTGACTGCCTTCTCCTTCTATATCATTCTCTATTTCATTCGTTACTTCACTTTCTGTTTCTACACTATTAGCGTCCTGCTTTGTTGTAGCACCACAACCCGATATTGATGCCATGGTAAACGCTGTTAATGCAATACACATGAACATTGCTTTTATTCTCATAGCTGTTCTCCTTTTTTTAATAATAGTATTGTATTGGACAGACATAAAAGCGTACCTTTTTATCTTGTATATAATTTGATTGTATTTATGGATGGACAATAAGAATATTAGATAATTTAATTGTTTTCAAAAGAAAACTAATCGACTATAATAAAAAAAGACTAGACAAAAAGGTACACTTTATTGTCTCGTCTTTTTTGCGCGTGAACGAAATGTTGTCACCGGTATACCGCATTTTTTTGCTGCTTCTGTACCACTTATCTCTCCATTTAGCCATTTTTCTGCCAATGGATAGAAACTATCAGGGAGTGTTCTTTTCGGGCGGCCAAACTTAACGCCTCTGGCTTTTGCTGCGGCGATACCTTCAGCCTGGCGTATTTTTATATTCTCCCTTTCAGTCTGGGCGACGAAAGATAATATCTGCAAGACAATATCGGCTATGAAGGTGCCGATGAGGTTCTTTCCGTTTCTTGTATCCAACAGCGGCATATCAATTACGCAGACGTCAACACCTATTTCTTTCGTCAGTATATGCCATTGGTTTTGTATTTCCACATAATTACGTCCCAAGCGATCGATGCTTAAGATATACAACAGATCACCCTTTCGCATTTTTTTCACCATAACCTTGTACTTCGGCCTTTCAAAATCCTTTCCTGACTGCTTATCAACGAAGATATTATTGTTTTTCACACCTCGTTTTCTTAATTCAATAAGCTGGCGCTCTTCGTTCTGATCAAATGATGACACTCTCGCATATCCCCATACTTTGTTTGACATAGTAACCTCCTATTATTTATCTGTTGTTTATTCCTACATATTAGAAGGTGTTAGCATCGGGTGATTTTAGCCAATAATCATCGGATTAAAATAACCAAAAAGTCATTGCCCAGGATCCGTTTTGTCCTAAACTGATGTTACCCAACGCATCAGAAAAAGGAGGACAA
>JAUNDG010000010.1 GCA_030526195.1 Lachnospiraceae bacterium
CACCATGATCATGAGCATCATCACGATCATGACCACGAGGAGGGCTGCTGCTGTGGCCACGACCATGATCATGACCATCATGAACATCACTATGATGAAAATGGCGTGTGCAGCTGCGGTCATCATCACCATGATGCCGACGAGGTCTTCACCAGCTGGGGCAGCGACACAGCCCGCAAGTACACCCGCGATGAGATCAATGCCATCCTTAAGGCGCTGTCCGAGGATGACAGCTACGGCCTGATCTTAAGAGCCAAGGGTATGGTGGCTGACAAGGACGGCGGTGCCTGGATCCATTTTGATATGGTACCGGAAGAATTCGAGGTCCGCGACGGCGCGGCTATGCCGAACGGTAAGTTCTGCGTCATCGGTTCCAAGCTGAACGAAGATAAGCTGGCAGAACTCTTTAAGTAAAGAGTGGCCGGCCGCACCATTTTCGAGAACGATGATCATGATCTTAGAAAATGGGTCGGTGACGGAGCACCATTTTCGTAAAGGATAATGGTGATTGAGAAAACGGTCCGGCGATGGAGCATCATTTTCTAAAAAATGGTGTGCCGGATGAGAGATTTTTAAGAATAAGAGGAGAAGGCGGATGTTCGAAAGAGATATTCCGATTTATGTCATAACCGGATTTCTGGAAAGCGGCAAGACCACTTTCCTCAACAATACGATTCATCAGGATTATTTCCGGATCAAGGGGCGCACGCTGCTGATCTGCTGCGAGACCGGCGAGATGGAGTATGATCCGGCGGATCTTAAGCGGCTCAATACGGCGGTGGAGATGATCACCAAGGCCGAGGATTTCAATGCGGATACGCTGAAAATGCTGGATAAGAAGCACAAACCGGAGCGTGTGCTCGTTGAATACAATCCCTTCTGGGGACTTGAGAAAATGTACAGTGTGAAGCTGCCCCGTTACTGGGATTGGGCTCAGCACATCGTGATCGCGGATGCGTCCTGCTTCCAGGCCTATATGCAGACCCTGATGCCGGTCATTTCCGATATGCTGCCCAATGCGGATCTGGTGGTGTTCAACCGGGCCAATACCGAGCAGCCGCTGGCGAATTTCCGCCGCAGCGTGAAGGTGGTGAACGGCGGGGCGCAGGTGATCTTCGAAGGCGAAGACGGCGACCAGATCAACATTTTCGAAGATAAAATGCCCTTCGATATCGATGCTGATGTGATCGACATTGACGATGTGGATTTCGGTATCTGGTATGTGGATGTGATGGACAATTTTGACCGTTATATCGGGAAAAAGGTGCATTTCAAGGGCCAGGTGCTCAAGAGCCGCAAGCTGGATGCTGATTTCTTCGTGCCGGGGCGGAAGGCCATGACCTGTTGCGCAGACGATATTCAGTTTATCGGCTACGTGTGTCAGACCGGCAAGGCGCCGGGGCTTAAGGAGGGTGAATGGGTCGAGGTGACCGGCACCGTCCGCAGTGAAATGTGCCAGGCTTATAAGGAAGAAGGGCCGGTGATCCATGTTGAAAAACTGGTCAAGACCACGGCACCTGATGATGAGATGGTCTATTTCACATAATCGGTGAAAAGCTTAAGATGACATTATTAAGAGGCTTCGTTTCAGGGAGAGACCCGGGGCGAAGCTTCTTATTGTATGTGTATGGCTGCATAATCGCAAAACTCAGAACAGACGTGGTGAACGCTGACGGATACAGGGCTATAGGCTTATGGATTGGATTATGTAAACTATATTGACGGGAGGCAAAGATGATTCTCTTAAATGATTATCTGCGGCAGCGGTTCGGCTGTAAGGTCTATAAGCTGGCGCTGAGCGCCGATGTGACCTGCCCGAATCGGGACGGCACTTTGGGCACCCGGGGCTGCATCTTTTGCTCCGCCGGAGGGTCGGGTGATTTTGCCGTCGGACCCTGTCAGAGTGTGGCCCGGCAGATTGAGGAGGCCAAGGCGCGTGTGGCGGCAAAAGTGCCGGCGGGGAGCCGCTATATCGCCTATTTTCAAAGCTTCACCAATACGTATGGGGATCCGGCGTATTTTCGCAGGATCTGGTATGAGGCCATTAAAGAGCCGGAGGTGGCGGTGCTGGCCATCGGCACCCGGCCGGATTGCCTCAGCGATGAGATCCTTGACTTGCTGGCGGAGATCAATGCCGTCAAGCCCGTCTGGGTGGAACTGGGGCTCCAGACCATTCATCCGGCCTCAGCTGCGTATATCCGCCGCGGGTATGACCTGCCGGTGTTTGATGAGGCGGTGAAGAAACTGCGGGCGATCGGCATCGAGGTGATCGTCCATGTGATCCTGGGCCTGCCCGGGGAGTCCGATGAGGCGATGAAAGAGACGGTGCGCTATGTGTGTGATGCCGGCGTACAGGGCCTCAAGCTCCAGCTCCTTCATGTGCTGAAGGGCACGGATCTGGCGGCAGACTATGAAGCCGGCAAGGTGCCCATCATGGAAATGGATCATTATGTCAGACTGCTTGGGGAACTTTGCGCGGAACTGCCCGAGAACATGGTGGTGCATCGTCTGACCGGTGACGGCCCGAAGAAACTGCTGTTGGCGCCTCTTTGGACCGCCGATAAAAAACGGGTCATGAATGCGGTGCGGCAGGAGCTTGTGCGTCGCAACCTGGTGTGAGAGACGAGATCGCCGGTCCGGATCGATGGGGCCGGCTGACGAAAAGCAAGATTGCGGGTATCTTTAAGGGCAAAAATCTGATAAAGTACATGATGTATACGTGCGCAGGAATTATTGCGAGATTTGTGATAAACCCATGCATTGATTCATGTCGGTAAGCTTTATGAGTCTGTGCCAGGAATGTGTGATGGCTGAGGAACACGGGCCAATGCGTGATCGGTGAATCATCCGGCGCAAAAAAACAAAAGTTGGGAGTACCCATATGAGGGGATTTAAGAAAAAACTGATGAACTTAACACTGGTCGTGATGTTGGTCGCGACCATGATGCCGATGGGGAGCCTTACGGTTCTGGCGGATGAGTCAGACGGCATCGGCATAGAAAATGTCGGCACCGAAGGAACCGGCGGCAGCGGCGCCGGAAATGAAGGCACCGGTACCGAGGGTATCGGCGGTGGTGCCGGAAATGGTGTTATCGGCGGCGATGGCTCCGGCAGCGGCATTGGCAGTGAAGGTGTCGGCGGCAGCGGGGCAGAAGGTGTTGGCAGTGGTTCTGAAAATGGCATCATCGACGGGGCCGGTTCCGGTAGTGACACCATCGGCGGCGATGGCAGCGATGGAGAAGGTTCTGAAGGCGATGGCGTCGACGGTGACGACCTTGATTCTGAAGATGCCGACGAGGCCAACGGCGAAGGCACCGAAGGCGAAGGTGAAGACGGCGAGGGTGATCCGAAGGATGAAGAGGAGCTCCGGCCGAAGGAAGGCACAGCCCTTTATTTCATTCCCCATCAGGACGATGAACTGCTGACCTTCAGCATTTCCATTTTGAAGGACCTGGCGGCAAACCTCGATGTCCATGTGGTGCTGCTGACGGACGGCAGCCGGTCCTCCGTTTTCAATCAGCTGAAAAATCGTGGCTATAACTTAACCCGCGGCGCTTTTGTGAGAGCGCGGGATACCGAGTTCACCTGCAGCCTCATGGCTCTTGGTGTGCCGGAAGCCAATATTCATATTCCGGAGAACCGTCTGAAGGATTCAGACGTGTCCATGAACATTTTCACCCTGAAGAACATGATGGCAGAATACCTCAATGAATACCCGGATGCGGTGGTGCGGGCCTGTTACCCCACCAGCGGTTTTGCCACAGATGAGCATCTGGATCACGGTTCCGTCGGTCAGATGGCCATCACCTTAAGACGGGAGGGCTTCATCGGTGAGCTGATCCTGTTTGAGGATCCCTATCGCTATCAGTCTCTGATGACCGTGGGTGTGCCGCCCATGAACAGCATGACGGTGGCAGCGGACAGTGAGGATGCGGCAAAACTCAAGGCGGCTGTGGATGCCTATTATGTCTGGAACCCGAAGGAAGGCCGTTATTCTATCGGCGGTTTGTCCTCGGATTACAATTTCCGCAAGCTTCTTAATAATCGCATCAATTATTATTACGTCCATCATGACGAAAATATGGTGCGTTACGGCGGCAATTCCCGTTATGAAACAGCCACCATGGCGGCGGCCGGCGAGACCATGGAGGGCACCTCCGAGGTGAATTACGCGGCGCCGGGCATTGAGAGACAGGAAGGTCAGATGCCCGAAAATGTGTCTGAGAGTGCCGCTGTCCTTGTTTATGATGATGCCGTTGTGGCGCCTAACGGCGGAAATGGCACATCGCCCGAGACCATCGGTTCTGTCACCACCCCCGGTGGGACAGTGGTGGTGGCCTGCGGCGGCAATTTCCCGGACGCGCTGGCGGCCACATCTTTAGGGTATCAGATCGTGCTGAGCCGTAAGAGCTCCCTGCCGGAGGAAACCCGTCGGGAAATCCTCCGCACCATGCCGGGCCGTATCATCATCGTCGGCGGTGACGTGGTGGTGTCAAAGGCGGTGGAAGAGGCCTTAAGAAATATCGGGGCGTCGGCAACGCAGGCTGATATCAAGGCCATTGCCGGTGATGACACCACAGCCACACGGCTTGTCTACACACCGGATGTGCAGCGCAGCAGCGGGTCAACCCGTCAGGAGACGGCGCTGAGTATTATCAGAAATTACGGCTTTAACAGTACGGAAGATACGGTGATCGTGGTCACCGGCAGCAACTTTGCGGATGCGCTGTCCATTGCCCCCTATGCGGCGAAGACACACAGCCCGATTCTGCTGGCCACCAAGGCCGGTCTTCTCAATGATGTCACCAAGAAGGCCATTTCAGATCTGGGGGATTCTGTGAAGAAGGCCCTGGTCATCGGCGGGCCCAACGTGGTGGGGAAAGATGCCGAATCATTTTTTAATGAGGCAGGCATTAAGGTCACACGACTTTACGGCGCGAGTCGCTACGAAACATCTGCCAAGGTGGCGGCCTTTGAGATCGAGGCCGGCGTCGGCCTGTCCTTTGATGACTTCTCCGTGGCAACCGGCGGGAATTTCCCGGACGCTCTGGTGGCCGGTCCGCTGGTGGCTTCTCAGGGACACATCCTGCTCCTGGTGAGCAGTAAGGTGAAGACCGGGGAATCGGTGCTCAAGCTCATCCGCGAGCATCGGGATGAGATCAGCGACGATTATCGGTTCAATATTTTCGGTTCCTATGCAGCGGTGTCTGCGGATACGGCCCAGGTGATTCTGACAGCCATCGGATGATAGAGAATCTGGTAGTCATTAGCAGGGGCGAGGGTGACTTGATGTATCGATGATCAGGAGGTGCAGAACATGATGTTGACTTACGCGATAGCCTTTGCGGCCGTGGGCGCCGGTGCGACGATTCAGGCCATGATCGGTTTCGGGATGGCAGCGGTCATTATGGCTTTCCTGCCCTTGGTGCTGCCTTATGGCACCTGCATTGCCATCAACATGGGCATTTGCACCCTGGCCACCTGTTCCCTGGCGATCCGGTATCGCCGGTCGATCCGCTGGCGGGTGCTGCTGGCGATCCTGATTCCCTCCGGTATCATCACCGTCATCACGTCGCTGGTGTCCGGGAAACTGGACCAGGATATCCTTTACATGTTGCTGGGGGTGCTCTTCATCGGCATGGCGGTGTGGGCCTTCGTCTTTTCAGGCAAGGTCAGCATTAAGCCGACCCTTCTCAACGGCACCATTATGGGCGTGATTTGCGGTGTGCTCACCGGCCTCTTTGCCATGAGCGGACCGGCATTGGCCCTTTATCTTCTGGCGGCCATCAAGGACAAAAAGGAATACCTGGCCACGATCCAGATGTTTTTCTTCATTAATAATTTCGTGACCTTTGTGACGCGGCTGGCCATGGGTAATCTGTCTTTTTCCCATCTGGGCGTCATAGGGGTCGGGGTTCTGGGCCTCATCGCAGGCACACTGGCCGGCTCATGGGTTTTTGGCCGGATCGACAAAGCCACCTTCAACAAGATTGTCAACATTTTCATCGGCATCAACGGTGTGTGGATCATCGTGAGCCGGTTGCTGGGGATGTAAATCGCCGGGAAGCCCATTTTCGAAATGCATGAGTGGGGGCCAAGGATCCCATTTTCGCAACAAATGTGCGGGAATCATTCGCTGTTGTCGAAACGGAAGATCGTGGGATTCGGCAGGAATGCCATTTTCGAAAATGTTTCTCTCGGGCAACAATACAATTTTGTATTTCTCAAAGAACACGATATCAATTTTGTTTGATATCGTGTTCTTTTTTTGGTGTCACTTGTTTAAAGTGACGAATCATGATAAAATGTCATGCGCTATTCATACAAAAAAATGCATGTGCCCAGGCACATGTTAGGAAGAGGTACGGAGGTATTATGAGACATCGTTCTTTTAGAGGTGGTGTTCATCCGAATGACGGCAAGGCTATGTCCGCCGGCAGTCCGATCGAGGACCTGCTTCCGGGAAGTGAACTGGTATTTCCGCTGAGTCAGCACATCGGCGCACCGGCCACAGCGCTTGTGGCAGTGGGCGACCGGGTTCTGAAGGGCCAGCTGATCGCCGGGGGCGAGCGGTCTGTCCCGATCCATGCCAGTGTTTCCGGAAATGTCAAAGCCATCGAAAAGCATCTGACAGTAAACGGCCGGGTGGGTGATGCCATCATCATCGAAAATGACGGGGCCTACGAAGAGGTGCCGGAAATGGCACTGCGTACCACAGTGGAAGAGGCCACTGTGGAAGAGATCATGGCGGCCGTTCAGGGCGCCGGTATCGTCGGTCTCGGCGGTGCGGGTTTCCCGGCGTTTATCAAATTCAAGCCGCCGCAGATGGATGCCATTGATCACATCATCGTCAATGGTGCCGAATGCGAGCCTTATCTGACATCCGACTATCGTCTGATGCTGGAAAAGGGACCGGAACTCCTGGAGGGTCTGCGTCTGATCCTGAAAATGTTCCCGAAGGCCAAGGGTGTCATCGCCATCGAGGACAACAAGCCGGATTGTATCGAAAAACTGACAGAGCTTTGCAAAAATGAAGCCAACATCGAAGTCATGGCTCTGAAGACAAAATATCCCCAGGGTGGTGAACGTTTCCTGATTCATGCGGTCACCGGCCGGGATCTGAACGTGGATCTTTTGCCGGCGCATCTGGGCTGCATCGTGAACAACGTGGCCACTGTGATCGCCATTTACGAAGCTGTCTGTCTCCACAGACCGCTTATCAGCAAGGTGGTCACCGTGACCGGCGATGCCATCCGCAACCCGAAGAACTTCCGGGTGCCCATGGGTATGTCCTATGACGAGATTGCCAAGGCAGCCGGTGGTTTTGATAAGGAACCGGAGAAGCTGGTGTCCGGCGGTCCGATGATGGGCCAGGCGATGTTCTCTCTGGAGGTGCCGGTGTCCAAGATCACCTCGGCACTTCTGGCTCTGTCCCATGACGAGGTGGCCGATTTTGAACCCACCGCCTGCATCCGCTGCGGTCGGTGCGTGGAGGCCTGCCCGGAAAATCTGGTGCCGGTCAAGATGATGGACGCCTGCGAACACAAGGATTTCCATCGCTACGTGGACCTCAACGGCATGGAATGCTGCGAGTGCGGCACCTGTACCTATGTCTGCCCGGCTAAGCGCCGCCTGACACAGGCCTTTAAGGATGCCCGTAACTTTGTCAGACTGGAACGCCGAATTGAGGCTGAAAAGAAGAAAGCGGCCGAAGCCAAGAAGGCGGCGGACGAAAGACGGGCCAAGGATGAACAGAAAAATCTGGAAGCCAAGGCCGAAAAAGAGAAGGGAGGCAATGCCTGATGAGAATGTTTAATATTTCTGCGGCCCCCCATATCCGTCAGTCAACGACTACGGCCGGCATCATGCGGGATGTGAGTCTGTCCCTGTTGCCGGCGCTGGCCATCGGCATTTACTACATCGGTGGCCGGGCTTTCATGATCACCGTGCTGGCCATTGCCGGTGCGATGCTCTCGGAACTCATTTACGAAAAAATCCTGCACATGCCCAGCACACTGCATGACGGCAGTGCCTTCGTGACCGGTCTGTTGCTGGCCATGAACCTGCCGGGCACCGTGCCCTTCTACATTCCGCTGGTGGGCAGTGCCTTCGCCATCATCGTGGTGAAAATGCTTTTCGGCGGTCTGGGTCACAACTTCATGAACCCGGCACTGGGCGGTCGAGTTTTCCTGCTCATTTCCTTTGCCCGGATCATGACCGACTTCAACTTTGACGGCGTGACAACGGCCACACCGCTGGCCCGTCTGGCAGCCGGTGAGAGTGTACCGCTTAAGGAAATGATCCTGGGTACCGGCGCCGGTTGTATCGGTGAAACCTGTGCCCTGGCTCTGTTAGCCGGTGCGGCTTATCTGCTGATCCGCCGCGTGATCACACTGCGGATCCCGGCCACCTATATCATCACATTCGCCATTTTCGTGCTGCTGTTCGGCGGCCACGGCTTCGATGTGGAATTTCTGGTGGCCCAGCTGTGCGGCGGCGGTCTCATTCTCGGTGCCTTCTTTATGGCCACCGACTATGTCACAAGCCCCATCACAGCCAAAGGTCAGATTATCTTCGGTATCCTGCTGGGCATTCTGACCGGCATCTTCCGTTTCTTCGGTTCGGCAGAGGAAGGTGTTTCCTATGCCATCATCTTCGGCAACCTGCTGGTGCCGCTTATCGAGCGCATCACCATGCCGGTACCGTTCGGAAGGGAGGGGAAGAAAAATGGCAAATGATAAGAAACGTGGTTTTGCGGGCCGCGATGCCATTATGCTGCTCATCATCACATTGGCAGCCGGTCTGCTCCTTGGCTTCTTTAACGATCTGACAGCTGATACCATCGCCCAGAGAAAAGTGGACGATGAGACAGCGGCTTCGATCGCCGTCTGCCCCAGCGCCACTTCATTTGAGGAGTGGCCGGTGGAAGAATTCGGCAACTTTGAATTCAACGACGACGTGACGGGCGTCAAAGGCTCATTTTCTGATGGGAAAATGACTTTCGCCTCAGGCGCTTCCTGTGATATGACCAACTTCAAGCTGGGTCTTGGCAGCGACGGCCAGACCGCCGGTTTCGTGATCACGGTCGTGTCTCACGACGGCTACGGCGGCGATATTGAAATGATCATCGGTCTTGATGCTGATGCCGTGGTCAGCGGTGTGGAAATGCTGACCATTAACGAAAGTGCCGGCCTCGGGGCCAATGCTTCCAAGGAAGAGTTCAGAGACCAGTATGTGGGTCATGATGTGAAGTCTTATGCGGTGACCAAGATGGGCAAATCGGCTGAGTATGAGATCGATGCCTTAAGTGGTGCCACCATCACATCAAAAGCTGTCACAGACGGTGTGAACACAGCAGTGGCAGCGGCCAGACAGATTGTGGAAGGAGAGAACTGATATGAGCGGTTGTATTGAACGTCTTTATAACGGCCTTATTAAAGAGAATCCCACCTTCGTGCTGATGCTGGGTATGTGTCCCACACTGGCCACCACCACCTCCGCCATCAATGCTCTGGGCATGGGTCTGACGACTCTGGCGGTTCTGGCATTTTCTAATCTGGTGATCTCTATTCTGAGAAAGGCCATCCCGGACGGTGTCCGTATTCCGGCTTACATCGTCATCGTTGCCACTTTGGTAACCATCGTGCAGATGCTGCTGCAGGCGTATCTGCCGTCACTCAATAAGTCTCTGGGTATCTACATTCCGCTGATCGTTGTTAACTGCATCATCCTGGGCAGAGCGGAATCCTATGCTTCCCAGAACCCGCCGCATCTGTCATTCTTTGACGGTATCGGCATGGGCCTTGGTTTCACCATGGGCCTCACATCCATCGGTATCTTCCGTGAGCTGCTGGGCAGCGGCACCATTTTCAACTTCCGCATCATGCCCGCCGCTTTTGAACCGGTGTCCATCTTTGTTATGGCTCCGGGTGCTTTCTTCGTGCTGGCTGCTCTGACAGCTGTGCTGAACAGACTCAAGGGCCTGCCGGAGGACGGCGTGAAGTCCGAGACCACCATCGGCTGCGGTGGCAGCTGCTCCACTTGTACGGACAGCCACTGCCTGGCCAACCATGACAAATTATTAGAAGAGGAGGGACAGGTATGAAAGCATTGCTGCTCGTGGCCATTGGCGCCGCACTTGTCAATAACGTTGTTCTGAGCCAGTTCCTCGGTCTTTGCCCGTTCCTGGGTGTTTCCCGTAAGGTGGGAACGGCTGCCGGCATGGGGGCTGCGGTTATCTTCGTTATCACCCTGGCATCGGCTCTGACATGGCCGGTTTATCAGCTGCTGGCTATGGCCCATATTGAATATCTTCAGACCATCGTGTTCATCCTGCTGATCGCCGCTCTGGTACAGCTGGTGGAAATGTTCCTGAAGAAGTTCAGCCCGGCACTTTATAAATCGCTGGGTGTGTATCTGCCGCTGATCACCACCAACTGTGCGGTGCTTGGTGTGGCCATTAACAACATCGGCAAGAGCTACAACTTCATCACCAGCGTGGTGAACGGTGTGGGCACAGCTGTTGGTTTCACCCTTGCCATCGTGATCATGGCCGGTATCCGTGAACGGATCGAGTACAGCCCGATTCCCAGAGCCTTCCGCGGGTCACCCATCGTGCTGGTGTCCGCCGGTCTGATGGCTATGGCATTCTGCGGCTTTAGCGGCATCATTTAATAAGGAGGCGCGTATGAATTTGACAGCAATTTTAACGGCTGCGGCTTTCATCGGCGGCGTCGGTCTTATTATCGGTATTTTGCTGACCATCGCCGGCAAGGTGTTCTACGTAAAAGTAGACGAGAAGGTGGTGGCTGTGCGTAACTGTCTGCCCGGCAACAACTGCGGCGGCTGCGGTTTCCCCGGCTGTGACGGTCTGGCGGAAGCCATCGCCAAGGGCGAGGCTCCGGTTGACGGCTGCCCGGTGGGCGGCTCTCCGGTGGCAGGAGCCATCAGCGACATCATGGGTGTGGCGGCTCCCTCCGGCGAAAGAATGGTGGCTTTCGTGAAGTGCTCCGGTACTTGCGACAAGACAAGCTTCCAGTATCACTACTATGGCAATATGGACTGCTGGCAGATGCTGGTGGCCACAGGCTCCGGCGAAAAGGGCTGCCAGTACGGCTGCATGGGCTATGGCTCATGTGTGGCGGTTTGTCCCTTCGATGCGATCCGTATCCAGAACGGCCGTGCCGCCGTGGATCCGGACAAGTGCAAGGCCTGCGGCAAGTGTCTCAACAACTGTCCGCGGCACCTCATCGAACTGGTGCCGGTATCCGCTCAGTACAGAGTCAGATGCAGCTCTCATGACAAGGGCAAGGCCGTCAAGGCGGTCTGCCGTGCCGGCTGTATCGGCTGCGGTCTTTGCGCTAAGAATTGTGAGCAGAGCGCCATCACCCTGACAGACAACCTGGCTTACATCAACCAGGAACTGTGCATCGGCTGCGGCAAGTGCGCCGAGAAGTGCCCGGTGAAGATTATTGGGTAAGGCTTTGGGCCAAGACCGATCGGCTTGCTGGTTCATGCTCAAGTGTTTTTGCGCAACTGGTCTTGCTCACTTATATTTGATTTATGATGATTTGAAAATCGGCCCCGCGGGGCCGATTTTTTGTGCCTGCGCATCGCATGATGATGGCGAATCTTTCGGCCCGCGTGCGCGGGCACCGGTGGGCATGAAAAAAAGCAAGATAGGTGCTGTGAAGGCGTGAAAGGCGCTAGCGAATCTTTCGGCCCGCGTGCGCGTGCACCGGTGAGCGTGAAAAAAAGCAAGATAGGTGCTGTTGAGGGCGTGAGAGGCGATGGTGAGTCGCCCGGCCCGCATGCGCGGGCACCGGTGGGCGTGAAAAAAAGCAAGATAGGTGCTGTGAAGGCGTGAAAGGCGCTGGCGAATCTTTCGGCCCGCGTGCGCGGGCACCGGTGGGCGAGCAAAAGAGCAAGATAGGTGCTGTTGAGGGCGTGAGAGGCGATGGTGAGTCGCCCGGCCCGCATGCGCGGGCACCGGTGGGCGTGAAAAAAAGCAAGATAGGTGCTGTGAAGGCGTGAAAGGCGCTGGCGAATCTTTCGGCCCGCGTGCGCGGGCACCGGTGGGCGAGAAAAAAAGCAAGATAGGTGCTGTTGAGGTCCGAGAAACGCTGACGAGTCGCCCGATGACACCGGGGCCCTCACAAATGAAGCTTCAGAGGTGTAGATTTGGCCACTGAAAAAAAGCGTCGACCCTGCTGGGGGCGTCGAAAGCAAGAATGCGGTGTCATTTTCAAGCGTAAAGGTCTTCAAAGAGCACCTCTACATGGTGGTAGAAACAATATGCGGTGTCCGACACCGCTTTTTCCTCTTAAAAAGTACACTGCTGGAGTGCAAAAATCGAGTCTGTCAGTGCTGGGAGACTTTTTTGGCGGGGGAAGTTCCCTGATGGAGGGCAAGAATGGGTCATATCCAGGAAACCGGCGGCGCTCTGGCGGCGGAAGTTCCCTGATGGAGGGCAAGAATGGGCGATTTCTGGGAAGATGACAAAAAAGAGCCGACCCGGGACGGGTCGGCGAAGGCATGATTCTATGAATAAGCAAGCTTAGGCTCTTGCAGGTAACTATTTCAGGGACTTACGTAGGGACTTATTTGACGAACGCACCGGCACCGTCGCTTTCGACGGTGGTGCCATCATCAAGAATCCAGATGGCTTCGATGTCGGGCAGGGTTTCGAGGATCGCTTGGCCATTTTCGGGGCCGAGGGCGAAGAGGATGGTGCTGAGGGCATCACCGTCAGCGCTGCTGCGAGAAAGCACGGTGCAGGAAGCCACCCCATTTTCGATGGGATAACCGGTGGCGGTGTCCAGAATGTGGTGGTAGAGCCGGCCATTTTCCTCGAAACTCCGCTCGTAGGTGCCTGAGGTGACCACCGATCCGTCGCGCACCGAGAGGCCAAAGGCCGCATCGCCCTCGCGGCCGGTCGGATCCTGCACGCCGATGACATAAGCCTCGCCGTCCGGCTTGGACCCCAGGGTGAGGATGTTGCCGCCGAGATTGATGTAGCCGGAAGTCTGGCCATTTTCCTTAAGAAATGCCTTGAGCTGATCGGCGATGTAGCCCTTGGCGATGCCGCCAAGATCGATGCAGGCAGTGTCATTTTCGAAAATGAGTGTCGTGCCGTCCAGCGCGATCTGGCGGTAGTCCACAGCGGAAAGCGCCTCGGAAATAGCATTCTCGGAAGGGACGCGGGGGTTGTCCGCCGTGAAATCCCAGAGGGTGGACAGAGGCGCGATGGTGATGTCGAAAACACCGTCGGAGAGCTCGCAAAAATGGAGGGCTTTCGCCAGAATGTCAGCGGTCTCGGGGGACACCGTCATGCTTTTGGTGCCGGGGGCGCGATGATTGATGGCGTAGATTTCGCTGTCTTCGCTGCGGCAGTTCCAAAGGGTGTCGTACCCGCGGCAAAGGGCCATGCACTCATCAAGGAGCGCCTTGAGGCCCGCTTCCTCGTCGGGTGTGCCGTAGAGCGTCACGGAAATGATGGTGTCGAAGCACAGGTCCGTGGCGGATATTTTGTCGATTTTCGCGTGGCCGCAGCCGGTGAGATTCATAAGAGCGGTCAGGCACAAAAAGAGAGCACATATCCCGGTGAGGACTGTGGTACAATGGGAACGGATTTTGTTATTCATAAGTTTGATAGAATCTGGAACAATCATGTTTCTCTCAGATGGTTTGTGGATGGTGTGTATACGCGCGATCCTATACCGAGTCGTTGTGGTTAGGGCGCGACGGCGACATCAACATTTTCGCACAAGAAGGGCTTCGGCTCAACGGGAGAAGGTCATGATACAGAGGTTTTGTTGATATGACACAAGAAGACAAGTTATTTAAACTTAGACGGGCGGATCTGGTGGTCGGCGCCGTTATTCTGGCAGCGGCCCTGGTGCTGTTCCTGGTGTTTCGGATTGCCGCACCGGAGGGCGGTGTGGTAACCGTGACCGTCCGCGGTGAGGTGATGGGGACGTATCATCTGGATGAACCGCTGGAGGTAGATATTGTGACAGATGGGGGTGATGTAAACCACCTCTCCATCAACGGCGGCAAAGCCACGGTGACGGATGCGGATTGCCCGGACAAGTTGTGTGTGCATCAGCCCTCAATCAGTCGGAAAGGCGAAATGATCGTGTGCCTGCCTCATGGTCTCGTGATCGAGATCACAGAAGGTCGGTCAGGATCCTTCGATGCGGTGGCTTCATGAATCGGAAAACACATCAACTGGCATTGATGGGCCTGCTCATCGCGTTGGCCTTTATCTTAAGCTATATTGAAAGCCTTATCCCGGTGCCATTTTTTGTGCCGGGGATGAAGCTGGGGCTGGCGAACCTTATGGTGGTGACAGCCCTGTATTTGCTGGACATCAAAGCGGCCTGCGTTATTTCATTGGTGCGGATGCTGCTGATTGCTTTTACATTTGGGAATCTTTTCAGTCTGATGTATTCCCTGACGGGCGGTGTGCTCAGCCTTCTGGTGATGGGGCTTGCCAAACGGAGTGATCGGTTTTCCTGTTTTGCCGTCAGTGCGCTGGGTGGCGTGGCCTTCAATATTGGTCAGCTTATTACGGCTATCCTGGTGGCGGAGAATACAGCTATCGTGTATTACCTCCCGGTGCTCTTGGTGACCGGGTGCGTGGCAGGGCTTGCTATTGGGCTTCTGGGTGGCATGATTATTGCACGGATACGGCATATTGTGAGATGAATTGAATCGGGCATCGGAATCTCCTTAGATGGAGAACTCCGATGCCCGATATTTGTTAAATTAGAAATATAATGCATCGAGAATCATTGCGATTCTCGAACCCGATGCCGCCGAATTTTTAAGCCGATATTTTGGCATCGGAACAGGGCTTCAGCCCGGATTCCGATGCATGAAAATTCAAAAGAATGTCATGGTAAATGAAAAACTGCGGGCATCGCCGGGTTTGAGCATGATCATCCCGGCTTTATGCTCGAACACGCCGTCATCGGCGGTGGTGGAGCTGTGGCCCAGCCAGGGTTCCAGGGCCACGAAGGGGGCGTCGCCCTTGGCGGACCAGACCCCGAGATAAGGCATTTCCTCAAAATCCATGGTGATGCCGTGGGAAGACTTGTCGCTCATGAGGGTGACGGAGAACTTCGGCACGTTAGACAGGCACAGCGCATCATTTTCGAAAAGCGCGTGGGAGAGGGGGAGCCGGTCGCTGTTATCCAGGACCCGCACCGTCTCATCGGCTTTGAAAATGCCATTTTCGTCAAGACGCATGGTATCGGCGGTCATGGGACTTTTGAATTTGAGATAGTAATCCGAAAAATCGCAGTCATCGCCACCCAGCGGCAGGTTGAAAGCCGGGTGACCGCCCAGCACAAAGGGCAGATCCACATCGCCGGTATTTTCCACATAAAAACGGGTTTCGATGGCATTGCCGCTGATGATGATGTACTTGACCAGCAGGCGGAAATCGTAGGGATAGGCCGCCTTGGACTCCTCGTCCGCCACAAATTCATAGGTATCGGAAATGGGTGTCTTCTCGTACAGCCGGAAATCCCGTTTCTGCACGATGCCGTGGCGCCCCATGCGGCACGGACCGGCCGCGGCCATCAGCTCACCGCCGGGCAGCGCCCCCACGATGGGAAAGAGGATCGGCGCCTGGCCGGCCCAGTAAGTCGGATCCCCCTGCCACAGATATTCATGATCGTTGAAAATGACACTGACCAGCTCGCCGCCGTGGTTGTCGGTGACCATTTTCAGTCGGTTAAAAGACGTTTTCGTTCTCATAGATCGAGCCTCGCAACAATGGATTATTCTCGAAAATGGGCCATCAAAGCCCACCACCTCATGCTATCAAAAGACAGCCCATTCAGCAAATCATTTTTCCGTCAAAAGCCATTTTGTGGTATGATAAAACAGTCTATTTATATGTGCAAGGAGAAGAAAAATATGAACGCATACGAATTAAAATACGGCTGCAACCCGAACCAGACACCGGCCCGCATTTATATGGAAAATGGAGCTGAGCTGCCGGTGAAGATCTTAAACGGCCGTCCCGGATATATCAATTTCTTAGATGCTCTGAATGCCTGGCAGCTGGTGAGCGAGCTCAAAGCCGCCACCGGTGAGGCAGCCGCCGCATCATTTAAGCACGTGTCCCCCACATCCGCCGCTCTGGGGCGCCCCATGTCCGAGGCTCTGAAGAAATCCTGCTTCGTGGACGACATCCCCGGCCTTGACGACAGCCCCCTGGCGCTGGCTTATGCCCGGGCCCGCGGCACAGACCGCATGTCCTCCTTCGGTGATTTTGCGGCTCTGTCCGATGTGTGCGACGAGACCACAGCCCGCATCCTGTCCCGTGAGGTATCCGACGGCGTCATCGCCCCGGGTTATACACCGGAGGCCTTCAAGATCCTGTCAGCCAAGAAGGGCGGGAAGTATAACATTATTGAAATGGATCCGTCTTACAAACCGGCTCCGCTGGAACACAAGACGGTATTCGGCATCACCTTCGAGCAGGGCAGAAATGAGCTGGCCATCACACCGGAAACCTTTGCCAATGTGGTGACAGAGAATAAGGCCCTCACCGACGAGGTGATCCGGGATATGATCGTGTCCCTCATCACCCTGAAATACACCCAGTCCAATTCCGTGTGCTTTGCCATCGACGGCCAGACCATCGGTGTGGGGGCCGGTCAGCAGTCCCGTATTCACTGCACACGCCTGGCCGCTTCCAAGGCTGATCTGTGGTGGCTCCGTCAGAGCGACAAGGTGCTGAACCTTGAATTTGCCGACGGCCTGAAGCGCCCGGACAAGAATAACGTGATCGACCTGTATCTGTCCGCCGATGATGACGAAGTGCTGGCTGAAGGCAAATGGCAGCAGTATTTCAAAACACGGCCGGAACGCTTCACAGAAGAAGAAAAGAAGGCTTACCTGGCCGCTCATGCCACCGGTGTGACCCTGGGCTCCGATGCCTTCTTCCCCTTCTCCGATAACATTGAGCGCGGTGCAGCCAGCGGCGTGTCCTACGTGGTACAGCCCGGCGGCTCCTTAAGAGACGACGTGGTTATCGACGCCTGCAATGCCCACAACATGGTGATGTGCTTCACAGGCATCCGTCTGTTCCACCATTAATAATGACATGAGCGATTACAGAGAATTATCCTGCCGCATCGATGCCTCGACGGCGGGGCTCACCATCCGCCAGGTCATCAAGAAAACCTTCGGCCTGGTGGACCACGATATCAGCCGGGCCAAGTACCGAAAGGACGGCATCCGCTTAAACGGCACCCGGGTCTTTGTCTCTACCGTCACATCGGAAGGAGACGAGCTGGTGATCCGCATTGAGGATGAACCCGCCGGCCGGACCGTGCCACGGAACGGCCCCCTTCAGATTCTTTACGAGGATGAGGACCTGCTGGCCCTCAACAAGCCCGCGGGCATCGTGGTGCATCCCTCCCACGGCCATTACGCCGATTCCCTGGGGAATTACGTGGCCGGCTATTACGAACGCTGTGGCCGTCATCACGACAGCCGCACCATCGGCCGCCTCGATATGGAAACCTCCGGGGTCATTTTATACGGCAAGACCCGCAGCTCCGTGAGCCTGATGATGAAGGAGGCGGAAATGGGTCGGTCCGAGAAAACGTATCTGGCGCTGGCGGAGGGCATTTTCGAACATGAGACTTACGATTTCGACGGCCCCATCGGCCGGGTGGACGGGGAGAAGCTTCTCCGCATGGTCCGCCCCGACGGTGACCGGGCCCTGACCCATGTGCGGGTGCTGAAGCAGTACGCCGATTATGCCCTGGTGCGGGTCAACATCGAAACCGGTCGCACCCATCAGATCCGGGTGCATTTATCAAACGCCGGCCACCCGCTGCTGGGAGATACCCTCTACGGCAACACCACGCGGATGGACCGGGCGGCGCTCCATTGCTGGGAGAGCCGTTTTGAACAGCTTTATACCGGTGTCCCGGTGACGATCCGGGCCTCCCTGCCGGCGGATATGGCCGCCTTTATCGACGAAGACACCATGGCCCTTCTGGGACCCTTTACCCCGGAACGGTCGGAGGGACAATATGAAGAAAGAGACGCTGTGTCAGCATCTGAGTGAGATCATTCAATTTGAGACTGTGACCTACTTTGACCGCTCCCTGGAGGATCAGAGTATCTTTGAGGCGCTCATCGCCTACCTCAAAAAGACCTATCCGTTGGTCCACGAGAAGACGACCCTCACCCGCATCGGGCAGCGGGGCCTCCTTTACACCCTGCCCGGTGGCAGCCGCTCCTGCGTGCTGATGGCCCACTACGATGTGGTGCCCGCCGTGCGGGAGGATTGGTCCGATGAACCATTTTCGGGCCGCATCGGTGACGGCATGGTCTTTGGTCGGGGGACTCTCGACACCAAGAGCTCCTTCTGCTGCATTTTCGAAGCGCTGGAAGAGCATCTGGCTCAGGGCAAAACCTTTGAGCACACCCTCTACCTGGCATTTTCGGGGGAGGAGGAGATCGAAGGCCCGGCAGCGGAAGAGATCATGCAGTACCTCAAGGACAAGGGGGTCCGCCCCGAATTCGTGCTGGACGAGGGCGGTGCCATTTTCGAAAATGGGATTCCCGGCGTCAACAAGGCTGCGGCGATGGTCGGGGTTGCGGAGAAGGGTGTTGTCAACATGAAAATGACGGTCAAGGGCCGTCAGGGGCATGCCTCTGTGCCGCCGAAGCATACCGCCGCGGGGAAACTGGCCGCCGCCTGTGCGGCGCTTGAAAAGCATCCCTTCGGGCCACGGCTCACGGATGCCAATGTGATGATGTTTCAGGCCGTCGGCCGCCAGCGGGGCGGGCTTATCGGCTTTTTGTTCCGTCATGTGAACCTCTATCGCCTGCCGGTGGCGCTGCTGGCGTCTTACCTTGGCGGCACCTTTAATGCCATGGTGCGGACCACGGCGGCGGTGACCATGCTGCAGGGCTCCGAGTCCTACAACATTCTGCCCAAAGAGGCGGAGGCCGGCATCAATCTGCGGCTTCTGCGGGGCGACACCATTGAATCCGCCACTGCCCGTATGGCCAGGATCACAGCCCGCTGGGGCGCAGAATTTACCTATGTGTCCGGCAGCAATCCCTCCCCGGTATCCCGGGCGGACGGGGAGCCCTGGACCCATCTTGAAAAGACGGTGGCCACGGTCTGGCCCGGCACCATCACTGTGCCTTACACCATGAACGGCGGCACGGACTCCCGTGTGTGGCACGAGATCTGCGACCGGGTGTACAAATTCACCCCCATGGTCATGACCCGGGAGGAAACTGCCACGGCCCACGGCATCGATGAGAAGATCCGGATTGAAGCCCTCGAGGAAATGGGCCGGTTCTTCCTGACCTTCCTGGCCGGACTTTGATATTTCCGGCAACACAGACGGTTTTTCGCAAACACACGCACGGCCCGGCCGTGCAGTTTCGAGATAAGGAGCCTCATTTTTATGAAAAAATGGTTATCGACAATCCTGACAGCTTCCCTGATGCTGGGGCTTTTGAGTGTCCCGGCACTGGCCGAGCCTCTGGATCCTTCCTTAGAAAATGGCGCACCTTCAGGCGCTTCGGTTGTGACGGTCGACGGTGAGTCCGCCGGCGCTGAGATGCCCGGTGATGGCCTGGCCGGAACAGGTGCGGAGACACCCGATGTTTCGACCGGCACCGGTTCTGAGATACCCGGCGGTACTTTGACCGGCACCGGCACACTTGAGGGCGACAACAACACTGCCGAAGACAGCGCCCTCGAGGATCTTGAGGATCTGGCGGAGGGCTCCGGTGGTCTTATCACAGACATCACCCTGGAGGACCTGGACGAAGCTATTTCCGGCGGGCTCCTTGGTGAAGAGGAAGAGCTGTTGGAGGCTGACGATGCGGCACTTCTCACGGAAGAAGAGGCATTTCAGACAACAAGTCGAAGCCTTGAGGAATTGCTTGAGGCCTATCCGGATGCGCAGGTGCCGGCGGGCATTTACAACATCAGCACAGCCGTGCCTTCTTTTAATATCTGGGGCATTCCCGGTGGCGGCACCGCTGATCTTGCCGTGAAAATGGAACGCTACAACGGCAGCATGAGCCAGAAGTTTGTCATCACCCCCAAGGGGAACGGCCGCTACAGCATTGTGAATTATGCTTCCGGCCGGTCACTGGATATCGCCAATCAGGCGGAGACAGCGGGGGTGACGGTGAAGCAGCACCGCCGCAACCAGACAGCGGCTCAGGAGTTTTATCTCCGTGTGAGCGGGGACAGCATCATCTGCCTCACTTCTTATGTCCCGTTATGCATCGCGCCGGACCCCCTGGCCTACGGTCAGGAAGTGAAAACCCAGGCCGTTCGGGAAAATGAAAATGGCCTTGATGAGGCTCAGATGATCTCGCTCATTATCGCCGGGGCTGAGTCCCTCAAGGGCGGCAGCTACATGCTTCACGCCGCCGATGATGAGGGCTACGTGGTGACAGTGGCCGGGGCTTCCAAGGATACGAAGGCCGCGGTCCGTCTTGAGGGCACCGTCAGCGGCGCTCATCAGAAATTTGTGGTGTACGATGTGATCGGCGGCACCATGCTGGCCGCCACTTCATCCCATCTGGCGCTGGATGTGGCCGGCGGCACCATGGCCGAGGGCACAAAGCTTCAGCAGTACACTCCCAACAACACACCGGCTCAGAAATGGCAGGTCGTGGCCAATGACGACGGCACCTACAGCCTCCGGTCGGTGAAGGACAATCGCTACTATCTGACACGGCAAAACCGTCAGACAGGTGCAGCCTCCGATCTTTGCATTGCCGGTAAGCTCTCCGGCGAAGCGGAGCGTTATCAGAAATTCAGCTTTGAGCGGCTGGATGCGGATCGGACACTGCCGGATGGTGTGTTCACCATCTCAGCCGCGGCCAATGAAAGCCTGGTGCTTGACGTGGACAGTGCTTCCCGTGAAAATCGGGCCAATGTGCGGATCCACAAGAGCAACAACAGCAACGCTCAGAAATTCCGCCTGGCCTACCAGGGGAACGGCTATTACACCGTCGCCAATGTGAATTCAGAAAAGGTGCTGGATGTGGCCGGCGGGTCATCTGCCAACCGCACCAACATTCAGCAGTATAAGCCCAACGGCTCCGCGGCTCAGAAATGGCGCTTTGTCAAGGACGGCAGTCGTTACCGCATCGAGTCCGGTCTCGGGAAAATGATGGATGTGGCGGACGGTCGGATCGCCAATAACAGCAATCTTCAGATTTACAAAAATAACGGCTCTGAGGCTCAGGCCTTCACCCTGGCGCCCACCAAGCCTCTGCCGGTGAAGAGAAAACTGGTGGCCATCGACGCCGGTCATCAGGCCCATGCCAACAGCGGCAAGGAGCCCAACGGTCCCGGCTCATCGGTGATGAAGCAGAAGGTCACCTCCGGTACCTACGGAAAATGGTCCGGTCTCAACGAATATGTCCTGAATCTGCAGGTGTCACTGCAGCTGCAGGCAGAGCTGCAAAGACGGGGCTACGATGTTTATATGGTGCGCAGCACCCATAACGTGGATCTGAGTAACGCCCAGCGCGCCCAGATGGCCACCGCCGCAGGAGCGGATATCTTCATCCGTATCCATGCCAACAGCTCAAGCAACTCCAGTGTCCGGGGTGTCATGATGTATCAGCCCTCCGGCAGTAACCGCTACTTAAGCCAGTCCGTCATCGCGGGCAGCCAGCGCCTGGCCTCACTGCTCATCCAGCATCAGTGCGCCGCCACCGGCATGCCCAACAAAGGGATCCTCACCGGCGATGACATGACCGGCATCAACTGGGCCACCATGCCCGTCACCATTGTGGAAATGGGCTTCATGTCCAACCCCACAGACGATATCTACATGGCCTCCGCCGCCGGCCAGGCCGCCATCGTCCAAGGCCTTGCCAATGGTGTGGATGCTTACTATAAGTGATTCAGAAAAATCCCGGAACGGGATTTTTCTGTCACAGCGGAACGCAGTGATGATGTGTGGACGACGCAGTCGTCAATTGCTTATGAGCAAGCGGCGAAGCCGGTTGCGAATAATGGGTAGAGCCATAAACCGCGCGGATCAAACTTTTTATCAACTAGGAGAAGAGTATGAACATCTGGGTCACCCGTCACGGTCAGACGGATCTGAACAAATCCCATCTTATGCAGGGCATCAGCGATCACCCGTTGAACGCCCGGGGCCTCGAGCAGGCCCGGGCCGTCCGGTCCCGCATCGGCGAGGTGACCTTTGATGCGGTTTATGCCAGTCCTTTAGACCGGGCCATCACCACCGCCACCATCGTGGGCAACGTGCCCCGGGAATCCATTCAGGTGGACGAGCGCATTATCGAGATGGATTTCGGCCGCTATGAGGGCCGGCCCTACACGGGCATGGGCCCGGCCATGACCCTTTACTGGGTCCTGCCGGAGCTTTTTCCGGCCCCGAAAACGGTGGAGAGTGTCGCATCCATGAGGGCCCGCACCACCTCATTTTTGAAGGAACTGGAAGATAAGGATTACGACAATGTCCTGATCGTCTGCCACGGCGGTGTGATCCGGGGCATCTGCGGATATCTGGAGGATCGGTCCAACGGCATCAAATGGCGGCCGAAGCCCAAGAACTGTGAGGTGCGGGTTTACCGATCGGAGAACGGTCAGCACAGTTTTGTGAAAGACATTCTGGCCGACGTCTGACACGGCCACAAGACACCGGCGGACAGTTGTCGGGATCAGGCAGGCGATACAAAGGCACAGACAACGACGTAGCTGCGGCACCTTGTCCGGTGACGGGGTGATTGCTCGTGCCGCTGTCTGCCAAATCTTTGAACCATAACAATTTTGCCCCTGTTTCAAAGCCGCAAAGCCTTGAGCAAGGGTCACGGGGAGTCCTATGAACGAACGAGCACAGAGAATAGCTGCAAAGCTTCTTGATATGTATCCGCCCAGGGAGGGGATGGTCACCTGCCGGGGCATTGCTGCCATGTGCAGCGAAAATCTCAATCTGTTCAGTGGTACCAGCAAAAGTGCGGATCAGTGGATGATGCTCACTTTTGATGTGCTGAAAGCACGTTACTTTCCGGACAATTTTTCCTTTGTCGGGACTGAAAATGAAAAATTAGCTGCCGAAGTCATGGCAGCTTTTATGACTGAGCATCTGGAATATGAGTTCCAGACGATGCCCTTTGACCGTTGTCGTCATTTCCAATTGCTGACGAGAGAAGAACTGGTGAAAGACCGCCATTCAGACGAATACAAAGTCTTTATGCGCTGTCTGCAGGATCAGTACTTCCTCGTCTTTTTTCGTTTATCGGTGGAATGCACACCCTTTGACACCCTGGGCCACATCGCCGGGGTCCATCACGTGTCCATGTACATGGCCCGCCAGATCGCCAAAACCAATCTGCCCATCGATTTGAGCACCGTTTCCGCGGCAGCGATCTTGCATGATATCGGCAAATTCGGGTGCACCCGCCAGGAAGCGGGCCGGGTGCCTTACCTCCATTATTATTACACAGCTGTCTTTGCCTCCCGGTTCCATCTGGATTACTTTGGCCACATTGCCGCCAACCATTCCACCTGGGACCTTGAGTTCGACAACCTGTCCCTGGAGAACCTGCTGCTCATTTACGCCGATTTCCGCGTGAAGAGTACCCGGGTGGACGGGAAAGAAGTGGTGATATTCAGTTCGCTGAAGGATGCCTACGACGTCATTTTAAATAAGCTGGACAACGTGGATGACGCCAAGAAAATGCGCTACGAGAAGGTTTATCGGAAGCTCAAAACCTTCGAGGATTACCTGGTGAGCCTGGGTATTTCCACGGACCTTGTTTCCGAACCGGGCCCGGCGGAAAGTGTGGCGGATAAGGCCTTTCTGGAGGGGCGGGCCTTGCTGCGCCGCATCGGTTTTGAGGCCACGGAAGCCAATCTGCGTGTCATGCATGCCCTGGATGCACCGAATGCCGTCACCGCCTTGCCGGATGAAAATGATGCGCCTTTCAATCCCAGGTTTCTGCGCATTTCCCTTTCTATTATCGACAATTATTCCACCTACCTGACGGCGGCCCAGAAAAATGCCGCTGTTCGGTTCCTCTGCGAAATGCTGGCTCACCGGGACGGTGACATCCGTCGCCAGGCCGCGGGGATCCTGGGCCGGATCATCGCGCATTTCGATGCCCCATTTACGAAGGAATTGCCCGCCCAGGCCTCGCCCATCGTGGCGGTGAATGAATGGATCCGTGTCTGGAAACGGGTGCTGGCCCGGGTGCTGACCCCCGACTACAAGACCACCTATCGCCACAGACGGTGGCTGGGCTTCACTCTGAAGACCGTACTGGCATCACTCCTTGATGAGCTGCCGGACAACCAGCGCAGCACCGCCGTTCACCATGTGGTGACCCATTATAAGGGGCGGGTGCGGGACAACCTTCACTGGTTTATCCTGATGGAAAATGCCTCCGTGATCCCCTGGGACCTGTGCACCCCGGACGATCGCCGGGTGCTGGAGACTTTCGCCCTAAAAAGTCTGGAATCCGAAGACGATGAGATTGTGGCCGCAACCCTGCGGTTCCTCACCATCTGGCGGAAATACGGCTGGCCAATGCCCGAACGTTTCACGGAGCAGTTCCGGGAACGGCTGGCGGCGCTTCATGAGACCCGTCCAGCCATCAGGTTCCTTAAGGCTCACTTTGTCGATGTCGAAAATGGGTCTGCCTCAGACGAAGCGATCCTGGCACTCATCGGTCAGACGGATATCAGCGCCATTGTCACAGATAATCAGATGTCGGACACCCCCTGGATCTTCAAACTGGTGCACATCGATATGCTGAACCGGGGTTTTGAAGCGGGCCTTTATCACGATGCCTTTAAGTATGCCGTGCATCTGGTGCATTTGCTGCAGGTTGAGGATCGCATCGTTATCCGCCACAAGGCCGGGAGCAGTCTGGTGGCCCTGATGGGGGCTATGGGCGAACCGGAGCGCTACGAGATCGCTTTGGAAATGATCAAAGGCCTCGAAAATGGCGCTGATTCCTCCGTGGCTTATATGCCCAATTATCTGGGTGGCATCTTTGTGTACCTGTCCTACGAAAACCGGAAGGAGCTGCTGCGGCGCTGCGCCATTTTGTTGGACAGCCCCATGCCCCGGATCGTCTGCAGTATCCTGCGCACCGTGGGTGTTATGCTGGATGTGGTGCTACGCTTCGGCCATGATATTCAAAAAGAGGAGATTCAACAGCTGGAGGGGCTTCTTTATAAGGGCATGGCGGATTACCGGGAGGAGATCCGCTGCGAAGCCTTTTATGAGACGGCCCATGACATTTTCTATAACACGAACCTGACAGATGAGCAGAAGCTGCCGCTTTTCTGCGATATGTATAAGAAGATTTACCACTATCTGTCGGATGAAGAGGACCGGACTGAGAACAGCCGGTTCCATTTCCTGGAATACACCAAGGCGGCGCTGTGGAAGTTTATGTACCGCCTTTTTACGGACCGCTTCGAGGAAACGGCCCGGATGCTGCCGGTTAATAACCGGGTGGTCTTTTATCCCGGCACCTTTGACCCATTCACGGTGAGCCATAAGGCCATCGTGGAGCTCATCCGCGAACGGGGCTGCGAGGTCTACATCGGTGTGGATGAATTTTCCTGGTCAAAGAATGCCCAGCCTAATCGGATCCGCCGCCGCATTATCAGCATGTCAACGGCGGCTATGCCCGGGGTATATCTTTTCCCGGAAAGCATCTCTGTGAACATCGCCAATCCGCTGGACATCAAGCGCTTAAAGAGCGTGTTTGCCGGTAAGAATCTGGCCATCACCATGGGCTCTGATGTGGTGGAGCACGCCTCCGCCTATCGTCAGGAGGGTGAGGACACGGTGAAGACTCTCAATCACCTCATTTTCCACCGGCCGGTGGGGGGCGATATGACCGTGGGCGAGAGAGAAGAGTATTACCGGTCCATCATTTCCGGACGGGTGGAGTGCCTTTCACTGCCGAAGCAATTCGAGGCCGTCAGCTCCACCATGATCCGTGACAACATCGACCGTGATCGCGAAATCTCAGGCCTTGTGGACCGCAGCGCGCGGAATTTCATCAATGCCCATACCCTTTATGTGGGGGAACCGGTCTACAAGCCGGTCCTGAAAAGCGAGATTCTGACGGTCCTGCGGGAAAATGACGTGGCCTCAGGTCGCCGCTCTGTGGCGGTCCGCCGGGAGAGCGACAGCTGCGTGCTGGGCATCATCACCTATCGCCGTCCGCTGGAGGAGGAGAAGATGTACCTGTTGCCGGAGGATCGGGGCGAGCGGAAGCATGTGCATGATAACGTGCTGGTGATCACGGCCCTTCGCGGCATGAGCGAGAAGGATGGTGTCGACCATCGGCAGACAGTGTTGACGGAGTTCTTCGCGGCGGCCATCGAAAAGGGTTGCCGGGCGGTCATCACCTTGCCGCAGGAAGCCGATCGGGATATTTTAAGACGTCAGGGCTTTGTGGATCTTGGCGGTGAGAAGCCCTACATGGGCGTGCTGCTCAGAAAGCCCTTGCTGCTCTTTGCCAATGCCGCGGCGTATCTTAAGGCTCCCTTCAGCGAGGACCCGGAGGTGCGGCGGACTTTACGGAAATGTCACGAGGCGCTGCAGCGCACCATGGCAGATCTCTACCCAGGTTTCCTGGTATTCTCACCGGAGGCTGACGTCATGAACGGTCATCTCATCCGGCGGATCCTTGAAGAAAATGGCCATGCCGAGATCAGCGGCCGTAATACGCCGGGTCCCAACATGTGTGTGCCCTTTGGACGCTTGATGAACGGTCTCCGGATTCCGCGGTGTGTCACCAAGGATCTTAATGTGGAGAAGTTTTATGATGCGGCCCTGGAGCATTTTGAAATCCGGGAGTTCCCGTATTTTTCCGATATCCGGTCCCAGATGCGGGCCATTCGGTCCTTCCGCCGGCCGGTTATCCTGATCGATGATCTTTTCGATCGGGGCCATCGTTTTGCCAACATCAAGCCCTACATCGATGAGGAAAATGTGCCCCTTAAGAAAATGCTGGTAGGTGTTCTGACCCATCGCGGACGTGAAACGGCGCTGCCCTTCGGCCTTGATGTGGAGGGCATTTACAACCTGAAGGATATCCGGGCCTGGTTCGTGGAAGCGGACCTTTATCCCTTTATCGGCGGGGACAGCATTGAAACGGCGGATGCCTCCGGGAAAGAAGGCCCGGTGCTGGCTTCCATCAATCCGATCCTGCCTTATCGGATGCCCCGTTTCCTGAAACAGACCATGATGGAGCGCTTCTATGTCTTCTCCGATCAGTGTCTTGAAAATGCAGAGGAGATCCTGAAGGTATTGGAAAAGGTCTATCAGGAACAGAACGACCGCTGTCTGACAGTGAAACGTCTCGGTAAGGTCATCACGGAGCCCCGGTGTCCGGAAGGCTGGTATCATGATGAAGAATCCCGGGGCCTTAAGCCCTCAGACTGTGTGGCTTTGGAGAAAAAGAGGCTTCGCCGGATGAAAAGCATTGCGGGGCTGTCGAAGTGATCAGAAAACAAAAATAAGGAATAGTCAACAACACAAAACGGCATGTTCTGCTGCTTGAAAGACTCAGAGCATGATCGGTGTACCCAAGTATTTGATTGGTTTGGTACCGCAAACGTAACAGACGACGTGCTCGATGGCACGTGTTGATGACTAACAGATATGTGAGGCATATAGTATGAAGACAATCACAAACCTCGGGACCCCGATGACGGTCCCGGCTTATGATATGAACTGGCTCATGAAGGATGAGCAGGATAAAAAGACGATTCACGTAGCCGGCATCGGCCGGGTGGGCAGCACCCTTCTGATGGGCCTTAAGCTTTTAGGCCGTCGGGAACTGAAGGAAATCGGTTTGTTTGACCTCAATGACAACACCTGCCTGCGCTGGGAGATGGAACTCAACCAGGTGATGGAAGGGTGCTCGGAAGAGCCGAGTCCGGAGGTTAAGATCCTCACAGATGAGGCGCTCTTTGACTGCGATGTTTTTATGTTCTGTATCGCCCGGGCTGTGCCGGAGATTTCCGATAAGAAGATCGATGTGCGTCTGGCCCAGCTGGAAGCCAACGGCGCCATCGTGCGTGCCTATGCCAAAAAGGCAGCGGATCGTGGCTTTAAGGGACTCTTTGTGGTGGTGTCCGACCCGGTGGATCTGCTGTGCCGAGAGGCCTTCGCAGCTTCACAGGAAGGGGCTCATCCTTTCCATCCCTATCAGGTGACGGGCCTTGGCCTTGGGGTTATGAATGCCCGGGCTGCCTACTATGCCAAAAAGGAAGGTCTGCCCCGGTACCTTACCGAAGGCCGTGTTTTCGGTCCCCACGGTGCCATGCTGGTGGTGGCGGATTCCCTCGATGAAAACCATTATTCCGAAGGGGATTCCGACAGACTGCAAAAACTTACCACCATGGCCAATATGGCCATGCGTGAGCTGGGCCACCTGCCCTACACCGCACCGGCCCTGTCCTCAGGAGCCTACACCATCCTGCGGATCCTGCGGGGTGAATGGAATTACAGCGCCAACTACCTGAATGGCGTTTATTTCGGTGCCAAAAACCGCTCCGCCGGCGATCATGTTGAATGGGAAAATGAGCCGTTGCCGGACAAGTTGTTTGCGAAACTGGAGACCGTGTACGCATCGTTACGTGATTTCCGGGCTTAACGCGTTGGCTAAGGTGTCTGTCACAATGGTTTTGCAGGAACCGACCGGTAAGACAGCATAAGCGACAATAGTGACCATGTGATGAGTATGAGGGGGACTGGAAATGGCATTAACCGTCATCAGGCTGGATAATGTGACAACTGAAAATGGGCAGCGTCTCAAGAACCTGCTGGCGGGCTTGCCCCACCTGCAGGAGACACCGCATGAGGTATTTGACGGTGCAGAGGCATTTCTTGAGCAGATGAAGACACCGGAACAGTTCAAAGGTCGACGGGTGCTCTTTTGTGTTGCCTTGGATGATACGGGCACCAATGATGACCTCATGGATGTGCTGCGGTCGATCCGGCGTCAGAAAACCGCTTTTGACAGAAGCCTTCTGGCCCTTATTATCGATACGGCAGGAGACCTCTATTCCAAGTCCTCAGCCTGCGGTATCGCTTTGGCCATCAACAATGCCGGCGGTGCTATTCTGGGCGGGCCTCTGGTGGAGGCCACCGGGTCCCTGAAGAATTTCAAGATCAGAGCCATGAACTACAACATGTCTCTGGAGAATGCCTATGCCTTTGCAGCGGATCGTCTGGTGCGCCGCCTGTTGGAAGAGCCCCTTCGAGGTGAAGCATCGCCGGATCATTCAAAGTTGACTGAAAAACTTGAAAAACCGGAAGAGATAGATGCCTTTCCGCCTCATCGTCGGTTGCTGTGTCTTCACACCAACCATACGGAAAGCTCCAACACATTTTCGCTCTGGCAGATGGTGAAGGCGGCGTTGCCTCACTATATCGAGGTGGCAGAAATTTCCCTTGAAAACGAGGTCATTCACGATTGTCGTGGCTGTTCCTATGATGTTTGCCACAGCATGGGGAAGCGCACAGAGTGCTTCTTCCATGATATCGTGGACACCACCATTTATCCGGCACTGGAAGAGGCGGATGCCCTGATCATGCTCTGCGCCAATCGCAATGATGCTCTGGCGGCTAACCTGACAGCCTTTATCAATCGCCTGACCGCCATTTTCCGGAAGCGTGAGCTCTTCAGCGATAAGAAACTCTTCGCCATCATTGTCTCCGGATACAGCGGCAGTGATATTATCGAAAAACAGCTCATCGCCGCCCTGGGCATGAACAAGACATTTTCCATCCCGCCCCATTTTGCCCTGGCGGTAACGGCGAATGCTCCGGGTGAAATTTTCGAGGTGGAAGGCATCGAAGAACTGGCCGGTCGATATGCCTCCCATGTGGCCGGCATGCTGTGGTAAGCCAAACAGATCAATCGGCGGGTAGCATGGGCTGTAAGTTAAACTTGTTTCGGTAATTGACAGACTGTGACAGCGTGTATTACCAGGTGAGTTTGGCAATTCCTCCTTTTAAAAAGAGGTTGCCTCTGACATCCTGTTTTAAGGAATGCAGGTGGTTATGTTTTACTAAATAAGATAAGTTCTGACGGGAACAGCTCAGCGCTTCACAACAGTCCGTGGTATCCATTACATTGCAGAGCACAAAATCGGTAAAGTCTGATGGCTTCAGTGGGATAGCCGTTCCTGACCGATAAAGTAGCTCAGCAGACAAATCAATAGCATCATCGAAGGTGATACAACGTCCGCCTGCCACAATACGGCAGGACTCAAAAAGCAAGCGGTTGTTAAGCAGTTTCTGACCGTTGGCAAAACCGGCAATTTCATCGGCTTTGATTTTTCGAATCGTGTCATCGGCAAAAAAGCAAAGAAGGGCATTGTCCCGACAGGCCACACATTCCGTCAGATTGTGTTCCATACGTTTTTCTACATAATCGGGGAGTGTCTCCATAGGCCGAATTTCAAGAGCATCCTGGCAACAACGTCCTTGAGAGAGTTTTAGGAATGTCATTTCATCATAGGCTTCCAGGTTATGGTTTGTCAGGATTTGTCCTATGTTCTGTCGATTCCCGGGAATAATACGTTCTTTGACCCACATGAAACTGACATCCCGTGATATGGAATACTCACCTTTTTTGACAAAAGCGGTCAAAAGGAGAGGGGCGGTCCATTCATCCAGATCTTCAACAAGTTCAATAACAAAACTGTGCTCTTTTTCGAAATAAAACAGCACACCGATATCCATTTTCAACTCTTGGTCATAGATAGCAAAAAATGTCATATGTAACCTCATTTCCTAAAAAACCGCACCTTGATTGTCGATTAGGTTTTGTCAATGAAACCCGTATCAATATGATATATTATATTTGACGCGCGTCAAATACTTGTGAAGTAAATGTGCAAATCCGGGCCATCTGGCCGTTCCCCATCTATTCCCCATCAGAATTGTATACTGAATCCATCAGATGAATCATCGTCTGATGGATTCTTGTCATTTTAAAAAGAAAATGGCGCTTCCGAAAACCGGATGCGGTCTGAGACCGGTAACGGGAGAGAAAAAATCTATTTATGTGAAGAGAGGAACATATGATGAATAAAGACATTGAAAACAAAGCCTTAAACGATAACGACACTCAGGAAGTAACCGGCGGTATGCTGACCCCGAAAGAAAGCGACAATCTTAAAGTGGGTCAGACACTGTACGTTTCTGATGGTCTTGGTGGTTCCCTGGCCAAGGTAGAATACGTAGGCGGGACGCAAGAAGGTGCCTGGTGTTGGAAGCGCAAGGTCAGAGTGGTTGAAGTTTATAAGGTTTCCAGCAGAAATTACCAGGTGGGTCAGGAATACTGGGTGAGCGAAGGCAGTCTGCAACTCCAGGCAGGAAGATAAATGGTAAATTCAAAAAATCGGGGCTTATTTCTGACATTATTTGCCAAATAAAGAAAAATGTCGTATGATAGGCTCTTGTGGGATGACGGCGGGTTTCGTTGTCGTCTCTCACGAAATACAAGTTGAAAGGTTTTTTACTAAAATGGCAGCAACAGCAACAAAAACATCGGCTCTGGCTAATCCGGTCATCCGTAAGATGCAGAAGCATGCATCCTACAGCGGTGAGAAGTGTGCCACCTACGGCGGCATCACAGCCAAGACACTGTATTTTCTTTTTATGACACTGGTGGGCGTCATCGGATGCCTGGCCACTCACAACATTCTGCTGAACAGCGGCAGACAGGTGTTCCACTTTGCGGATGCCAAGGGTCTTTATGATCTTTACATCACAATGCCGGAGGTGCCGGTGATCCTGATCGCTCTGGTGATCTCCATCGTCGCACCGTTAATGGCCTGGCTGATCCGTGCCACCATCCCGGTGATCGGCACACTGTACACACTGTCTCAGGGTATTGTGATCGGTTTCATCACCGTGGCTCTGCCGGCTGACCTGAAGTGGCTGGCTCTTCTGGCCGCTATCCTGACAACCGCTCTGGTGGGTGTTCTGCTTTTCGTTTATGCCAAGCGCATCATCAGACTGAATGCCCGTGTGAAGGGAATCGTCTTCACTGTCTTTGGTACAGTGGTCATCAGCAGCCTTCTGTTTGTGGTCCTGAACCTGATCCCGGTAACACGTCAGTGGATGACCGGTATCAACGAGATCATCAACAACCCCATCGTGGCTGTTATCATGTCCGTGATCTTCATCGTGATCGCCGCCTTCTTCATGCTGGCTGATTTCGACTCCATTGAAGACTGCGTGGAACGTAAGGTTGACAAGAAGTTCGAATGGATGGCCGCCTGGGGCCTGGCCTTCACCATCCTGTATGTCTACTTCAAGATCTTAAGACTGCTGCTGATCCTGTTCGGTAATTCCAAGAATAGCTCAAGCAACAGCAACTCATTCTAAACAGAACAAAATGACAAAAAACGAGCAGGAGGGGATCCTCCTGCTCGTTTGGTTTTCTCTGTGATTTATCGGCGCGGTTTGCGATTGCCGCCGTTGCGGTTCTGATCGCCACGGCCCTGATCGCCGCGGTTTCGGTTACCGTTGTTCTGATTGCCCCGGTTCCGGTCGTGACGGCCGGAGGACTTGCGGGCTTCACGCATTTTCCGCAGCTCTTCATTCCGGGCATCCCGGGCAGCCAGTACATCCGGCGGCAGAAGAGACAGCTGCACACGGTGACGGGCTTCGTCGATGCCGAAGACATAGACCGTGACGATGTCGTTGACAGACAGCATTTCCGACGGATGATTGATGCGGCGCTCTGCCATACGGGAAATGTGCACCAGACCGTCTTCATGGAGGCCGATGTCCACAAAGGCGCCGAAGTCAACCACGTTCCGGACTGTGCCGGAGAGTTCATCGCCCACCTTAAGGTCTGACAGCTCCAGGATGTGGCTCTTTAAAAGCGCTCCGTCAAACTGATCACGGTAGTCACGCATGGGTGAACGGATGGCATCCTTGATGTCGTCCAGAGTGAAGCTATCCACCTCAAGGGCTTCGATGGCCTTGTCATTGAAGACCACATTGGCAGCCCCCGGTGTGTCAATGCCGGACAGAGTCATAACCTGACGGGCAATGTCATAGCTTTCCGGATGGATGGAAGTGGCATCCAACGGCTCTTTACCGTTGGTGATGCGCAGGAACCCGGCGCACTGTGTGAAGGCTTTCGGGCCCAGCTTGTTGACCTTCAGCAGTTCACGGCGGCTTTCGAAGCGGCCGTTGGCATTACGATAAGCCACGATTTCACGGGCAATACCGGCATTCAGACCGGAAATGTTGCGGAGCAGCTCAACGGAGGCTGTGTTAAGGTCAGCCCCGACTCGGTTCACCACCTTCATGGTGGCTTCGTCAAGGCGTTCTGTCAGCGCTTTCTCCGGCAGGTCGTGCTGGTACTGACCCACACCGATGGACTTGGGATCGATTTTGATAAGCTCAGCCAGCGGGTCAAGGAGACGGCGACCAATGGACACGGCGGAGCGTTCCTCAATGGCCATATCCGGGAATTCCTCACGGGCGGCTTCCTGAGCGGACCAGACAGAGGCCCCGGCTTCAGAGACGATGGCATAGGTCACATCCAGATGATGATCGGAAATGAGCTGTGCGATCAGCTTTTCGCTTTCGCGGGAAGCGGTGCCGTTACCGATGGCAATGGTCTTGACATCGTATTTCTTGATAAGAGACAGCAGTTTTTTCTCAGTGACAGGGCCGTCTCCATCACGGCGGAAGGGGAAGACCTTATCCACTGTGAGCATCTTGCCGGTGGCATCCAGAACGGCAATTTTGCAGCCGTTGTAGAAGCCCGGGTCAAAGCCCATGACCACGCGGCCCTTAAGGGGCGGCTGGGAGAGGAGCTTTTCAAGATTTAAAGAGAAGACCTCAATGGAGCTGGCATGAGCCTTTTCCGACAGGTCGGCGCGAATCTCATTTTCAATGGACGGCAGAAGAAGGCGGGTCAGACCGTCGGCGGCAGCGGCACGCAGCAGGTCTTCGGCAGCGGTCTTCTGACCTTTGAGGAGCAGGCCGGCGGCTTTGCCGGTGAAGAGCTCCAGATCATAGACGAAGGACACGGTGAGGATCTTTTCCTTTTCGCCGCGATTGATGGCCATAACGCGGTGGTCAGCCATGCGGCGGATGGCTTCGCTGTACTCATAGTACATGGCATAGACACCCTTCTCATCTTCGGCATCCTTTTTCTTGCGGGTTTCGATCACGCCGTCCTTTTCGATGCAGGCCTTGATATCCCAGCGCAGGGTGGCATTATCGGACACAAACTCGGCGATGATGTCGGAAGCCCCTTTGAGGGCATCGGCTGTTGAGGGAACTTCTTCTGTGATGTATTTTGCCGCTTCCTCTTCAATGTGATCCTCGGCGGGCAGAGAGAGCAGATAATCAGCCAGGGGCTGCAGACCTTTGTTGATGGCGGCAGCGGCACGGGTTTTCTTTTTCTGCTTGTAGGGCTTGTAGAGGTCCTCCACCTGAGACAGTTTTTCGCAGGCCATGACAGCGGTCTTGATCTCCTCTGTCAGTTTACCCTGCTGTTCGATGAGGGCCAGGACGGCTTCCTTACGTTCAGCCAGGTTCAGCTGGTATTTATATTGTTTTTCAATCTGAAGGATCTGGGCCTCGTCAAGGGCACCGGTGGCTTCCTTGCGGTAACGGGCAATGAAGGGCACGGTGTTGCCTTCCTGCAGCATGGTCAGGGTATCGGTGACCTGCTTTTCTGTGATGGACAGCTCGCGGGCCAGATGCTTGATGATCGTTGCGTTCATGTTTTAAACTCCTTTGTGGTTTTACGGCCGGCTTGGACATTGCCTTTTGGCAGGCAAGCCGCCAAAGACGGCACGAAACCTATTGTATCATGAATGAGCGATGTTGGCCATGCACTTGGCTCATCGTCGACAAGGCGCTGTACAATATAAAGAAGGTGCTGCCGCCTGAGCAGGCGACAGCACCGGATATAAGCATTATGACAGTATAGCTTTGTGAATTACAGCAGGACAACGTTGTGTTCTGCACATTCTTTACGCTGATCTTCCGGCCAGACAGAAGACTGAACCTCACCGATGTGAACACGGCCCAGAAGCAGCATGCACAGACGTGACTGACCGATACCACCACCAATGGAATAGGGCAGTTCACAGTTCAGGATATCCTGATGATACGGCAGGTTAGCGCGGTCAAGGCACTTGCTGGCCTCAAGCTGAACCTTCATGGCCTCTTCATCAACACGGATACCCATGGAAGAGATTTCAAGAGCGCACTGCAGCGGCTCGAACCAGAAGATGATATCACCGTTTAAGTTCCAATCATCGTAGTCCGGCGCACGGCCATCGTGGGGTTTGCCGTCAGCCAGCGGCCAGCCGATCTTCTGAAGGAAGATGCAGCCGTATTCCTTGGCAGCAGCATTTTCACGTTCTTTACGTGTCATTTCCGGATAACGTTCCTCCAGCTCCTTAGTGGTGATGAAGGTGATCTTGTCCGGCAGTCTGTAGGAAGCATCCGGATAGCGATACCAGACCTCGTGTTCCATGTGCTTGATCACGCGGAAGATCTTGCGGACCACTTCTTTGAGCTTCTTTTCAGTACGGTCTTCCTTGCGGATGGCCATTTCCCAATCCCACTGATCAACATAAGCGGAATGCAGGTTATCCAGGTCTTCATCGCGACGGATGGCGTTCATGTTGGTGTAAAGACCTTCATCCGGGCCGAAGCCGTAAGTCTTCAGAGCTGTTCTTTTCCATTTGGCCAGAGACTGAACAACTTCATAGGTGACACCCGGCAAAGACTTCATGTCAAAGCTGACGGGACGCTCAACACCATTCAGGTTGTCATTGAGGCCTGTGGATTTATCAACAAAAAGCGGAGCGGAAACGCGTTCAAGATTGAGGCGCTTACCGAATTCGCGTGTGAACAGATCGCGGATGAATTTGATGGCCGCCTGTGTTGTGCGGACATCCATATGGGCATCGTAGCCCTCGGGTAAATAAAGTGCCATGTGAGTTACCCTCCTAACAAGTATTTTATTTAATTTTTTATATATAAAAAATATTCTACAATATTACACTGCGAAAATCATCTGTGCAAGCCCATTATCATATGGTTTCACAATTATTGAAGGTATTATTTAGAAATATTTCATGATGTGGGTGTCAAAAGCCACCCTTTAACGGTCACATCACGGGACCCTATCCTGGTAGGATTACATTTTTATAAAATCTGGATGTGTAAATACCAGTACATCATTCAGATTCACATTTTGCGGCTGAAACAGATCGGGATAACACTTTCTGCCTATATTGGCACTTCCGTTCAGATCTGCGTTCACGATTGTTCCGTCGTTGTTTTGGTATAATCCGTGAAAGCCGCTCTTTTTTGATTTCTCCTTGTGTTTTTTCGGACTACGGCGTCCAGAAAAACGATATTTGGTACTGTCTCCCTTTTTGTAAACAGGGATCGGATCCTGCATCAGAAAAGAAGCCTGTGAGGTGTAAGATTCCTCCTGCTCTACATATCGGATCCCGTTCCATTCACACAGATACTTCAGCATCTTCCGAAACTGCTCAAAGGGGATCTGTTCAAAGACCTGGTTATTCTCCTTGCTCATAGATGCATTTTGCTTCCATCCGGAGTTCGTTCCCACGACAACAGTGTCAATCCGATTCTCAAGGCACCAGCGGATGAGCCTTTTAGCGGTCTTGTGCATGAAATCCTTCATCTGATCCTGCCGTTTCCTTCCGAGCTTCCGATATTCCGGTGTACTCCTGAAACGGTTGGTGGCACCGGCGGCCTGTTCCGACTGGAGTTTCGCACATTTTTTGCTGAACCACTGATTATTGCTCTTGATAATCCCGCCCTTGAACAGAATTGCAGGAAGTCCTGCATTGTTCGATATGGCTGCGAAATTACGGATGCCCAGATCAATAGCGCAGATACGCTCCGGTGTCTCACTCATGAGATCCACTTGCGGGATGCCATCTTCTAAAACGATATTCACAGTGAAAAGATCAAAACGTGGCTTTACCATAACCTGCCGCAGGCTCCATCCGGACTTCAAGACCTTTCCAAGGACAAGACGCGCCTTGGTCTTGCCAAAGGAAAGTACATCCTTGCCCGACTCCCGGATAATCCGACAGGTCTGGTTGGAAAAGTCCATGGAACACATACCGCCGGACTTCTTGTAGCCGGGGAGTTTTGGCATTCCCAGATATGCAGAAGGGTCCAAGCGATACTTCTTCAAGGAAGCCAGATAAGAGATCATATCAGCCACGGCCTTGCGGATCATGTTCTGGGCACACTGTCTGGGAAGTGCAGGAGCCTGGTAATCCGGATTATCCGTCTTCAGGAAATATTCATTCAGAAAGTAATAATTCAGGAGCCAGTTTTCCTTTGTCGGCATCTGAAATTTATCCTTCATCATGGGCAGTGCCCGGTGGATACCTTCGATCACATCCCTTTCATTTGGCTGACGATCCTCCTGAACCTTCTGTATTCCGGTCATGACCTGACGGATATGATACAGGGAAACATTATAAAGATTGTTTGCCAGGTGGAGGACAGTGTCGAAGTAGGGATACAGTGGATGGTCGTTGTGGACTTCGATCTGCATGGTATGGAGCAAGATTATCACCTCCTCTTTTTCCTCTGTTTTCATTATAATAGAACAGATGTTCGATTTCAAGAGAAGAGTATATTAGCTAAATAAAATATAGCGCTGCTAGTATATGTCGACTTAATGCCCGCTGCTTCTATAGTGTGCTTTTAATTATCCATTAAAGAAAAACAGAGAAAAAAGGAACTATTGACACTTGAATCGTTGTATAATAGGCTCTATGAAAATGATTAGAGAATTGAGTCACTACATTAAACAATTCAAGAAAGCTACGATCGCCACACCGATCTGTATGGTCGCGGAAGTCATTATGGAAATGTTTCTGCCTCTCTTGATGGCTTACATCGTTGATAACGGTGTCTATCAGGGAAATATGTCGGCCATATTCATCGTGGGGCTCATCATGCTTGTCTGCTCTGTTCTGGGGCTCGCGGCCGGTATCGGCGGCGGTTATTTCGGCGCCAAAGCCTCCACAGGCTTTGCCCGGAATCTGCGCAAGGCGATGTTTGCCAACATTCAGGAGTTCTCTTTTGCTGAGATTGACAAATTCAGCACCTCCGGCCTTGTCACCCGTCTGACCACAGACGTCACCATGGTACAGAACTCCTTCCAGATGCTTTTGCGTATGGCGGTGCGGGCCCCCATCTCACTGGTGGTGGCCATGACCATGACCTTCATTATTAATAAACGCATCGCCCTCATTTATCTGTTCGCGGTGCTTATTTTGGGTGTCATTGTCTTCTTTATTATCAGACGGACCACGAAGTTCTTCCGCCAGATGTTCGAACGCTACGACAAGCTGAACGAAAGTGTGGAAGAGAACCTGTCCGGTATGCGTCTGGTAAAGGCCTACAATCGTGAGGCCTATGAAAACAACCGTTTCGTGAAAGCAGTTCAGAAGCTCTATGACATCAGCGTCAAGGCCGAGAACAACATGATCATCCTGATGCCGGTTATGACTCTGACCATTTATACCTGCATCATCCTCATTTCCTGGGTCGGTGCCAACATGATCGTGTCCGCCACCCTGACCACCGGTGAGCTCATGTCCCTGCTGACTTACTGCATGAACATCCTCATGAGCCTCATGATGTTTGCGATGGTTATTGTCATGATGACCATGGCGGTGGCTGCCGCCCAGCGTATCTACGAGGTGCTGGATCAGAAGACATCACTGCCGGAGCCCGAGAACCCCATTTTCGAAGTGAAGGATGGCAGTATCGACTTCAACGATGTTGATTTCAGTTATCGCCAGGGCAGCAGGGTGGCTGACCTGAAGGATGTGGAACTTCATATTAAGAGCGGTGAGGTCATCGGTATCATCGGCGGCACCGGTTCAGCCAAGACAACCCTCGTCAATCTCATTTCACGCCTGTATGACACCACTCAGGGCACTGTCTTTGTGGGCGGCGTGGATGTCACCGAATATGACCGGAAGACACTGCGTGATGCCGTGGCGGTGGTCCTTCAGAAAAATGTGCTGTTCTCAGGCACAGTGCTGGAGAACCTGCGCTGGGGTAACAAGGATGCCACGGAAGAGGAATGCCGCGAGGTCTGCCGCATTGCCTGCGCCGATGAATTTGTGTCGAAAATGCCGGAGGGGTACAACACCCATCTTGAGCAGGGCGCGACCAACATTTCCGGCGGCCAGAAGCAGCGTCTTTGCATTGCCCGGGCGCTCCTGAAAAAGCCGCGGATCCTGATTCTCGATGACAGTACTTCTGCCGTCGATACCGCCACAGAAAAGAAGATACGGGAAGGCATGAAGACCTTTATTCCCGGCACCACCAAGATCATCATCAGCCAACGGATCAGTGCCGTGGAGCACGCGGACCGCGTCATTGTCATGGATGACGGTCGTGTGTCCGGCTTCGATACGCCCGCTAATCTGATGGAAAACAATGCCATCTACCGCGAAGTCTGGGAAGCTCAGAACGCGGCAGGCGGTGATTTTGACGAGAAAGGAGGCGAATAAAGATGGCTCATGCACATCACGGCCCCGGCCGCAACAAAATGGCGCGCGGCGCCAAGGTTGAGAATTCGGGCAAGGTTTTAAAACGTCTCCTGAAAATGATGTTCCGGCACTACGGTCTTCAGATGGTGCTGGTGTTCATTTTCATCATCGTGAACGTGGCGGCTTCCCTGCAGGGGACCCTGTTTATCCGCAACCTGATCGATGACTACATCACACCGCTCCTGGGCCAGGCCAATCCGGATTTCCATCCGCTGCTCATGGCCATTGCCCGCGTGGCGATGTTCTATATTATTGGCATCGTGGCCATTTTCCTGCAGAACAAGCTGATGATCTCTGTCAGCCAGGGCATGTTGCTGCGCATCCGTAAGCAGCTCTTTGTGAAAATGGAGTCGCTGCCGATCCGCTACTTCGACACCCATGCCCGTGGCGACATCATGTCCATTTACACCAATGACGTGGATACCCTGCGTCAGATGATGAGCCAGTCTCTGACACAGCTTTTCAGCAGCGGTATCACCATTGTTTCCGTGCTGGTGAGCATGTTTGCCCTCAGTGTACCGCTGACCTGCGTGACACTGTTTATGGTGGCCGTCATGCTGGTTGTGGTGGCCCGCCTCGGCAAACAGTCCGGTACCTACTTCATGAAGCAGCAGAAGGATCTGGCGGCCATGAACGGCTACATTGAGGAAATGATGGCCGGCGAGAAGGTCGTCAAGGTTTTCTCCCATGAAGAAGAGGCCATCGAGCGTTTCAATGAGCTCAACGATCAGCTCTTTGATTCCGCCAACAAGGCCAACCGTTTTGCCAATATCCTGATGCCCTCCGTGGCTCAGATCGGTAATGTCAGCTACGTGCTGTGCGCCATCGTGGGCGGTATCCTCGCCCTGGGGACCGGCACCCTGTCCGTCGGTTCTCTGGCCAGCTTCCTGGCTTTCAACAAGAGCTTCAATATGCCCATCAACCAGGTCAGCACCCAGTTCAACGCCATCATCATGGCCCTGGCCGGTGCGGACCGTATCTTCAAACTGATGGATGAAGAGCCGGAAGCCGATGAGGGCTATGTCACCCTGGTGCATGCCCGTGAAGAAAATGGTGTTCTCGTCGAGAGCGAGGATGAGACGGGTCTGTGGGCCTGGAAGCATCCCCATAAGGACGGCACCGTGACATTTACGGAACTAAAGGGCGACATCGTCATGGACCATGTGGACTTCGGTTATACTGAGGAGCAGGAGATCCTTCACGATATCGAGCTTTATGCCAAGCCCGGTCAGAAAATCGCTTTTGTCGGTTCCACCGGTGCCGGCAAGACCACGATCATCAACCTGCTGACCCGGTTCTATGATATCCAGGACGGCAAGATCCGTTACGACGACATCAACATCAATAAGATCAAAAAGGCTGACCTGCGTCGCTCCTACAGCATGGTTCTGCAGGACACCCACCTCTTTACCGGCACTATCCGGGACAATATCCGTTTCGGCCGCTTAAATGCCACGGATGACGAGGTGGTGGCAGCGGCTAAACTGGCCAACGCCGACAGCTTCATCAGCCGTCTGCCGGATGGCTATGACACTGTGATCTCCGGTGAGGGCGGTCGTCTCTCCCAGGGTCAGAGGCAGCTTCTGTCCATCGCCCGGGCCGCTTTGGCCAACGCGCCGGTGCTGATCCTCGACGAGGCCACCTCCTCCATCGACTCCCGTACGGAGAAGATCGTGCAGGATGGTATGGACAACCTGATGAAGGGGCGCACTTCCTTCGTCATCGCCCACCGTCTGTCCACGATCCAGAACTCCGACTGCATCATGGTTATGGAAAATGGCCGGATCATCGAGCGCGGCAGCCACGACAGCCTGCTGGCCGAGAAGGGCAAGTATTACGAGCTGTATACCGGTTTGTCGGTCGTGTCCTGATGCGGCCACAGCCTCAATTTGAACCGCAGCAAGCATTCCCCCGCTTCAAAGACACAGAGTCTTAAGTGGGGGGGACGGGGGAAGCTTGCATCAGCAGGGGTAAAAGCCCCTGCTGATGGGCTACCGAAGGTAGCTGCGGTTCACGAGCAAGTAGCGAAGCGGATTGCGAGTGTCCGCTTTACAATGAGGTGTCCGTCGGCCGGGACGTTCCGGCTGTGATCGACATTTTTCGGAAGGGCTTCCGGGGCCTTACCACCGTATCGGGCGGTAGGGCTTCGGGAGACCTTTCTTTGTTTTTTCTGATAACTCTGGTATCGCTTGCCTCTGCTGTTATGTCGGCAGATATATTCATGTGAAAACTTTGAGGCGTTTACAGGACATGAGATTCCGATTTGCTTTATTTATATGTCGGGTATTGAGTAAGATATTGCGTTATTGTCACGCCGGGGGGACCGGCATGCCGGGAAGACTGGCATTGCGGGTCTGCCCTGATTTTTTGGATCACTTGTCAGATGGCTACAGGACGATTATCGTGACCGGCACAAACGGGAAAACGACGACTACCCGCATGATCTCACATATGCTGGCGTCATTGGCCATTGACCATGTGAGCAACCGAGAAGGGGCCAATGAAATATCCGGCATTGCCACGACACTGGGCGTGGATTTCCGGAAAAGAAAAACAAAACCTGTGGCGGTCCTGGAATGCGACGAGTATTATCTGAAGGCTGTTGCGAAGGCTCTTAAGCCGGCCATCATCCTGGTTACCAACATTGCCGAAGACCAGACATACAGATTGATCAGCGTTGACCATGTCACGGCCGTACTGGTCGATGCGATAGCGCAGAATCCCCGGGCGATATGTTGTGTAAACGGAGGCAATGAGGCTTGCCTCAGGCTGAAGGATAAACTGATCGAAGGAATGGTTATTGATCATCAGTCATATGCCTCGGATTGGCAGCTGTTTGCTGCGGTTAATTTGCCGGGGAAGTATAACCGGGAAAATGCTGCCGCTGCCTGCACAGTCATCAAGTGCCTGGGCCTTGATGTGGACCGGGCGGCCGAATCTCTTAAGCACTTTAAGCTGCCCTTCGGACGCATGGAGACACTTTCCGTAGAGGGCAGGGATGTCCTCCTTGTCCTGGCTAAAAATGCCGTCAATCTGGATCTTGTGATCGAGACCTGTTCCGAGCAGGGAAGAGGTGGCACCCTGATTTTTGCTGTTAATAATGAAATGGCCGATGATATCACCACAGACTGGATCGGTCAGGCAAAAATCGAGGCTGTTGATAAGGTGTTCAGCGAAGTCCTTTTGTGTGGAAAATGTGCCGGCGAGGTTAAGCAGCGGTTTTTTCCGCAAGGCCGGATCATAACGTCTGTCATCGATGAAATCAGGCAAAGTTCAGGTCGGGTCACGATTATTGCCAATTACACGGCCATGATGCAGATCAGGGGACAGCTGTCGAAAATGGGTTATACGCATGATTTCCGGGAGGATTGAACTGCCGTAAGCATTCCCTGCTTTAAAGTCACAGAGTCTTAAGCAGGGGGACGGGGAGATCTTGCATCAGCGGGGATGAAACCGGAAAGATAGAATGAAAATGAGAGAAAATGCACGTGTGCCGGGTTTCTGGGGAACCATAAAGAATAAAGAGGAACTGGCTGCCCGGCTTCAATTGGATAATGACACGAAAAACAAAGAACTTCTCAAAAAGGGCTATCAGTGTCTCGGCAATGACTTTTTTGAGAAGATAAACGGTCTCTTTGGTCTGGTGATAAAGGACCGGGATAAGTATGTGCTGGTGCGCGATCGTTTTGGTGCGCGCTCTCTGTATTATGCGGTTTTGCCCGATGGTCAGGTGCTCTTTGCGGAGTCCATCGGTGACATATTGAAAACGGGTCAGGTAAAAAAGGCATTCAGAGAGGACCTTCTGGGGCTCTATCTGAGTTTCTCCTATCTGCCGGGGAATGAGACATTTTTCAAGGGCATCTATAAGGTCATGCCGGGGTATATCTATGAGATAGAAAATGGCCGGGTAAAGAAAAGCCGGTACTTTACACCTCACATGCGCCCGGATGAGAACCTGACTTTCGCAGAACACGCCAATCGCCTTCAGGCTGTGCTGGAGGAGGTGCTTGCAGATAGCTGCGGGATAGAACGAGCCGATCCGGAGGCAGAAGGCTCAAGGTTATCAAAGCTGACAGACAATATCGGACAAGGAGGGGAAAAAAGAACAGCCTCCCTCCTGTCAAGTGGCGTAGACTCATCTTTGATGGGGCTCAAACTTAAGGTCAGTGACACCTATACGGCTGACTATGAAAATGAGAACTTCAGTGAGGCTGCCTTGGCGGAAAGCATGAGCCGGACAATCGGCGCTGTTCATCATCGCTGTGTGATCGGTCCGGAAAGCTATCTGGCCTGCGTCGGGGAAACCATGGCAGAGCTGGAGCAGCCCACAGGTGATGCTTCGGCCGAGGTTTTATACCTCATGGGGCAGATGATCGCCCGTGATTATGACAGTTGCTTTTCGGGAGAGGGCATCGATGAGCTGTTTTACGGCTATTATTATGGCGATGTGATCGAGATGCCGGAAGGACGATCGCTTAAGGACATAGAGTGTATCGGGACGACCCAGCTTATGTCAGAGGATGAGAAACGTGAGATTCTCCTGACACCCGGAGGCAGGGACAAGATGGAACTGTGTGAGGAGGCGTATGCCCTGACAGCCGGCATGAAACCCATTTGCCAGATGGCTATGCTGGATTTGCTGCTCTGGTTTGAGGGCAATATTCTGAGAAATGTCGACAGGATAGGTCGCGGTCACGGATTGACCATGGTGACACCCTACCTGGATAACAGGCTGCTGGAGGTGGCCTTGTCGATACCGGCTCAATATTCTGTCGATCAGAAACTGACAAAACGTGCCTTCCGTCAGGCCGATTCGGCATGGCTGGATAAGGATGTGGCCATGCGCGCCAAGAAAGGCTTCCCGGTGCCGATCCGTCTCTGGATCAGAAGACCGGATTTTGAAGCTGAGATAAAACGGGCCTTTGCGTCAGAAACCGCCGGGCGCTTTTTCAGAAGCGAAAAGCTCCTGGCTATCTATGAGGCCTATCTCAAGGATGAAAATGACAGCTGGCACTGGCGGCAGATCTGGAATATCTATTGCTTTATTATCTGGTATGAGGGTGCGTTTCTTAATTGATGCACGATAGACATAGGTAATGCAGGCAACGGCATTTTCTCAGGAGATGTCCTGTCCGCTATTTGCATATCAGGCAAAAGGCAGTATATAATTATTTCATCGAGCCGGTATGCCGGAAACTATTTTCTAAACAGAAAGCGGTCATGCGTACGGCAGCAGGCATTCATTGGCTGAGGGTCTGCGTAAGCTGCTACGTTTCACAAACAGGCAGCGAAGCGGACATCCGGCTTTGCGAGGCTCACGTATGCGCCGGATAAAAACGTGTGACCGCGTGTGAGCAGAGGGATATGTGCCCGCCTGAAGATTAAGAGATAAGGGGATACAGTATGAATAAAAGAAACAGACTGACAGCGGCCGCCCTGGCGCTGGCATCAGTGGTCGTGATGATGACAGGGTGCGGCGGAGCCTCCGGTCAGGTGGGGGTGAAAACCTCCGGCAGCACCATGACGGTGACTCAGGAAGCCAATCCCACGACAGGCTACAGCTGGACCGTGGAGATTGAAGATCCGTCCGTTATTGAACTGACGGATGACACCTATAAATCCTCCGATGCGGAGCTGGGCTCCGGCGGCGTGGAAATCTTTACCTTTAAGGCCCGGTCGGAAGGCACCACCCATATTTATCTGACCTACGGCCAGCACTGGGAAGGGGGCACGACGGATTCAGTCACCACCGTCACGGTACAGGTGGAAGGCTCCAAGATCGTCAATGCCGGCTCTGTCACAGAGTCCGTGACCGCACCTGTGACGGGGTGATTTCTGCTGATTCTTGGCCCATAATGGTTCGCCCCTCAGATATAGGACGATAACCGACCCTCCGGATGATGGGCGAGGCAGCGGTATTATCGGAAGGGTTTTGCGTCGACTTTCGGCGGTCAGAAGAGGGGAAAATTGTCGGATTTGACGATAATATTAACCAACGAGCTCGAATAAGTGATATGAAATTACATAAATATTACAAGATTTAACAAATTGCTTTAAAAGTGGCAATAAATATGCTATAATCCCTGTGACTTATTTTTATCAGTCGTACTATGCGCAGATTTCCGACAGGGGAATCTTTGTGCTCTGACTGAAATAACGATAAGGCAGGGATTATTTTTATGATTATGAAAAAAGCAGGGCTGCTGGTCACCACGGCGGCTTTGACGATGAGTCTTGCGCTGCCGGTCATGGCCGACACACAGGATGAGATCGCCGATGCCAAAGCCAGACAGGAAGCGGCTCAGTCAGGTCTTGATGCCACAAGAGCACAGATCAGTTCGTTAGAGGAGGCCCGGGCCAGCCTGGAGGCTTACCTGACAGATTTGAATGCCCAGTTGGCTCAGCTGTCAAATGAACTGAATACGATCAATACGCAGATTACGGAAAAACAGGCCGCCATCGAACAGGCCCGCGAGGATGTGCGCAATGCCCGCGCGGACGTGGAAGATCAGTACGATGCCATGAAGGTCCGTATCCGCTATATGTATGAGAATGGTCAGGCATCCCTTTTCACCGCCATTATGGAATCTCACAGCATCACCGAGTTCCTGAACCGCGTGGAGGAAGTGCGCCAGATTTCCCGCTATGACCGTGAGAGCCTTGGGACCTTCAAAGAAGCTCAGGCGGATCGGGAAGAGCAGGAGCTGCGTCTTCTGCAGGAAGAAAGCGAACTGGAGGACCTGAAGGTTCAGCAGGAAGCTGCCCTGGCAGAAGTCCAGAGGGTGGCCGGTGAGGTGAACACTGAGATCGCCAATCATGTGGCCATCATCGAGGAACAGAAGGGTGCTGCCGCCGATCTGGAAGCTGAGATTTCTGCCCAGACCGTTCTGATCGCCGAACTGGAGGAAAGAGCCAGAGCGGAAGAGGAGGCCAGACGGAAGGCGGAAGAAGAAGCCAGACGAAAAGCTGAGGAAGAACGGCTTGCAGCCGAACGGGCCGCCAAAGCCCGGGCTGAAGCCCAGGCCAGAGCCGAGGCAGAAGCTGCCCGCAATAAAGGGACTGCTTCGGTCGTTGTCACAGAAGGCGAAACCGGTGCTGATATCAACAGCAGCGGGTCTTACAATTATTCACAGGCTGATCTTGAACTTATGTGGGCTATTGTGGCCCAGGAGGATGACCGCTCCTACACCGGAGCCCTGGCTGTCATTTCCTGCGCCATGGCCAGAGCTGACCGCAACTACGGCGGCCACGGCACAGACCCCTTAAGCCAGCTGAAGGCACCGGGTCAGTTCTGCTACTCACCGTCCATTTCCGCCAGCGTCTACTGGCAGAGACGTCTCGGTGGCCGTGTGCCGTCCTATGTCAAACAGGCGGTGGCCGATTGCCTCAACAACGGTGTGCGCAATCACAACCATATCTATTTCCGTAGCCGCAGCGGCCCCGGCCGAGTGCAGATCGGCGGGAACTGGTACTTCGGGTAAGACGAGATAATCGGGTAAGCACGAGGCAAGAATCAAGTCAAAATCTGGTAAAGGGAATCCGACACCGCCGGGTGCAGGCATGAAATAAAAAAATAAAAAAAGTGCTTGCATTGCCTCTAACCCTTTGCTATAATAAACCTCGCTGAAGAGATGGAAGGTTAGCTCAGCTGGGAGAGCATTCGCTTGACGTGTGAAAGGTCACAGGTTCGAATCCTGCACCTTCCATTAGCAGAAGGAAGTCCGAAAGGGCTTCCTTTTTTTCGTTCCGATGCCCAAAAAACGGGTGGGGAAATTAAAGCCTTGTATCATTTCCCTCTGCGGTATATAATGAGAAAAAGCTGACTGAATAGTCAGGTCTGTAGATGGAGAGGATTGTTATGAGCAAACTGACTGTTAAAAGAAGTGACATTACTCAGATGAAAACAGACGCCATTGTCTGTCCCGCCAACATCGGCCTGTTTGAAGGGGCCGGGATCTGCGGGGACATTTTCAGAGAAGCCGGTGCCGATCGCATGACAGATGCCTGCGATATCATCGGGCGCTGCGAAGTCGGCGCATCCGTCATTTCCGAAGGGTTCAAATTGAAATGCCGCTATGTCATTCACACAGTGGGTCCGCAGTGGGTGGATGGTCAGCATGGCGAAAATGAACTGATGTACAAGGCTTACAGAAGTGCGCTTGATATGGCTATGCAGTACGATGTGCACTCGATCTCCATTCCGCTTCTGGCCGTGGAACTTTATGACTATCCGAAGGAAGAATCCTGGCGTCAGGGTCTTCAGGCAGCCATTGATTTCCAGAAAGAGACAGATTACGAACTGGATATCCAGTTTGTCGTGCCGAGCGAAAGCACCAGAAAGCTGGGCCGCGAGATTCTGGATGAACTGACAAAATAAGCTTACTAAATCAATTTCAATATAAAAATGCCAACCATGCACAAGGGTGATGGAACCGGAGGCGGTGGTTGGCATTTTTGTCTTCTTTTTGAGGGCGGGGATGTGTATACTGGAAGCAAGAATATATCTCAACACGAACTGCAGCATACAGCGCAGCAGACATCGTGCTTTGAGGGCGTTGCGTGTTTTCGCTATACAAGCAAGCATTAAGGCAGACACCGTACCTGACAGAGGGTGCGCGTGTTCATATGAGAAAGAGGAAGGATAACCATGTTCAGAAAGAAATTACTGGCGGTTTTGGTCGCAGCCTGCTGCGCCTTGTCAGCGCCCCTGAGTCTTATGACGGTTTTCGCAGAAAATGGCACAGCAACCGAGACGACAGATGTTGAACCGGCAGATGAATTGACAGAGGATCTGACAGAGGCTGTGGGCGATGAGGCATCCGATGTGCTCATGAGAGCAGATGAGGAAGGCTCAGTGTCCTTCGTTTTCAACGACAGAGATTTCCAAAATGCTCTGGATTTTATTAAAAGGAGCCCGCTGAGGAATCATGAAATTGCGCTTTTGGGCGATGTCGGCTCTTCGGAAAATTTCGATGCGCCGGCGTGTGTCTTTGATCAGGACTATAACATCACCATTACCGGTCACGGCCATACCATTTACGCCAAGGATACATGGCTGACGGTAAAAAACGGCGCCAACGTGACACTGGGTGACGGTCAATCGGAACTGACGATCAAGGGAACCTATTATAAGGATAACCCGGGCCTTATCACCGTCGAAAAGGATTCGACTTTAAATATGCAAGACAAGGTCACCATCCGGGATAATCAGATTGAAAACAGTTCCGGCGGTGCGGTAGCGGTGTCCGGCGGTACCTTTAACATGACCGGCGGCAGCATCATCAACTGCGGGATTGTCTACGGTAAGGTATCCTACGGCGGCGGTGTGCTTGTCACAAACAGCGGTCTTTTCAATATGTCCGGCGGTCAGATCAAAGACTGCTTTGCGCTCACAAAAGAACCTTACAGTGACGATGCCATGCCCCCTGCTTCAGCCGGTGCCGGTGTTTTTGTCGGCGGTGCCTCCACTTTTAATATGACCGGCGGAAAGATCGACAACTGTACAACGACAGAAAGTGGCGCCGGTGTCTTTGTGGTAGCCTCGACAGATGCCTATTATGCCCATGAAGCCTGGGGCCATCTTGACAGCCGCTTCTCCATGACCGGCGGCGAGATCATCAACTGTAGCGGTGGCATCAACGGCGGTGGCGTGGGTGTTTTCGGTTTTTATGTGCCTTCAGTTGCGCAGACCCCCGATCCGCAGGCGCCCGGTTTTCCCTCCGAGCCCGGTATCTTTATGACCGGCGGCTCAGTGACAAATAACACAGCCCTTCATGGCGGCGGTATCTGTTTCAAAAGACTGGATGAATCCGTTCCGGCGATTGCTACGAATGTTATCTGCAACAATACGACCGGCTACTTCGCATCGGATGTGTATGCCAAAGATGCCAAGCTGGTCCTGGCGGACCCGTCAACCTGGAACAAAACCTATAACAAGACGAATCCCGGCGATATTGCGGGAGAACTGATCGAAGGCTGGTTTGAGGATGGTGAGGCGGCTCCCTTCTATCGTTCAACAGTGAATACGCGGAAACAGGTCACATCTCTGACTCTTGACTCAGAGATCATAGCACTGACCGCCGCTCGTAAAGATCTCCCCTCGTACACGGTGAGCTTTGATCTTCAGGGCCATGGCACAGCCATCGATGCGCAGACACTTAAAAAGTATTCAAAGGCAACCCAGCCGGCAGTCCCGGTCGAAGAGGGGTATGTTTTCGGTGGTTGGTACACCGATGCCGCCTGCACAGCCGGTCATGAATATGATTTCACATCAAATGTCACGGCCGAGACAACACTTTATGCCAAATGGATCGAGATGTTCGGTCTGAAACGTCTCGGCGGTGACAACCGCTACGGCACAGTGGCTAAGGTGGCGGCAGAGGCATTTCCGACAGGGGCTGATGAGATCATCCTGATCAACGGCGCCAAGTTCCCGGATGCTTTGTCCGCTTCCGGTTATGCCGGCGCCAAGAATTGTCCGCTGCTTCTGACCTCTCTTAAGGAACTGAAGCCGGAGATCAAGAACCTTCTGACCAATACCTGGCAGGGGCGTGTGAAGACAGTCACCATCATCGGCGGTGGGTTTGAGAGCGCCGTTCTTGAGGCTTTACAAAAATGTGGTGTCGAGAATATTCGCACCATTGCGGGTAAGGATCGATTTGAAACAGCGGAAATACTGGCGCGGGTCGGCCTGCAGGAAGGGCTTTACACCACCGATGCCTGCGTGGTGGCCACCGGTGCCACAGCGGCGGATGCCCTGTCTATTTCACCCTGGAGCTATAAGTATCACATGCCGCTGCTTCTGGCGGGCAAGAGCACAAAATCCCTGACATCTGCCGGCCAGGCACTGGTGCAGCAGTTTGACAAGGTCTTTGTGGTCGGGTCTGAAAAGATCTTAAATGACCCGGTGGTGGCCGGTATGCCCAATGTGGAGCGTCTGGCCGGTGATGACCGCTATGCGACCTCTCTGAAGATCGCGGAGCGCTTTGCCGATCCGGAAACCTGCCTGACACTGACATTTGCAGCCGGCGGCAACAACAACTTCCCGGATGCTCTGGGCGGTGCCATGCTGGCCGGTTACTATGACAGCCCCATGATCCTGGTGTCCATGAAGGAACCCAACAACAAGAACACTTACCAGTATGTGAGCGATACCTTCGGCGACACCGGCAACAGAGTGTATGTGCTGGGTTCAAATGTTGTGCTGACCGATAAGACCGCCAATACCCTGGCGGATATTGTGAAAGCAAAAGCACAGAACTGACGGGGACGGATGATCCCTCACAGAATGTACGACATGACAGAGAGTCCCTCATAGCATTCTGGTGGGACAATGAAAAAGCACGAGATGCGATTATTACCCCGTGCGCATAAGGTAAAATAAGAAAACGCCTCCTCAACGCAAATGACGATGAGGGGGCGTATTTTTATGAGTGGGTCACGGGCGGCAACAGGTGGTTGGCTTAACGCCAATTGTCTGCGTATGCTCCGCTGAAAGTTTCAAGCAGTATGGGTTCTGGGTGATATCAGATGACACGCACCGCCGCATTATAGGTCAGCGGGTCCCGTTTCCGGTAATCAAAATGGTACACCCCGCGGCAGGGGACGATCTGACCACTTGAAAGAAGCTCCTCAGGATCGCAGGCAAAGACCTCCTGATGGGTATCATGGAGGAACTGCTTATACGAAACGGCGGGATGGTCAGACTGAGCGTCTGATGCAGACTCATTTTCCCAAAGAGAACGGGCTTTTTCGGAAATGAGGCTCTTGTGGGCCGCCACATCTTCGGCAAAGGCCGGGCGGGATTTGGCTTTTTCCCGTAAATAAATATCGAAAATGAGCAGTGTCTGAAGACCGGCAGCGGCTTCAGGCACATTTTCTTTGGCAAAGTCCAGAAGCACCGCGCAAAGGGCCGCCCGGGAGAGGGCAGCGCCCGGCTGGGTGTGGGTGTCAAAAAATGCGGCCAACGCCTCAAAGAAGGTGAAGGGCCGATCGAAGAACCGCAGGAGGTAAGTCACCGCGTTGTCGAACTGGTGACTGTTGTAGAAACGCTCCACCATGTCCTCGATGCCCTTGAGACGGATGACATCATCGAAGGTGAGCCACTTGGTACGCAGCACCTCGTAGGGGGCATCCGCTGTGTAAATGAGGCCGTAGTCCCCGCGATGGTCGAACATGTAAGACCCCTTCAGGACCTTGAGGAATCCCAGCTGAAGCTGGGCCGGTGCCAGGGCAAATACCTCATCGAAGGATTGGCCGAAACGGGTGTAATCCTCAAAGGGCAGGCCGGCGATGAGGTCAAGGTGTTGATGGATGTTGCCAAGGGCATTGATTTTCTGTACCACCGCGCTCACCTTGTCAAAATCCATCACCCGGCGAATAGTGGCCAGGGTGTCCGGATTGGTGGACTGAACGCCGATCTCCAGCTGAATAAGGCCGGGCCGCATTCGGGCAAACAGAGCCAGCATGGCCTCATCGATGAGGTCCGCGGCGGCCTCGAAATGGAAGTTGGTGACGCCGTTGTCGTGTTCGAGGATGTACTGCCAGATGGCCATGGCGTGGGCCTTGCCGGCATTGAAGGTGCGGTCGATGAATTTGACCTGAGGCACCCGGGCCTCAAGGAACCTATCAAGGTCCCGGAAAACCTGGGTTAAGTCCCGGAAACGCAAATGCTTGTCCACGGAGGACAGGCAGTAGCTGCAGCTAAAAGGACAGCCCCGGCTGCTTTCGTAATAATAGATGCGGTGGCTGTCGGCGGACACATTTTCATAAGGAAATGGCAGGTCCGACAGATCAAACGCTGTGGCCTGGCCATTTTTGCCGAGAGTCCCGGTGCGCACGGGGGTGCCGTCGTTGCCACGGAAAATGATCCCCGGTACCGAGGTGAGGGGAGCGCCATTTTCATAAGCCTGTACCAGTCGGTGGAAAATGAGTTCGCCTTCGCCGATCATGATGCCGGTGACTCCGGGGAGGCACGCCAGGGTCTCCTCACATTCGTAGGAAACCTCCGGGCCGCCCAGCCAGATGGGGAGGTCCGGGCGGAGGGCCGCCATGTCGCCCACCAGGGAGGTGACCAGGGTGATGTTCCAGATATAGCAGGAAAAAATAAGGACATCCGGCGTGGCTGCGTAGATGTCCCTCAGGGTCTGGTCCTTCGGCTGGTTGATGGTGTAGGTGGCCACATGGATGGTGGTGTCCGGCGCAAGACCCGCCGATTCGGCATAGGCCTTGAGGTCGACCACCGCCGGGTTTGAGTGAATGTATTTGGCGTTGATGGCTGTGAGAAGAATTTTCACGGGAACCTTCTTTCGTATAAAAGCGGGGATTGGTGATTATGGTTCGGCCGGCATAAAGACAATCACAGGTCGTGACAGGGCGGGGCGCATGGCCTGGCCGCTCTTCATGGACCGCAGCGATTCGTAGAGGTTCGTCACCCGCTCCTCCTCGCGGAAGAGGGCCAGAGCCTCGCCGGTCAGGAGCGCCGGGCCGTCGGCGGGCCGGGTGATGACCGGGATGTCCGTCTGAGCGGTGATGGTTTTCAAAAGTGCCGCCTTGTCCTTGCGGAAGCCCAGGATCTGGGCATAGAGAAGTCCATCGCCGACGGGGTTACGGTTAAGGGACTCGCTGCTTTCGGGCTCTGACGAAGAGCCTGTGGACATAACGGGGCTCACCGAACTGATGGCAGCGGTGCCATTTGGATCACTGGATTGGGCGCGGATTCCCAGCGTCAGGTGAAGCAGCGCCCGGTTGATCCGGGTGCGGGTCAGGTTCTTTGATTTGAGCACCTCCGCAAAGGCAGCGAAGTCCGTAAAGGTCTGCCTCTTTTTGAAAATGGCGTTGCCAAGGTCCACGGTCATGTCGGCGATACCCATCAGGTCCTCGGGACAGGTGAGACTCCAAAGCTTCTCCGCCAGAATGGGAGAGAGGTCATTTTCATGCATAATGCCCCGAGCGCGGATGTCCGCTTCTAAAATGGTAAGCGCTTCCGCCGGGATGCCGGTAAGGGTGTTGTTTAAATGCTTGTCGTTGCCACCGCTTATATTTGTGTGTGCAGCATTGGCTGTATCTGTAGTTCTGTAGATGATGCGGCTTGATTCGCAACAACCGTTTGAGGTGATTGCTTCGAGATAGGCCCGAATGGCCGAAGCTGACGGCATCTGCGTGTCATCATCCGGCAGGGCCTCATCATGATAAGCCTGACCGGCCCGGGTGATGGTGACGGGTTTTATGTTAACCTTGAGGCGTTTGATGGCCTTTAAATACTCCAGGGCCAGAATATTGTTCGGGGTGGAGAGCAGCGTGGCAACATCCGAATGTTCCATTTTCATAAGAGAACTATCGGATGTGAGGGCTTCTTCCAGAGCCAGGGCACGGGCTGTCGGGAAGGACAGACCATTTTTAAGAGCCCTGCGCAGGGCTTCTTTGTATGTGGGCGGCTCGTCGGAGAGCGTGTCAGCCACAACATTGAGGGCCGTGAGATCGCCATTTTCGGAACCGAAAACAAGATAATCCACGCAGCCAAGATGGCTGAGGATTTCCACGGCTTTCGCGGCAAAGCATTCCGCCGAGGCGGAGGCAAAGCGGGTCGGGTAAGCCAGGACGAGATCGTAGCCTGCGGCCAGGGCCATGCGGCAGCGGGTCTCCCGGTCTACAATGGCGGGCACCCCACGCTGGACATAATCGCCGCTCATGATGGCTATGACAAAATCGGCCCCGGTGAGCTCCCGGGCCATTTTCGCCAGATAGGCGTGGCCGTTGTGAAACGGATTAAATTCGGCGATGACAGCAGCGATGGTCATGGCGTCCTCCGCGAAATGTTTTATGAGATAATAGAGTGGCAGACATTGTACCCGGTAGGTATCGTGCGTGTCCGCCTTTCAAAGATAGAGAAGCAGAGGGCGAGCCTCCGTTTAAAGTCTATTGGCGAAACAATGTTTCGGTAATAACTGTTCATTAGATTATGGTAATGGTGGCAGAGTTTTGTCAATGTATCTTGTTGAATAATCAGAATTGACACTCGCATCTATAATTTGTACCATGACATTAAAACTTAACCAATATAAGTCCACGATTGGGTTGGACGTTTCTACCGACTGCCGTAAACAGTTGACTATTGGCTATCTGCTTTGACATTTACCAATAGGACGCTGCGAGGCAGTTTTTTTATTTGGGAGGAAAAAATGGCACGTTTACTGATCAAAAATGCTTCTCACATCGTTTCCTGCGACGCATCCGATACTGTCTACACAAACAGCCACCTGCTGGTGGAGGATGGCGTGATCACGTATATCGGCACCGACCTGCCGGAGGCGGCCGAAGTCATTAATGCCGCCGGTTTTATTGTGTATCCGGGGCTCATCAACACGCACCATCACCTGTATCAGACCTTCAGCCGCAACCTTCCCCAGGTTCAGAACATGGAGCTTTTCGACTGGCTGAAAACCCTGTATGAGATCTGGAAAAATCTGGACAGTAAGGTGATCTATCACAGCTCCGTGACCGGTATGGGCGAGCTCATGAAAAATGGCTGCACCACCTGCTTCGATCACCATTATGTCTTCCCGGAGGGCCGGGTCGACAGCCTGCTGGAAGCTCAGTTTGCGGCGGCGGATGACCTGGGCATTCGGATGTTCGCCTCCCGGGGCAGCATGGACCTGAGCAAAAAGGACGGCGGTCTGCCACCGGACAGTGTGGTGCAGAGCATTGATGACATCCTGCGGGATTGTCAGATTGCTGTCGAAAAGTACCACGATCCGTCCCGTTTTTCCATGAAAATGGTGGCGCTGGCGCCCTGTTCGCCGTTTAGTGTCTCCGAGGATCTGCTCCGCCAGTCGGCGATTCTGGCCCGGGATCTGGGGGTCCGTCTGCATACCCATTTATGTGAGACAAAGGACGAAGAGCGCTACGTGGCGGAACGCTGCGGCATGCGGCCCCTGGCCTACATGGAATCCCTGGGGTGGATCGGCTCCGACGTCTGGTATGCCCACGGGATCCATTTCAATGATGAAGAACTCCGCCATCTGGCCGAGACCGGCACCGGCGTGGCTCACTGTCCCATTTCCAATATGAAGCTCAGCTCCGGTGTGTGCCGCATTCCGGAAATGCTGGAACTTGGGGTGCCGGTGGGCCTGGCTGTGGACGGCAGCGCCAGCAATGATGGTTCCAATCTCCTGGAAGAACTGCGGGTGGCCTACCTGCTGCATCGCCTTCAGTCCAGTCACAAAGCCCCCAGCGGCTATGACATTTTGAAAATGGCCACTGTGGGGAGCGCGAAGATTCTGGGGCGGGATGACATAGGGGCCCTCGAGGTGGGCAAGGCCGGAGACCTTTTCATGATCGATACCCGTCGTCTGGAAATGGTGGGTGCGGATCTTGATCCGAAGTCTCTGCTTGGTACCGTCGGCTGGAAGGGCGCGGTGGATTACACCGTTGTCAACGGCAAGGTGACAGTGCGGCAGGGCAAGCTGGTCTCGATTGACGAAGACAAAGCCTCTCGCAAGGCGGCGGCACTGGTGAGAGATTATCTGGCCCGATGATGAGCGGCATGTGAGAGTGTCGTCAGTATGCGCAAAGGCCGGACCGCTCAGGACAGAGGCTTTTCCCCAGCCACCTGACTGTGTTAGAATGACTTCAGTATGAGGTGAATCATGAAAGGACTTTTCAAAAATGATAATAGATAAAACCTACTGTATGAGCTCGTTTCTTCAGATGCGCACCGTCGCTGATGAAAACAAATGCTTTGCCGAGGGGCTGAAGCCGAATTTCTACGATGCTTCCCAGCTGAATCGGGAATTGGTTCATGATAGCTTTGAATTAGAAGCTGCTCTTGAAAAGCACATGAAGGCCTGGACAGCCGACGGGAAAGCAGCACTGGCCTTAAGCGGTGGTATTGATTCTGCGGTTCTGGCCAGTATGATGCCGAAGGGCTCAGTGGCCTACACCTTCCGCTGCGTGGTGCCGGGCAAGCAGTTCCATGATGAGACGACGCTGGCGGCCTCCTATTGTGAGAAATATGGCCTGGAGCACCGGATCGTCGACATTTACTGGGAAGACTTTGAAAAGTATACAGAGACGATTCTGAAGCATAAGGGCATGCCCATGCATTCCATTGAGGTGCAGATTTACAAAGCGGCGCTTCAGGCAAAGGCTGAAGGCTTCGAACGGTTCATTTTCGGCCAGTCAGCCGACCTTAATTTCGGTGGTCTGAGCAAGATCTTATCACGGGACTGGACCTTCGGGGAATTTGTTGACCGCTATTCCTATGTGATGCCTTACACGGCGCTGAAGGATTACACCGTTATCACGGAGCCGTTCCTTGATTATGTCGATGATAAGGGCTATGTGGATGTCCACGAGTTCCTGAGAAATTTTACGCTGAAGGTGGATATGGGCAGTTATGTGAATGCCTGCGAAACCGCCGGTATCGAGATGCTCACACCGTACGTTCTGACGAAAATGGCGCATCCGCTTGACCTTGAGCGTGTGAGAAGAGGCGAGAATAAATACCTCATCCGTGAGGTTTTCGAAAGACGATTTGCCGGATTTGTGATGCCTGAGAAACTGCCCATGCCGCGACCGATGAATGAATGGTTTGCGGATTGGGAAGGCCCGACACGTGATGAGTTCTGGCCGCACTGCACCGATAACATGAACGGCGACCAGCGATGGATCGTGTGGGTTCTGGAGAAGTTCCTCAACCTGATCGATCCGCAGTAAAAGCCCGGGAAATCAAACCGGTAAAGCAGGCGATGTTTCGAGGCATGTGGGTTGCTGACCGCGTGTGAGTGGAGCGGTACGAAGTTGTGAAAAAATGGGATTTTCGGCACATTTTTTGTTCTTGATTCGATACATCCCTTGTTCCGCATTTTTTTCGGTGTATAATGATTTTTGTATGGCTTGTATACAATGTTATTTAACTTACTAATAGACGAAAGGGACTAGATTATGGCATTTATCGACAAAATTTTCGAAAAAGCAAAAGCTGACAAGAAAACTATCGTTTTACCGGAATCCATGGACGAAAGAACTTATGCAGCTGCCGAAAAGATCCTGAAGGAAGGCATTGCCAACCTGATCATCATCGGTACACCGGAAGAAATCGCTAAGAACAGCGCCGGTTATGACATCACAGGCGCTACTATCGTTGACCCGTTCAATGATCCGAACAAGCAGAAATACATCGACAAGTTCGTTGAACTGCGCGGCAAGAAGGGTGTGACTCCGGAAATCGCCAAAGAGCAGATGGAAAAGGATTATATGTACTATGCCTGCCTGATGTGCAAATGCGGTGATGCCGACGGCGCTGTATCAGGTGCCTGCCATTCCACAGCCAACACCATTCGTCCGGCTCTTCAGCTTCTGAAGACAAAACCGGGCATCAGCAGCGTCTCCGGTTTCTTCCTTATGGAAGTCCCGAACTGCGAATATGGTGAAGACGGTCTCTTCGTTTTCGCTGACTGCGCCGTAAATCCGGAAATGACAAAAGAACAGATGGCTGAATGTGCCGCTGTTTCCGCTGAATCCTTCGAAAGCCTCGTTGGCAAGCAGGCTAAGGTTGCCATGCTGTCCTTCTCATCCAAGGGCTCTGCCAAGGCTGACAGCGTCACAAAGGTTCAGGAAGCTACAGAACTGGCTAAGGCCAACTATCCGGATCTGCTGGTTGACGGCGAACTTCAGCTGGATGCCGCTATCGATATGAAGACAGGCCAGTCCAAGGCTCCGGGCAGTCCGGTTGCCGGTCAGGCCAACACACTCATTTTCCCGACACTGGAAGCCGGTAACATCGGTTACAAACTGGTTCAGAGACTGGCTAAGGCCGGTGCTTACGGTCCGGTTCTGCAGGGTCTGGCTCTGCCGGTTAACGATCTGTCCCGCGGCTGCTTCGCCGAAGACATCGTCGGTACTGTTGCCATCACAGCTGTTCAGGCTCAGAACGCTCAGTAATTCATTATCAGTCACGTTCGGTCTCACCGCCAAAGGGTGAGACCGTCAGCGCATATAAAAGGAGAGAAAAACATGAAAGTATTAGTCATCAATGCCGGTAGCTCTTCATTAAAATATCAGATCATCGATATGGACAATGAAGCCGTTCTGGCAAAAGGTCTTTGCGAAAGAATCGGTATCGACGGCTCAAAACTGACACATAAGGTGCCGGGTAAAGACGATTATGTTGTTGAAACACCGATGCCGTCCCATAAGGAAGCTGTTTCTCTGGTTATGGAAGCTCTGCTTGATGCCGATCATGGTGTTCTGAAGAGCCTTGACGAACTGTCAGCCATTGGTCACCGCGTCCTGCACGGCGGTATCGAATACACAGATTCCTGCCTGGTCACACCGGAAGTGAAGGATGTTATCCGTGCCAACTTCGACCTTGGCCCGCTGCACAACCCGGCTAACCTGATGGGCATCGAAGCCTGCGAAGCCGCTATCCCGGGCAAGCCGAACGTAGCCGTCTTCGATACAGCCTTCGGTATGTCTATGAAACCGGAAGCTTATATGTATGCCATCCCGATGGAATACTATGATAAGTACAAAATTCGTCGTTACGGCTTCCACGGCACAAGCCACAAGTTCGTTTCCGGCGAAACCATCAAATTCGGTCAGCTGCCGGAAGGCCAGAGAAAGGTCATCGTCTGCCACCTGGGCAACGGTTCCTCCATTTCTGCCAGCATCGATGGCAAGTGCGTTGACACATCCATGGGTCTGACACCGCTTGAAGGTCTGATGATGGGGACTCGTTCCGGTGATGTTGATCCGGCCGTTGTTCAGTTCATCTGCAACCATGACAACAAGACTGTTGATGAAGTCCTGAACATCCTCAACAAGAAATCAGGTGTCCTGGGTCTGTCCGGTCTGTCATCTGACTTCCGTGATGTTAAGAAAGCTGCCGGCGAAGGCAACGAAAGAGCTGCCATGGCGTCCAACGCTTTCATTTATCGTGTCGCCAAGACAATCGGCAGCTATGTCGCCGCTATGAACGGTGTTGATGCTATCGCATTCACAGCCGGTATCGGTGAAAATGATGTGGAATACAGAGGCTGGATCTGCGAATACCTGACATACCTGGGTATTGAGATCGACAAGGAAGCCAACAAGAAGCGTGGCCAGAACATCATGATCTCCACACCGGATTCCAAGGTCAAAGTTTTCGTCATCCCGACAAACGAAGAGCTGGCTATTGCCCGTGACACAAAGGAAATCGTTGAAGGCTAATCGCGGCCATTGAAAAAACTTCGAAAAAGCACGAAAAATCAAGAGATTTCCTGTTGACAAGTTGCAGTATGCCCCTTTATAATAACCCTTGTGCGTTAAGGAGGTGTTAGCATGTCTATTTGTCCTAAGAATAAACATTCGGCCGCTCGCAGAGACAAAAGAAGAGCTCAGTGGAAGATGACTGCTCCGGCTCTGGTCCGTTGCAGCAAGTGCGGTGAACTGATGATGCCGCATCGTGTATGCAAAGCATGCGGTTCTTACAACAAGCGCGAGATCATTAAGCAGGAAGACGCTTAATCGCGAACTCAACATGAAATGAACTAAGAGAGACTGCCTTTTGGCAGTCTCTTTTAGTATTTTTGAAGCCTTGAAAATAAAGGCCTGACTGTGTATGATAATAGAGGCTTATCAGATAGTGAGGTACTTATTATGGAAGAGAGAAGAATTCGCATCGTCCTTGACGCTATGGGCGGTGATAATGCGCCGGTTTCCACTATTGAAGGGGCTGTGGATGCCCTGAAGGAAAAAGACGGCTTCGAGCTGGTTCTGGTGGGTCGCGAAGAGGCGATCAAAGCGGAGCTGGCCAAATATGATTATCCGAAGGATCGCATTGAGATCCGTCATGCTGAAGAAGTGATCGAGATGTGTGAAGCGCCGGCTGCGGCTATTCACAATAAGAAAGACTCCTCCATCGTGGTGGGTATGAAGATGATTCGTAAAGGTGAAGCGGATGCCTTTGTTTCCGCCGGTTCTACAGGCGCTGTCCTGGTGGGCGGCCAGATTCTGGTGGGGAGACTCAAAGGTGTGGAAAGACCGCCTCTGGCTTGCCTTGTGCCCACAGAAAAGGGTATGGCCTGCATGATCGACTGCGGCGCCAACGTGGACGCCCGTCCCTCCTGGCTGGTGCAGTTTGCCCGCATGGGCTCTGTCTACATGAAAGATTTCATGAAGGTGGAAAATCCCCGCGTCGGTATCCTGAACATCGGGGCCGAAGAAGAGAAGGGCAACAGCCTGGTGAAGGAAACCTTCCCGCTTCTTAAAGCATGCAGCGATATTAATTTCATCGGCTCTGTGGAAGCCCGCGATATCCCGGGCGGCTATGCCGATGTTATCGTCACGGATGCCTTCAGCGGCAACGTGGCGCTGAAGATGTATGAGGGCACCGCGTCTACACTGCTGAAGGTGGTGAAGGGTTCCATGATGACCTCCCTCAAGACAAAGATCGGGGCACTACTCATTAAAGACGCCCTGAAGAGCACCATGAAGAAATACGATGCCACAGCCTACGGCGGTGCGCCGCTTCTGGGCCTTAACGGTCTGGTGGTGAAGACACACGGCAGCTCCAAGGCCAAGGAGATCCGCATTTCTATTCTCCAGTGTCTGACATTCTGTGAGGAACGGATCAATGATAAGATCAAGGATCTGTTTGTGGCAGATAAAGCATAAGAGGTGAGCCTATGATTCTTCAGAAGGTCAGTCAGATCGTCGCGGATTGTTTAGGTCTGTATCCTCAGGAGATCACAGAGGATTTATCCTTTGAGGAGGACCTGGAGGTGCATGCCCTGGATCTCTATGAGATTCTGACAGCTGTGGAAGAAACATTTGATATAGAGATCGCGCCCGATGCCGCTGAGCACATCAGGACGGTGAGGGACCTGATCGAGGTAATAAAAGTTGCAGAAGAGTAAAGAGACACTTTCAGAATTAGAATCAGCGCTCGGGTATGTCTTCAAAGACCGGGCGCTTTTGCAATTAGCCCTGACCCATACCTCCTACGCCAATGAACATCGGCGGGAGGGGGTCGGCCACAATGAACGACTGGAATTCCTGGGAGATGCCGTTTTGGAAATGGTGAGTTCCGAATTCCTCTTTGAACGCTTTCCGACCATGAAGGAGGGGGACCTGTCGAAAATGAGGGCTTCCCTGGTCTGCGAGCCGACGCTGGCCCTCTGCGCCCGTGATTTTAATCTGATGCCTTTCATCAGACTGGGCCGCGGGGAGGAAATGAACGGCGGCCGCTTCCGTGACTCCATTGTGTCGGACGCGGTGGAATCCGTCATCGCCGCCATTTACTTAGACGGCGGATTTGAACCTGCCCGATCCTTTATCCGGCAGCATATATTAAATGATATCGATCGCAAGAAGACATTTGTGGACAGTAAGTCCCGTCTGCAGGAAATGGTGCAGGCCGACGGCCGCAGCTGCCAGTATAAGCTCATCAGTGAGACCGGCCCCGACCACGACAAATGGTTCAAGGTGGAGGTTCTTATCGACGGCCGCCCCGTGGCGGAAGGCGAAGGCCATACCAAGAAACAGGCCGAGCAGCAGGCAGCTGACAATGCGATCAACCTGAAGGAAAGCTAAATGTATTTAAAATCCATCGAAGTGCACGGGTTTAAATCCTTTGCCAACAAACTGAAATTTGAATTTCATGGCGGTATCACCGGTATTGTCGGGCCCAACGGCTCCGGCAAAAGTAATGTCGTTGATGCGGTCCGCTGGGTTTTTGGTGAGCAGAGTGCCAAGCAGCTGCGAGGCGGCAACATGCAGGATGTTATCTTTGCCGGCTCTGAGCTTCGGCGTCCTCAGAGTTATGCGGAGGTGGCCATCACCCTGGATAACGGCGATCATTCCCTGGACATTGCCTTTGACGAAGTGAAGATCACCAGACGTCTCTACCGGTCCGGTGAAAGTGAATATCTCATCAATGACCGTTCCAGCCGTCTGAAAGATATCAATGAGCTCTTCTATGATACCGGTATCGGCAAGGAGGGCTATTCCATCATCGGTCAGAACCAGATCGAAAAGATCCTCTCCGGTAAGGCCGATGACCGTCGCGAGCTTTTTGACGAAGCCGCCGGTATCGTGAAATTCAAACGCCGCAAGAACACAGCGGTCAAAAAACTGGAAAGCGAACAGCAGAATCTTCTGCGTGTGGGCGATATTCTCCGTGAGTTAAGCTCGCAGCTGGGCCCCCTGGAAAAGCAGAGTGCCAATGCCCGTATTTACCTTAAGAAGAAGGAAAGTCTGAAGGCCTTCGAGGTCAACCTTTTCCTCCGGGAAATGGATGAGACGGAGAGCCGTCTTAAGGAACTGACGGAAAAGATCGCCATCGTCACGCAGCAGATGACGGACTCCCAGAACGCCTACGAAGAGATCAAAACGGAATACGATGAGATCGAGGCCGCTTTGGCCGCTCTTGATGAGGCCATCACCACTGTCCATGACGAGGGTGCGGCCGCTGTCCTGAAAAAACAGGAGCTGAAGGGCCACAGCGATCTGCTCAAGGAGCAGATCCGCACCGCTCAGAACGACGATGAGCATTTCGAAAACCGTCGTCAGACCATTGCCGAGGAGATCCGCCGTCGTCAGGAAGAGATCGCCGGCAACGTGGAAACACAGGCCTCTTTAACGGCTGCCATCGCCTCTATGGGTGAAGAAGAGGCCCGGGAATCCGAGCTGTTCCGTACCTATGACGAGGCCCTGACCAATGCCGCTGCCAAGCTGGATGAGCTGCAGAGCCGTATGATCGAGCTTCTGAATGACCGGGCCAACACCAAGAGCCGCATTCAGCGCTTCGACACCATGCTGGAGCAGATTGACATCCGCAAGGCCGAGCTTATGAGCCGTTCCCTCCGCTTTAAGGAAGAGGAAACGGATGCTCAGGCGATCATTGACCGGTCTCGCAGCACCATTTCCGAAATCGATGAGGAAATGGCGCGCCTCAAAGCCGAAACGGCTGAGAAGGAAAAGGCCCAGGCCGTCTGTCAGAATCGCATTAACGAAAACTCACACCGGCTGGATGAGGTCCAGGTGGCTTACCACCGTGAGGCTTCCCATCTGGAATCTCTGAAAAATCTGGAAGAGCATTATGACGGGTACGGCAACGGCATCCGGCGGGTCATGGAAGAAAAGGTCAAAGAACCCGGTATCGTCGGCGTTGTGGCTGAACTCTTATTTGTGGATAAAAAGTATGAGCTGGCTGTGGAAACGGCTCTGGGCAGCAAGACCCGAAACGTGGTCACTGACGAAGAGCAGACAGCCAAGCGCATGATCAATTTCCTGAAGAAAAACAAGCTGGGCCGGGCCACATTCCTGCCTATGACCCATATCAACGGCGGCCGGTCCTTCGAACCGCGCTCTGCCCTTCAGGAAAATGGCGTGGTGGGCCTGGCCTCGAAGCTCTGCACCACCAAGCCCGGCTATGAGGTCCTGGCGGATTACCTCCTGGGCCGTACACTGGTTATTGATAACATCGATAACGCCCTGCGCATCGGGGCCAAGTATAAACATGGCCTTAACATGGTCACCCTTCAGGGGGAACTCTTTACTCCGGGCGGTGCCATCACCGGCGGTGCCTTCAAGAGCACCTCATCCCTGCTGGGCCGTCATCGTGAGATCGAAGAACTGTCCGTCTCCTCTGTCAAACTGAAAGAGGAACTGACCGCCCTTCAGGACAGCATCCGCAAGGATCGTGAGGAACGCAACAATCTCCGTCAGGTCATTGTTGATCTCCACGAAAAGCTGCAGGATGCCAGCATTCGCCGGAATACGGCGGATATGCAGCTGCGTCAGGCCGAGGAGCGCCTGGGTGTGAGCCGCCTGTCCTCCACGGAGCTCAGCGATGAGAGCAAGGAGATCACGGTTCAGATCGCGCAGATCAAGGAAAACCGCTCCGGTATGGAAGCGGAACTGACTGCTTCCGAAAATGAAGAGGCCACCTTAAGCCGTGAGGCTGAGGCTCTTCAGAAGGAGACGGAAGACTTGCAGCAGAAGAAGGAAGCCCAGAATACGGTTCTGGAAAAGATCCGTCTGCAGCATCTGTCTTTGAAGCAGCAAAGCGATTACATTTCCGAAAATGATAAGCGTCTCGAGAGCGAGATCGCGGCGTTTGAGGAGGAAGATAAGACCCTTCTGGCCGGCCGCGAGAATTCCGCCAAAGAGGTGGAGGAACGCGAGGAACGGATCGCCGCCATCGAGGCGGAGGCTGCCGCTCTTGATGCTGAAATCGAGGCTGCCGGCGAAAAGGAACGGGAACTCATCGACGAGAAGAATCAGTTGTCTGTTGAGCACCGCAACTTCTTTGACAAGCGGGAAGCCCTGTCCCAGGAACTGGCTCGTCTCGATAAGGAAAACTTCCGTCTGACCTCCCATAAGGAGCATTGCGAAGAAAACCGCGAAAAGCAGACCGCTTACATGTGGGAGGAATATGAGATCACCCCCAGTGAAGCGGCCACCATGAACGATCCCGAGCTTGGGGATCGGAGCGTACTCAAGAGCCAGGTTTCCGGCCTGAAGGATGAGATCCGTAAGCTGGGCCCGGTCAATGTCAATGCGATCGAGGAATACAAAGCCGTTTCCGAGCGTCACGCGTTCCTGTCGGAGCAGCATGACGACCTCATTAAATCCGAAGAATCCCTGATGAAGATCATCGAGGAGCTGGATGAGGGGATGAAGAAGCTCTTCAATGAGCGCTTCGCCATCATCAACCGCGAGTTCGATAAGGTCATCAAGGAAATGTTCGGCGGCGGTACCGGTCATCTGGACCTGAAGGATGCCGCTGATATCCTGGAAACCGATATTGCCATCACCGTACAGCCTCCGGGTAAGAAGCTTCAGAACATCAATCTGTTGTCCGGTGGTGAAAGAGCGCTGACCGCCATTGCGCTGCTCTTTGCCATTCAGAACATGAAGCCCTCACCCTTCTGTGTGCTGGACGAGATCGAGGCCGCTCTTGATGAGAGCAACGTTGAGCGTTTTGCCCGTTATCTCAAAAAGCTGACGCGCCACACTCAGTTCGTTGTCATCACCCATCGACGGGGCACTATGGCCTCCGCCGACCGCCTCTACGGTATCACCATGATGGAAAAGGGTGTGTCGACGCTTGTTTCCGTAAACCTGATTGAAGACAAACTGGATAACTGATATGGAAGAAAAGAAAGAGAAAAAGGGGTTCTTTTCCCGCCTGATCAAGGGCCTCGGTAAAACAAGAAGCGGGATCGTCAGTGGGCTGGATAAGATTTTCTCCTCCTATGCCCGGATCGACGATGAATTCTATGAAGATCTGGAGGAGATCATGATCTCCGGCGATATGGGCATCCGCACCACGGATGAGATCCTGGAAAACCTCCGGGAGACCGTCGCCGAGAAGAAGATCAAAGACCCGAAGGAATGCCGCCGGATCCTGGTGGATTCCATTAAAGAGAAAATGATGGTGCAGGCTGCGGATTATGAGTTCGAAAACAAGACCTCCGTCATCCTGATGATCGGTGTCAACGGCACCGGTAAGACCACATCTGCCGGCAAGCTGGCCTCCATTTTCAAAGACAATGGGAAGAAGGTTATTCTGGCTGCCGCCGATACCTTCCGGGCCGCCGCCTGCGAACAGCTGCGCACCTGGTCCGAAAGAGCCGGTGTGGATCTCATTTCCGGCAGCGAAGGGGCTGATCCTGCCGCTGTGGTGTATGATGCGGTGGCTGCCGCCAAGGCCCGTCACGCGGACATCCTGATCTGCGATACCGCCGGCCGCCTTCACAATAAGAAGAATCTGATGGATGAACTTGGGAAGATCTACCGCATCATCGGTCGTGAATTCCCGGAGGCTCATCTGGAAACCCTGCTGGTGCTGGACGGCACCACCGGACAGAATGCCCTCATCCAGGCCAAGGAATTCTCCCAGGCTGCGGATGTGACCGGTATTGTCCTGACAAAGCTGGATGGTACAGCCAAGGGTGGCATCGCCGTGGCTATTCAGTCTGAGCTGCAGGTGCCGGTGAAATACATTGGCGTGGGCGAAACCCTGGAGGATCTCCAGAAGTTCGACCCGGAAGCCTTTGTGAATGCTTTATTTAATAATGAAAAGGATTTAGATGATCATGAGTGAAGAAATGCTGACGCTGAAAAGCTTTGAGGAAGCTTCCGAAAGAGTCAAGGAAGCCACCATCAATACCAACCTGATCCACAGTGAATATTTTTCAAAAATGTGTGGCAACACCGTTTACCTGAAACCGGAAAATATTCAGAGAACCGGCGCCTACAAGGTGCGTGGGGCCTATTATAAAATCAGCAAGCTCAGTGAAGAAGAGAAGAACCGCGGTCTGATCACCGCTTCTGCCGGCAACCACGCCCAGGGTGTGGCCTATGCCGCTTCCAAGTGCGGGGCCAGAGCGATTATCGTCATGCCTACTTCCACACCGCTGATCAAGGTGGAACGGACCAAGAGCTACGGCGCCGAGGTGGTGCTTTACGGCGATGTTTATGACGAATCCTGTCAGCATGCCATGAAGCTGGCCGAAGAAAATGGCTATACCTTTATCCATCCCTTCAACGATCTGACGGTGGCCACCGGCCAGGGTTCCATTGCCATGGAAATCTTCAAGGAACAGCCCCTGGTGGATGTGATCCTGGTGCCTATCGGCGGCGGCGGTCTGGCCACAGGTGTGTCTGTGCTGTCAAAGCTTCTGCATCCCTCTGTCAAGGTCATCGGTGTTGAACCCGCCGGTGCGGCTTGCCTTAAGGCTTCTTTTGCCGCTGATGAAGTGGTCACCCTGCCGGGTGTGTCCACCATCGCCGACGGTACTGCTGTTATGACACCCGGGGACAAGCTGTTCCCGTACCTGAAGGAGAATCTGGATGACATCATCACCGTAGAAGACCACGAACTGGTGGCTGCCTACCTTGATATGGTGGAAAATCACAAGATGGTGGTGGAAAATTCCGGCCTTCTGACAGTGGCTGCCTTAAAGCATCTCAACCTGAAGGACAAGAAGGTGGTGTCCATCCTGTCCGGCGGCAATATGGACGTCATCACCATGTCCTCCGTTATCCAGAATGGTCTCATTATGCGTGATCGTGTCTTCACCGTGTCTGTCCTTCTGCCGGATAAGCCCGGTATGCTGGTGCAGGTGGCTTCCGTTATCGCGGAAAACAACGGCAACGTTATTAAGCTGGATCACAATCAGTTCTATAACACCAATCGTCTGGAGGCGGTTGAACTGCGGGTGACCATTGAAGCCTTCGGCACCGATCACAAGGATCGCATCATGAAAGCGTTGGAAGAGAAGGGCTTCAGACCGAAGCAGACCCATACCAAACTTTGATTTATATTTGATTTTCGTATAAGGCTGTATTGTCGCTTAAAGGCGATGATACGGCCTTTTTTTCATGTTTACTTGACAGAAAGTGTGCTCTGTTTCAAAGAAGCATAGTTTTTCGCGTGGTTTGCGGAGACTGCATGCATCAACAGGGGACGGAGCACTTTCATCCCGGAAAGATGGAATTATATTTATTCGATATTCGAATAAATGAATTGAATTGATTATGTTGAAAGGTCATAAACCGAGTGTTAATATGACACTAATCGAGTTCGAGTATCGTTCGAAAAATACTCGACCCGCCAAGAAAACCATTTTCAAAAAGGAAGGATATGATTATGAAGAAGAAAGTACTGGCTGTTATGCTGACAGCGGCTATGGCTATGAGCCTGGCTGCCTGTGGCACTGCAAAGGAAGAAGCTCCGGCTCCGGCAAAAGAAGAAGCTCCGGTAGAAGAAGCTAAGGAAGAAGAAGCTCCGGCAGAAGAAGAAGCCGCTCCGGAAGTCGAAGAGACAGAGGCTGATGCCGTCAACTATGAACTGGTTGTTTTCGCTGCCGCTTCTATGACAGAATCCCTGACAGCTGTTGCCGAAAAGTACAATGAATACAATCCGGATGTCAACATCACATTCACATTTGATTCATCAGGTACTCTGAAGACTCAGATCGAAGAAGGCGCTCACTGCGACCTCTTCATTTCAGCCGCTCCGAAGCAGATGAACCAGCTGGACATCGAAGCCGATCCGGAAGTTAACACAGACGGTCTTGATTTCGTTGTTTCCGAAAGCCGCATCGACCTGCTTGAAAACAAAGTCACACTGTGTGTCTCCGATACATCTGAAGCCGGTATCGATTCCTTCGACAGCCTGGCTGAAGCTCTGAAGGGCGGCAACGTGCTTCTGGCTATGGGTAATGCCGATGTTCCGGTTGGCCAGTATACACAGAAGATCTTTGCTTTCTACGGCATCGATGAAGAAGCCATCCAGGATAAACTGACATACGGCTCCAACGTTAAGGAAGTCACCACAGCTGTTGTGGAAGGCACTGCTGACTGCGGTATCATCTACAAGACAGACGCTTTCTCAGCCGGCCTGACACCGGTAGACGAAGCCACATCCGATATGTGCGGTCAGGTCATCTACCCGGCAGCCGTTCTGAAGGAATCCTGCAATGTCGAACTGGCTTATGATTTCCTGACATTCCTGACAGGTCCGGAAGCTTCTGCAGAATTCGAAAAGGTTGGTTTCACACCGCTGGCTGCTGCTGAATAAGTAAACCGGCACAGGTGCTGCAGGCGCACACGACTTATAGGGTGCCTCAATAAATGAAGAGGCATAAACCGAATTGCGTGATGGCGAAATTCGCACAATCTGTTATAATGATACTTGCTGATAGGACAACGCCTTCCGGCGTTGTCCTAATCGATTTTAAAGGAAAAACACATGAACTGGTTTCCGCTTTTAAACTCATTAAGAATCGCGGCCATTGCGGCGGTGATCGTTTTCTTTACCGGCATTGCGGCGGCTTATTATATTGCCCGCCTGCCGAAACTTGTGAAGGGTGTGCTGGACGTTGTGCTGACACTCCCGCTGGTTTTACCGCCGACGGTTGTCGGCTATCTGCTCCTGCGTCTCATGGGACCCAAGCGTGTGCTGGGCGTCTGGATGCTTGAGACCTTTGGCATCCGACTCACAATGCAGTGGTGGTCGGCTATTTTTGCTGTCACGGTGGTGGTGTTCCCGCTGATGTACCGGACAGCCCGTGGCGCTTTTGAAAGCTTTGATCCTGTGCTGGCCCAGGCCGGTCAGACACTGGGTCTTTCCAATACATATATTTTCTGGCGTATCCGGATGCCGTATTGCCGTCAGGGCATTATTGCCGGCGTGGTGTTGGCCTTTGCCCGCGCCATCGGTGAATACGGTGCCACCAGCATGATTGCCGGTTACACACCGGGCAAGACCGCCACGGTGGCCACAGAGGTTTATCAGCTCTGGCGCATCGGTGATGATGCCATGGCCCTGAAGTGGGTCCTCATCAACATGGCCATTTCCGCTGTCGTGCTTCTGGCCGTCAATCTTCTGGAACGGAAGAACGGAAGGAGGAGAGCCTGATGCTGAGTGTTGATATCAAGAAAAAACTGGGTGACTTTGAACTCAATGTCGCCTTTGAAACAGAGGATGAGGTCATGGCTTTGCTGGGGGCTTCCGGTTGCGGCAAGAGCATGACCCTGAAATGCATCGCCGGCATCGAAAAGCCGGACAGCGGCCGGATCGTCTTAAACGACCGGGTGCTCTTTGACAGCGAAGCCCATGTGAATCTGACCCCGCAGGAGCGTCAGGTGGGCTACCTTTTCCAGCAGTATGCCCTGTTCCCCAACATGACCGTGGAGCAGAACATTATGCTGGGGGCTCATAAGAAGCCAAAGGAAGAGCGGAGTGCCATCGCCAAAGCCCAGATCAAGGCCTTCCGTCTTGACGGCCTTGAAAAGCATTATCCGCACCAGCTTTCCGGCGGTCAGATGCAAAGAACCGCTCTGGCTCGGATCATGGCTGCAGAACCGGAAATATTGCTCCTCGATGAGCCATTTTCGGCATTGGACAGTTACCTGAAGTGGCAGCTGGAAATGGAAATGAGCGACACCCTGAAGGCTTTCGGCCGGGATGTGATCTTTGTGTCTCACAGCCGGGATGAGGTGTGTCGGCTTTGCGGCACGGTCTGCGTTCTCACAAACGGCAGCTCCGATCCGAAGGAATCGGTAACCGAGCTGATGCAGACGCCGGGCACGGTGGGCGCGGCTCTCTTGTCCGGTTGTAAGAATTTCTCCAAAGCGGAGCGCCTGGACGACCATCATGTGCGCTGCCTCGAATGGGGCGTTGACCTGGAAACAGGGGCGGCTGTGCCGGCGGATATGACATTTGCCGGTATCCGGGCCCATTACTTTAAACTGTCTTATGACAAGAATCCCATCCCGACCCATGTGGAGCGGGTGGTGGAGGATGCTTTCTCCACGATCCTGATGCTGTCCACACCAGGCGGCTCTGAAGGCCGAAGCCTTCTGCGTCTTGAGCTTGATAAGGGTGCCTTATCCGGTATCAGGATGGGGGATGACCTGACGGTCTACATCGCCCCTGAGGATGTGATGCTGCTGAGCGGCACGGGGCTTCAGTAAGACCCGATCGGGCTATAAAAATATGCGAAAGCGGCAGGGGCTCTTGATGAGTGCCTGCATTCATGGAAGATGAGAGATACTTTAAACAGAAATGTGGATTATCTGAGAATGTCCGTCACGGATCTTTGCAATCTGCGCTGCACGTATTGCATGCCGGAGTCCGGTATCTGCAAGGTGGAGCACGGCGATATCCTGTCCATCGAAGAACTGGCTGAGATTGGCCGGGCGGCGGTGGACTGCGGGGTGCGGAAGATTCGTCTCTCCGGCGGTGAGCCCCTGGTGCGCCGGGGGATTCTCGATCTGTGCCGGCAACTGCGAGCCTTAGAGGGGCTTGATGAACTGGTGATGACCACCAACGGTGTGCTGCTGAAGGATATGGCAGCGGATCTTAAGGCCGCAGGGGTGGATCGCCTCAATGTGTCCCTGGATACCCTGAATCCGGAGAAGTATCGGGCCATCACCCGAAACGGGCGGCTGGAGGATGTTTTTGACGGCCTTAGGGCCATGCATGAGGCGGGCTTCGGGAAACTGAAAATCAACGTGGTGCTGGTCGGAGGCTTTAATGATGACGAACTGGTGGATTTTGTGAATCTCACCCGGGAATACCCCATCGCGATCCGTTTTATCGAGCTCATGCCCATCGGTGCCTGCACGAACTGGCCTCGGGAATGCTTTATCCCGGCGGGCACGGTGCTGCAGAAGGTGCCGGAGCTTCAGCTGGCGGGGGTCGAAGGCGTGGCGGAGAAATACCGCATTGAAGGGGCGCCGGGGTCCATCGGTCTCATTCATCCTATGAGCCACAAGTTCTGCTGTGACTGCAATCGCGTGCGGGTGACAGCGGACGGCAAGGTGAAGCCCTGCCTGCATTCAAAAGAGGAATTTGACCTCAAAGGTCTCAAAGGCGAGGCGCTTCGGGCGGCCTTTGAACGGTCCGTGATGGCCAAGCCGGAACGGCATTACTTAAATGAAAATCAGCGCAGCGACAGTCAGCGCGCAATGTATCGCATCGGAGGATAAGGAAATGGCAGAAGTTTTGGCAGTCTGTATCAGTGAAAGAAAAGGGATCCAGAAGCATCCCGTTGACTATATTGATGTGAAGAAAAATCACGGCATCGAGGGCGACGCCCATGCCGGCGACTGGCATCGTCAGATCAGCATGCTGGCGGATGAGAGCGTCGACATCATGCGGGCCGCCGGACTTACCCTGTCCGCCGGTGCCTTTGCCGAAAATATCCTGACCAAGGGCATCGCCGTGAAGGAACTGCCCATCGGCACACGGCTGCGTGTGGGTGAAACCCTGCTGGAGGTCACCCAGATCGGCAAGGAATGTCACAACGACTGTGCCATCAAGAAGACAGCCGGCAAGTGCGTCATGCCCACAGACGGCATTTTCGTCATTGTTATTGAAGAAGGCCGCATCAAGGCCGGCGATCAGATCACAGTAGTGGAGGCTTAAGAGATGAAATGTATCAAAACCGTTGATGCCGTGGGCCAGGTGCTCTGCCACGACATGACACAGATCATTCCGGGCGTTGTGAAGGATGCCCGTTTCCGCAAGGGCCACGTGGTCACCGAGGAGGATATCCCGGTACTGCTGAGCATGGGGAAGGAAAACCTCTACGTCTGGGAAGTGAAGGAGGGTATCCTTCATGAAAATGAGGCTGCCGAGCGCATGTGCGCTATGTGTCTCAATGACAACATGAGTCGCTCCGATGTGAAGGAAGGTAAGATCGAGATCAAAGCCGAGATCGACGGGCTCTTTATGGTGGATTCCGAGAAGCTGATCGGTGTGAACAGCATCGATGAGCTGATGATCGCCACCCGTCACGGCAACCAGCCGGTGAAAGCCGGGGACAAGCTGTGCGGCACCCGCGTCATCCCCCTTGTTATCGAAGAAGAGAAACTCATCGAGGCCGAAAAGGTGGTGGGCGACAAGCCGATCCTGTCCCTGAAGCCTTATATCCTTAAGAAAGCCGGTATCATCACCACCGGCAGTGAGGTTTTCCACGGCCGTATTCAGGATAAATTCACACCGGTGGTCAAGAAGAAACTGGCCGCCTTCGGTATCGAAACAACAGAACACATCCTGGTGGATGACGGTCTCGAAAATGTCAAAAATGCCATTGCGGATATGCGGAGCCGCGGTGTGGATATGATCGTCTGCACAGGCGGTATGAGTGTGGATCCCGATGACAATACACCAGGGGCCATTAAGGCGGCCGGTGCCCGCATCGTCACTTACGGCGCTCCGGTGCTGCCGGGGGCTATGTTCCTCCTGGGGTACTTTGAGGATGGTATGCCCATCATGGGGCTCCCCGGATGCGTGATGTACGCCAAAGCCACCATTTTCGATATGGCCCTGCCCCGTATCGCAGCCGGCGTGGAAATGGTGAAGAAGGACTTTGTGGTGCTGGGTGAAGGTGGTCTTTGCCTGGGCTGTGAAACCTGTCATTATCCGATCTGCCCCTACGGGAAGTAAATGGCAGCGGATGCGGGCGTACACATGTCGATCGCTGGTTAAAGGACAGCTGTCATTTTTCCTGTTATGGGGATAATAGTGACGCTGTTGTTCATGAGTCAGTAGTGCAGGGTGCGTGTCCGTATTCTGTAGATATGGAAATAATTGTGAGAAGGTGAATAATATGTACACAGCGAAGGTGATCACAGTCAGCGACAGAAGCTTCCGCGGTGAGCGTCCCGACGAGGGCGGCCCCGCTGTTGAGGCTATTCTCCGGGAAGCCGGCTATGAGATTTTGCCGGGACTTATTGTGCCGGATGAAGTGGAAGAGATCAAAAAGGCCCTGTGTCAGGCAGCCGAAGAGGATGTGGCTTTTATCGTCACCACCGGCGGCACCGGCTTTGCGCCCCGTGATGTGACGCCGGAAGCCACTCTGGCGGTGGTCGAGAAGGTGACACCGGGGATTCCGGAAGCCATGCGGGCGGCCTCCATGGCCATCACCCCCAGAGGGTGCCTGAGCCGTAGCGCAGCGGGCATTCTGAAACGGAGTCTCATCATCAATCTGCCGGGTTCGCCGAAGGCTGCCAAAGAAAATCTGGAAGCGGTGCTCGATCCCATTGCCCACGGGCTTATCATGCTCCGGGGCAAACCCATGAACTGCGCCGAGATTAAGGACTGAGACGGCCAGGGTCCGGATCAGATTAAACAAATCAGAATCAATCTGAGCCGCGGCTGCCGAAGGAATTTGCGGTTCACGAGTAAGTAGCGAAGGTATCTGCGGTTCACGAGCAAATAGCGAAGCGGGCATCGTGCCCTGCGGGTATTGCGAGTGTCCGCTTTACACATACACGAGCATACAGCATAAATGGCTCCATCTGAATGAAACAGGTGGAGCTTTTGTTTGCCCATTTTGCCCAATATGCCTATAATAGAGATATATGGGTAAATATGTCAGATAATGCGAGAGACATTTCCAAACGGAAGGAGTGGATCTTTGATGACAAAAAGAAAGACCATCACAACCATTCTGTGTGTGTTGCTGATCCTGTTGACGGCCTTTCCGATGACGGTTCCGGCTGCGGAGAGCAAGGAAGTCCCAGAGAAGGTTCGGGTGGGCTATGTCAATGTCAAAACTTATGAAGAAGGCGGCGAGGGCGAATACAAGCGCGGCTTCGGTTATGAGTATCTGCAGCGTATCTCCTATATGACCGGATGGGAGTATGAATACGTGCATGCCAGCTTCAAGTCCTGCCTGGATATGCTCATCAACGGCGAGATCGACATGATGGGCAACGTGTCCTACACGCCGGAACGGGCGGAGAAAGTCCTGTTTTCCGCTTATCCCCAGGGCAAGGAGTTCTACTGGCTGTTCACAAGCAAGGACCATACCGAATTATTAGCCGGCGACCTCGAGGGCCTTATGGGCAGTGTGATCGGTGTTACCGAAGGCACCGTTCAGGAAACTCTGCTGAAGGACTGGCTTGTCGAAAATGAGGTGTCGGCCACGGTGGTGGGCTGCGGCGGATACGATGATCTGATGGCCCGCATTGATGCCGGTGAGCTTGATGTGATCGCCACATCGGACCTGTCCATGGGGTATCACTATAAAGCTATCACCAGTTTCGGCAGCAGTGAATATTACTTTGCCGTGTCAAAGAACCGGCCGGAGCTTCTGGATGAATTAAATGAAGCTCTGCGGGACATTCAGAACTCGGATGCCGATTTTAACAGCAATCTCAATTCCAAATATCAGTACATGATGGCCAGCGATCTCATGTTGAATGCCGACGAGCAGCAGTGGCTCGCGGAACATGACAACACGATTCGGCTGGGAAGTGTGGCCGAATACCTGCCTTTTATCGGCGAGGAAAACGGTGAGACTGTCGGTGTGATCACCACAGTGATCAAGAGCCTGGAAGAGGATTACGGTGTCAATGTTGAGCTTAAGACCTATCCGGATATGGAGTCTGTACGAGTAGCCTTGGATGGCGGCGAGATTGATCTGGGCGGTCCGTTAGCCACAGATTATTATCTGGCTGAACAGAACAAACTGGTCCTGACGGATGCCATCATTGCCACAACACCGGTGGTGTTATACCGGGGGGATGATTTTGACAGCAGTGTGCAGACACTGGCGGCTTCAGAATTATCGGTGTTCACACCAAGGGTGGCCGGTATTCTGTTCCCGGGATCCACAGTTCAGGCGTATGATACGCCCCAGGATTGTATGCAGGCGGTGGCTGACGGGGAAGTTGGCGCGATGCTGATTCCGTCTGTCCGTATCAATATCTTAAGATCTAACTCGCTGATCCGGTTTATGTCCATTGCGGAGCTGTCCCAGCGGATGGAGATCAGCATGGCAGCCACACGGGACAACCGACAGGCAGCCCTCATCATGAATAAGGCGATTTCCTATTCCGCCGCGATCCTGGGGGGCGTCACATTTACGCAAAACACCCATGTGGATCAGGAAATCACGGTGATGGACTTCCTGAAGCAGCATATGCTCTTCGTGATTGTTTTCCTGGGCATCATCATCGCGATCCTGGCCTATCTCACCATGCGTCTTATCAATAATAAGAAGAAGCTGGTGCAGGCTCTGGAGGAGGCCAACGTGGCCAATAAAGCCAAAACGGACTTCCTTTTCAGCATGTCCCACGATATCCGGACACCGATGAATGCCAGCGTGGGCTTTACGGAACTGCTGGAAAAGAATCTGGACAATCCGGAGAGAAGCCGCAATTACCTGCGGAAGATCAAGGATGCCAACCGATTGCTTTTGTCCATCATCAACAACGTGCTGGAAATGTCCCGGATCGAAAGCGGCTCCATTTCCGTGGAAGAAGTGGTCTATGCCACCGAGCAGTTTAATGATGCCATCAGCTCTATTTTCGAGGAAATGATGGCGCAGAAGGATATCACATTTACGCGCAGCATCAATGTGGAACATGATTATGTCTATTGCGATCCGCTGAAGCTGCGGGAGATTTTTGTCAACATCATCGGCAATGCTTATAAGTACACCAATCCCGGCGGCCGGGTGCACATGGCTCTCGAGGAAGTGCCCTCGGATCGGGAAGGCTGGGTGCTCTTCCGGACAACCATTTCCGATACCGGTATCGGCATGGATGAGGACTTCCTGCCGCATATCTTTGATCCCTTTACAAGAGAAGGGACGACCACTCAGACGAAGATCGAAGGCACCGGGCTTGGCCTGTCCATTGTGAAGCGCCTCATCGATCTTCTGGACGGCACCGTTGAGGTGAAGAGTCAGAAGGGTGAGGGCACATCTTTTATCGTGACCATCCCTCACCGTATCGCTTCCGGCGAAGATCTGATGAAATTTGAGACGACCGGTTATGATGTGGCAGCCTTCAAGGGCAAGCGGGTGCTGCTGGCGGAGGACAATGATCTCAATGCTGAGATTGCCTATGAGCTTCTGACGGAGGCCGGTTTTGTTGTCGAGCATGCGGAAAACGGGCTCAGATGTTATGAGATGCTTCAGTTGGCTGAAGAGGGTTATTATGACCTTGTGCTGATGGATGTACAGATGCCGGAGATGAACGGCTATGATGCCACAAGAGCCATTCGGTCGCTGCCGAATCCGGCTAAGGCGAGCGTGCCCATCGTGGCCATGACGGCCAATGCCTTCGAAGAGGACAAGCGAGATGCCTTTGAAGCCGGCATGAACGGCCATATCGCCAAGCCCATTGATATTCAGAAACTGATGGCGGTGCTGGCAGATGTGTTGAACACGAGCAAGTGAATATTTAGATGAATGGGGACTTTCGACATTTCCGTTTGATCAGGCGGGAGATGCCGAAGGTCCTTTTCATATCGAGAAGGAAATGACGGATGTTTGCATTCGGTATTGGCTTTTGGGTATCGATGAATAGCAAAACAGGCTGTGATGATGTAAAATAGTCTATATATTGCCATGACTTTTGAATATATTCGGAGGACAAGAGCAACGAAGCGGAGAGCGTGTCCTGTGGGTCATACGAGTGTCGGTTTTATCGGATGAAAGGGGTAATCAGATGAATGGAAATAAGCCTTTAAGAAAGACAGGCAGAGGTCTTATCTCTATCATATGTATAGTTGTGATGATAGGGCTGATGTTCCCGGCATCCGTCTTTGCAGCAGGCTCTGAAGACACAGAAAAGACGGTCAGAGTCGGCTGGTATCAGAGCAATATGTTCCAGGAAGGCACCAGCGATGAAGAAGAAAAATGGGGCTATTCCTACATCTATTTACAAAAAATAGCCGATTATACCGCCTGGGATTATGAGTATGTTTATGGTGACTGGGCGGATCTTCTGTACATGCTGGAAAATGGTGAGATCGATGTGATGGCCGGTGTTTCCAGCACGGAGGATAGAGCAGGGAAAATGCTTTTCCCGAACTTTTCGATGGGCCTCGATGAGTATTATTTCCTTAAAAATGCTGATGATGACTCCATCTCCGTGTCGGATTTCTCAACCTTAAACGGCAAAAAGGCGGGCGGCTTCAAAGACAATCTGATCACGGTATTTGCTCAAGAATGGTGTGAAGACAATGGTGTCGATGTGGAATTTGTTTACTTCGACAATTTCCGGGAACAGGAAGCGGCTTTTGAAAATGGGGAAATTGATCTTTTAGCGCAGACCATCACCAACGTGGATGGGCTTCTCAATGTGGCAACTCTGGCTAAGGTGGGCGAATATCCTTACTATCTGGCGGTCAATAAGAACAGACCGGATTTACTGGATGAGCTGAATATTGCATTAAATAACTTACACTCCATCGATCCTTATATGGTCCAGAGTTTGCAGTATGAAAGCTACGGGGCCAACCTGATCAACAGAACTTTGTCACCGGAAGAAGTGCGCTGGGTGGAAGACCATAGTACCTTAACGGTGGGATACCTGGATGGCTATCTGCCTTATTGCTCATCCGATGAGCAGGGTGAAGCTACGGGTTTAATGACGGATGTGCTGAACGGGATGGTTTCTGCCATGGGGTTGGCAGATAAGGTTCACATTCAATATGTCGGCTTTTCCTCGGACAAAGATATGCTGGAAAGCCTCCACAACAAGACCATAGATGTGGCATTTCCGGTGGAAAGCAATTTATGGAATCTGGAACAGGAAAACATCAATGCCTCATCCTCTGTGATCGATGGAAAGGGCGCCTTATTATATAAAGGTACCTATAGAAAAGACAACATTAAACGGATCGCGGTAAACGGTAACAATAAAGTTCAGAAGAGTTACTCGGAATCGTGTTATCCGGAGGCCGAGATGGTGGCTTATCCGACCACATCCGAGTGCCTGGATGCGGTCTTAAATGGTGAGGTGGACGGCACTATTATCAGCGGTCTGCGCACAGGCTATGTCATTGGTAACACAAAATATAAGAGCCTGTCTTTTATTATGATGGAGCAATCCGACAATAAGTGCTTTGGTGTGACAAATGATAACAGCACACTGTTGCTCCTGTTAAACCGTGGCCTGCGCATGGTGGGAATGAATTATGGCATGGATAATTCCCATAAATACATGGATAGCTTTTATGAATATGGGATTTCAGATTTTCTGAGAGATAATGCTCTTTGGATCGGATTGGCTATCCTGGTTATTGCCGGCACAATCGTGTTGCTTTTGCTGGTCAACCTGCAAAAGCAGAAACAGATTATTCGGGAGAAGGAAAAGGCGAACCGTGCCAAAACCCGGTTCCTGTTTAATATGTCTCATGATATCCGCACACCGATGAATGCCATTATCGGATTTACGAATCTTCTGGAAAAGCATCAGGACGAACCGGAGAAACGGCAGGATTGTATTGATAAGATCGGTGGGGCCAGCGATGTGCTGTTATCGATCATTAACAATGTTCTGGAAATGACCAGAATCGAACAGGGTACTGTTGAAGTCAATGAAGTGGCTGTGAACCTGGATACATTTTCTCAGAATCTCAACGCCGTATTTAAGGAAATGATGGATAAGAAGAATATCCGATTCACCTTGGAGTCCAGGCATGACAATAAGTACGTTTATGGTGATCCGACAAAGGTTCAGGGGATTTTTATGAACCTCATTTCCAATGCTTATAAGTACACCAATCCGGGTGGCAGTATTCATGTCTTATCAGAAGAACTGCCATCTGACAAAGACGGCTATGTCCTGATCCGGTCGACGATCTCAGATACCGGCATCGGTATGAGTGAGGAGTATCTCGGTCATCTTTTTGAGGAGTTTTCCAGAGAAAACAATACCACTGATGCTAAGGTCGAAGGGACCGGCCTTGGTATGGCCATCGTCAAACGTTTCGTTGACATATTAGGCGGTACGATTGATGTCAAGAGTCAGAAAAATGTCGGGACGACTGTGATCGTGACGCTGCCTCATCGTCTGGCTACGGCAGAGGATTGTCCTGAGGCAGAAGAGATGCAGCAGGCATCGCATGACTTCGACGGCAAACGTATTCTGCTGGCGGAGGATAATGATCTCAATGCTGAAATTGCAACAGAAATCCTTCAGGAAGCCGGTTTTTCGATTGACCGGGCAGAGGATGGCCATATCTGTTGCGATATGTTGGAGAAAGCACAGGCCCATTATTATGACCTGGTGTTGATGGATATCCAGATGCCGCACATGAATGGTTATGAGGCAGCCGTGGCTATCCGCCATATGGCGGATTCCAAAAAAGCAGGGATCCCGATCGTGGCTATGACAGCCAATGCCTTTGAGGAGGATAAGAAAGAAGCCATGGCCTGCGGCATGAATGGGCATCTCGGGAAGCCCATTGACATTACGAAATTGATGTCAGTGCTTGCAGAAGTTTTGAATACACCTAACTGAAAAATGCCTTGATTTATAAGGGCTTCCGGGTTTTTATCGCCCCATAGTGCGG
>JAUNDG010000034.1 GCA_030526195.1 Lachnospiraceae bacterium
TCGGTGGTGACGGTTGGGCTTACGATATCGGTTACGGCGGTGTTGACCACGTTCTGGCTTCCGGCAAGGACATCAACATCATGGTCTTCGATACCGAAGTTTACTCCAACACAGGTGGTCAGTCCTCCAAGGCTACACCGACCGGTGCTGTTGCTCAGTTCGCTGCAGCCGGTAAGGAAACCAAGAAGAAAGATCTTGCCGGTATGGCCATGACTTATGGTTATGTCTATGTCGCTCAGATCGCCATCGGCTATGACTATGAAGGCGCTGTCAGAGCTATCGCCGAAGCTGAAGCTTATCCGGGTCCGTCTCTGATCATCGCTTACGCTCCGTGTATCAACCACGGTATCAAGAAGACAATGTCCAAGTCTATTACAGAAGAAGAACTGGCTGTAAAGGCTGGCTATTGGCACAACTTCCGCTTCAACCCGGCCCTGGCTGCCGAAGGCAAAGATGCCTTCATGCTTGACAGCAAGGCTCCGACAGATTCTTATGAAGAATTCATCAATGGCGAAGTTCGTTACAACTCTCTGATGAGAGCTAACCCGGAAAGAGCTAAGAAGCTGTTCGCTAAGGCTGAAGCTGAAGCTAAGGCTAAGTGGGATTACCTGAACAAGCTGAAAGTTCTGTACAAAGCAGACGATGCTGAATAATTGACACCTGTCAGTTAACGCATAGCGAAGTAAGGTCCGACGAAAGTCAATAAGCAAAATAACAGAGGTCGCCGCACGTAAGTGCGGCGGCCTTTTTTTATCCCGAGGGGAGAGGGATAAAAAAGATCGTCGTTATGGTCGTGATACGCCGAAACACACCTTGTTGTAATTTTAGAAATGGGTGGGTATCCCTGCCATTTCTGTGGTATAATATCGTGATATCCTATCGATAAATGCCAATCGATAAAACAATCGATAAAGCCAATCGCCGGGATAAATGATGAAAGACTAACAATAAGATAGAAGAGAGAAAATATGACAGATTACCGCCATCAGGAAGCCGTTCGGGCTTTGGATACGTATGAAGTAATAAAAGAACAGGAACTGACCGATATTCACGCTTACGGCATGCTGCTGCGCCACAAAAAGAGCGGCGCCAGAGTGCTGCTTATTCCCTGTGCGGACAACAACAAAGTGTTCAATATCGCCTTCCGCACACCGCCTTCAGATTCCACAGGTGTGCCCCATATCATCGAGCATACGGTCCTGTGCGGGTCTGAAAAATTCCCGCTGAAGGATCCCTTCGTCGAACTGGCCAAGGGGTCACTCAACACATTTTTAAATGCCATGACATTCCCGGATAAGACTATGTATCCGGTAGCCTCCACCAATGACAAGGATTTCCATAACCTGGTGGACGTCTATCTGGATGCGGTGTTCCATCCGAATATTTATAAAGAACAGAACATTTTCCGTCAGGAGGGCTGGACCTACAACCTTGAAAATGAAGAGGCACCCCTGACTTACAACGGCGTTGTGTACAATGAAATGAAGGGTGTCTTCTCCACACCGGATTCCGTGCTGGAGCGTCAGACCTTCAACACCCTGTTCCCGGATACACCCTACGGTGTGGAATCCGGCGGCGATCCGGCGGACATCCCGAACCTTACCTATGAGGCTTTCCTGGATTTCCACAGACGCTATTATCATCCCGCCAACAGCTACCTGTATCTCTATGGCAACATGGATATGGCGGCGATGCTGACCTGGATCGATGAAGCCTACCTGGCCGCCTATGATGTGGCGCCGGTGGATTCCACCATCGCCTTCCAGACACCTTTTAAGGAAATGAAGACGCTGCGGGCCACATATCCCATTTCCGACCAGGACGACATGGAAGACAACACCTTCCTGTCTTACAGCCTGGTGGCCGGGGATCCCTTCGATGCTAAGGAAGTGGCCGCTATTGAGATTCTGGATTACGCTCTGTTTGCCTCAACCGGGGCGCCGGTGAAGGAAGCCCTCATCAAGGCCGGCATCGGCAACGATGTGTACGGGTCCTTCAATGACGGGATTCTGCAGCCTTATTACAGCATTGTGGCCAAGGGGGCCAATGACGGGGACGAAGAGCAGTTCCTGGCCATTATCCGCAGCGAGATCGAAAAGCAGATCGCTGAGGGGATTGATGTGAAGGCGCTCATGGCCGGCATCAATTATCAGGAATTCTCTTATCGAGAGGCCGATTTCGGTAATTACCCGAAGGGCCTCATTTACGGCATCGACGTGTTCGATACCTGGCTTTACCGGGATGATTGCCCCTTTGATGCGCTGTGTCTTCTTGATGTATTTGCTGAACTTAAGGCAGAAGCGGAGAAGACAAGAGAGCCCGGCGAAAAAGGTTATTTTGAAAAGCTTCTGGAAAAATATTTCCTGAACAATCCCCACAGCGCCCTGGTGGTCCTGAGTCCCGAAAAGGGCCTGGCTGCCAAGGCTGAGGCAGAACTGGCGGCCAAGCTTTCAGCTGTCAAGGCCAGCCTGTCTGCTGAAGATGTCACCCGCATTGTGGAGGAAACCAAGGCCCTGAAGGCCTTCCAGGAAGCACCGGATGATCCGGAGAAGCTGCGCCTGTTGCCCATGCTGCAGCGTTCCGACCTTAAGCGCACAGTGGAAGACCTGTCTAATATTGAAAGAAATGTGGCCGGTGTACCGGTTGTGTACCATGAACGGGTGACCAACGGCATCGGTTATGTGAATCTCTTATTTGATGCCGGTGAGATTGACGAGGCCTCCCTGCCGTACTTCAGCCTGTTGAAGCTGGTGCTGGGCCACGTGTCCACAGAACATTTCCGGTATCAGGAACTGGATAATGAGATCGGTCTCCACATCGGCGGCCTCAATCAAGGCATTCAGACCTTCCGGGATCCTTCCGAAGAAAATGGGTATCGTGTCTTCCTGTCCGTCCGCATGAAAGCCGTTTATGAGAAGCTGGCCAAGGGCTTCGAACTGATGCAGGAAATCCTGACCACCTCCGATTTCACCGATCATGTGCGCTTAAATGAGATTCTCATGGAAACCCGCATGCAGCTGCAGGCCTCCCTCATGAGTGCCGGTCATACCGCCGCCGCTGCCCGCGCTGCCGCTTACTATTCATCTGAATCCGCTTTGAAGGATCAGATCAGCGGCATCGGCTTCTATAAATCTCTGAAGGGAATCGAAGAAGAGTTTAAAGCCACTCCGGAGGTGCCGGGTCAGAAGATCAAGGCCGTACTTGACCGCATTGTGAACCGTGCCGGCCTGATGGTGTCCTACACCGCCGAAAATGAAGGGCTGGGGCCCATGGAAACAGCTCTTGCAGCGCTTCTTGAGCAGCTACCTGCCGGGTCATCTCAGCGGACAGCCTGCACCATCAAGCCCTACGGTAATCTGAAGGAAGCCTTCACCACCACCGGCCAGGTCCAGTTCGTGGCCCAGGTGGGTGATTTCAGTACCGGTGGCTTTGAATACAACGGTCATCTGCCGGTGCTCCGCCAGATGATGAACTACGATTATCTGTGGCAGAATATCCGCGTGCTGGGCGGTGCCTACGGCTGCGGGGCAGCCTTCGGCCGTACCGGTGAGACCGTGTTCCGATCCTACCGGGATCCTCATTTAAAGAATACACTGGACATTTATGCCCGAGTCCCGGCCTATCTTGAAGCCTATGAGGCTGATGAAGACACCATGACCAAATTCATCATCGGCACATTGGCCGCTGTGGATATGCCCATGACACCCTCCATTTATGGGGCCACCTGTCTGCAGGCTTACATGACCGGTGTGACACGGGAAATGCGTCAGAAGACACGGGCCGAGCTTCTTGACACCACCGCGGCGGACATCCGCGCGCTGGCGCCCCTTGTGGCAGAAGCTCTGAAGGAGAACTACATTTGCGTGGTCGGTTCAGAGGCGGCTGTCATGAAGCATAAGGATGAGTTCCTGAAGATTGATAACCTGATCTGACAGAAAGGATAAAATATGAGCGCTGAAAAGAACAGAGCCGGCTTTGCGGCTATTATCGGGCGACCCAACGTGGGCAAATCCACGCTGATGAATCAGCTGATCGGCCAGAAGATCGCCATCACCAGCCATCGCCCCCAGACCACCCGCAATCAGATTCGGACGGTCTATACCGGTGAAAAAGGACAGATCGTCTTCCTGGATACACCGGGTATGATCCGGGACACCCGCAACAAGCTGGGTGAATATATGAAGAAAGTCTCCACCGGCACCTTAAGCGATGCGGATGTCATCCTGTATCTGGTGGAGCCCTCCGCCTTCATCGGCGAAGGTGAAAAAGAACTGATCGCCATGATGAAGAGTGTGGACACACCGGTCATCCTGGTCATCAATAAAGAAGATAAGATCGAAAAGACAGCCCTGCTGCCCATCATCGATGCTTACCGCAAGGAAATGGATTTCGCCGAGATCGTGCCGGTTTCCGCTCTGAAGGGCATCGGCATCAACGATCTGACAGACTGCATTTTCAAATATCTGCCGGAGGGCGAAAATTTCTACGATGAAGACACAGTGACAGATCAGCCTGTCCGGGCCATTACCGCCGAGATCATCCGTGAAAAAGCCCTGCAGCTGCTGAAGGATGAGGTGCCCCACGGCATCGCCGTTGTCATCGAACAGATGAAGGAACGGCCGGACGGCATGTTGACCGATATCAACGCGGCCATCATCTGCGAGAAGGATTCCCACAAGGGCATCATCATCGGCAAGGGCGGTTCCATGCTGAAGAAGATCGGCTCCGCCGCACGCTATGAGATCGAAGAGCTGGTGGAGGGTCATGTTAACCTGAAGCTGTTCGTCAAGGTGAGACGCGACTGGCGCGATTCCGACCTGATGCTGAAGAATTTCGGTTATAACGATAAAACATGATCTGACATCAGGGTCTGAGACATATGAGTGAAGCCTTAACATTGACCGGTGTGGTGCTGTTGGCCCAGCCGGTGCATGAGTACGATAAGCGGCTGGTCATTCTGACGGCCGAACGGGGGAAGATCACCGCCTTTGCCCGAGGAGCAAGACGACTGAAGAGCCCTTTGCTGGCTTCAGCCAATCCCTTTGTGTTCGGGCGGTTTTCGGTCTATGAAGGACGGAATGCCTACACATTGGTGTCCTGCCAGCCGGAGCATTTCTTTGAAGATCTGCCCCGGAAGATGCCGGGAATCTATTACGGGTTTTACTTCCTGGAACTGGCCTCGTATTTCGGTCGGGAAGAGGTGGAGGCCCGCAGCACGGTTAATTTGCTGTTTGTGGCCCTGCGCGCCATCCTGAAGGAGAATATGCCCCTTGAACTGGTGCGCTGTGTCTACGAACTGCGCCTCCTTTGGGAAAATGGTCTGTATGCCCCGCCGGGAGAGCAGGGGGCCCTCGATGAGAGTGCTTGGTTTGCCCTTTGCTTCGTGTGCCGGTCGGAGCCGGGAAAGCTCTTTTCTTTCCGTTTGTCCGATGCGGCCATGCGGGATTTTTCCCGGGAAGTGAAAAAGGCCGTCAAGCGGGAGGTGGACATCCCCCTCAAAAGTCTGGAGCTTATTGACTGAAGATTTTGATTTGAGTATACTTGCGATATGATGACAATACGAAATAAGACAAAATGCCGATTGACATCGATCGCGGCGTTCCTTCTCATCACCATTTTCATGCTCACCGGGTGCGGTCAGGCATCGACCACCCAGAGCAGTGTGGAACTGCAGAAGGACGGAACGGTGAAAGCGGAGATCCGGGCTTCATTTAAGAAGGACTATTACAGTCTGGAGGAAATGGAGAAGGGTATCCGGCTGGCGGTGGATGACTATAACGACACCCACGGCGCTTATCTGGTGGAAATGGAGGAGGCCACGGTCCGGGATGACTGGGCGGAGGTGCTGCTTTATTTCAGAAAAGCCGAAGATTATGCGGCATTTAATAATGAAATGTTTTATGCGGGCTCCCTGAAAACGGCGGCGGACGAAGGTCTTGTGACCCTGGATACGCCCCTTGTGAAGGTGGACCCGAAGGCGGCGGATGCGGCGGTGAACACACTGATCGCTGAGGACTGGCAGATTCTCATCTGTCGGGAGCCGCTTTTGTTAAAGGTTCCCGGTCGTGTGGGTTATGTGAGTAACGGCCTGCGGCTGCGGGACGACGGTTGGGTGGATGCCTCATTGGGCGATCCCAGCCGGATCACGTTGGAGACGCCGGTCTTCGTCATTTATAAATAGTTATTTATGATCAATCATAAGGAGATAAGAATAAACATGGAAAAATCAATGGAAAAGATCGTTTCACTGGCCAAATCCAGAGGCTTCGTCTACCCGGGCTCTGAGATCTACGGCGGTCTGGCTAACACCTGGGATTACGGTAATCTGGGCGTTGAGCTTAAGAACAATGTGAAGAAGGCCTGGTGGCAGAAATTCATCCAGGAAAGCCCCTACAACGTGGGTGTTGACTGTGCGATTCTGATGAACCCGCAGACATGGGTGGCCTCCGGTCATCTGGGCGGCTTCTCTGATCCGCTGATGGACTGCAAGGAATGCCATGAACGTTTCCGTGCCGATAAACTCATCGAAGACTTCTGCGCCGAAAAGGGCATCACACTGGACAAGCCCATCGATGCCTTCTCTCAGGAGGAAATGGCGGCTTTCATCGAAGAGCACCAGATTCCCTGCCCGACCTGCGGCAAGCACAACTTCACAGATATCCGTCAGTTCAACCTGATGTTCAAGACATTCCAGGGTGTGACGGAAGATGCCAAGAACACCGTTTACTTAAGACCGGAAACAGCTCAGGGTATCTTCGTTAACTTTAAGAATGTTCAGAGAACTTCCCGTAAGAAGATTCCGTTCGGTATCGGCCAGATCGGTAAGTCCTTCCGTAACGAGATCACACCGGGTAACTTCACATTCAGAACCCGTGAATTCGAACAGATGGAACTTGAATTCTTCTGCGAACCGGGTACTGACCTTGAATGGTTCAGCTACTGGAGAGGCTTCTGCCGTGACTGGCTGCTGTCTCTGGGCATCAAGGAAGATGAAATGCGTCTGCGCGACCACGATCCGGAAGAACTTTGCTTCTATAGCAAGGGCACAACAGACATCGAGTTCCTGTTCCCCTTCGGCTGGGGCGAACTGTGGGGCATCGCCGACAGAACTGACTACGACCTGACACAGCATCAGAACACATCCGGTGAGGATATGTCTTACTTCGATGATGCCAAGGGCGAAAAGTATGTGCCGTACGTTATCGAGCCGTCACTGGGTGCTGACCGTGTGGTTCTGGCCTTCCTGTGCGCTGCTTATGATGAAGAAAACATCGGTACAGAAGAGAAGCCGGATATGAGAACCGTGCTTCATTTCCATCCGGCTCTGGCTCCGGTCAAGATCGGTGTCCTGCCGCTGTCCAAGAAGCTGGCTGACGGCGCTGAAAAGATCTTCGCCGACCTTTCCAAGAAATGGAACTGCGAATACGACGACAGAGGTAACATCGGTAAGCGTTACAGAAGACAGGATGAAATCGGTACACCGTTCTGCGTAACCTACGATTTCGAATCCGAAGAAGATGGCTGCGTCACTGTTCGTGAACGTGATACCATGGCTCAGGAAAGAGTCGCCATCGCCGATCTGGAAGCTTACTTCGCCAAGAAACTGGATTTCTGATCTTTGATCGGAAAAGCTTCACTAATTTAACAACGAAGCGGAGAACATACCAAAAGGTATGATGAGAATCTGCTTAAACTTATGCAGACAGCATCCGGTTCCGTCAGGCATCGGGTGCTGCTTTGCCATAAGAGAAGGGAGTCAACGTGGCAAAATACGCCTGCAAACAATGCGGTGCCGAGCTTTTTTTCGATCCGTCCATCGGGAAGCTCCACTGCGAATACTGTGATTCTGTATTCGACCCCTCTGAATATGATGATGCCCCGGCCGATGCTCCGGCACCGGAGACAGCCGGTGCTGCCTCTGCGCAGGAAGCCTCTGATGAAAATGGGGCTGCCGGCGAAACACCGCTGTGGGAAGCCGATCAGAATGCCCAGTCCACAGACGATTCCACCGGGGATCTGGTGGTCTACAGCTGTCCCAACTGCGGCGCTGAGGTCATCACCGCCAGAGAAACGGCGGCAACCACCTGCGTCTACTGCAACAAAGCCATCACCATGGAAGGCAATCTTTCCGGTTTCTTTAAACCGGATTTTGTGCTGCCCTTCACCAAGACCCAGAAGGAAGTGGAAGAGGCTTACTTCAAACTGTGCAAGTCCTCGATCCTGACACCGCCCACCTTCATGCACAAGGATAACATCAAGAAGATCAAGGGCATGTATATCCCCTTCTGGCTGTATTCCTTTAAAGGTCACGGTGCCCTGGACATCACCGGCCGGAATCTTCGGGTATGGCGTTCCGGGAAATACGAATACACCGAAACCACCACTTATGAGGTGTCCGAAGGTGTGGAGGCTTCTTTTGAGAAGATCCCGGTGGATGCCCTTAAGGGGATGGACAACGATATGATGGATTCCATCGAGCCCTTCGATATGACTCAGCTGCAGCGCTTCAATCCGGCTTATCTGGCCGGCTTCTACACACAGCGCTGGGATGACGGGGCTCTTGAAAATGAGAATCGTGCCAAATCCCGGGCGAAGGCGAGCCTCACTCAGGAGGCCATCGGCCGCGCCGGTCATTTCGACAGCACATCCATCAGAAGTGAGAGCTACAAATGGACAGACGACAAGACGGAAAGCGCCATGATGCCTGTCTGGATGATGTACACCGAATATAAAGGCAAGAATTACATTTTCGGTATGAACGGTCAGACCGGTAAGCTGATGGGTAAGATTCCCAAGAGCCTGGGCCGTCTCTTTGGCATCGGCATCGGGACCTTTGTGGTGTCTCAGATCGTGATGATGATCATCAGAATTGTGGAGGTGCTGGTATGAAAAGATTGGTAGCGCTCCTGACAGCGCTTTTTATGCTGGTAACTCTGTGTGTGCCGGTGCTGGCAGACACAGAAGAGAAGGATCCCGGCGTTTACACAAAGGCCCCCAACGGCTACAGCTACACAGCCCCTCAGGTGCCGGATAATACACTGGGAGTCTATGACTTTGCGGATCTTCTGTCGGATAAGGAAGAGTCATCACTGCGGACACATCTTAAAAAGGTGGAACAGGATCGGGATATGACCCTTATGATCCTGACATCCAAAAATGTGCCCTACGATCCGGATTACGGCACTTTGGTGACCCGGGCTTATGCCGAAGATTTCTTTGAGGCCAATATGGAAGGGCTCAACTACGATGCCCTCATTTTCATCATTGATATGCGGAATCGGGTGCTTTACACCGTGGGCTATGGCCGCTTCAGTGACCTCAAATACATGGAATTCCATGAAGATGTTTACAACGCGGTGCTGTCACCGGCTAAAAACGGCGATTATTACAAGGCCTGTGAGATCTTCCTCAACAAAGCCAATCGTCTGGACAATCCGCTGATGGCGGCGATTCCGACCCTTTTGTCGATTCTTATCAGTCTGGGTATCTCCGGTATTGTGATGCTGGTGCTGCTCATCAAGCATTCCAGCTCGGCGCCGAAGAATAAGGATAAGGTGCCGGTGCCCATGATGGATGTGAGAGAAACCCATCATGACCAGCGGTTCATCGGCAAGAACGTGACCCGCAGAAAGATCGAAACCAGCAGCGGCGGAGGCGGCGGCTTCTCCGGCGGCGGCGGTTCCAGCGGCGGCGGTCATTCCACCTCCGGTGGCGGCGGTCATTTCTAAATGCCGACCCGTCAGATGCCAGGCGTTGATTTTGGCCACTGAGCCTGACAGTATTGTGTATGCTGTGTTAGAATACGCCGGCATCGATTGAGTTAGTTTTATTATGTATCGATTTTCCCTCGCTTCAGTTTGTAGTCTGAAGCGGGGGATTTTCTATTATGTGCGATTGGGCATCGGGAGAGGCGGGAGATGAGAAGCCTGCCGGATATGACAACCCATTTCCGAAATATATAGAGAATGTGCACAAAGGTTTTTAGGGCAGTCAGCAAAATATTTTTTATTAAAATAAACAATTTGTTTGTTTTTCTTTGGACATTATTCACATAAAACAGGGCGAAATTCGCGATTAATGGTCAAAATGGAGAAAATGGGTTTGTCATATTGCTTTTGATTGTTTCCATATTTATACATGCTATAATGTGTAAGGTTAAAAAAATAACTAAGTTATTCTAAATATTCTCAATGTCTTTTGCTTAAATCAGGAGGAGTATTTCATGGCAACTAAATGGGTATACATGTTTAGTGAAGGCGATGCCACAATGAGAAATCTTCTCGGCGGTAAGGGTGCTAACCTGGCCGAGATGACAAAGATCGGGCTGCCGGTTCCGCAGGGTTTCACAGTCACAACTGAAGCCTGCACACGTTATTACGAAGATGGCAGATGGATCAATGATGAAATCCTGGAACAGATCAACGAAGCCATGACTAAGATGGAAGAGATCACCGGCAAAAAGTTTGGTGATAAGGAAAACCCGCTGCTGGTTTCCGTTCGTTCCGGTGCTCGTGCTTCCATGCCGGGTATGATGGATACTATCCTGAACCTTGGTCTGAATGAAGAAGTTGTTGAAACTATGGCTGCCAAGTCCGGCAATGCTCGTTGGGCATGGGACTGCTACAGACGTTTCATTCAGATGTTCTCCGACGTTGTTATGGAAGTCGGTAAGAAATATTTCGAAGAACTCATCGACCAGATGAAGGCCGCTAAGGGTGTGACAGCTGACGTTGATCTGACAGCTGACGACCTGAAGGAACTGGCTACACAGTTCAAGGCTGAATACAAGAACAAGATCGGCAAGGACTTCCCGGATGATCCGAAGGAACAGCTGATCGCTGCTGTTAAGGCCGTATTCCGTTCATGGGATAACCCGCGTGCTAACATCTATCGTCGTGACAATGATATCCCGTACAGCTGGGGTACAGCCGTTAACGTTCAGATGATGGCTTTCGGTAACATGGGTGAAACATCCGGTTCCGGTGTTGCTTTCACACGTGACCCGTCCACAGGTGAAAACAAGTTCTATGCCGAAGTTCTGATGAACGCTCAGGGCGAAGACGTTGTTGCCGGTATCCGTACACCGATGGAATTCGACGCTCTGAAGGAAATCGGCATGACTGAGATCCATGACCAGCTGCTTGAAATCGCTCGCATCCTGGAAGATCACTATCGTGATATGCAGGATATGGAATTCACGATCGAAGAAGGCAAGCTTTACATGCTGCAGTGCCGTAACGGTAAGAGAACAGCCAAGGCTGCTCTGAAGATCGCTCGCGACCTGGTAAACGAAGGCATGATCGACAAGAAGAAAGCTATCGCCATGATCGATCCGCGTAACCTTGACAGCCTTCTTCACGGCTCCTTCAACAAGGCTGATCTGAAGAATGCCACAGTGATCGGCAAGGGTCTGCCGGCTGCTCCGGGTGCTGCCTGCGGCAAGGTTGTGTTCACAGCTGACGATGCTAAGAATCAGGCTGCTGCCGGTGAAAAGGTTGTTCTGGTCCGTCTGGAAACATCACCGGAAGATATTGAAGGTATGAAGGCCGCTCAGGGTATCCTGACAGCCCGCGGTGGTATGACATCACACGCTGCCGTTGTTGCCCGTGGTATGGGTGCCTGCTGTGTTGCCGGCTGCTCCGAACTGATGATGGACGAAGAAGCCAAGACATTCACACTGGGTGGTCACACATATAAAGAAGGCGACATCATTTCCTTCGACGGTTCTACAGGTAACATCTATGACGGCGCTCTGGCCGTTAAGGAAGGTTCCATCGATGATGATGACTTCAAGACCATCATGGAATGGGCTGATGAAATCCGTACTCTGAAGGTCAGAACAAACGCTGATACACCGGAAGATGCCCGCAAGGCTGTTGAACTGGGCGCTGAAGGTATCGGTCTTTGCCGTACAGAGCATATGTTCTTCGAAGGCGACAGAATCGATGCTTTCCGTGAAATGATCATTTCCGATACAGTTGAAGAAAGAGAAGCTGCCCTTGAGAAGATCCTGCCGCTGCAGCAGAAAGACTTCGAAGGTCTGTACGAAGCTCTTCAGGGTGCCCCGGTTACTATCCGTTTCCTGGATCCGCCTCTTCATGAATTCGTTCCGACAGAAGAAGCCGACATCGAAAAGCTGGCTAAGGCTAAAGGCAAGTCTGTTGAAGAAATCAAGGCTATCTGCGCTTCACTGCATGAATTCAACCCGATGATGGGTCACAGAGGTGTCCGTCTGGCCGCTTCTTATCCGGAAATCGCTGTTATGCAGACAAAGGCCGTTATCCGTGCCGCTCTGAAGGTTAATGCTGAACATCCGGATTGGAATGTTGTTCCGGAAATCATGATCCCGCTTGTATCTAAGGTTCACGAGCTGAAGTTTGTGAAGCAGGTTGTTGTTGAAACAGCTGATGCTGAAATCGCTGCTGCCGGTAGCAACATGACATACGCTCTGGGTACTATGATCGAAATCCCGAGAGCCTGCGTCATGGCTGACAAGATCGCTAAGCATGCTGAATTCTTCTGCTTCGGTACAAACGACCTGACACAGATGACTTATGGCTTCTCACGTGACGATGCCGGTAAGTTCCTTCAGGACTACTATGACAAGAAGATCATGGAAAATGACCCGTTCGCTAAGCTGGACCGTGAAGGTGTCGGCGAACTGATCAAGCTGGCTGTTGAACGTGGCCATGCCACACGTCCGGATATCCACTGCGGTATCTGCGGCGAACACGGCGGCGACCCGAGCTCCATCGAGTTCTGCCACGAAATCGGTCTGGATTATGTATCCTGCTCACCGTTCCGTGTGCCGATCGCCCGTCTGGCTGCTGCTCAGGCTGCCATCAATTGCCAGAAATAATCAAACGGCAAACAGGTAAGGTAATATAGATTGACCCCTGAAATCACTTTGGTGGTTTCAAGGGTCTTTTTGTCTGTCAGAAAATGCTTACGGTGTCTGTTGATTTCCGCGTGTCGATCCTATAAAAACGCTCTGACCCATTATAAGGCTTTATTACGTTGTTGTGTCTGTGAATGGATTGTTTATAAAAAATGAATAAAATAAACGACAGAAGTAGGACAAGTGACCTTGTAGTGGGTTAGAATAAAAGCGGATGATTCTCAACAAATCACTAAACACGGATGTGATTAAGGGAGAAGAGATAGATTTATCATTAAAAAATAAGACAACAAGAACGTTGATTTTCCAAGTAATTTAATGAGATGGGTGATAATTTTACTTTATTTATTATGAAAAATAAAGTAAAGTTTGCTTTATTATTTCTGTTAATTAAGTTTTGGGTATGATAAAAATAGATTATACCGAATGATACAAATTAATTTTCCATATGATATTTGTTGGTTCGGTAATGTTTATTTGATTTATAAACTGTGGTTTATAAATAGATTTAGGGTTGCAGTTAAGAAGGAGGAAAAAAACATGAAAAAATTCTTAGCAACACTTGTTTGTGGCGCCATGGTAATGGCATCTTTAGCCGGTTGTGGTAGCTCAGCTCCCGCAGAAAAGGTTGAAGAAGAAGTTAAGGAAGAAGTTGCCGCTGTCGAAGAGGCTGTCGAGGAAGCTGCTGAAGAAGTAGAAGAAGCAGTTGAAGAAGTCGTCGAAGAAGTCGCCAAGGTTCTTCCGGGTGGTGGTTCAAACATCATCTACGTTATCACACCGTCTCATTCAAATCCGTTCTTCAAGACAGAAGCTGACCAGGCCGAAGCTAAGGCTAAGGAACTTGGTTACGAAGTCAAGGTTTCATCTCATGATGATGATGCCACAAAGCAGATGGAGCTTTTCGAATCAGCTATCGCTGACAAGGCTGCCGCTATTATCTGCGACAACGCCGGTGCCGACGCTACAGTTGAAGCCGTTCAGAAGGCTGCTGATGCCGGTATCCCGACATTCCTGATCGACCGTGAAATCAATGCTGACGGCATTGCCATTTCTCAGATCGTTGCTAACAACGACCAGGGCGCCAGAGCTATTGCAGAAGCTTGGGTAGAAGCCATGGGCGAAGAAGGCAAGTATGCCGAACTTCTTGGTAAAGAATCTGATACAAACGCTCAGGTTCGTTCTAACGCTTTCCACGCTGTTATCGACGAATATGAAGGCTTCGAATGTGTTGCCACACAGACAGCTAACTGGGATCAGACAGAAGGTTATGAAAAGACAGAAACTATCCTTCAGTCCAACCCGGAAATCACAGGTATCATCTGTGGTAACGACACAATGGCTGTTGGTGCTGCTGAAGCCTGCAAGGCTGCCGGCAGATCTGACATCAAGATCATCGGTGTTGACGGTTCTGACGAAGCTGCCGCTCTTATCAAGTCCGGTATGATGACAGGTACAGCTCTTCAGCAGTGCGCTCTGATCGCTCAGATGGCTGTTGAACAGGCTGACAACTATCTGAAGAATGGCACAACAGGTCTCAGCGAAAAGCAGCTGGTTGACTGCAAGGCCATCACAATCGATAACGTTGATAACCTTAAGACATTTGTTTACTCAGAATAATAGAAATTAAATTCTAATACGGGTATGGGGTGGCCATCTGTGGGTACCCCATACTCACGTTATAGGTATATTGAAATTCGGGGGATTAGTTATGAAGCGCAAATCTTTATTGGTAGCTCTGGTATCCTTAGTCGCGGTTATGAGCACCGGTTGTGTCAAGATCATCGATAAGGGAACAGAAGCTCAGTATACGGGTGTTGTTGAATTCAGCGCTGAAAGTAATGCCAACAGTTTATGGGAAAGTGTTGTTGAGGACATCACAACAAATGCTGTGGATTTAGCCACATTGCTGTCAGAGGCCAATGGCGATTTAAACTCTGTGGCAGAAAAGTACGGCGTCAAGCAGAAAGCAAATTTTGCCGTCAAAGGTTCCGGTACAGTCACAGAAGTGGAAACTTCAAAGAGTGCCGGTTATATGACTCTGAAATTAGATGGGTATGACGGCCCGGTGGAAATCCGTGTTCAGGTCGGTCCTACCTTTAAGAATAAAGATTCACTCGGTGATGCACAGACTGTCACATCATTTGAAGATTACACAAATCAGACTGAATGGGGTCAGGTCAAGGATGCTCTGATCGACAACGTCAAGACAAATGTTGTCGGAAATGTGGATGTTGACAGCCTGAACGGTCAGACCATCACATTCATCGGTGCATTCTCCGCATCAGCCGGAAATGAAAAGATCCAGATCATTCCTATTTCTATCGAGTAATTAAGAAAGGGAGAAGATAAATGGCAGATATGTGTAAGGAAGGCGTTCTCCTTCATGCGGAGCAGGTTTCAAAGATTTATCCCGGTACAGTGGCCCTGGATAAATTCGATTTCGACCTGCTGAAGGGGAAAGTAAATGTTCTCATCGGTGAGAACGGTGCCGGAAAATCCACCCTGATGAAGATTATTGCCGGTATTGAACAGCCCAGCTCCGGTAAGCTTTATATGGAAAATCAGGAGGTGAGCTTCAAGGATACGATCGAAGCCAGAAAACATGGCATCGGTATCATCCATCAGGAGCTTAACCTGTTTAATAATCTACCGGTTTACAAGAACATTTTCATGGCCAAGGAAAAGAAAAAAGGTCTTGGCATGGATAATGCGTATCACAAGGAAATGGCAGAGAAGGTCTTAAAGAGACTGGAATACGAAATTCCTGTGGAAACACTTGTCGGCGATTTACGAGTCGGTCAGCAGCAGATGGTTGAGATCGCCCGTAACATCGTTGAGGATGATCTGAAGATCCTCATCATGGACGAGCCCACATCTTCACTGTCAGTGGCCGAGGTTCAGGTCTTATTCAAGATCATCCGCGAACTGACAGCCCAGGGCATTTCCATTGTTTACATTTCCCATCGTCTGGAAGAAATCATGCAGATCGGCGATCACGTGACCATCCTGCGAGACGGTAAGTATGTGGCCGATGCGGATGTTAAGGATATCGATGTGCCGTGGATCGTCACCAACATGACAGGCGGCAACAAATCTTATCCGAAACGCGACAGAGCCATTGACTGGGATAAACAGGAAAAAGTTCTGGAGGTCAAGAATCTGAACCTGCCGAAGTCCGGCGGCGGCCTCCTTCTGAACGACGTGAACTTCGACCTGAAGAAGGGCGAGATCCTGGGCATTTACGGTCTGATGGGCGCCGGTCGAACAGAGGTGTTTGAATGCATCATGGGTCTGCGTCCGGAACATACCGGCGATATTTACCTTGAGGGCAATAAGCTGGACATCAAGTCTATCGACAAACAGATCGATAATGGTTTCGCCCTGGTGCCGGAGGACAGACAGAGAGAAGGTCTGGTCCAGACCATGGATATCGGTCGGAACTGCTCATTGTCAGCCATGAAGAATTATACAAAAGCCGGCTTCGTCAACTACAAGCTGGAAAATGAAATGGTTGATAAGGAGATCAAGGATATCCACATCAAGGTGGCTAACAAGAGACTGCCGATTCTGTCTCTTTCCGGTGGTAACCAGCAGAAGGTGGTTATCGGTAAGGGTATCTTAACCAATCCGAAGATTCTTCTGATGGATGAACCCAGCCGTGGTATTGATATCGGTGCCAAGACAGAAGTCTTCGATATCATCAATCAGTACGCGGACGAAGGTCTTTCAATTATTGTTGTTTCGTCAGAGTTAAAAGAGATCATTGCGATCGCTGACCGCGTTGTCGTTTTGTCAAACGGTATCGTGACAGGCGAATTCACAGGTGATGACATTAATGAACAGAACCTGGTCAATGCTTCTTACAAGGGTCATCATCAGTAAAGAGAAGATGATCGAGCGACTCATTTTCATTAAGGCTCCTGATCAGTGACTGATGGTGATCGGATGACTCATTCATTAATGGTTATGATCAGTTACTGTTAGTGGTCGGATGACTCATTTCACAAAGAATCATCATGACGTGATGAGATCTAACGAAACAGGAAAGGTAATTAAGAATGGATAATTCAAAGAAATTCAATAAGAATGCCCTTATTATGAACCTGTTAAAGGGCAGAACATTCATTGTACTTGTTGTACTCCTTATTTTCTTCAGCTTTGCTTCATCAAGCTTCTTAAGCGTTAACACAGCGCTGCTGATCGGTAAGCACGTAGCTCTCTATGGTATTCTGGCCATCGGTATGACATACGTCATCATCACCGGCGGTATCGACCTTTCAGTCGGTGCCATCGTTGGTTTCGGCGGTATGGTCGCCGGTTACATGATCCAGAGAGGTATCACCATCGGCGATAAGACACTGTACTTCTCAATTCCGCTGGTTGTGATCATCACCATCGCCATCGGTGCTATCATCGGTATCATCAACGGTCTGATCATCACCAAGTTCCAGGTTGCCCCGTTCATCGCTACACTGGGTATGATGTATGTAGCCAGAGGTGCTGCCAACCTGATCTCTAACGGTGCGACATTCTCAGACCTGAAGGGTTATGAGGGTCTTGGCAATACCGGTTGGACCTTCTTCGGTTCCCGTGTCTTCGGCATTCCGGTCGGTCTGGTCATCCTGATCGTCCTGGCTGTGATCTTCTCAATCCTGCTCACCAAGACATCCTTCGGCTGGCACATTTTCGCCATCGGCGGTAATGAAAAGGCTGCCAAGCTGTCCGGCGTTAAGGTTGATAAGGTTAAGATTCTGGCTTACCTGATTTCCGGTATCTGCTCAGCTGTTGTTGGTATCATCGCTTCCTCACAGCTGGTTGCCTCTCATCCGGCCACAGGTGAATCCTGGGAAATGAACGCCATCGCCGCTGCCGTTCTTGGTGGTACATCAATGTCCGGTGGTATCGGTACAATCGGTGGCACCATCGTCGGTGCCTTCGTTATCGGTGTTATCAATGATGGTATGGTTATGTGCGGTGTATCCGAATTCTGGCAGATGATCATCAAAGGTCTTGTTATCGTCGTCGCCGTTATCATCGACCAGTTCCAGAGAAAACTTCAGGAAAAGATGGCTCGTATGGCCTGATTGCCCTGATGTTATATAACTCAAGGCGGTGCTGCTTGCACTACTCACAATGAGCGGTACCGCAAGGTTTTCTTCTAATTTTCTTCATTTAACTCCAATTTTCAAAATAATGACCGAGTCCTTTGGGACTCGGTTATTATTTTGCATCGATAGGGTTGTCTGGATCCATCATCTATTAGATGTCTGTCCAGGGGCCATGAAAGCCAGCAGGTGGACAGCAAGTGATAGGGCAACAAGTGATAAAAGTCTGTCCAGGGGCCCTGAAAGCCCGCAGGTGGACAGCAAGTACTGAGGGGTAATTGTGGTGCAAGTCTGTCCATTCCGCGTGTATACGCGGATGGACAGCGTTCAGTGAGGGCCATGCGTAGAGAAAGTCTGCCCAGGCGGATAGAAAACAGGGATTGGACAGCAATCATAGTGGCGCCCAGATCTTGCAGGTCTGTCCGGATGTTGAGAAAGACGGTAGTGGACAGAAATTTGTGTGCGGCCGTTGGCCGCACATCTTGCTAAATCCTGTCCAAGAGCCGAAGCAGGCGTGGGTGGACAGCATGTACCGGGTGAGACAGATGAAGATAGTCTGTCCAAGGACCATGAAAGCCCGCAGGTGGACAGCATGTACCGAGGACTAATTGTAGTGCAAGACTGTCCATTCTGCGTGTATACGCAAATGGACAGCATCTGGCGATTGCAATAGATGAAGCAAGTCTGTCCACTCGGCGAAAACGCGCGAGTGGACAGCAAGTGAAGGGGCCGACAGGTGAAGATAGTCTGTCCAGGGATCGAAGCAGGCGTGGATGGATAGAAATTTGTGTGCGGCCGTAGGCCGCACAGTGAGCAATACAAAAGATGCTACCGCATAAGCGATAGCACCTTTCGTGTGAAGTGAATGAGTTATCTGGTATTGAATGATTGTCTGATAATAATGTGCATTTCAAGTGCCTTCAGA
>JAUNDG010000011.1 GCA_030526195.1 Lachnospiraceae bacterium
AACGATACCCCAAGAGCTAACGTTGGATTGTGAACACAGGGCGAATTTTCTCTCCAGGTGTGTTCACAATCCAACGATTACTTTTTGCCGATTTTCTTTGGTAGGCTAATCTGCCCACTTCCATGTCAAATACGCGAAAAAGGGCTTCCGGGGATTTACCGCACAATCCAACGGTAAAAACCCGGAACCCCTTATAAATCAAGGCATTTTTTCACTTCCCTGTGTTCAAAACTTCAGCCAGCACTGACATCAATTTCGTAATGTCAATGGGTTTGGCAATGTGGGCATTCATCCCGGCTTCAAAAGCATCCCGCCGATCCTCTTTAAAGGCATTGGCGGTCATGGCCGCAATAGGGATGCCGGCTTTAGCCGGATTGTCCATGCTGCGGATAGCCCGGGCCGCTTCATAACCATTCATTTTCGGCATCTGAATGTCCATCAAAATAAGGTCATAGGTGCCCGCCGGTGCTTCCTCCATGCGATTCACACAGCGAAGGCCATCAGACACCAGATCCACGCACAGCCCCATTTCCTCTAAAATGGCGACGGCGATTTCCGCATTCAGTTCGTTATCCTCCGCCAGAAGAATGTGACGCCCCTCGATAGTATCCGAAGCTGTCGCCTCTTTGGCGTCCGCCTCTTCATAATCAGCCGGGTCTGCCAGCTTATTCGGCAATGTTACCGTAAAGACAGAGCCCTTGCCCGGTTCGCTTTCCACTTCGATAGTGCCCTCCAGAAGGTCCACCAGTTTTTTCACAATAGAAAGACCCAGACCGGTGCCCGCCACCTTCCCGGCGGTGGTATTCTTTTCCCGGGAGAAGGTGTCAAACAGATGGGGCAGGTAATCCTTGCTCATACCGATGCCGGTATCCCGGATCGTGGTGCGCACCAGAATATACCCCGGCTTTTCGCAGGGCAATTCTTCGATTTTTCCGGAAATGCTCCCGCCCTCGGGGGTGTATTTGATGGCATTGCTGACGATGTTCATGTAGGTTTCCTTGATCTTCGTCACATCCACCCGCACATGATCGTGCTGAACATCGATATCATAATGGAGCTTGAGATTCTTCTTGGCCGCCTCCTCACCGAAAATATCGATAATGTCGACAGGGATTTCGGACAGGCGCGTATTTTCTTCATGAAGTTCCGTGTCACCGCTGTCAATGTGGGCCATATCCAGCACGTGATCGATGATGGACAGAAGCAGATGGCTGGAAGCCTCGATCTTATCCTGATAATCCAGAAGCTTCGGATCGGTCAGTTCCTTTTTCATCAGCTGTGTATACCCCATAATGGCATTCATGGGGGTCCGGATATCATGTGAAATATTGAAAAGGAAATTGGTTTTGGCCTTATTGGCCTCCTCGGTTTCGACAAGGGCCGCCTCAAGGGCTGCCTTGGATTCCTGGAGACGCCGGTTGCTCTCAAGCAGCGCTATTTTCTTTTCTTTGGCACGCCGTTCCGCAAAGAGTTCCTTTGCCTTCAATTGATATAGGAAAAGATTTAAGGTGATGCTCACCCCGGCAAACACGATGGCATCCACCACGTCGGTATAAGCCAAAAGAGCCGGTTTATTCATGAGCGTTAAGATTGAAAAAATGACTACGGTGCACAGCATTTCACCGAGAACCAGGGCCGGCCTGCCGTTGAACACCATAGGCAGAACAATGATGACCACCATATAAAGAACCGCCAGGTTGGCTTTATCACCCACACTGCCGGTATAGACTGCCAGGATGTAGAAGGATATGGCAAACACCTGGGCCAGACCTCTGTCCCGCTTAACATTCACCGGACCTCGGGTCGGTGTCACAAAACCAACAGCCAGATTCAAAAAGCCGATCACAAGGTACAGCCAGAAATTGACATTTACCCCCCAGCCGGCATGCTCAAACAGGGCATAAGCCACAGATAGCGTCCCGCTGCAAAAGGCCAGGGCTTTCAACAACCTCCTGTTCGGTGTCAGAAAGGCGGCTTCGATCTGCTCATAATCAGTTTTCTTCAGGCCGGCATACATCAGCAGGCTTTTGGCTCGTTCTTTTCCCATTATCCCCTTTTTTACAAAAAAATGGCGCACGGGTAGCCGTGCGCGTCATGAATTATGCAGCTGGCTACCATACTTAAGTTTCAGGTCCTATAGTTTTGCGTCATGCCCTTTCGAGCATTTTGCCCTATTCAATTTTTTCGAAAATTGTATCAATTGAATGAAATTCAGCAAATATGCATTCATATTATAGCAGGAAACCATTCTCTGGCAATTGTTATTTTCTTAATCGGCACTTTATCTGCGTATTATTTCACGTTTTTTCGCTTTCTGATCAGAATTCCCGATGCTCGAGCGGCCGCCCCCCTTGAATCAGCCGATCAAAAACACAGATTCAGTGCCATCATCAATGAAAAAACTGTGAAGTAACTTGCACGGGAGGTCAATCGTGATATAATACACCATATCTAAACAAAAAAAAGACTCACAGGAGGGAAACGATGAATACACTTGAAGCCTTTGCTAAATTAAATGATGATAAAGCACTCGCCGAGAAAATTCAGGCAGCCGCCAAAACACCGGAAGATGTCTATGAAGCTTTAAAGGGTATCGGTTTAACTGATGATCTGGACACTTTCCTTGCTGAAGCTGCCAAGTATTCAGAAGCCTACTCTCAGCTGAGCGCAGAAGAAATCGAAAGTCTGTCAGGTGGCGGCACAACCATCACAACACTGACAACATTCACAACATATCCGATTTCTGCAGCTCTGGCAGGTATCTAAACAACATCGATTTAAAAAAACAAGACAGCACCCCGGTGCTGTCTTATTTTTTACTGTTTACAAGAAAAACGGACACCGTTATCCCCGCAGGGTGCGATGTCCGCTTCATAACTTGCTCTTTATTGACTATTTTTCGTTCAGAATGCCCGACTCACGAATGGCTTCCGCCACCAACGCCATTTTCTCAGGCGGCAGAACCAGGGCGAACCGCACATACCCTTTCCCCATGGGACCGAAGCTTTCACCCGGGGTACACACGACGCCGGCTTTTTCCATCAGATCCTGCGCGAACTGCATGCTGTCGCTGTAATGCGCCGGGAGCTTTGCCCAGACAAACATACTGCCCTGGCTATCCGGTACATCCCAGCCGATTGCTCTCAGGCCTCCGCAAAGCGCCTTGCTGCGGGCCTCATATTTCCGGCACTGCTCTTCCACCAGATCAAGGGGACCGGTGAGCGCTGCCACCGCCACCTTCTGCAGCGGGCGGAACATACCAAAATCGATCTGCGCCACCAGTTTCCGATACGCCGCCACCACATCCGGCCGGCCGATCAGGAAGCTGATGCGCGCCCCCGTCAGATTGAAACTCTTGGACAGACTGAAGAACTCAACACCCTGCTCCGCTGCCCCTTCATAATTGAAGAAACTCTTGCCCTTTGCATTGCCGAAAATGATGTCACTGTAGGCATTATCATGGATCAGCAGAATATCATGCTTCCTGGCAAAGGCGATGACGTCTTCATAGACCTCCGGACCGCCGATGCTCCCCATCGGATTTGAAGGAAGAGAAAAGATCATATACTTAGCTCTATCCGCCACCTCATCCGGGATGGCCTCAAGGTCCGGCAAAAAGCCTTTTTCCTCTGACATGGGATAATACCAGGGTTCAGCCCCGGCCATGCGGGCCCCGGCGATAAACACCGGATAACAGGGTGTGGGCAGCAGCACCGTATCCCCTTCATTGCACAGCACCATGCCAAGATGGCCGATGCCATCCTGAGAGCCACGACAACTCACCACCATGTCTGGTGTAATGGTCACGCCGAAACGCTTTTTATAATAAGAACAAACAGCCTCCAGCATCTCATCGGAATCATGCAGGGCATACTTCCAGTTATCCGGGTCATCCGCCGCTTCTTTCAAAGCTTCCTTCAGATGATCAAACACCGGAAAATCCGGGGTGCCGATGCTGAGGTTATAAATGGTTTTGCCGGCCTTCTCAAGAGCCAGGCGTCTGGTATCCAGTGAAGCGAAAATTTCGTCCTCGAACCGGTCTAATCTATCTGAAAACTTCATCGTAAGTCTCCTTTTTCTGCTTGTGTTATTATGCATCAACAGGCGATGTCATCCGCAACCACGGCCCTCGCCGGCAAACCCCTTTTCAGATTTTGCCCTTCGTGTCTCATACATTAGACATCATAACACTCATTTTCCATCCCGCAAACCGAAAGATAACATGGCAAAATGCCCGTCATTATCATTTTCATGATAACAACGAGCACTTTCCAAGTTGATCAGTATATAAAGGAGTGGAAAAAGCAATTTTTATTTGGGTGCTTTGCGAATCTTATCAAACATATCGCCAAGCACCGCATCTCTGTAGATAAATTTGACGAGACGCATCTTATGACGGGTCGGATCCTGTGCATATGTGATGCGATCTGTCAGAATCGGTGTCGGAACCAGAGATGACGGACACCAGGTCGGATTTAAGAGGTAAGCCACCGTACTGATATCCCAGATGGTTCTTGAGGGTGACAGATAAGAGGTGGTTGTCGGAAGTCCCTCATCACCGTAATCGTCAAGACCGGCACAATAGGTCTGATGGAACAGTGTCAGCCAGTTCTGAGCCATTTCCTGACTCATCTGACTTGTCACCGTATCACTCAGATAGGTGCCAAGCGGTGTCTGCCCCTTGATGTTGGCTTCCAGTTCCGGGCCGGTGACTGACAGATATGTCGCCACGGACATACACGGCACAATGACAAGCGGTACACCGCAATCAAGAATAGTCTGAGAAGCCAGGATATCCTGACCGATATTAAACTCAATGGTGTGCGGCCAGTAAAGCGGCTGACCGGACAGCCAGACAACGACGATCTTATTGATGATCTCCGGATCCATCAGGATAGCGGAAGCCACATTTGTGATCTCACCGATGGCGATAACATACAGAAGGTCCTCGGCTTCATGGGCCTTTTTCACCAGATCCCGGGCAGCATCGCTGTCCACCGGCACATCCTTCTCTGTCATATATGATGTTGAGCCTCTGAAAACCTTGCCTGTCGGATCCATTTTCAAAAGCGCCATCAGTTTATGGATTTCTTTATAGCTCAGCTCCATCCCTTCTGCCAGGTCAGATGTCATGGGGATATCCGCACTCTCCTTATTCTGGAGTCTGGCAAAGAAGTCACCGGAAAACGGCGCCGCATAAATCGCATCCACGGACAGTTTATCCGGAGACAACAGGGCATAGGAAATGGCGAACTGGTCATCCACCTCATTATAGGTGTCGGAATCGATAACACAATGCACCTTGCCCTTGGGCGGCATTAAACGTCTTTTTCTTTCTTCTTCATCAATATAGGGAAACTTCATGTCTCTTTACCTCCGTCATCAGACAGCCTTAGGCTTTGCTGACTTTCATCTCTTTTCGAATCTTCATGCGCTCTTTCATCGCCTCAACAGCTTCCGTATTTCTGAACACCAGCATAACGATCAGGAGGAAGATACCCAGAACCACATTCTGGAAGGTATCCGGAAGACCTGCTGCAATAAGGCCGATGAAAATGGTGTTGATGGTAAACTGCGCAATGAAAATACCGAAAGTCAGATTGCAGAACTTCTGGAATACCAAAGCCAGAAGAACCGCAATAAGGGGTTTGAAAATGACCTGTACAGAGCCGAGACTCTGCTGGGTGCCGACAGAACCGGACTGACTTAATGTCAGAATAGCGGAAATGGCAATGAAGATGCCGCCGTAAAGGAAAGCCTTCAGCTTTGTCATTTTCACCTTAACACCGGAATTTAAGGCCACACGTTCATTGCTGCCCACAGCACGGAGATTGTATCCAAATACGGTATGGTTAAAAAGAAAGTAAAAAAGAGCCACCGCAATGAGGAATACGATCACAATGTTTGGGGCTTTACCGAAAATAGCGTATTCGGTATCGATCTGAACGAAGCCATAATGACCGGCCATCTTAGAGCCAACGATTTCATAAACCATTGCAATACCCATGGTGAGGACCAGTGACGGGATACGCAGCACATTGTTCAATAGGCCTGTGATCAGCGTCACGATCAACGCCGCCGCCAGCGCACCAATGATCATCCCCGGAATGCCGAAGCGCGCAGCCATCAGGCCACCAACGACACCGCTGATAATCTGTTCTGAACCGACGGAAAAATCAAACATACCCGGGATATTGCCGAGAGCGACTGCATATGCGGTAATGGTCGGAACAATTGACTGCAGAAAAATCGTATAAATGCAATTCCAGTTTCCGAATCTGGTCGGTATGCAAATGAGGAAGACCAAATAGACAACCACCGGCAAGGCAAGCGCTCCGATAAACTTTGTCGCATATTTTTTCATAACAGACGATCTCCTGTTTAAAGACTGTTTTTATAAGTCCGGCCGGTGTATGCCCACCGGCCGGCAAATAAAGCGTGATTACATATTATTTGCTGTGTCTGGCAACAACGTCAGCGATAGAGAATGTGCTGAGCAGTTTATCCATAGCAGCCTTATCGATGGAGCTGTCATAGTATCTGATCATGCTGTCCTTGATTTCTTCTGCTGTGTAAACAGCCTCATCGCCAAGGAAGTATTCATTGAACTGAGCAGCTTCACCGGCATCGGTCAGTTCCAGGTACGGTGTGATGATGATAGACGGACCATCTTCTACATACGGTGTGCCGATGACCTTGTTAACAAGGATAGCGGCAGAAACAAGCGGGTCGATCTGCTGCTGACCACCATAGGAAACATGGAATGTGCCTTCTTCCAGATATTTGCCTAATTCAGATTCAAAGTCGATACGGCCAACCTTGATCTCGCCGGCTTTACCCTGGTCAGACAGAGCCTTTTCAATTGTCGGGATAGCAGCACCACAGTATGTACCAAGAACCAGGATACCATCCATTTCCGGATAAGCGGCAATGTAGGATTCGATAGTCTTTGTCATATCTGTTGTGACAGTGATGTCATAAGTGGTGTTCAGAATGTTGACACCGGCTTCCTTGGCACCTTCAGCAGCACCCTTGTCACGGATGTCTGAAGATGTGTCGCCCTTGGCGATGTTGATCACACCAAGATTAGTGACGCCCATGTCGCCCATGGATTTGACGATGTTGGAAGCGCAGGCAATATCATCTTCATGGCAGCCGCCGGCATACCAGTCGCTGGCATACATAGCCTCTTTGATATCGGCATCGTTGATGTCACGGAACATGGTGCCCCAGCATACACCGGCATCGGCACACATGGAGTCAACTGTCGGCAGCATAGAATCAGAAGCCGGCATGAACAGGATACCGTCCACATCACGGCTGATCAGTTCTGAAATGTTATCGATCAGACCATCGGCTGTGTTATCTGTTGTGACGTTAATGAGTTCGCCGCCGGCTGATTCGACAGCCGCTTCAACGTTGTTGTAGATTGAGATCCATGTCGGGTCTGTGTTGGCTGTGTCCCAGGGGAAGCCGATCACGAATTTTTCCGGATCTGCTGCTGTATCGGCAGCGACTTCTTCTGTTGCAGCCTCTTCTTCAACGGCGGCCTCTGTTTCTGCCGGTGTTTCAGCGGCAGCATCCTGTGTTGAAGCACTGTTACCACAAGCTGTCAGACCAAGCACCATAGCGCCGGTCAGCATCATAGCTAAGAGTTTTTTCATAACTTTTCTCCTTCCGGGGGATTGCCCCATAAAAAATTTTGATGTAACTTAGCTTTTCTATAAACTGCTCAAAGCAGATTTATACGAGAGTTTTGTCCGGTGTCGTTCCTTATTTGATGACACCTGTTGATTTTCTGTCGAAGGACAGGGCCACCACAACGATCAGGATGACACCTCGGACGATCTGCTGAACCAGACCGTCGATTCCGTAAAGAGACATACCGCTTTCCAGGATCGCCATGGCCAGAGAGCCCACGATAGCCGCCCGGAATTTCACGGACCAACCACCGGATAACGGCATACCGCCGAAAAGAACGGCCAACAGAACATCAAATTCAAAGGCATTACCTGTCTTTGAAGAAGCGGTACAGGCTCTTACCAGAGTAAAGAAGCCGATAAGACCGCACACAAGGCCAACCAGTGCAAAGGCGATCATACGTGTCTTTTTGACATTGACACCCGACTGCTGTGCTGCCGCATGGGAGGCCCCGACTGCCCGGCAATGCTTACCGAAGGCACATTTGTTAAAAAGGAAGCCTGCTATGACAGCCACCACGATAACGGCCAGAACCTTGATCCAGTTCTGATCAAAGGTCCGCATGCCGATGGGAATACCCACCGACCCATTCAGAAAATAAGTCGTCAGGCCACGGCAGATAAAGGACATCGCCAGGGTCCCGATGAATGATTCCACATTCAGATAGGCGGTGAAGAAGCCGTTTAAGGATCCGATCAGCAGACCGATCAGAATCGCAATGGGAAAAATGAGATAGATGCTCAGGTTTGAGGCCAGCGCCGCCATCGCTGCGGAAAAACCGACAATCGCGCCCACCGACAGGTCAAGTTCGCCCAATGCCAGAACAAAGGCATACATCACAGAACAAAGGGCAATACTGAAGAAATTATTGAAAATGTTCATCAGGTTTTTTGAGCCCAGAAGTTTTCCCTTTGTCAGAACTTCAAACAGGATCAGAATCAGTGCCAATCCGAAGAATGAAAAGTTTCTGAGCAATGTTTCTTTGGTAAAAAAGGTCTTATCCTTTTTTACAACTGCTGCATTTTCCAAAATCTTTTCCTCCTAGATCATCTTCTGAATAAGCTTGGCCTCTGTTAAGCCTTCATGTCTGAAGAACTCGCCGGAAATCCGACCATCCTTCAGCAAAATAATCCGATCCGACATACCGATCAGCTCCTGAAGTTCTTCCGAAATCAGAACAATGGATTTCCCCTGCTTCTGCAAAGACTCGATCAGATGATAGATGGCCTGCTTGGTACCGACATCGATGCCTCGTGTCGGACAGTCAAGAATCAGAATATCCGATCCCTTGGCCAGCCACTTGGCCAGAACAACCTTCTGCTTGTTACCACCGCTCAAGGTACTGACATAGACATTGATATTGTCCGCCTTGACTTCCATCTTCTTCGCCCACTCATTGGCCAGCTTCTTCTCCTCAGCAGAGGAGATCGAGCCATGTTTTTTCAGATCACTTAAGGAAGCCGAACAAATATTATCTTTAATGGAACAGATCAGCATCAATGATTCCGTATCCCGGTTTTTCGAAACATAACCGATACCGTTCTGCACCGCCCATTGCGGTGATTTCACCAATGATTGCCCCATCTTGACAGCCCCGACATCCGGCTTGACCAGACCAAAAAGGATACGGCCGATATCATGCATACCGCATTCACTCAAACCACCCAGCCCCAGGATTTCTCCCTTATGGAGCTGCAAGGAGACATCATGGATGGCCTCTGTGGTGACATTCTGCATTTCCATCACCACTTCATCGCTAATCCTCTCTTCGGTATCTTCACGATAGTAACTGCCATCCATCTGGCGACCGATCATCAAGGACCGGATCCTGTCGGGTTCGAAATCTTCTTTTTTCAGATTATCAACCAGTACACCGTCTCTTAAGATTGTCAGTGTATCACATTTGTCCATAATCTCATCAATATCATGGGAAATGAAAATGATGGAATGGCCTTTGGCTTTTTCCTGCTCCATGAGTCTGTAGAGCAGATCACGACCGTTCACAGTGAGCGCCGTTGTGGTTTCATCGATGATCCAGATTTTCGGATTGGTGTAAAGCGCTCTGGCCAGCTCAACGATTTTTCTTTCTTCAAAGGAAAGGTCATCCACCAGCACATCCGGCTTGATATAATCGACGCCGATATTGTGAAGAGCTTCCGTGGCAGCGGCATTCATCTTGCGCACATTCAGCACGCCCATTTTCGCAAACTGCTTTTCTTTTCCGAAAAAGATATTGGCGGCTACTGTGATTTTGGAAATGGTGCCCTGTTCCTGAACCACCATGCTGACGCCATGATTCACAGCATCAACCGTCCCTTCCGGTGCATAAGGTTCACCATCCAGGTACATCTCCCCGACACCGGCATCTCCTTTCTGAATCCCGGCCACAATCGATGAAAATGTTGATTTTCCGGACCCGTTTTCACCGATCAGACCGCGGATCTCACCGGGATTGATATCGATGCTGAAATCCACCAAAGCCTTGACGATGCCAAACGTTTTACTGACATGCTTGGCACTGAAAAGATATCTTTTTTCATCTGACATAGTTGACCTCCGTCTGAGCAGGTTGCTTCTTTCTTTATGCTTATTTTAAAAATCCGCTTTTATGCATTAAAGATAGATATCTTCATGTTTTGTTAAACCTTTTCATGTAAAAAGCCCGAAACCGATGATTCATCGATTTCAGGCTCGTCACAATTGTCCTATAATGCCGGTGTCTGTCGGCTGTTTTTTGATTATTTTTTCAAACTTCCGCCATATTTCCGGCCAATTTCCTGTCAATATGTCCCGGCATCTATTCTCCGGCATTCATTTGAAATGCACCGTGATGGCCGTCCCTTCATTTTCATGGCTCACAATATCGATCGTCGCATCCTCACCGTACAGGTAATAAAGTCTTGCCCGGATATTGGACAGACCGATGCGCTGCCCGCGATCGGCAGGGTCGTAACGTTCTTCTGAAATATCTCTGAGGCGTGCCTCGCTCATGCCCACACCGTTATCCGAAACCATCAGGCTGATACAGCCGTTGGCCGGGTCTTTGCGCAGCGTGATGGTCAGTATCCCGTTCAGTTCACCGCTTTCCTCATCGATCAGGCCGTGGAACAGAGCATTTTCAACCAACGGCTGAATCATATTTTTCGGGATCAGGGCTTCCAGAAGATCATCCGGCACCTGCCAGTTGACGACAAGGTCGCCGCGATACATAAATCGTTCAATTTCGATGTATTGACGCACCACCTCAATTTCATGGGCCACACTGTCCGTTACCTGAATGCTGGTCACACGCAGACGGTCACGCAGAATAGCCATCAGTGCCTTGTTCACCGTCACGATATCCTCATTGCGCTGCTTACGGGCCAGATAATTGATGCTGTTGATGGTGTTATAAATAAAATGAGGATCGATCTGACTGATGAGCAGATTAAACTTCTGCTGCTGTTCCCATTCCTTCTGCTCATTGATCACCTCAAGACTGGTATTCAGATCATCCAACATTTTATTAAATGATTCTGCCAGAGCCCCGATTTCATCCTGGCGGGTAATGGCCACCTTGCAGTCAAGATTTCCCTTTGCCGCCGATTGCATATGCCGTGAGATATCCAGAATAGGTTTCACGGCTTCCCGGATCTTGCTTTGTGTGAGCACCAACGCAAGCGCCAGCATCATCAGAACGATCATAAAAATGATGAATAGAGACGGCAGGATGCGCTGGACAATGGAAACAAAACTCACCTTTGATACAATGCCGAAACCGGAAGAAATAGATTTCTGAACAAATATACTGTCTCCCTTACCGGTGACGGACAGTCCGGACACGAGGTCCGTCGAGTATGCCATAAACTCATCCGTTAACTCTGCGTTATCGGAAGCATAATAAATCTGATCCGTGCTGTCCGTCAGATAATACATATCCAGCTGATTGGCTGCCGTGTTATTGATCTGACGCAACACATTATTTAAATTTAAAAAGAGAATAATCGTGATGGCGCGGTTCCCGCTGTAAAAATTTCGGATATAGGCCGCTGTTGTGTAACTGTTATAGGAAATGTTGGTCGTATAGACCGGTGAGATTTTTTTTGCAAAGGCCTGCTGTTCCACCGTCTTTGTAAGTTCAGAATCCAGAACGAGTCTGTCCTCATCAGACATTTTCGTGATAGAGTCGATCATCTCGTAGCCCTCGATGCTGACGGCCATGGCCCGGACATTACTGTTGTAATTGATAAACCGGTTGAGGGCAAAGCAGGCCTCTGACTTTGAGGCATCGGTCGGCTCAGTCAGATAATGAAGAATATCCTCATTCTCCAGCATAACGGAAGACAGATACTCCGAAAAACTGGCTGCATCCTGAATGACCAGATCAATCAACTCGATACAGTTGCTGTTGGTGGTGAGGTTTTCCTGTGTGGCATTATTACGAAAAAAAGGAATAAAAACCAGCATCACAACGCATACCGCGATCACGAGCGCGATCACCCCGCTTTGAATGATCTTGCCGGTCAGCAGCTGATTGAGTGTCTGTGCCTTACTATGTTCCGATTTCATCATAATTCCTCTTTCCCATTGACATACGCCCCCACTGACCCTGTCAGTCATGCCTTGAAGTGGGAGAATTCTTGCTCAATATGTTAAAAAAGCGGGCACCCGTAAAACCTGCACGGCCGCCTTTTTATTTTACAGGCCTCCGATATTCTGTCGGCAGCATGCCAACCTCCTTCTGAAAGGCCTGGCTGAAATACTGACTGGAATGATAACCAACCTTCCGGCCGATTTCATAAATCTTCATCTCATTTGCCTCGATCAGGCGCTTGGCTTCTTCGATACGCACATTGGTGATGTAGTTTTTCAGTGTCACATCCGTTTCTTTTTTAAAGGCACTGCACAAATAGCCCACCGACCGGTGAACGCTGTCCGCAATATCATTTAAAGACAGATCCGGATTGCTGTAGTGGCGGTGAATATAGCGAATCGCTCCGGAAACCGCCGGTGAATAAGTGGTGTTTGCCGTCTGGTTTGCCAGTGTCTTCGTCATGTCGATAAACCATTTTTTAATTCCCGGCAGATCAAGCCAGCTACGCCAGTTCTTTTTCAGTGTCATATCCGGCATAGAGACATCGTTTTTTTCCCAGACAGTCTGGAGCGCCTTCAGGATTTTTCCGCAGGACAGACTGATCATCTTAATATCTGTCGTCTGTGCCAACCCGTCAAAATAACGCGTCAAAGCTTCAGCAGCCTTTTCTGTGCCGAGGGCCTCCAGCACCTGCGTCTCCTCCTCAAAGATGTCTCGACTATGCCAGGCCTCATTTTCAAGCAGCATCCTGTCCGTATCAAGACGCGGATACTCAAGGCTGTTGGTTCGATTGCAGCCTTCAAAGAAAATCTTCTCAAAATCCGTTCTGTTGACGGCACAGTAACGTTTCAGCTCATAAAAACTGATGCGGTGGCTGATGAACCAGGCTGAGAAGCAAGCCCCAGTGCTCTCTTCAATATGGCACCGCAAAGCTTCCGCATAGCTGCGCATGGTGGACGCCGCGATCGGTTTATCCGGCTCAGACCCGCAGAGCGACACAACAAGATAACCGCCCGGCAACTGCGTGATGACTTCCGTCGAGACCGCGGTCGTGCGAAAACCGCGCATCAGATCCACCAGCCGCACCGTTGGCACATAAAAGTCTGCCGGGAGCGCCTCCCCGCTGACGGGAAGCGGTCTGGCCTGACGCAAAATAACAACCTGACGCAGTGTTTTAAGATACTTATCCAGGTTGTCATCTGAGCTTTTTTCATCATCCGAAGAGAAAAACTGCTCCAGAATACGCGTGGTCACAATAAAGTCCCGATCATCATTTTGACGGATCGATTCCTTAAGTCTTACCAGAAGCGATGTCAGGCCTTCCGCCGTCATATCGCTTTTCACCAGATACTCGGTAATATTCAGACTGATGGCCGCTTTGGCGTAGCTGAAATCTTCATACGCGGTCAGCAGAACAATAGGGGTTGTATTATCAGTTTCGCGGATTTTTGACGCCATCTCGATGCCGTCCGAAAACGGCATTTTGATATCCGTTAAAATAAGCTGGGGATGGCATTCCCTGTACTTACGAAGACCCTGGCGGCCGTTGTAAGCGACCGCCACGATCTTAAAACCCAGAGTTTCCCAATCCACCAGCTCGGTAAGATCTTCTATAACAAATTGTTCATCATCCACGATCATGACAGAAATAAGGTCAGACATGTACGATTTCCTTTTTCGCTCTCATCACCTGCATCACAATACCCGCTGCCACACAGGCCAGACCGACACCGTCTGTCAGGAGACCCGGGATGATCATCAGGACACCACCGGCCACCATAAGAAGTCGTTCCACCACATTCATGTGACACTTCAGATAGCCTTCAAGACCGGCGGAAATGCCGAAGATACCGATGAAGGCTGTGGCTGCTATCAGGATAACCTCAAGAATAGAGGTATCGATCAGCAGCAGCGCCGGACTGTAGCAGAAAATGAACGGCACGATGAAGACCGCAATGGCCAGACGAGAGGCGTTGAAGGCCGTCTTCATCGGGTTTGACTTGGCAATGGCCGAACCGGCGTAGGCTGCCAGAGCAACCGGCGGTGTGATATCGGCCACGATACCGAAGTAGAATACAAAGAAATGAGCTGCCAGAGCCGGAACGCCCATACGGATAAGGATCGGCGCACAGGTGGCCGCCATGATGCAGTAGTTGGCGGTTGTGGGCACACCCATACCCAGCACGATGCAGCACAGCATGGTGAGCACCAGTGCGATGATGAGGTGATTGCCGGCCACTCCGACGATGGCGTTGATGAGCTCGTTAGCCAGACCGGTCATAGTGATGGAACCGGCAATGATACCGGCCACACCGCAGGCCGCAGCCACGGTGATGGTGCTCTTACCACCGGCTTCAAGGGCATCGAAAATGCCGGAGATACCGATGCGGTGATCTTTGTCAAACAGACTGACCACGATGGCCAGAATGATGGCAAAGCTGGCGGCACGCTGCAGAGTCATGAAGTTACCGGATACCCAGATAACCAGCATCACCAGCGGCAGCAGCAGATAAATCTTCCGGATCAGAATCTTGAAAATGGGTCTTTCTTCCTTCGGGATACCGGCCAGCTTCAGCTTCTTCGCTTCAAGATGAACGGCGATGAAGATACCGGCAAAGTACAGAACCGCCGGAATGATGGCGCGAACGATGATGCTTGAGTAAGACACACCGATAAAGTCAGCCATGAGGAACGCTGCGGCCCCCATGATGGGCGGCATGATCTGACCGCCTGTGGAAGCGGCCGCCTCAACGGCACCGGCAAATTCCGGCTTGTAACCGGTCTTTTTCATCATCGGGATAGTGACAGCACCGGTGGTCACCGTGTTACCGACGGAAGAACCGGACACCATACCGCAAAGAGCGGAAGAAATAACGGACACCTTAGCCGGACCGCCTGAGTATTTACCCGCAATGCAGTTCGCCAGGGAAATGAAGAAGTTCGAGATGCCGGTCTTTTCCAGGAAGGCCCCGAAAATGATGAACACCACGATGAATTTTGAACACACATTGATCGGCGTCGAGAAAATGCCTTCCTTTGTATAGAACAGGTTACGGACAAAGTATTTCACACGGCCCAGGAATTCCGGGTTGGTGAGCCCGAAGCCCAGAGCGTAAATGATGAAGAACGCAGCCACGCACAGGATCGGAATACCGACGCAGCGACGTGTCAGCTCGATAAGAGCGGCAATACCCACGATGCCGATCACGATCTGGAACCAGGTGAACCGGGTACCCTGATTGAGAATGGCATTGGCATTAAAAGTGAAATACAGGAAGCTGGCGGTACCGGCCACCATCATCACGATGTCATACCAGGGCATGTAGTTTTCCTTCACCTCACCCTTCTTAGCCGGGTAAATGAGAAAGCCCATGCAGACGATCAGCGCCAGGAAGGAGGTCAGACGGATCTCCTCCAAAAATGTGGCGAACAATGTCACATAGATACACCAGAGAGAAAATGCCGCCATCAGATAACGGATCAGCATTTTCGGTTTACCGGTCCAGATACGCTGATTGGATTCCCGGTCGTATTTTTTCATGATCGCATCGACATCGGAAGCAGCCGCTGCATTATTTTTATGAATACCCATAATTCAGTGTCTCCTTTCAATCGATGGTTTCAACGTCAACGCCGTGCTCGGCATAATAGCGGGCAGCGCCCTTGTGGAACGGAGCGGCCATGCCGGCAGTGGCATTTTCAACAGACAGCTCAAGACCCTTGGCATTCTCGATAGCGATTTCATCCGCATGATCGAAGATAGCGCAGGTCAGGTTATAGACGGTTTCTTCGTCGATATCCTTATCCACGATCAGTGTGGCCTTGACGGTGATGGTCTCGGTGTCCTCGGCCATCCCCGGGTAAGTGCCGCCCTTGATGGACAGCGGCGCATAATAGGGGCAATCAGCCAGGATTTTTTCCCGCAGTGCACCATCAATATTGACGAGATAGCAACCGTTGGTGGTGGCCAGCTCTGTGATAGCGGAAGTGGGCGCACCGGCCACGATGAATGCGGCCTGGATCTTGCCGTCCTTCAGGGCTTCCTTACTGCCTTCAAAAGACTGATACTGAGGCTTGATGTCATCCAGTGTCAGATCGGCAGCATTGAGCACGTCCATGGCATTAAAGTAAACACCGGAACCGGCTTCGCCGATGGACACGCTCTTCCCCTTCAGGTCTTCGATGGTTTTGATATTGGGATCCATGGTGACCACCTGAACCGTCTCATCATAAAGACCGCCCAGCACGCGGAAATCATCCACAGCCCCATCCTTTTCAAATGTTTTTGTTCCCATCCAGGCATAGGCCATAACGTCAGACTGTGTAAAGCCCAACTGGAAATCCCCATCCTGCAGCGACTGAATATTAACCTTTGAGCCACCGGTGGAGACAGCTGTCACCTTGATATCAGCATACTGACGCATGTACTGAGCCAACACACCGCCGTAAGCATAGTAGGTGCCGGCAGTACCGCCGGTGCCGAACATCATGCGGTTGCCCTGTGAGCAGCCTGTCAGCAACAGGCAGCTTGTGATGAGTGTCAGAGCCAGCGCTGTGACTCTTTTCAACATCTTTTTCACAATAGTTTTCCTCCTCATATAGTGATCATGCGCCGCGACGGCGCACCGTCTTTATGTGTTTCTATCTTTTCAATAGCACATAGAGCCTTACCTTTTTGCTTTGCAGCATCCCCTATCATACCAAAAAAATACCCGAACAAAAAGAAGCAGCGCACCAAAACCGATGCGCTGCTTGAATTTTTTTTGCATTTTCTGACCTTTTTTATACATTTTCCTTGGAAAATGACTCTGTCAAAGGTCGAGTTTGAGGTCGTTCTCACGAATCCAGCCCTTGCGGCGGAACAGCATGCCCAGAAGGATGCAGGTGACCGCCGGCAACACGAAGCAAATGAGGACAAGACCGGCCCAGTCAAAGGCGGTGATGGCGGTTTTCACGCCGGCTTCAATATCTGCCAGCCAGCCGGTATAGACACCGATCTGCCCCACGAAACCGCAGGTGCCCATGCCGGAGGCGATGGCAGCACCATTCATTTTCAAACCGAAAACACAGGTGGCCAGCGGACCGGTGATGGCAGAGGCGATGATGGGCGGCAGAGCGATCACCGGACGGCGCACGATGTTACCCATCTGAAGCATGGAGGTCCCGATACCCTGGGATACCAGACCACCCCAGCGATTTTCGTGCCAGCTCAGGAACGCAAAGCCCACCATGTGTGCACAGCACCCGGCCACGGCAGCCCCACCGGCAAGGCCGGTTAAAGACAAAGCGGCACAAATGGCAGCGCTGGAGATCGGCAGTGTCAGGGCGATACCCACAATAACAGATACTAAAATGCCCATGAGGAAGGGCTGCAGTTCGGTGGCCCACATGATGGCCTGACCGACGGTGCCGGCGGCATAGCCGATGGCCGGTGCCCACCAAAGACACAGCAGCGCCCCGATGATGATGGTCACAGCGGGGGTGACCAGGATATCGATCTTGGTTTCCTTTGAGACCAGCTTGCCGCATTCGGCGGCGATGATGGCGATAACGAGAACCGCCAGCGGACCGCCGGCCCCGCCCAGTTCATTGGCGGCGGTACCCACAGTGGCCAGTGAAAACAGCACCAGCGGCGGTGCCTGCAGCGCAAAACCGATGGCGATGGCCATCGCTGCGCCGGCTGCCCCCTTGGCGTAGCCACCGATGGTGACCAACACCTCAAGGCCAATCTGCTGACCCAGGGTGCTGATGATCGTCCCGATGAGGAGAGAGGCAAAAAGCCCCTGCGCCATGGCGCCCAGGGCGTCAATGCCGTAGCGCTTGGCCGAAACCGAAACATTTTTACGTTTCAGGAAGCCTTTGAAGCCGGTTTCCTGTGTTTGTGTTGTGTTTTCCTGCATGGTGAATCCTTTCATGGAAGAAGGCTACAGCCGCTGATATTGTGCCTGATGATGACCATTTCCGAAAATGGATCTGCAAGCACAGCCTTTACATCTGCGGGCGAGCCGGTTATTGATTCGACATGACGCCCACATGTCAACATAGGTGTCTTGTCACCAAGCCATCTTATATCCTTCACCCCAACCTGTCAAGACACCTTTTTCTCCTGCCGGTATCTTCGGTATCACCGTATCCCTTCGGCCTAACGCAAGAGCAGCGACAACAACCATCTGGCTGCCATCGCTGCTCGCATTATTGTTCGTTTTTCAGTTTATCGAAGGCTTTGCTTTGCGCCCTGCCTTCTGTCAGAGGTTCGGCATTACTCACCGTCTCTTCTATCCGAAGCCCGGCGGCCTTCGCCTTCCGGCATATCCGTTGACCGACGTCTCCGGTTATGACCCGCCTGATTGTAATACTCACGCTTCGCATCATACATCCGGCGATCGGCTTCCCGGATCATCCGGTCGAGCGGCATGGACCCGACTTCATACCGGGCCACATAACCCATGGACAGGGACACCTCATGCACATACTGGCCGTGCCAGTTGGCGCAATATTCTTCAAGATCCGCCTTAGCCTGTGACAACTCCTGCGGTGTCATATGCAGGATGGCCGAGAATTCATCGCCGCCGATGCGGTAGATGTTACCATACTTGCCAAAGATCGTCTCCAGGCAATCCGCCGCCGCTTTCAGCAGCTCATCACCGGCCGCATGGCCCATGTTGTCATTCTGTTCCTTCAGACCATTGACGTCCACATTGATGTATACCAGATCATCTGCCGGGTCGTCCGTCTCCAGTCTGGCAATGGCTTCCTCGTAAGCACTGCGGTTGCCGATGCCTGTCAGACTGTCCGCGTAGCTTCTCTTCTCCAGCACACGGGTCCGACGACGGGCCACATGATTGGCAAAGAAGAAGGCCAGCACAACAATCAGGAACAGGATCCCGTTCTGGAGCAGAATAATCCGGAAATCATCATCCAGGCCGGCGCCTTCCTTCTGAACCACCAGATACCAGCCGAGATTTTCAATACACTTACTGACGGTGAACCGTCCATTTTCAGCTGTATAAACGTATTCGGCGCTGTCCTCTGTATTGATCGGCACATCATCGAGATAGGCGTTTTCAATATTAAATTCATCCGTATCAACCTGCACCAGACCGTTGCTGTCGATGAGGTTGATCTTCACATCGTATTCATTTTCATATTCAGCCAGAAGAGCCTGAATTTCCGTCATCTGAACGCCGACACCGCACACGCCCAGAAGCTCGCCGTCCTTTTCAAGACGGGCATTGACGAAAACCGTCCAGACATTGTCGTTGACCTCGTCCACGTCAACATCGAGGTCGTATTCCTTATTTTTCTCAAGGAAAATGGAATACCAGATGTCATGCTCGTCATTGACGGGATCCACGATCTTATTGAGCCCGATGTCCGTGTAATAACGATTGGTCGTGGATGACACCACAAAAGCCGTGTCATAGCCAACCCCCTGCTTCAGGTCGCTCAGGTAAGACTGCATCTCATTGATGCAATCCTCTTCCGGCGCAACGGCTTCATCTTCGGCTAAAAAGCGATAGAGAAAACCATTTTTGGACATAGTCCGAGCCACCATGATTGGCTCCGTCATACTGCTGTTGATGCGGTCGTGAATACGTGCGGCCAGCAGCAGATTCATTTCCTTCTGATTCTGAAGCGCCATGCGACTCATGGAATACATGGCCATACCGGTTGAAATGGCGATACACACGAGAACAATAATGAACGACATGGTCGCCATTCTCTTATAGGAATGTCTACGCATAAAAATGATACCTCATTTATTTGTATTTTTTGATTTGGCCCGGCGAATAAAACGGCCATTTGTAACATGTATCATACCGCTTTTTCATAAATATATCAAATGTAAAAGGCAGATATCTCACGAACTGACACATTTTCAGCAAAAATCTAACTTACTGTCTCTCGAAAATAAGTGTCTCGGCGGCATCCAGCGGTGACACGAGCACGATACGCTCTTCCGTGGTCTCCTGCCAGTGATTGTTGAAACGGCAGGTCTCATCCCCCAGGAAAATCTCAAAGGCCTCGGCTTTATCGTACCGATAACGGCCGTTATGGAAGGTGAACACATAAGTCCCCTCGCAGGTGCCCGTCGGCAGATCCGCCGCCGCGGCGAAATCATCATCGAAGGTGACGGTGATGCTCTCGCCGTCTCCGTTGAAAATGAGTGTGCCGCAGTCCGCCACGTAGGTGCCGTCATGGGCCGGGGGCTCCGGCATCTCGGCAGGGGGCGGGTTATCACTGGCTCCGCAGCCGGTCAGAAGTGTCAGACTCAGCAGGAGCACCGCCATAATGACGGTCATTAGGCGACCCGAACGGGCAAAGCGGGTTGATGTCATACGGATATCTGCGCAGGATTTTGTTTTTCTCATCATCACGACCTCCTGTTTCATGCGCGGCACTTCCATGCCGCCCGGCAATACTTGCCGTTCCCACAAATCACATGAGAGTTGTCTCTGTTACCGGAACACAAGCCTTATCAAGGCTCTGCCATCGATGTTACTGTCATCATAGCATCTTCTCCTCAGAAATGTGTGGATTCTTTCATAAGTTGACAGGCTGGCAATCGGAAATATGTCCTGCCGCCTGCGGCAAAGCACAGATCTGCACACAAAAGATGACAACGCCGATGGGAATGGTGGGCGCCGCCATCCTCACCGCGGAATGATCCCCATGAGTATCCCGCCGGCGATGACCGAGGCGATCTGCCCCGCCACATTGACCCCGAGGGCCGGCATGAGCAGGACATTTTCGGGATCCTCGGAAAGGGCCAGCTTCGTCACACCCCGGGCCGCCATGGGAAAAGCGGAGATGCCGCAGGCCCCCAGCATGGGATTGACCTTGCGCTTCAGGAAAAGGTTCAAAAGCTTCGCCACCAGGATCCCGCCGGCCATGTCAAAGACAAAGGCCGCGAGCCCCAGCCCCAGGATCATCAGCGTCTCGGCGCTGAGAAAATCCTCCGCCCGCATGCGGGAAGCCACGGTGAGCCCCAACAGCAACGTGATGAGATTCGGCACCACATTGCGGGCCGTCTCCGACAAAGCCTCCAGCACCCCGCACTCCCGGATGAGATTCCCGAACATCAGAAACCCGATGAGAGCCGCCGAGCGGGGGGCCAGCAAACCGGCCACCGCTGTCACCAGGATCGGAAACAGAATCCGCGCCCGCCGCGACACCATTTTCTCAGGAGAAGGCATGCGGATGAGCCGCTCCTTCCGGGTGGTCAGAAGACGCACCACCAGTGGCTGCATCAACGGCACCAGGGCCATGTAGGAATATGCGGTCACCACGATGGTGCCGATGTAACGGGATGAAAAATGATTGGCCACGAAAATGGCGGTTGGCCCGTCCGCCGCTCCGATGATGCCCACCGAAGCCGCATCCTGGGGACTGAAGCCCAGCCCTCGGGCCAGAAAAAGTGTGATGAAAATGCCGGCCTGCGCCGCCAGTCCCAGAATGGCCAGGTACGGCTGCGCCAGCAAGGGCGAAAAGTCGATCATGGCCCCAAGGCCGATGAATAATATAAGAAGAAAGAGTTCGTTGGCGATGCCCGCCTGAAACAGGGTGTCGAGGGGGCCTTCCTCGAGGACCCCCGCCACCAGCTGCGTCACCGCCCCCGAAAATGGCAGGTTCACCAGGATGGCGCCGAAACCGATGGGGATGAGGAGGGCAGGCTCCATTTTTTTGCGGATACCAAGGTAAATGAGCAATGCGCCGATGAGCCACATCACCACCATTTTGCCGTTCACCTGACTGAGTGTTGAAAAAAGATCCATGCCGGTCGTCATAAAGCGCCTCCTTTCCGTCGCTGCCGTCCCGCGGCTGACATGATCAAATAAAAAATGCGGCAAGGCTTTCATCACAGCACATAAGGCTATGACAAAAGTCTTGCCGCATGACAGGTTGCATTTTCGGACCCGGATAGCTCCCGGTGCTATCGTCCTGACGAGTCCGACAACAGCACGAGTGTGCTGCCGGCTACTCCCTTTTATCGCAGATTCATTGTAACAAAGGGGCCTCGGGGACAACAACCCATTTTATGGTACTTTCATTCAATTTACTCTTTTTTAAGGAAATGAGACAGTGGCCGCCTTATAATGCTCTTTCCGAAAATGAGTGGTAGCTCACATGGCATTCAGCTGCTCCATGAAAGCTTCGATACGGGTGCGTAGCTGCCCTTCATCCGAATTGGAATAATCCGTGGTGATCTGCAGGCAGGGGATGCCCATCTCGGCCGCCATATCCCGCACATGCTTCGCCTCTGTTTCGAAGGGCTGGCAGAACTGAAGATCGATTTCCAGGATCCCGTCCACCTTAAATTCCTCGATCAGCTGCGGCAGCAGTTCAAAGCGTCGGATATCCGGCGACATCACCGCGCAGCCGATGTGCAGATAATGATCCGCGATGGCCTCGTAAATATCCTCCGCCGTTTCATCGATCAGATGGCGCTGGGTCTTGATCCCGCCGCAATTCTCAAAGGCCACCACAACGCCGCCATTTTCTTCGATTACCTTCACCGTCTTGTCCATCACCGCCATGGACGGACAACCGGACACCAGAACCCGTTTGAGACCCTTCGGCACCGGGTGGAAGCCCTCATCGTACCGCTGCTTCGCCTCCGCATAGACATTTTCGAGTTTCTCGAGCACCGCCTGCTCATTGAACAGAAAGCCTGTGCCGTCCATCACCTTATTGAGGTCATACCCCCAGAATGCCGGGGGCTCCAGCTGCTCCATTTCAAAAATGCGGCACTTGATCTTCCGCAACTCATTTTCCAGATGACAGAAGTGGCGCAGCCGCTCTTCCGTGATCTTCACCGAAAATGTCTCTTCCAGAAATGCCGCAAATCGCTTCAGTTCCCGCGTGTAGAGATAAAGGGCGTCGGGATTGGTCACATCCTGGGGGAGCTGCAGGATGTAGACATTTTTAAACTTCTTCAAATGCTCGAACATTTTCTTCTTGCCGTCGCAGGTGGTCTCCCCCACCACAAGATCGGAAAAATACATGAAGGGGCATTTTTCCGACACGGCATACCCGTAGCTTGACTTGATCAGCGGGCACAGATTTTTAGGCAGATCAAGTTCGGCATAAGGAATGGTCTCATCCGTCATGCCGCAGAGCCCCACGTGGTGGATACCCGCTGCCTGCAGAATCTCGCGGGGTGTGAAGGAGCAGAAAATGCCGGCCACCAGCTCGCCCCGGTCCTTCACTTCCTTCACCTTAATGAAGCCCTCCCGCTTGGCCTCGCTCAATTCATAAAAGCTTTTCGGAAAATCGTTCATGGTTATTATCTCCCGCCGTATGCGTTTGCGTGTCTCTCACAATTTGCTGTAAATGCTCTCATCCTGCAGCGCCCGGATGGGATTGTGTTCCAGTGCCCAGTCCTTGGCCACCAGTGTGGTGACCGGCGCTTTTGAATAGCGGTAAAACAGACTGTCATGGCCCACGCACAACCCGATCAGGATGTTAAGATCCGTATCCTGCTCATTGAGGTAGAAGGCCTGCTCAATGGGATTGCACATGGTGACGTTCCGGGCCTTGTCCAGTTCGCGGGCCATGGCGCCGATCTTGCACATGGCGCTGTAAACCTCAAATCCGTGCCGCCGCAACACCATGGCCGCCACCTTGGCCTCCTTTAAGGTTGAAATGCAGGTGGCAATGCCGATCTTTTTGGCGCCCAGCTGACGGGCGAAGGACATGGTGCACTCAAGGCGGGTGTCATGCCCGGCCTCTACCTTGGCGATATTGGCTCCGTCCTCCAGACGGCGATTTTCTTCCTCTTCGTAAAGAGCATAGAGCTTTTCCTTTTCCTCTTCCGTCATTTTCAAGGTATGGCAAAAGGACGGGAATGCCCCGTCCCCGTGGCAGCCCTGACTGCCGCAATCCACGCAGGAATACTGACAAGTTTTATTTTCCATAATCTCACGTCTCCTCAGACTCAATCCTCAAAACCCAGGCGCACAACTCACCAATCGCACACAGGCTATCTCCGGAAAGCTGCGCCATCCGCCTCGCTGCCGGCCGGGGTCATGGTCACCACCACACTCAGACAAGCCGGTCAGACCGCCCGGCCGATCACACATACCGCTGCTCGCTCTGCAGGAATCGGCGCACATTTTCATTTTCACAGCGGTCGAACATATACGCCGGCTCGCCTTCCTCTTCGATGATGCCATTATTCAAAAAGACGATGCGGTCAGACACACTGCGGGCAAAAGCCATCTCATGCGTGACCACCAGCATGGTCATTTTCTCCTCCGCCAGTTCCCGGATGACACCTAAAACCTCCGCCACCAGCTCCGGATCCAGGGCACTGGTGGGCTCATCCAGCAGCATGATGCCCGGATGGCAGGCGATGGCTCGGCCGATCCCCACGCGCTGCTGCTGACCACCGGACAGACGGGAGGGATACGCATCGGCTTTATCCTTCAGACCAATTTTTTCTAAAATGGCCTGTGCTTCCGCCCGGGCCGCTTCTTTGGTCATTTTTCGCGCTGTCACCATGGGCTCCATGATATTTTCAATCGCCGTTTTATTGGCAAAGAGCGCGTTGGCCTGAAACACCATGGCCGTTTTGCGGCGCAGGGCCAGCTTGTCCTTTTCCGCCGGGTGATTTTCGGCACTGACGGAAATGTCATCGACGGTGATGCGGCCCGCATCCGGCACCTCCAGATAATTGACGCACCGCAAGAGTGTGGATTTGCCGGCACCGGAGGGTCCGATGATCGACACCACCTCATGGTCCGCCACAGTAAGATCGATGCCCTTCAAAACCGGCAGATCTCCGAATTGCTTTTTTAAACCTTCTATTTTTAACATGATCAACACCGTGCCTTTTTTAATACAGGTTGTTCAGTTTATTTTCCATTTTCTTTTGGACGGCGCTTAAGAGGGCGATCATGATCCAGTAAACCACCAGAATCACCAGGTACCCTTCAAAGAACCGCACCAGGTTGGTCGCTTCCATTTTCGCACGACCCAGAAATTCCATGGCACCGATGGTAAAACCAAGAGACGTGGTTTTCATGATGCCCACAAATGAATTGGATAACGCCGGCACCGCCACGCGGATCGCCTGCGGAATCACGATGCGATACAACATCTGCCAGCGCGTCAGTCCACAGGCCAGCGCCGCCTCCCGTTGTTTCTGATCCACCGAAAAAAATGCACCGCGCAGTGTTTCTGCCATAAAGGAAGCCTGATTCAGACCGATGATCAGAATAAGTGCCGTGGTCGGCTTCATGGTCCGAATCGTTTCCGAAATCTGCGCAAAGCCGTAATAAAAGAAAAAGAGCTGCGCGATAAGCGGCGTGCTCCGGAAAAAGGATGTGTAGACCTTACCGATCTGATACAGCACCGGAATCCGATTCTCATTGACGATAGACAGCACCAACGCCAGCAGCATCGCGATCAGAAATGCGCAGATGGCGATCCAAATGGTCTGTCCCAGATAAGGAATCGAAACCTGAAATATTTTCCAGACATAAGTCCAACTGATGCTCATACATCACCTCTCCACCTGGCGGCTCATGCCGCCGACTGGCCAATCCCTAAAACCCCTCATGAAAGAATAAGCTCCATGCAAGCATGGAGCTTATCGTCAGTCTTTTCGATTAACCCATAACCGGGCTGCTTAAATCAACACCCAGGTTGTCTTCCAGGATCTTGCCCAGAGTACCATCGGCACGCATATCGGCAACAGCCTTGTTAACGGCGTCAACGATAGCCGGATCGGTATCCTTGCTGAACAGGAAAACTTCAGCTTCTTCATACAGCGGATCGCCGACAAGCTTCAGGTTGAATTCGCCTGTGGCCATCTTCTGTTCGTAGTTGACCTTGCTGGTGCAAAGAGCATCGGCACGACGCAGGTTAACTTCCATCATGAAACCGCCTGTGGCTTCATATAAATACTGAACATTGATGTTGTGAGCCTTGCAGTATTCATCAACGACAGTCTTGGACGGTGTGTCATCGTTGCAGCAGTAAACCTTGCCATCCAGGTCATCGATGCTGTTGATGGTGTCATCATCGCCGTAAACGCACAGGTAGCTGGCCTGATACATATACGGTTCAGACAGCTGATACTTTTCAGCACGAGCTTCTGTATAACCAAGTGCATTGGAAGCTACATCGGCAATACCGGAGTCAACAGCGCCTGTGATACCGGCAAAGTCAGCCACATACCATTCGATTTCGAAACCTGTACGGGCAGAGATTTCATTCCAGATGTCGATTTCAGAGCCGGCCGGCTTTTCTTCGTCATCATAGTAAGAATACGGCTTTGTCATGCATGTTGTGGCAACCACCAGCTTCACGCCTGTGGGCACTTCTGCGTCAGCCTCTTCTGTCGCGGCATCTTCTTCTACAACAGCTTCTTCTGTGGCAGCAGCCTCTTCTTCAGCGGCAGCTTCTTCTGTTGCAGCTTCCTGCGGAGCAGCCTGTTCTGTTTTGGCACCACAGCCGACAACGCCAAATACCATGACGCCGGCCAGAGCCAGTGCTAATAATCTTTTCATTCATTTCCTCCTCTTTTTGTCAACAAGGTGACAAATATAAAAAATACTAACAAAACAATTGTATCACTCGTAACAATTTCACACCAATCGCAACATATTATGAATCATCACGGTTCATTACCGTAGCGAATAACACGTTTTTGGTATTCGGTCGTGTATTTTAGAAATAAATCATTTTTTGAGAAAATGATTCTGTTTCACCCGAAAGCCGTCAACCGGGCACACATAACCCCCGCTCAAAACTCTGCGGCTTTGAAGCGGGGGCAAACTTACGGCTATTATTATTTTTTTATGATGCCTTCTTTTCTCTGAAAATGGTTCTGAAAATGAGGCGCACCAGCGGCCCGCAGTAGAACATCTGATAGCACAGGGCCATCGGGAAGTTCATACCCCAGGTCTGGATCCAGGTACCGAAGGTCTTCACATCTTTGAAAAGAATGGTGGCCACCAGGCTCATGATCGGACACATGATGCAGCAGATGCAGATGGAAATGGCATAGGTGATGACCTGCGGCCGGTCTGTCGGTCTGACCACCTTGAAGGCCAGAGCCTTGGCGATCTTACCCACGATGAAAAATTCAAGCACAAAGGCCACGGGCACCATGATCGGGAGTTCGTGAAGCGCAATAAGGAATGTCTGATTGGTCACACCGCCGGTGTTGAGCGCCACGTTGTAGACCACCATGCCGTAAACCATAATGGTGGCCATGATGATAGTGAAAATAACGTCCTGAAACTTATTTTTGGGCATAATAAAACCTCCTAGATGATAAACTCATGTGTTGTTCGTTATCATCCCGGAGGATTGTGCGTTTCCAATTGATACCATTATGTGATTGCCTGCCGATTATGCCATATTTACCGCCATTTTGTAAAGCCTTGACACTGATTTTTCACCGGATATTACCACAGACGCAAAGACAAATCATCGGCAAAAATGATAAGATACAGATAACCGGTAACCCATTTTTAGAAAATGGTGTTATGCCGGAATCCACATGGCAATAAATGCTGTCCCGCTATCCGCAACCTCATTTTCGAAAATGACACAGGAGGTGCTCCCATGAAATATCTGATCACACTGCTCTGTCTGATGCTGCCGCTGACCTTTCTCACCGGCTGCACATCCGCCGGCAAAAATGAAACATCCGGCACCGTCTACGAATACAAGGATCCCGACCAGTGTCCCGATTACCATGTGACGAAGACAGTCTACGGCGATCACACGCTCTCGATTTATCTGACCTACAATTACGATGACAATAACAACCTCACGGTGGACTGGGTCCGGTGCTATCGCGACGATTTTTCTCTGTACAGCGACACCTGCAAGGCGGTCTATCGGGATGGCGCGGTGACCATTGAAACACCGGACATTGATGCCGCTGATATCACCGGCGTGGAAATCCAATTAGACTATGGTGTTGGCCTTAAACTGCGGTATCTCAACACCGAGCAGTTTGCTGGCCTGAGTTCCGAACTCCTTCTCGACGTAGGTGTCATCGATTATGGCGATGAGGACAGCTTCTACAGCGACGCCGAAAAACAGGAAAAGCTGGACAATGAAACCCGGGCTAACGAAAAAGAGCGGGAAATCTTTGAACTCCTGAAAGGTCAATGGGTGTCAGAGGATGGCACGAGCACGGTGGAAATCACCGAGGGTGACAACGGTTATGACGTTCACTTCACCTTCCCGCCCGGCAGCGATTTCGACGAGGATTACACGCTGACCTGCGAAACCTTCACCGGCTGGTATGATGAGGATGAAGATGTTTATCAAATCGAATCCCCCACCGGACCGGAAACAGCCCCCTGGTTTTTCAAACTGAAGGAACAGGGCACGGTGCTGCTGCCGCCCTTCCAGACGGAGCCGTACATCAGGCCGTAATGCGTTCCCCACAAACGTAGAAGTCATGAACAGGTGCTATATGGCAGATGGGAAACAGAAGTCATGAACAGATGCTCTGTCGTAGATGGTTAAAATAGATATCATTAACAAATGTTATATTGTGAATAGTGAGAAAAAGGAGAAGGCCGTCAGGCCTTCTCCTTTTGCATGTTCTGTCAAATCATCTTTATTACAAACACTTTGGGGACTATGCTCCGCTTGAGTACTTCATGCCTCGAAATTCATCCCTGCAAAATCTCCATGAGCACATCGAACACCACCTCATTCCCCACCACCACAAGGGCGATGGCTTCCCGGGCCCGATTGAGGCCACGGAACAGCTCCCGCACAGGTGACTGGGCAAATGCTGCGCTGTTTCGATAGCGGAGATACCGATCATCATCATAATAGAATGACGCATCCAGCACCATGGCCACTTTCTCAAATGCCGCGCCCTTAAGATCCTTCACGGCGATCCCGCCGCCAAGACCGGGCAGCGTTTGGGCAACCGCCTCGCTGTCCAGCGTGACAAAATCCTTTTGACTCAAGGCCGTCAACAAAGCCCGGCCCGCCGTTTCATCCGGCGCGTAATACACCGCCACCGACGGAAATGACGCATGGGCCACATACATGGCCGGATTCATCACCTTCTGAATAAAGGTGGACAGCTCGCTGTTGGCCCGGATCCGGTTTGTCAGCTTATAGTGCATCATATCGGGCTGCGTCTCGGCCAGTTCCGCCGGACTCACCGGTCGTTCGTGAACCGACACCGCATTTTCCGTATCATAGGTCATGATAAGGGGCAGCTCCAGCTCCCGGGCCCGATTCATGGCCCTCGTCAGATCTGCTGCCTTGAGCCGATGGGCTTCATCGATCAGAAGGACCGCATAATCCTCCAGACAGGGTTCCTCATCGCAATCCATCGTCACAATATCCACCCGGTGCAACCGCTCATCCAAAGCGGCCAAAGCCTCAGACCGGGTATCCCCGTAAATAAGGCACACCCGCTTCTTTTCCGACAGCTGCAATGCCAGGTCAAAAAGCAGCATGGACTTGCCGGTGCCGGGATAACCGGTAAAGCTGTAAAGCCCGCTGCCGGTTGTCTCAATGCTTTTTAAAATGCGTTTTTCGATATCCTTCTGCTGAGCCGTCAGGAAATACTCCCGCCGCAAAAAGCGGTCCGGCTCCTTCAGCGGCTCGATGAGATAATGAGCCTCCTGAAACAGAAGCTCCGCATCATTTTCGAAAATGTCACTCTGGCCGGCCAGGTCTGCCGCCAGCACCTCAAAGCTTTCATCCACCAGCCGATCACCGCCGGTGAGCCGCACCAGGCGATCATCCGCCTCGACATAGGTGTAGGAGCGCACATTCCGCCCCAGAGTATTGAGATAATGACGGTTCTGCAGCAGCTGCCGCTTGATGGCTTCGTCCGTCACCTCTCCGCTTTTCAGTTCCACATTGATCACCGTCTGCCTGGAGACGCGCAGAAGATCAAATTCCTTCCCCAGATGCGGGATCGTGAAGGAATAATAAAACTCCAGCCCCGCCGCGTCGGGCATAACCTCCGACAGATGGGCGACAAGAGCCGTCAGAGTCGACACCTCCCATTTTTTAACGGATATACGTCGGCTCCGCTGCGACATCTGTTTCTCGAACCGGGCAATGTTGTCCGGATCTTCGATTCTTGTCAATGCGAAAATATTGATCGGTTTCATGCGTTATCCCCGGTTCCAGATTTTCTCAAAGCCCAGGCGTGTTTCCATCCAGTATTCGCCCATGCTGGAGCCCGGAATACCGGTGCATTCATTTTTTAAATACTCGGCCAGTCCGGCGTTTGCCGGCTGCCAGTCCTTGGCTTCGCCAAGGGACTCAAACTCCACCTCAGCATAAGAAAAGGCCGTTTCCGTGCCCGGATCCACACTGTTGACCTCCAGCACATGACCGTCCGCCAGCCGATACTGACGGCGTTCCTTATGAATGAGGGGCAGGCCGATGAGGTTTTTCAGCTTCTGATAAAGTTCCTCATCGATGACCGTTTCGATTTCCTCCCGGGCCAGGCCGTTGTCGATGGGGGAACCCTTGAAGCACAGCACATGCTCCGTCTTCACCCCCACCAGTTCCTCCCGGCGAATCCGCACCGTGGGCCGCACGGAGATATACCCCTGATCCATGAGGTAAACCTCTTCTGCCTCAAGATCCGTCGGCCAGCCGGTGACCATCCATTTTCTTTCGATTTCCATGATCTGTTCCTTTTTGTTTAGATCGAATACGTAAGCAGTCCCCGCCTAAGACACAGCGTCTTTAAAGCAGGGCAGGCTTGCGACAGCTCAGGCCGCCGCATCCAGTGCGTAGTCCGGATCCACCTTGTTCTTGCCGGTCCGATAATCGATGATGACGCCGGGCTGCACATTGTAGCAGAAGACGCAGAAGCTGTAACCCTCTCCGCCATCCTCCACCGAGGCTGCCTCCATAAGCACACCGTCCGCCACCAGGTTATCCCCCTCAAAGAACGGGGTCACCCGGTAAAGCACATGGTCGCCGGTTTCGTTAATATACTGCACCGTCATGGCCTCGAAGGGCTCCATGATTTCCGCATTGAAATAGCGGGTACCGGTGATGAGATTCCGCTCATTGGCATTTTCTGCCGTCAGGGAATACGCGATCAGGTGACTTCTGTTGTAGAGCGCCGGGGGATCTGAATCCACGATGCCGTCATAGAATTTCTGATGCCAGCCCGTGGGTTTCACTTCGCTGATGTCCCCGCGCTTTTCGGTGGGCATCAGGTCCTCGCCGACGCAGGCATAGGCCTGACCGCAGCGGCCAAGATCATCAAGTTCACTGTAAGTTTCGAAGCTTTCCGGCACAAAATCATACTCATTAAAAAATGGTTCATTGCCGTTCACTTCGATGTAGCCTTCCCCGCTATAGGGCGGAATGTCGATATCCTCCGCTGATAAAACGGAGGGACCGGTGGCTTCGCTGTCGGCACTGCCGAAGTTCCCGACAATGACCTTGTCGGAGCCATTGCCGGTGTCGGTGCTTTCGGCACCGCTGTTGTCATTATCGGATGCACTGCCGTAGCCGGTGTCCTTACCGGATTCACTGTCGGTCTCCGTTTCGGAGGAACTGCCGGCCTCGGCTTCTGCCTGCACCACCTGACCGGGATTCTTACCGGCATCCTCGAACATCTCCTTCGGCAGATAGCCCTTCCCCAGAAGAACGGCTATCACCAGAACGATAACGGCGGAGAAAGCCTTCATGCCGGTGGATGATTTTCTGTTTCTGTTATTCTGACTCATGTTATGTTCCTGTCTGTTTTCAGTCGTTCACCGCATCAAAGCTTGATTGTCCGCGGAGCTGCTGTAAATGAGCTGAATGTGGCCACAGCATCTTCAAAGTAAAGCACTTCTGTGTTGTCATCGTCCGGAGAATACATCTTCTGCAGAGACGGATAGGCATCCAGCATGTGAGCCTTCGGTTCACGTCTGTCATCACGGACCAGCTTGCCGGCGACACGGAGCCACACACCGTCAGCAAATGCACACAGCTCAGCCTTCGGATTAGCCTGCAGCTGGTGGGACACATCCTTGCACTTGCCTGTCTGAATGTAAAGCTTGTCCTCGAAAATGTCGATGGTGCCGAAGGGGCGGACACGGGGCTGATCCCCATCCACTGTAGCCAGATAATAGACATCACATTTTTTCAGAAAATCGTAAACTTCTTTCATACTTGTACCTCTTTCTGTGTAAAGCGAACACTCGCGACACCCGCAGGGGACGATGTCCGCTTCATACTTTACTCGTGAACAGCCGTTACCTTCGGTAGCTGCTGTTCTGACTATAGTCAAAAAATGTCTCCATGAGACTTCGCGAATGAGATTGGCAACATTTTGCTGCCCTCACATCATTTTTTCTTATTTTACTCTCTTTCAAGTCCAAAAAACACCCCGCCCGTCGCACAAATTTCTGCTTCACGCGCCGGGATTTGTATTATAATAGTAAATTGTTCCGCAAAATAATGAAAAGAGGACTGACACATGCTTGTTAAGATTCTGATGGAAAACACGACCAACGATCCGGCCCTTCACGCCGAGCACGGTCTTTCTGTTTATATTGAGTCCCAGGGCCACAAACTGATGGTGGACACCGGGGCCTCCGACCTCACCTGGGAAAATGCCAAGGCCATGGGCGTTGACGTGAGCCAGGTGGAACGCCTGCTCATCAGCCACGGCCACTTCGATCATGCCGGCGGCATCATGGGCTTCACCAAGCTGAACCCCACCGCCAGCATCCATATGAAGAGCACCGCCTTCGGCGATTTCTACCACGGCGACCGCTACATCGGTGTGGATAAGCGCATCGAAGAGCTGCCCCAGTTGTCCAAATCTTACGGAAATGCCTTTCTGGACACGGATATCTCCATCATGACCCGCTTCCCCGGCCGCCTGTACTGGCCCGCCGGCAACAAAGAGCTCACGGTGAAAACGCCGGAAGGTGACTTTGTGCAGGACAGTTTCGATCATGAGCACTGTCTGGTGGTCCGCGAAAATGGTCGTTTTGCCCTGTTTTCAGGCTGTGCCCACAACGGCATCCTGAACATCGTGGGCAAATTCCGCGAAGTGTACGGCCTGGCGCCCCATGCCGTATTCAGCGGCTTCCACATGATGAAGGACGGCGCTTACACACCGGAAGAAATCAGCGATATCGAAAATACCGCCACAAGCCTTAAGAATTTCTTCCCGAAAACCATTTTCTATACCGGCCATTGCACCGGCGATGCTGCCTATGACCTGATGAAACCCATCATGGGTGACCAGCTGCAGCGCATGTATACCGGCCTGTCACTGACCATTTTCGAAAATGAGGAACGCTTCAAACCGGACACTTTGGAGGATCTGGAGCGCATTGCCGGCATCTGATCATCGCATGCTTGCCGGATAAACAGCGCATCTCTACCTGGATGCGCAGGCGAGGCCGACATTAATATCTCAGAAAAAATAACCCGGAAGGTTATCGGTTTACGATAATCTTCCGGGTTTTATTATCATGTTTTTGTCTGCCAATACAGTGCTTGCAGAAACGGCGAGACTTGCGGTTCAGTCTCTCCGGCTGCCTCGTGTGAGGATCACCAGTCGCAAAAGCTGCAGGATGGTGGACAGCAGCGCCGCCACATAAGTCAGGGCCGCGGCATTTAACACCTTCCGGGCACCGCCCACTTCGCCTTCCATAAGGATGCCGCTGCCGGACAACACTCTGAGGGCCCGGGAGGAAGCATTAAATTCCACCGGCAGAGTGATAAGCTGGAAAATGACCATCAGTGAGAACAGGATCACACCAAAGCGGGCCAGACCTGTCATCCCGAAAATGATGCCCAGCAGAATGAGCGGCCAGGCCAGTGTGGACCCGATGTTCACGATCGGGACGATGCTGTTACGCAGTGTCAGCGGAGCATAGTTTTCATGATGCTGAATGGCATGGCCACATTCATGGGCCGCCACCCCAACCGCTGCCACTGAAGTGGAATCATACACCGTCTCGGACAGATGCAGCATTTTTTCATTGGGGGCATAATAATCCGTCATGGAGCCGCTGACCCGGCCGATGGTCACATCGTAAATGCCTGCGTCATGCAGCATTTTCTGCGCCACCTGTGCCCCGGTCATACGATTCACTGTGGTATACTGACTGAATTTGTTAAAGGTACTCTTCACATTCAGCGCCGCGATGCCACTGATCAGAGCGCCGATGATCACTAAAATATAAGTAGGATCCCACCAGAACATCTTGTTCCTCCTTTTTTATCCACGTTTCATTTCCACACAGCCTATCAGCTGTTGACCCCCCGGCTGCAATCATCACCTCGGGCCTGGTTTTTTGCTGTTTAGCCTTCCACCATCTCCTTGGTCATCAGGAAGTAATCGGACACCTGATAGCCATTCTTGCGGTAAGTCGCCACCGCATTTTCATTTTCCTGCTCCACCTCCAGCTTGAAGCGCACCGCCTGCGGGTAGGTTGCCTCCAGGAACTTGAAAAATGCTGAGCCGTAACCCTTATGCCGACAATCTTCTTCCAGATACAGATCCTCGACCCACACGCACACACCGCCGTACTCCGTAGTGAAATTAAGAGACGCCATGGCGTAGCCAATGATCCGGTCGGCTTCCTCAAAAATGTAGCCATCCAGCAACGGCATATTCTCATCCAGGCACGCTGCGATGTCCGCCTCCAGCACCTTATTCGAGGATTTGTGGATCAGGGCCGGCGAATCGTAAAACACACGCATCATCGCCAGCACCTTGTCGTGGTCTTCAGGTTTCATTTTTCTGATAATCATACTCCGCTCTCCGTTAGTTTCAATGTTTATTTCCTAAATCTTTTATAAATTATTCAATCAATTGAGCGCCCATGCCCGACTGCTTTCCGCTTACTTGTTTCTATTCCGGAAATGCCTTTCCGAAATGCTCTATATGCCTGTCACCAACATCATGAGAAGATGAGCCATGCTCGTCATCGTAGACATGCTCAGGATCATAGGCCTCGTGTGTGGCATTATTCACACGGTTAAGATCATCCTCACCACCGTCGGGCAGACCGTCGGGATTGAGGTCATCATCGGTAGCATCCCCATGAATATACGGGTCATCCACAAAAATACGCAGGTTTTCCCAGCTGGGCACGGTTTCCTTGCCGTCCACATCGTAGCGCACCGTTTTGAAATCCGATCCGTACCCCCGATCATGCCAGGGGCCGTCCGCTGTTTTGAAAAGGATCACGGAATCGCGGGTCCCATTCAGGTTCATCACAACCCAGTAAGCCTGATCCTCATAAAAAGGCGGATTGGCCGGATCCACTTCGTACCCCGGTGCAAAATAATAGGTCAGATTCTCGCTCTGAGCCAGAACCTCCGCCCCGTCAAGCGGTGCCAGCTCCTCCGGTGTCACGATTTCTGCCGTGAACCAATCCGTCCCGTTGAACCGCATCACCAGCGTGTACTCTTCCGTTCGGAATTGGGGAGCGCGCAACAACGCCCCGGCATTTTCGTAGGTCATGGTGGTTTTGGTGCCGTCACCATTTTTGTGATAGACCTTTCCCTCGTTCAGTTTCCTGGACAGGTTACCGCCGACACACCCGGTCAGCGTCAATAAAGAAAATACCGCTGCCAGCAGCAACGGTATCAATAACCATTTTCTTTTGAAAGCCTTCATACCTAAGCCCTCTCTTTTCGGCGGTCCCACCGCCCTGCTCTGCTGTTGCCCACATTATAGCAGAGAAAATGGTGTATCGGCGGCCGGACACAGCATTTTCAAAAAATAAGCCCGGCCCGGTCAGAGCAGTGACTCGTTGGTGACGATCTTCGCAAAGACGTGTCTGTTGAAAATGTTGGCGATGGGGCCCAGAAACAGGAACACCATCAGCGTGGCCATCCCGATAACGCCGCCGGCCAGGAAGGCCACCAGCGTGAAGGCGCCATCCACAATCACACGACTGACAAAAAACGGCAGATGGAGGCGTTCTTTTATAATAAGGGGCATACTGTCCGCGGGGGAGCTGCCGATATCCGCCATCTGATACATGGACAGAGAAAAGGCCAGGATGATGATGCCCACCACCGCGATGATGACCCGCACAAGAAGCGAGGAGGGACAGCCGTCAATGCCCAGCGTCCGGAAAACAAAGCAGGCGAAGTCTACAAAAAAGCCCAGAATAAACCAGTTGGCGAACGTGCCGATGCCGATGTATTTCCGTCCCCACAGAATTTCAAAAACAAAAAGCGCCACATTGGCTATGGAACAGAAGACGCCATAGGAAAATGGCGTATGGTTTGTAAGCCCCAGCATCATCGCTGAAAATGGGTCTGTCCCCAGCACGGGGATCCGCAGGATCGCCACCGCAAATCCCATGATGACCTGGCCGAACATGACCAGGAAAACCCGCCGGCCCATCTGCGGTTTGATGAATTGATTCTTGATATTTGTATTCATAATTAATGTTGCCTTTATTTAAATCCTTTTATTGGTTCACTATAACCGTTGCCCAAGACGCTCCGTCTTTGATGTGCGGGAACGCTCACGACAGGCCAATACTCAAGCAGCGAAGGAGATGTCTCCCGCGCGGCTCGTCATCCACATTCCCCTTTGATCGCACTTCCGCGCGGACATGATGCCTCAATAGGCACGCATACACAAGCCGCCCATGATCTTCAGCACATCCTCCAGCAGATCATCCCGGAAAGCATAATCCGCGGTATGAAGCGCCGGATAATCGCAGCCGCTTCCCACGCCGATCATGGCGCCGGGCACCTCATTCAGATAATGGCCGAAATCCTCGGACCAGCGGAAGGGCTCCGGTGGTGTCACCGGTGTGAGGTGTGCCTCTTCCACAGCCTGACGCATTTTCTCAAGCGAGGCGGTGTGATTTTCCGTTGCCGGAAATGGTTCATGGAAGGCAATCTCAACGGCCATACCGGCCGCCGCAGCAAGACGCTTGGCCTCGAACGTCATTTTCTCAATGATGCTGTCAAGCTCCCGGCCCTTTTCCGCCCGAAGTGTCAGACGCAGTTCCCCTTTTGAGGCAGAGACGCCGTAGGCCTCGGACCCGACGGAAATGCCGATCACGGTGATGAGCACCATGCCTTCATGGGGTTCCTGCAACAGTTTTTCGCCGAAAAGTACGAGGGAGGCGATGACTGCGGCGGGATTTTTGCCATTTTCGGGATAAGCGGCGTGGGCCGGCGTGCCGGTCACGGTGATGCTCATGCCCGTGGACCCGCAGGCGAAGGTGTCGGGCAGAAGGTCCACACTTCCCTTCGGCAAACCGGGAATATTGTGCCAGCCGAAAATCTCCGTCACGCCCTCCTTTTCAAGGATGGGCAGGCACAGGCGAGCGCCCTCGCCGGTTTCCTCCGCCGGCTGGAAAATGAGGACGATCTTGCAGCGCGGCTTCATAGCGGAAATGAGCATGGCCAAGCCCGCCAATGAAGCGGCATGGCCGTCATGACCGCAGTAATGCCCGAGGGTGCCGTCGGCCCCCTCCACCGCGTCAAAGTCGGCGCGAAATGCCAGACAGGGCATATCAGTATCAGTAACCGAATGCGGTGCGTCCCACACAGCATAAAGGACCGGCCCCTGCATTTCGACCCGCAGGGCGGTCTGCATTTTCAGAAAATCATAAAGACACTGCCGGGTTCTGTCCTCACAAAGCGCCTTCTCGGGCATCCCGTGGAGCTCGCGGCGCAGCGCGGTGATCGCCGGCAGGATTTTGGGTAAATACGTTTGAATATTCGCTGTCAACATACGACCTATTTTTCACCATTTCGGATCCGCGGTCAACCATCATTTTGTAAAGCAGACACTCGCAATACCCGCAGGGCACGATGTACGCTTCGCTCCTTGCTCGTGAACCGCAGCTACCTTCGGTAGCCCAAATGCAGGCCCCCGCCTTTCGGCGGGGGCGAGGGGTAAATATGTATCTGAAAATGGTTTGTTGTTAATGGTTAATCACTCTTATCTCATTTTGGGTTCAGCGCGCATAATGCCCGGGGCCACCTTACACAAAAGACCGATGATCACGACAGCGAGAATGATGTTCGGCAGCATGAAGGAGCCGTTATACACAAGGCTGTAAATCGGAGCGGCCATGCCTTCCGGTGCGTAGCTGCCCCAGAGCAGCCAACCTGACAGGAAGTTACATAAGAAACGGAGCACACCGCAGATAAGAGTGCCAAAGACGGCACCGCCGGTGCGACTCTTGAAGGTTTTGGCGAAAACAGGTGCCAGACCCAGAACCGTATAAGACAGCAGATAATCCAGCAGCATACAACCGATCATGGCGATGATGGTGGCGCAGTAAAGCACATTGGAAAACCCGATGATCATCTGGATCAGCCCGTGGACAAAGCCGGTGAAACAGCCCCATTTCGTGCCGTGACGCAAACCCATAATGATGATGGGAATCATTTCCATCGTAACGCTCCCGCCCTGAGGTAAGTTAAAGAGCTTCACATAGGACAGAGCTGTGGCCAGCGCGATAAGCATCGCCCCTTCAACGAGAATCGTGGTTTTTCTTGATGTGTTCATAATGAATTCCTTTCTGACAATAAAACCCGAAAAAAAAATCCGGAGAACAATGTCTCCGGATTGAAGTCTTGCGATAAGCGTTTAAAATACTCTTCTGATGAAAATGAGTGGCACGCCAAACGATGGTGTCTTAAGCAGCCCCATTTTCTAAAAATAAACTTCCTACGCCAGTATTATCCGGATCAGGTATAAGGGTTCTTCTTGCGAAATCTCAGCCTTGCGGCACCCCTGTTTCTTGTATTGTCTGGTTTTATGGTAGCCCCTTGGTGGTCATCTGTCAATGCGAAAAACGACCCATTTCCTTATATTTGAGGATACGGTAGAGTTCCTTCATGACGTCCTTGACATTGACAGGCTTGGCCAGATGGCCGTCCATACCGGCATCAAAAGCATTTTTCTTATCCTCGTCAAACACGTTAGCCGTCATGGCCACGATGGGGATCGACGCCTTTTCAGGATCATCCAGCTTCCGGATGGTGCGGGTGGTGTCGTAGCCGTTCATGTTGGGCATCTGAATGTCCATGAGAATGAGGTCATAATAACCATTTGGTGCCTGAGTCAGCTTAGCCAGACACGCCAGCCCATCCTCGGCCCGATCCACAACAAAGCCGGCCTCACCGAGAATCTCCGCGGCGATTTCCGCGTTCAGATCATTATCCTCCGTCAGCAGAATGCGGCGTCCCTTGAAGAAATAGTCATCCGTGCTCTTCTCCAGCTGCTCGCCGAAATCCGCACGATCCGCAATCCGGTGCGTCAATGTCACCACAAAGGTGGAGCCCACATCCTTCTGACTGGTCACCTCGATGGTGCCGCCCAGAAGATCCACCAGGCGTTTCACGATGGGCATGCCAAGACCGGTGCCCTCCACCCGGGACTGGGTGGTGTTATACTCCCGGGAGAATTCCTCGAAAATGTGGGGCAGATAGTCTTCCGCCATACCGATGCCGGTATCCGCCACCGTGGTGCGGTAGGTCACGTACCCGATCCGCTCACATGGCACCTCCTCCAGCACCACCGACACCGAACCGCCGGGGTTGGTGTACTTGCAGGCATTGGACAGCAGATTCATAAAGATGTCCCGGATCTTCGTAGGATCACACATCACGTAGGGATGCTCGACACGAACCTCTTTAGAAAATGAGATGTCTTTCTCCCTCATAAGTTCGCTGAACATGGAGAAAATGCTGTCGCCGAACTGTTCGGCGCTGCCCGGCACCTCCACAACCTCCACCGTGCCGTGTTCGATGCGGGCCATTTCCAGCACGTTGTTGATGATGGATAACATCACATCGTTGGCCGTGCGCATTTTCTCAAGATAATCCCGCCGTTTTTCCGGATCATCCTGATGCTTTTCCAGGAGATCCCGGAACCCGATGATGGCATTCATGGGGGTGCGGATATCGTGGGACATGTTGAAAAGGAAGGTCGACTTGGCCCGGTTAGCCGCATCGGCCTCATCGCGGGCCTTCTCCAGCTGTGCCTGGTTTTCCTCCAGACGCTTGTTGGTCTGCTGCATCACTTCAAAAGCCCTGTGATTGGCCGCATTGAACCGCCGGTTTTCTTCCTCCAGCGCCGCATTGCGCACCCGGATGGCTTCCCGCTCCCGGCTGAAGCGCAGGAAACTGAGGCAAATGAGATCACCAGGATCAGGGTGATGAGCACTATCATCCGGGTGGCATTCTGCGAACTTTCATAGGCGACCACCTGGAATGACGGTGGCCGGATAATGATGGCCACATGCCAATCCGTCCCTTTAATAGAGGAAATGGATAAGCGGCCTTCCCCGGTGGAAGCTTCAAAAACCGCCGTTTCGCAGGGACCGCTCTTCAGCTTGGTCAGAAGATCATCCAGCTGCTCCTTCGTAAAGCCCTTGCCGGCAAAGGCCTTATCCAGGGTCAGGTCCTTCACAAATGTCTCGGCCACCGTGGAGCAGATCACCATGTCATCGCCGTCATACAAAAGCCCCACCACCGGTTCGCCGAAAAAGTCATTTTCAAGAAACGCTACAAGCTGGGCATTTGCGGAAATGTAGCCGGTGATCACACCCACGATCTTCCCCTCGTAAATGAGGGGTGTGTAGAAATTGACCAGAGTCTCTTTGGAATACTTCGGGTGATGATTATTCCAGATACCGGTGTGGCCTTTGATGCCTTCCTTGTAGTAAACCCGGTCGCTGGCATCAAAGGGCTCGCCGACTGTCATCATATTCATACCGTCAGCCCGAATGTATTCAATCGCCTCGAAGGGGGTGGCTGCCAACAGCGGATCGATAACCGCATGGGGATCCGTCAGTTCCTCCGATGTCATGCCTGTGGCAATAGAAGTGGACACCGCCCGGATACTGCTGGCGGCGTAGCCGATGGTGGCTGCGATCTCCGACGCCACATTTTCTGCGATCTGATCGGCGGCATATTCCGCCCGCTCGATGGTGAGCCGCCGCTGGCGTGTCGCATAATCATTGATCACCAGAAGCATCAGTACCGCCACCACCACGATGGGCAAAACACGCCAGATTATACTCTGGCGACGAATTGTATCCACCTTCTTGTCCGGCAGGTGCGGATTGTGCCGCTCGGGCCTGTTCTTTGCCCGATTGCTGTTGATGGTCCGGTTATTTGTTTGATTATCTTTTTTATTATCCGGTTTCGTTATGTTTTCCGTTTGATTCTCAGTCATGATACATTAACAGGTTTCAAAGAAGCCAATCTTTCGTGAGTCATTTTATTAGCCCAAAACACTCATTATCTTCCGATAATCAGCATTTTAAGCAAAAACACATGATTATCATATCAAAAATGAAGAAACCTTCAAGCAAAAAAAGCTGCCTCGAAAGGCAGCTTTTTTGTCATCATGTCTATATGAGTTGTGGCGATTCGCGCATCAGCAGTCCTTCAGAACCTTGATTTCCTTGCCGTTAACCCATTTTTCCATATCCAGATCGTCATTGAAGGATTCAACAACGTAAGCACGAAGAACATCCGGATTTTCTGCATAATGCATGTTTGCAAAACCGATAGCTTCAGCCGGTGTATCGAACTCCTGACGTACTTCATGACCATCTTTGAAATGTTCGCAATAAACGTATTTAGCCATATGATTTTCCCCCACGAAAATAATTGTTAATGTGCTGAAACAGACTCACCATCTGTCTTGATACCTTTGTTCAAAAGACTTTGTTTATTATTTATCTTTCTCAAATAAGCATACTATTATTCATCCGCAAGGTCAAGGTGATTCCCTCATCTGAAGAGGCGAATCCGCACCATCAACCGGCCCTTTTTCGTCTCATGTTCGATCCCGTCGAAAATGAATTTCCCGAAGCCCTTCACGGTGACACGATCCCCCGGCTTTAGCTGACTGCCGCCGGATAAAACCGGCCGACCGCCCACCAGAACATGCTCCGCTTCGATCAGCTTCTGGGCCTTGCCCCGGGCCAGCCGATAAGCAAATGCCACCACCGCATCCAGCCGTTCCGATGCTACGGAACCGGTCCGTTCTTCAAATTCAGGGCGAATATCCACCGCCGCCGGGTCTGCTGCCGAAACACTGACCGAGGTGTGCTTCACCCGGGTCAGTTCCTGCGTCACCACGGAGGCCATATCGCTCATTACGAAAATGACCGCCTCCGCCGAGGCCCGGTCCACCAGGATATCCCCGATGAGGCTTCGCTCAATGCCCAGGTTCATCAGCGCCCCCAGATAATCCCGATGGGTCAGACTGTCTGCGAATTGCTTCTGAAGCGGGGCGATGCGCAGGCAGGTGATGATGCCTTCTCCCCGACTCATGGCCGCCAGTTCCTCCATCGGAAATGATGCCGGATCTTCATAATCCGGCAGGAAGCAGGCCACCTTGCGGTCCGCCTCATCCCAGCCCCCCAGCAGCACCACCGCTGCCGGCGCCAGACGACGATCCGCGATCCGGCCCATCTGAAGCTCCTGCAGCAAAGATTGCTCCGCGCCCGTGAGGAAATCCGTATGCGTCACATAATTGTTATCGTAAGCCCGTCGCGAAAGATCGCAGAACCGGGCTGCCGTCAGTTCCTGTTCTGTCATGATTTGCCCACCGTTCTCTTGATCCAGTCCGGCAGATTGGTTTCAGCCGGACCCTGTGAGTTTAAGAGCCACTGAATGGCGGTATGGGTGCCCTCGTGCTGGCTGAAATCAATGCCGTAGCCGGAGCCTTCCATACGGCCGTTGGCCTGCAGATTGAAATCATAGATGGAGGGTGTATCCGCCGGCATCACATCCTTGCAGGTGAAAATGGAATAATCCACGAAGAAGCTGGCCTGGGGTCCGTGGGTATCACTCCACATAGTGCCTTCGTAAGCACTGTCCCCGATGACCAGGTCGCCGTCCTCGGTCACACTATCTGCGAAAATGTAATGGCCGTTGTTATTGATGCCGTCTATGCAGATGATCACAAAATAACCCTGATCCATCAGGTCCTGAATAAAGGCCAGCTGCTTGTTGAAATCAGATGAGGGGAACCGGCGCTTGTACCCATGACAGGTCACATCCGGCCAGATCTCATTGATGCGGGTGTAATCCATTTTCCCGAAGGTGAGCCACCCCTTGATGGCTTCGGCCCGGTCAAGGACTGTCATGGGATTCTCTCCATTAAGAACGTCGAGCTGACCCATTTTCGCCAGCATGTAAGCCGCTGCCCAATAGGAACAGGCCCCGCTCACCACGGTAGAATCCGATTCCCCGGCGCGCAGTGCCCGGGTGCCGGCATAAGGGACCCGGCCCTGGATCCAGGCCGCGATATTGGATGTATCCTGTTTACCGTTCAGTTCCCGGTTCAACATCTGCATGGACGCCATATCGTAGTCATAGGCTGCTGCCTCGCCTGTGAAAATGGGAGTTGTCATCAGAGTTGCCGCCAGCAGAACGCCCGCCAGCATCCGGGTCAGCCGATGCCGGCCGTTTCTTCCGGCCTTATGTGTCTTGATCATATCGTGTTTCCTTTTGTCAATGTTGCTATTTTCGGCAGCGGCCGATTCTTTTCTATTATAGCCATATCTTCGCAAAATGACAGAGGGAGATTCTCAATACGTAACTCCAGAAGATCCGCCAGGGTAATGGCGGTGCCATCCTCAAGACGCATGATGCCCCGGCTCTCATCAAGGCGCTGCACATAACCCACGGCCCGCTTGTAAGCGCCGCCCTCCTTCAGTGCATCCGCCTCAAACCAGACCGCCATGATCCGGGGCCGCTCCTCAAGATGATGCTTCAGATAAAAATAGGTCCTGTCCAGTTCCTCCCGGGCGGTTTCATCCAACTCGATCCGGGCCTCCGTGGTGCGGGCCCGCTCCTGTGTCATGGCATCATAGCCTGTCAGCGCCGCAAACGGAGCAAACTGAGCCGCTCGCTCCCGAAGACTCATGGGTTTATGTTTTTTTGACACGGGATGCGGCAGATCGATGATATCGTCGTATGTATCCATAACCCCATTCTCCTCCTACCATCCCAGACACCATCAAAGGCATCTGTCAGCCAATCTCGGGCACCGAATTCCCGGCGCTTCCGAACCTCAGGATATAACCACAGTATTTTAGTCATACCAAATTATCGAACTCTGCGCATATGAAGCGCCTCAGGCCTTGTGTCCGCCGATCTGGTTGTTCCGCATGATGGTGGTGGCGCCCTCCTCCAGGTTCATGCCCTTGAGAACAGCATTTTTTCCGAAACGCTTTTTCAGCTCCACCGCCGCCTGCTGCAGACGTTTTTCCTTTTCAAGACGCTCAAGAGCCGCGGCCTCCGCCTGCGTTTTTTTCTCGTCATAATCAAACAGACTCATCTGATGGCAGGTCGGCGCAGCCGCTTCGACTTCTGCCTCATCCATCACATGAAGAGCACACACCGACAGACGCCGCACCAGAAGATCCGGATTCACAACGCGGTCAAACAGCCGCATCATGGCATCGGCGATGAGCCGGGTGGAGGCCGTTGGGCGCTCCGTCTTCTCCGTGCCATGGGCATGCTTTGGGGCCTGCCGACCGTAATAATCTGTCACAATGGGTCCCTTGTAGCGCTTCCGCCGCTCGGGATCCGTCAGGTTTTCAATATCATAGGATACGGTCAGCACCACCTGGTCCGTCACGAGGTGCTTGGCTGTCAGATCAAGACTTAAAAGCTCCGTCATTTCCCGGACCACCAGCCGGGCCTTGTCAAAGGGATAGGGCTCCGTCAGCACCTGACCGCTGCCCACGGAACTGCTGTCCGGACGATAAGCCTTGATGTCCGACATCCGACAGGGCTCCCAACCCCAGGCATGGTCGATGAGCAGCTCTGCGTTCACACCGAAAAGCTTGTAAAGCAGATCTTCATTATAAAAATCCCGGGGACCGCCCAGAGAACAGCGGGCCACATCCCCCATGGTCATGAGCCCCACCTTTTCCAGCTTCCGCTTATAACCGGGACCGATCCGCCAGAAATCCGTCAGGGGCCGGTGATGCCAGAGCTTTTCCCGGTAGGTCCGTTCATTGAGCTCCGCGATGCGCACCCCGTCCTCATCCGGCTCCATGTGCTTGGCCACAATATCCATGGCCACCTTGGCCAGATACAGGTTGCTGCCGATGCCGGCGGTGGCGGTAATGCCCGTCACCTTCAGCACCTCCCGGATGAGCATCATGGTGAGCTCATGGGGTGTCTTCTTATAAGTTTCCAGATAATCCGTCACATCCATAAACACCTCGTCAATGGAATAGACATGGATATCCTCCGGGGCAATGTATCTTAAATAAATCTCGTAAATGTCCGTGCTGCACTGCATATAAAGGGCCATGCGGGGCGGCGCCACCACATAGTCAAGTTCAAGGGACGGATCCGCCTTCAGTGCCTCATTGTCGGCAGATTTCCCCTTAAACACGTGGCCCGGGGCCGCTGCCAGACGGGCTGCGTTGATGCCCTTCACCTTCTCGATCACCTCAAAAAGACGGGCCCGGCCGCCGATGCCGTAGCTTTTCAGAGACGGGGAAACCGCCAGGCAGATGGTCTTCTCCGTCCGGCTGTTATCCGCCACCACCAGATTGGTGCGCATGGGATCCAGATCCCGGGCGGCGCACTCGATGGAGGCGTAGAAGGACTTGAGATCGATCGCGATATACGTGCGTGAATCCCGTCGAACAGAAAAATTTTTTTGCGCTGTCTTTCCGGGCAGCCGGGTCTTCACGGACTGATCGGATGGGACCCCCATTGCCGACTGACCGGGTAACGGAATCGCTTCACACTTATGAAATTGATGATTCGGTCTGTCCGCCATCGTTGCCTCCGTTCCTCAAACCCGAACACTTGTTCTGTATCCATCATACACATTTTCGGCGGTTCTGTAAACCCCTGATTCGCCGCTGAGCGCTTCCGGTCATTTTCGTAAAAACTTTGTCTATCCCCTCCGCCCGAGGCAGTGTCATTTTCTGAAAATCGATGTCGGCAGTCCCAACATTCGTGATTTTAGACATATAATTCCATTTTTGTAAGTATTTTCTTATATAAAATCCACCACAAATATGGCCATTATGTACAAACTTTTTTTGGTTACCTAAAAAACATTGTATTCTTTGACGAAGTGTGCAATTGTATAATCACGTACAAAGTTGCTTTTTCCCCCACATGTGAAAGGAGAGCACAATGAAGAGAGGAAATATCGTTATCGGTCAGTCCGGCGGTCCCACCGCTGTCATCAATTCATCACTTGCCGGCGCTATCAAAGCGGCTCACGCTGCCGGTATTAAAATCTATGGTATGCACCACGGTATCGAAGGTCTTCTCAAAGAAGATATTGTGGATCTGTCAGACAGCTTCTCAGATATGCTGGACCTGTCTCTGCTGAAGAGAACACCGGGTTCCTTCCTGGGCACCTGCCGTTACAAACTGCCGGATCCCCACAAAGAACCGGAAGTCTTCGAAAAGATCTTCGGTATTCTCGATAAGAATAACATCGATTTCTTCCTGTACATCGGCGGCAACGATTCTATGGATACCATCGCCAAGCTGTCCGATTTCGGTAAACTTCATAACAGACGTCAGCGTTTCATCGGTATTCCGAAGACCATCGACAACGATCTTCCCATCACCGATCACTGCCCGGGCTACGGCTCCGCTGCCAAGTTCGTCGCCACTTCCATGAAGGAACTGATCCGCGACAACGAAAGCTACGGTGCTTCCAAGCCGCGTATCGCCGTTGTTGAGATCATGGGTCGTAACGCCGGCTGGCTGACAGCCGCCGCCGCTCTGTCCCGCGATGCTGACTGCAACGGTCCGGACATCATCTGCTGCCCGGAAATCCCCTTCGAATTCGAACCGTTCCTGGCACGTGTTTCTGAAATCGTCAAGACAAAGAACTCCGTGGTCATCGCCGTTTCCGAAGGCCTTCGACTGGCTGACGGCACCGCTGTCTGCGAGCTGGGCAACAACGTCTCACCCACCGATGCTTTCGGCCATCGCCAGTTATCCGGTTGCGCCCGCGTCATCGCCAATGAGATCGGCTCCAAGCTGGGCTATGATACACGTGCCATCGACTTCTCAGTTCTGCAGCGCTGCGCCTCTCATATGGCCTCCCGCTTCGACCTTGACGAAGCCTACAACGTCGGTTACATCGGTGTTCAGAAAGCCCTTGAAGGCCAGAACGGCCTCATGGTCTGCATGGATGTTCACAGCCGTGAACCCTATGTCGTCACTTATGAAATGGTTGACGTTCACTTCGTCGCCAACATCGAAAAGAAGATGCCTGTTGACTGGATCACAGAAGATCATTTCTCCGTCACTCAGGACTTCATCGATTATGTCAGCCCGTTCGTGATCGGTATCATCACACCGTACTATGCAGCCGGTGTGCCGAAACACATGACACTGGCTTCTCAGCTTAAAAAGTAAACGATCATAACTTATCGTACCCCATCTTTCTTTAAGAAAAAATGACCGGCAGGCCGCATGGCTTGCCGGTTGTTTTTTAATGTCAGAATAGTTTTTCCACACCGTTCTGAAAAAATGGGGTGTCCTGTCCCGAAACTGAATACGACTTCTGCCCTGTTTGGGCTTTACAGCAGATTAATAAATCGTGCCAGAGCTGACCGCTTCACCTTCATGGCCCCCTTCGGGCAGAATTCCTGGCAGCAGAAGCACCGGATACACTGTGATCGATCGATGACCGGCCGACCGGCCTTGCCCTCCGCCGTCATGGAGATCGCCCTGGCCGGGCAAATGTCGTGGCATTTTCGACAGCCGATGCACTCGCTGCTCTTCACCTGGGGCCGGGCCTGCAAAAGCTTTGTCACCACAGGCATCAGGAATTTCGGGATATAGCCAGAAAATGTGATGTCTTTCATCTTGGTCACTTTCTGATAATCCGGCACCGCAAAGGCCTGCCAGTCTCCGAAAATGGCCGGGTTTTCCGCCCCGAGTCCCCGCATTTTCGCCGCCGCAATGGTGGGCACCGTCATGGGATCAAGGCCGATCATCCGGGCACAGATCTCATCCAGAGCATAGGGGTCCTTTGAAGCCAGCAGCGCCCCCACCTGACGCGGTGTCCCCGCCGTGGGTCCGTTGCCTTCCATCCCCACCACCGCATCGGTGATGTAGAAAGCGGGCTTTAAAAATTCATTGATGTCCACCAGCATGTCCGCAAAATCCTCATGCTTCGGGAACCGATAATGATACTCCAGCTTCATGGTGCCGGGAATCGCCCCGAAGAAATTTTTGACGTTGCCGGAATAGGTCATCATGCCGTGGGTTTTCAGCTTGCACACCCCTATCACCGCATCCGCCTCGGAAAGCCAGGAGGTATAGGTGATCTGTTTCATGATTTTTCCTTCCGGAAATGAGGCTGCCGTCTGAGCGCAGTTTTCATTAAGCTTCGCCCCGGCGGCCTCCGCCGTCTGGAGCCCGCTCACCTTATAGACGTGCTTCATAACCGCCGGACTGAAGGGCCCGCCGGGTGAGTCACCGATGATGACAGAAGCCCCCCTGTCGATGAGCCATTTTGTCAGGGCCGTCAGCACCGCCGGATGGGTACACACTGCCTTTTCCGGTGCCGCGCCGGACACCAGATTGGTCTTTAAAGCGATGGTCATACCCGGTTTGACAAAATCAAGACCGCCGGTGGCCTCAAGCAAAGTCTGAAGGGCTCCGGCTACCTCATTTTCGTCATAAGACGGGCAGGCCGCCACCGCGATATCGTAAGTCTGTTCCATAATTTCTCTCCAATATAAACGCAAACACGCACGCCATCCCTTATAACAAGGGCAAGGCATTGCCATTTTTACGAGAAAAGCCGGCTCTTCGGATTCTTTGATGCTCTGTGTCATCACCTGGGAAACACGAGCCGGCGGAATCTGTGCGTATCTGAAAAAAACGACCCCCGCGGGCCTTGCGGCACCGCGGGGGATGTGTCAAAGCTTATGAAATTATAACACAGAATGCACCGGCTTAGTCTTCCAGTTCCTTCGTCCATTCGTGCAGGTCGAAGTGCTCCAGAGTCGGCAGCCATTCGGCATAAGATGTTTCGGCGGCTTCGCGGTAAATGGTCTGCTTTTCAACCTCAAGCAGAGCCTTGGCAGCCTTCGGGGCATCGGCGATAGTACCGGCACCGGCGATGCAGCCGCCCGGACAAGCCATACCTTCCAGCAGGTAGCCATTGTACTTACCGGCCTTGGCCATCATCATCATTTTCTTACATTCTTCAAGGCCGGCTGCGGCAGCAGTCTTGACCTCGCGTTCCGGATCCAGCTTCTTGACGTAGTTTACGACAGCCTGAGCCACACCGCCGGCAGCAGCAAAGCCCATACCGTCAGCAGAAGCTTCACGCAGCAGACGATCGGCGGGCAGATCCTCGATCTTGATACCCTTGGCTTCCACCATACCGGCCACTTCTTCGAAGGTCAGAACGAAGTCGACGTAGCTCTTGATGGTTCTGCGGCTGGCTTCCAGCTTCTTGGCAGCGCAGGGACCGATGAAAGCGATCTTGCACTCCGGATGCACCATTTTCACAAGACGGGCTGTCAGGACCATCGGTGTCATGGCCATGGAAATGCAATCCGCCTGATCCGGGAATTCATTTTTCACCATCACTGACCAGGCCGGGCAGCAGCTGGTGGCCATGAACGGCTTTTCATCCGGCACTTCCTTCAGGAAGTCCTTGGCTTCTTCGATGGTGCAGATGTCGGCGCCTGTGGCAACGGAAGCCACTTCCATAAAGCCCAGAGCCTTAAACAGAGAGCGGACCTGTTCCGGCTTCAGGTTCGGGAACTGGCCGGCGAAGGCCGGAGCCACGATAGCGTAAACCGGTGTGTCGCTCTTGATAGCGGTGATGGTCTGATAGATCTGACCCTTGTCCACGATGGCGCTGAAGGGGCAGTTCACAAGGCACATACCGCAGGAAACGCATTTTTTATGATCGATCTCGGCACGGCCGTACTGGTCGGAACCGATGGCCTTCATGCCGCAGGCCATGGCGCAGGGTCTTTCCTGCTTCACGATAGCGTGATACGGGCAGGCACCGATGCAGCGGCCGCACTTGATACATTTTTCCTGATCCACAACGGAACGGCCGTTCACCAGCTTGATGGCACCCTTCGGGCAGACCTCAACGCAGGGATGTTCGAAGCAGCCCTGGCAGCCGTCTGTGGCGTAAACACGCTTCTCCGGGCAGGCGTGGCAGGCGAACTTGATGATGTCGATAAGGGGCGGCTCATAATATTTCTCGCCGATCATACTCTGATCGAGACCCTGAGAAATGGGAGCCGGTTCTGTCATCGGACGGATGGACATACCCAGTGCCACACGAAGACGTTCGCTGACGATGGCTCTTTCGACGAAAATACTGTCGCGGTAAGTGGCCACCTCACCGGGAATGATTTTGTACGGAAGCTTTTCCAGTTCTTCCTTACCGCCGCCCTCGTAAGCTAAACGGGCAACTTCGGCGAAAATCGCTTTACGGATACGCGTTTTCTGTGTCTTGATACCTCTCACGAAATACCTCTTTCTCGGCACACGCCGTACTTTTCCTGATTTATGTGATGCTGTGATTAGTAAACTTGTATTTTTCCCACGTACTAATTAAACATATAAACCGCTCTTCGAAAAGTCCGAAAAGCTATTGAACGTTAAATAATACAATTTTCCTCTTAAAATCCTTGTTTTCGGGTATGATGGCATCTGTGCGATAGCCTGAAACATAATCTTTTCGGAAATGACTCCGCGAGCGCCGCTCAGTTCGTGGCTGTCACACGTCCCCCATCCGTGCGGGGTTCGCGGCAGATGCCGTTATCCGGCCGGCATGACACGTTCAGAAAATGTCGTGCCCTCAGCTTAGACATTATCCCTTGGCAGGTGCATGACGGCGCTTGCCGGTCATGGCCTCAACCTCCAGCTTCATCATGCGGGTGACGCTCATGGGCCGCAGATCCACCGGGAAATCAGCCTCCCGATACTGGGCCATAATGAGGCGGATACCTGCCATCCGTTCATCTTCATCTTCCACAATATAAACACGGCCCCGGCCGATCACGCTCTCATAATCCATGGTGCAGGTGTGCTTGTCCATATCCATCACCAGGTCGTGAGCACTTTCCACCTCGAAGGATGCCCGATTATCGGCGGCGATCACCTCATACTTCCGGCCCTCTTTGGCCCCATGGAAATACAGCGTGGTCTTGCCCTCTTCGCATTTCACACCATAGTTGAGCGGTAAAATATACGGGAAACCTGAATCATCATTAAAAGCCAACCGGCACACATCCGCCTTGGTGAGCACCTCCTGCAGTTCCCGATAATCCTTGATTTCAGCCTTTGCGCGTCTCATGTTCTATCCTCCTGTACCAATGTTGCCGTATCGGCTTTATTCATTCTTGGGCTATCCGTCGTCGTCGGCCTCTGCCGGCCATGGGATATGCCCCGGCTCGTCTGCCGTACGGACACAACCCTCTCATTTATCCTTTTATCAAGACATATTTCTGAAATGATATGTCGCCCGTATTATACCGAAAATGCCGACCCCTGTCAGCCTGAGACTCACCATTTTCATAAGAAAAAAATCCTTGACTTTTCAAAAATGGCTCATTGTTGGCCTGCAGGAAAGATGGTAAAATTAGAAGAAACACGCGCAGACAGCCAAAAATGACCGCTGCCGCCGTGTCATTTTCATAAAGTTGTACGATGGCCTTCATGTCGGATCCGATGAGAAAGGAAATGAGCGGCGATCGTCATCAATCCCCACTATAAATAGAAGGAACAACGAACATGCAAGACAACACAATGCCTGCCTCCGGCAGAACCTTCCGTCGCGGGTTGCGGCGGGAAACCACCGTGCTGTATCGGCGAAGTCGATATGCCCTCATCGGTGTGGAAATTCTGTACAAGATCCTGACGATGCTGGTCATCATGCCGCTGCTGCGTCTTTTCTTAAGCTCGACGCTGAAGATTTCTGCAGTGAAATTTCTGGTCAATTCCCCGCTGGACATTCTGAAAGACCCGCTGTATATCATCGCGCTGATCATTGCCGCCATTATTGTGGCCAACTGGGCGCTGCTTGAGATCGGGCTTATGGTCCACGGGCTTCACCTGATCAAAAATGGTGAGTCTTTCACTTTCATCAGTCTGCTGAAGCTGACCTGGAAGGACCTGCGCCGTTCCGTGCAGAAGGGCAACCGGATGATCCTGGTGGCCGCCGCTCTGCTGATTCCCTTCACCAACATCCTGCTGGCCGGGAATTACATCAAGCAGATTATGGTGCCGGAATACATCATGGACACCATCCTGACCAAGCCTCTGCTGTTTGTGTTGTATGCCGCCGGTGTGGCTGCGGCCGTCTTCTTCGCTCTGCGTTGGCTGTTCGCCTTCCATTTTTATTTTGTCAAAGGCGAAACATTTGCGGAAGCCCGGGCCCACAGCATTGAGATTCTCCACGGCATCCGCGGTCTGATCCATCCCTTCCTTGAAACCGCCATCCGCAAAATCGTGGTGTACATCAAGTGGGGTCTCCTCATCGGGCTGCTTTACCTGATCATCTGCGTCGTGGTCATGAAGCTGAACAATCGGGAAATCACCCTGGCTGTCAGCGTTATGTTCCCCCAGATTTTCAAGCCGCTGGCTCTGTACTTCCTGAACATTCTGGGTATCATCATTCAGTTTGCCGTTCTGAGCGGTTTCTTCTACGTCCGGACGGAAGGCACCTTCGTGATGCCGGCCGTTGCTGCCAAAGCCGCTCTGCGCAGCCGCCTGTTTGTGCCCTTCTGTGCTGTGGCCGGCACCGCCGTCTGCGTGCTCTTTGCTGCTGCCCTGCACTATGTGCCGGATGAAGTGATCACCCTTCTTCTGGCCGAAAATACCGAGATCACCGCTCACCGCGGTATCAACCATCATGCTGTTGAAAATACACTGGAAGCCTTCGATGATGCGATCAAGAGCGGCTACGCCGATCGTATTGAAATGGATGTCCAGATGACGAAGGACGGTGTGGTGGTCATCAACCACGATGCCACTCTGAACCGTGTCGCCGGCATCGACAAAGCCATTTGCGACATGACTTATGAAGAGGTCGCTGCCGTCACCCTGAAGGGCACCGATGTAAACGGCCAGCCGGTCACCGGCAAGATCGCCACTCTGGAAGAGGTGCTCACCCTGTGCAAGGATCGCACCACTCTGAATATCGAGACAAAACCATTTGCGGAAACACCGGATCTGGAAGCCGAAACCGTCCGCATCATCAAAGAGTTTGACATGGAGGATGACGTGGTCATCACCAGCCTCTCCTATCCGTCACTGTCCAAGATCAAAGAAGCCGATCCGGATATGAAGACCGGTTTCATCCTGGCGCTGGGTGTGGGTATGTACTACGACCTGCCGGATGCTGATTTCTTCAGTGTCGAATCCACCTTCGTGTCCTCCCGTATGATCAACGACATCCACATGACCGGCAAGACTGTCTCCTGCTGGACTGTCTCCGATGCCGAGACCGCCACCGAGCTCCTCAACATCGGCGTTGACGACATCATCACCAACGACCCGGAGATGATCTACAACACACGCCTTGACTATCAGGCTTCACCGCTGAAATTCTTCGCTTTCATCGAAAGCCTCCGCAGTATCTTCAGCGGCAACATCGATGAAGCCCTCAAAGGCTGGCAGGAAGTCGTCAACCAGGTCATCGCCGTCACATTTGACGAGGTCAGTCTCTCACCGATCAATCCGTCAGAAATCCTGCAGAATGCGTAAGTGAGAAGCCGGCAGGCACTCAGCAGAACATGCCTGAAGCGTTGTCCGCTTAACGGCTGACTCAGATATCATTCAAAAAGACATTCGCTCCGACCGGAGGTTGCTTATGGCAGCCTCCGGTTTTTCTTTTACAAAAAAGTTCGCCCCTGATACCGTTTTTCTCAGCACCGGTCCAACCTTATGTTCCCTCATCTGCTGCACATGCGGTGCTCCTCTCAAAGACAATTTCCTTAAATTAAATTTCTCATGATGCCCCCTTGCAAATCTCTCCGCACAGGAGTATGATGAGCCGCGTGACCGTTGTGCACTGACAAAACACAGCCGTACGCCAAGCAGTTCGGGTCCGATATCCTGCTTGTAAAATATTAAAACCAAAGGAGGAGAAAGATGAATATTGTCAAAAATGAACTGAAAGACCTGAAAATCCTGCTCAGAAGCATCCCGGGAGGTGTTTTTTCGCTCTTTTGCATCAGTGTGATCGTCATGAATCTGCTGGCCAACAAGGAGCTGTTCTCCACCCCCTACTTAGCCCTTGATTGCGGCTTTGTTGTGAGCTGGGTTTCTTTTTTATGTATGGACATGATCTGCAAGCACTTCGGTCCGAAGGCCGCCGTCAAGGTTTCCATCGCGGCGCTCCTGACAAACCTGGGTGTCTGCATCCTGTTCAAACTCATGTGCCTGACACCGGGCATGTGGGGTGAGTATTACACCTACGGCACCATGGAAGTCAACGACGCCTTAAATGCCACCATCGGCGGCAGCTGGTATGTTGTCCTTGGCAGCAGTGTGGCCATGCTGGTATCCGCCATCGTCAACGCCGCCATCAACCACGGCATCGGCAGCCACCTCAAAGATGACAACTTCCGCAGCTTCGCCCTGCGCTCCTACATTTCCACCGGCATCGCCCAGTTCGTGGACAATCTCGTCTTTGCCCTGATCGTGTCCCACGTATTCTTCGGCTGGACCTGGCTGCAGGTCTTCACCTGCTCCCTCACCGGTGCCATCATGGAGCTGCTGTGCGAAGTCTTCTTAAGCCCCGTCGGTTACCGCGTTGTGGTAAGATGGAAAAAAGAACGTGTCGGTGCCGCATACTTAGAGCCCCGCACATTTGAAGAATATGCCAAATGATGTCATCGCCCTGAGAAAGGGAAACACCATGAATATCATGATCACCGGCACATCCTGCGGCATCGGCCGCGCTATTGCCGAAAAATTTCTGAAGGAAGGTCACACCGTCTGGGGACTGGATATTGCGGACCCCACCATCACCCATGACCATTTCGTGCCCTACCACACAGACATCAGCCGGAAAGACACATTTCCGGAGGGCCTCTTGCCCGACATTCTGATCAACAATGCCGGCATCCAGACACCGCTTTACCCGCAGTATCGTCGGAAAGCCGCTGCTCATTCTTTCGAAAATGAGTCTTCGGCTGCCACAGCTGTTGATTCTGTCAACGGTTCAGATGTCAGTCCCGAAAATGGCATTTCCGCCGGCGATCCGGAAAAACTGACAGCGGATATGATCCATGACATCGACGTGAACCTCAAGGGTGCCATCCGCATCACAGAACAATATGCCATTGGGAATCCCCATATCAAATCCGTGGTCTTCATCGGTTCCGCCAGTGCTCACACCGGCGCTGAATTTCCGATCTACACGGCCTCAAAATCCGGTCTCATGGCCTATGTCAAAAATGTCGCTGCCCGCCTGGCTCCCCAGGCCACCTGCAACAGCCTTGACCCGGGCGGTGTTCTCACCAATGTCAACAAGCCGGTCATGGACGATCCCGCACTTTGGCAGGAAATCATGAATGTGACCCCGTTGAAACGATGGGCTGAACCAGAGGAAATAGCGGATTGGGCCTACTTCATCTCCGTTGTGAACAAATTCATGACAGGTCAGAACCTGCTCATCGACGGCGGCGAAGCCAATTATCAGCATTTCGTCTGGCCGGAATAGAATAAAAACATTTATCCCTGATGGGTAACGAAAAGCCGGAAGCTCGTTTGAGTTTCCGGCTTTTCGTATTTTAGAATTCTATTGATGCGAACGGCTGAAGATACTTATGTGCCATACCGCGCTCCCGGCAAGCCTTTCCAATCTCCGCCTCCACAGCTTTCGAGTTTTCAATGAAGAAGGGATACCCGGTGGCTGCTTTTTCAATGGAACGGAAGAAACAATCCCAATGCACCGGCACCACCACTTCCGGTTTCACCTTATCCAGCGTTTCCTCGTAGAAACGCTTTTTTTCGTTGTCATCCACCTTGGCGAGACCCGCCACTCCAAGAAACAGAACCTTCGCCTGATGACCATCCATTTCTCCCGGAATAAAACCAAAGCTGGGACGGATGATACAGGCAGGTTCATTTTCGTGATGGACCACGAAATCAAAGGAGCCCCCTTCCTTGAAGAACTTCTTCTTCGCAGGCTGAACCAACGGCTCATCGATGGTCTGTCCCAGATCATTGTTGAAGGCATTGGGCTTGGAATGAACAGAGGGCAAAATGTCGATGGTAAACCGGCCAACCTTGTAGGTTGCGATTGGTTGGTTTGGCGTTACCCGGTTTGCGTTCAGGGAAGATACCGAATTGCCCTCATTGGCTACAGCCTTTCCTTTAGCCTCACCAGTCCCAGACATGCGAGCCGTATCATTATCGACGGCAGTTACAGCGATGCCGCCGGCATAGTCATGCAGTTGTGCCTCCGGCACATTTCCGCCTCGCGCCACATTAAGGGCTGATGAAGATCCAAACACAGCCGCGCCGGTTCTCTTGGCCAGATATGGCATATCCAATGCGTGATCATAATGGCTATGAGAAATAAAAATCCCCTTCAGGCGGTCCATCGGGCAACGCCCCAGCACCCGTTCCACCAGAGCCTCATCCGTTTGCAGATTGCCAAATAAAAACCGCGGCAATGACGGCCGTGTCAGATGCGCATCAAACAGGATTTGATCCACACCATCATCAAATAACAGGACAGTTGTCCCCAAAAATGTCACTTTCATGTTGATACCTTTTCTTACTGATTATTTCGATTCCTCACACTCATCTTCATACAGCATGAGGCCTAATGCATACGCAAGGCTTATAATACCTCTATATAAGCGCTGACATCCACAGCCCGGATGCCATGTTCTTTCAAAAGCGCAACGAAGACGCCGTCTCCGTCCACCATGGTCTTATCAAAGCGACCGCTGTAAATCCGGCCCACACCGCAGGATGGACTGCGTGACTGAAGAATAACACAATCAGCCCCCGCCTCTTGCACAATCGTCAGAGCTTTCTCGGCACCAAGCCGAAACTCCCGGTCGACAGAAACACCGTCCTTTGTGCGCACAACACCATCTACGATTTCCGCCGGTGTTCGCGGAATGGGTAACCCGCCTAACACCTCCGGACAGACCGGCACTGCTTCATAGCCGTTGGCCTCCAGGAAGGCTTTTAAGTCGACATTTTCATTATTGCCGCCGTTATACTTGCAGTTTTCACCCAGAAGACAGGCACTCACCGCCACACACTTTTTATGCTCCATACAATCCTCTTTCCCCAATAAAGCGGATATTCGCATTCTGCTTTGCCGCATGCTCTTCAGGATTTCTTGTACCCCAATAGTCCCCAGCAGATATCATCTCTGTTCTATCAACCAATCGTCGCAAATTTTGCGACAGTTGAACTCTCAAAATGATTTCATTTTCAGCCATCTCTTTTTCACATAATCGGGTACGCAATTCCCCACACATCCAAAGATTGCAGATAACCACACGGATTATCTGCAATCTATTAACCAATTAATTCATTTTGTACTACACGTACGAGATGACACAAATGTACTATTCGCCTCATGTTCCGGCACGTACTCATCCAAATTTTACCAATCAGAATCCCAGTCTGTGTCATTGGAATCCCAACCGCTGTAATCATAATCCCAGTCGTCATCGTCCCAGTCATCGTCATCCCAGGAGCTTGACCAGGATGATCCGCTACTTGAATCGCTATTGGACGTATAACTGTTATTCGGATAAGTTTCATAGCGATCGGTATTCTCATACTCGTAGAGCGGCACATACCAGATCTCATTATTCTCATCGATGGTGCTGTAGTTTAAGCCGTTATCCTGCTTGGCAAACTCGACGAAATCGTTCTTATAACCAAGCCAGTAAGGCTTATAGTCATCCTCGATTGCCTGCGGCACATCACATTCACGCCACGGCGGTTCTTCCTCCGCCTCGTACCGATACCAGCGGGACGCATCATTATAGTAAAAACTATCCTGATACTGATAATAACCGCTGCTCGGTGTCCGTGCGATCAGTGAGCCAAAGGATGCCAATGCGAGGGCAATCAGACCCACGATGAGAAGGATCTTTATCCAGCCTCTTTTTCTCTTCTGAGGCTTTCCTCGTCCGGATTTCCCGGAGGGGCGACCGCCTGACGGACGATTGCCATTAGACGCCGGCCCTGCCGGCGAGCGCTCTTTTCTTTCGGCTACCTCCATGCGCAGCTTCTGATAGATCTCGTTGCAGGCATAAGCCTCATCAAGACCTTCATATCGCACCACGCGCTGGCCATTGCTCTTATTCTTGTAGACGGTGACCTTTCCTGTGTCATCCTTGCAGATACCGAAGCACTTGGCGCCCTTATGGTCTTCACCAATAAAGAACCGCATCTTATCAAGCGGCAATCTTTTCTCTGCACAAAATGCCTTCAGTTCTTCAATTGTTTTCGGAATCCCGTCGCCGCTGCGCCGTAAATGTTCATTAGGTCCGCCGCAATAGGGACAATTCTCCATCGTATCTTCGATGAAGTTCCCGCAATAACTACACGTTATCCTCATTCGGTCGGTCTCCTTTCACTATGCTCTGTTTCCCCCTCATTTCCGGCATCAAATCTGGCTCAATTCCTTTAAACGAGACCAGGCAATGCCGAGAAGCGCCATGATTAAGGCCAAAAGAATAACAAATTTTTTCATGATCAAGAACCTCCTGAATGCAAAACTGTTCTCAAAAAATCTGTTTCTTCTAATGTCATCTTATCATAGACCGAGCATGATTTGACACAGGAACTTTCGCTGAACCTATTAACATTTCATAAACAAATGGAGGAGTTTTCAACATTTTGTTTAATGCTCACAGGTTTCCTGTTGCTGTCATCACGTCTGCCATTACGCTGCCATCACTTCTGCTATCATTTCCGTCATCGCAGTTCTCAGCGGGTAGCTGTTAGCCCTCCGACATCCGCACATGGCTGCCGTCATCACCTTTGCCTTTTTCAACCAGGAGTTTGGTGCTGATATTGCTCCGCAGGACTTCCACATGGGAAATGATGCCCACCATACCGCTGGAAGTCTGAACACTCTGCAGCACATCCATCGCATCATTGATGGAATTGGCATCCAGAGTCCCGAAGCCTTCATCAATAAACATGGCATCGAGATGCACACCGCTCCGGCGGGCCACATTGGAAAGACCGATGGACATAGCCAGAGACACCAGGAACTTTTCACCGCCGGACAGCGTGCCGACATTGCGGCCAATATCATCCGTTTCGGCATAAGCATCATGCACGTAGAGTTCCAGGCCGCGCTTATTGCCTTTCCCCTTCTCATCGGAACGCATCAGGCGATACCGCCCGTCATGCACCTGCATCAGCATCTGATTTGCCGATGCGATGACAGAGGAGAACATAACCCCCAGCACGTAACGCTGAAGACCGATGCCTGTATCACCGCGCAGAGTTTTGGCAAAACTGTAGTCTGCCTCGATCTGCAGACGACTGTCTTCATAAGCTTTGGCCCGCTTTTCGAGATTCTCATAAATCTTTCCAAGCTTCTCCAGTCGGGTGACAAGAGTTGCATGGTCGCGATTGTACTTGTTCTGCTCCTCTGTCAGAGCCTTTTCAGCCTCATTCAAATCCGCAGCCGCCACTTCTGTTTTGCCGGCCAGTTCCTCCCGCAGATTTTTAAGGTTCTCTGCATTTTCGGCCACACTGGTTTTATAAGCCTGAAGACTATCAGCCGCCGCCTGCTGCTTTTCCGGATCCCTCAAGGCCTTCTTCACAGCATCACAATCAGCAAAACCATTATCGGCAATAGCTTTCTCAAGCGCTGTTGTTGCACTCCGCACCTGAGCCGCAGCCTTTGTGGCTTCATCCCGGGCTGTGGCTTCCCGGGCCACAATGGCCGCCAGATTCTGGGCAGCTTCATTTTTCTGATCATTCAGTTTCTGCAGTTTCCGTTTGTATGCCTCTACCTGACCTGTCAGATCTGCGATCCGTGTTTCCAGAGCCTTAAGGGAATCGATACCCTTCACAAGGCCGGCCCGTGCCGCCTCAAGTGCCGCCTTCTTGTTTTCATAAACAGCCTGCGCATCATGCAGTGTTTTCTGAGCTTCTGCCAGCACCTGTTCGTCCTGCTGACGCTTTGCATCAGCCTGCTTCCAGGCCGCTTCACAACGATTTCTTTTGATCTCACACTGATCCAGTTCATCCCGTGACACGGCGCCGATGGCCTTCTGCGCGGGGTTCGGATGATGTGAGCTGCCGCAAACCGGACAGGGCTGACCCTCCTCCAGTTTTTCCGCCAATTCACCGCTGATGCCACTCATGTAAGCGACCAGCATCTCTTCATAACGAGCTTTTTCCGCCTGCCAGAGCGCGAAGGCATCCTGTACCTTCTGCCGTCCGGCCACGACAAGAGTCTCTGTTTTTTTCAGAGCCGCTGCCTTACTCCGGCAGTCTGTTTCCGCCTGAGCGAAGCCCTTCTCCAGAGCCGACAGGTTACTGTAAATCTCCCGTTTTTCACCAAGTGCTACCGCCACGCGACCGAATTTATCCGCTTCTGCCTCTTTTGATTTCCAGGCTTCTGCCGCCTCATCAACCTTAAGCTTTGCCTGCTGTGCCGCAGCCAGTCGGGCCGCTTCATTTTCCGCATCCTTCCGACGCGCCTTCAGATTCTCTTCCGCTTCAGACAAAGCCTTCAGCATAGGCCGTACACCCTCGGCCCTTCTGGCCAGATCAAGGGCAGCCTGAGTATTAACCGCATTCTCTTCCTTTTCTTTGAGCTGCTGGCGTCTCATTTCCGCCTTGTGAAGCTCCATAAAACGGCCGGACAGGGTGCGCTGTGCCTTCAGTTTTTCGGCGCGTTCCTCCCAGTGGGCTGATGCCTTTACAGCTTCCAGCTGTTTTTTCTCCTCCTGAAGCCCGCTCATCTGAGCCTTCAGATCCTCAAGTGAACCACAGCCTTCAGCCGTCAGGAGTGTGTTGATCTCATCCCGTTCTTTATTGGACGCATCATAAGCTGCTTTGGCGATATCAGAGAAACAGGCGGCAATCTTGCTCCACTTATCAACACCGAAAATGGAACTCAGAAGTTTCTCTTTTTCATCAGACGGGGCCACCAGGAACTGTTCAAATTTCCCCTGAGGCAGAATGACAACCTGACGGAACTGTTCATCTGTCAGTCCCACCAGTTCCTTCGCCTTTTCGATCACATCTTTGTCCTTCGGATTCTCAAAAAGCGGCTCAAAGATGCCGTTCTCATTCTGAATCAAAGCCTGACGGGTTGTCTTTGTATTTTTTCCGGTCGAACGGACCTGACGTTCAAACCGATAGATGCGTCCATCGGCTTCAAAGGTCAGTTTCACAAAGGTCTCTGTGGCTTTATCGCTCATCCGGCAGCGCATATCCTCAAATTTGTTCCGAATATTACCGCTGCTGGTGTTATAAAGGGCAAACATCATGGCATCAAGGATCGTACTTTTCCCGGAGCCGGTCTCGCCGGTGATCAGGAAAAGCCGCGCCTTTGAAAAATGCTCAAAGTCTACAGGTTCATATCCTTTAAAGGGCCCAAAGGCCTGCATCTCCAACTTGATCGGTCTCATGCCATTTCCCCCTTCTCATACATAGCCACAGCCTGACGGAACAGTTCCAATGTGTGCTCATCCGGCTCATAGGCCTTCGTATCCTTGCAGAACTGATGGAAAATTTCCTCGGGGTCATTGCTGAGCCGATCCAGATCCTCGATGGTAAGCGTAATGGTGGCATCATCCGACTCATCCCGGCGTCCAACAAATTCCAAAAGGTTCGGATACACCTCTCTCAGACGGGAAGCCGCTTCGAGACCGAGATGCATATCCGGTGTTTCCACACGCACATACCCGTTTCTCACGTCTTCGGAAATGCCTTTTGCTGCCAGCACATCCTCGAAAGTGCCCTTAATGGTGGTGCGGGCATGAAGAGGATGAAGTTCGCGGTTCTTCCATTCCATGGTTTCCGTATCTAAAATGATCACGCGTTTCTTATGGGTTTCCTCACGGCCAAAGGAATAGGCCATGGGCGTCCCGCAATAATGAACCTGTTCGAAATCCTGGGGTCCGTGAATATGGCCAAGGGCCACGTAATCAAAACCGTCAAACACCTCACGGCTCACAGCGGAGGCATGGCCCACTTCGGCCGCCCGGTCACTGACGGATGTTTCTGCATTAATAATGAAGGCATGAGCCATGATGACATGCTTCCGGTTCGGACGGAATGAAGCCCGGATGTGATCAAGCACCACCCGATAGGCATCCTCCATGGATTTGACATCTTCGGCCTCTTCCGGGAATGTGGCCCGCACACGATCCGTGGTGATCCAGGGCAGCATATACACATCGGCGCTTCCCAGTTCCACCGGTGTCAGATCCGCCGACAACTCGCCCACCACAAAAAGACCGGCAGCACGCACCAGTTCGTTGTAAGTGGCCAGTCGGGCGGAATTGTCATGGTTGCCCGCCACGATCAGCAGCTTCACACCCATTTCCGCGCAAATCCGTGTCACCACTTCATCGTAAAACTTCACGGTTTCACGGCCCGCATTGGCCCGGTCAAACACATCGCCGGCCAACAGAATCGCCTCAACATTTTCTTCACGGATAATGGCGGCCATCTCGTCGATAAAAGCCCGCTGATCCGCCTCAAAGCTGTGAGTCCGCTGCATCATGCCCAGATGCCAGTCGGATGTATGCATAATTTTCATAGCAATACCTTACGCTTCCCTTTCTCATTTTATTCTGCAGCATCATTATCACTTGATGACAGTATACGCCCCTTGTCCAAAAAGAACAAGTGTTCGATGCACACCTTTCATCATTTTTTTTATATTATCCGAAAAAATCTTCGCGGCATTGCCCCAGAGTGCGGAATTTCCGGCCTCAACTGCGCCTTCCGCATTATCTGATTTCTTGCCCCTCACACGTGCATCTCTTCATTATCCAGAACGTTCGCCTCACCAAGCAGGAAATTGCGCAAAAACATTTCCAGAAAATGGCTCGTCTTCCGCACACCATTTTTGACATCATCATAATTCGCCCGCGCCAGCGCGTTGCGGAAAAACCAGGCATTTTCGGCGAACGTGTCATTTTCTAAAGAAAAACCCAGGGTTTTCAGATACTTGATAAGGAAAACAGCCGTGGTGCGGGTGTTGCCCTCGCCGAACACGTGGATCTGCCAGAGGTTCGCCACGAAGAAAGCCAGATGACGGATCTTCTCATCCACCGACAGCTTCTTATAAGAAAATGAGGCTTCGCAGCCAAGATCGTATTCCAGGGTCGGCCGCAGCTCATAGGCGCTGCAATAAAGAACCGAACGGCCGTCCAGCACCCATTCATTTTTGGAAATGTCATAGTCCCGCATCTGGCCGGCGTGTTTGTAAATGCCATGAAACAGATGGCGATGGGTCACCAGATAACCATTGACGGAAAATGAAAATGTCTCGTCCGCCAGTGATGTGACGATGCGATGGGCCACCTTGTCCGCCTCCTCTGTGCGAGAGCCGTCGTCCCGGGGCAGTATTGTTGCCGTGCTCGGGTTCACCGATTCAGCGGAAGGCTCAGCACACTTATCGGCAGTTTCAGTCTGCAATGAAGCAGCCCCTGACGTGTGCATCGCCTTGTAATGAGTATCCAGTTGCTGCCCCACTTCGTCGAGGGAACTCTCGCCGCGGATATGCCGGAGCGCCAGGTCATTGAGAAAATCCGACGTTTTCAGGCCATCGACACCCTGAAGGCCGACCGCTGTCTGCCAGGCCCGGCAGCGCGCCCGGCCCTCGCGATCAAGCGGCTCATAATAAGTCTTGAACGGATCCTGCATGTGTATCATAGGCCCTCCTGTTCCCAATCGTGATATGTCTTCTGATAATACACATCCCCCGCCACGTCTTGCGACGAGGAGTCGGGGGATGTGATATTCAAAGTTTCTCTATATATTTCGGTGTTCCGAAACACCACTCTATCGCTGTATGGCGCGATGAGTCATCGGCATCGTATGCTGTGCCAAATCAAATATTGCCAAGCGCTTTAACCGCTGCCAGCGCCTCTTCATTTCCGGCAAGATCGGTCTTGGCGGAGGCGGCGATGGATTCGTGGAAGAGGATCTTCCAATCAAGATAACCGGCGATGCACGCGAACTGCTCGCGGATGATGCGATATTCCGGATCGTCTGTGGCAGCGCCACCGATCACGATGACACCCACCGTTTTGCCCTTCAGCTGAGCGCCGCGGCAATAGCACTTGTCGACCACCAGCTTCATCTGAGCGGTCATGCCCCACCAGTAAACCGGTGTGGCAAACACCACCACATCAGCGGCCACGATCTTATCGACGATCATGTTGGTGTCATCCTTGGCGACGCACCCCTTGTGGCACTCACAAGCGCCGCACCCCATGCAGGGACCGACTTTAAGCTTATAAGTGTCGACGATTTCGACCTGATGACCGGCGGCTGTGGCACCCTCGGCAAAAGTTTTGGCTGCTGTGACTGTATTGCCCTGACGGGGGCTGCCGTTTAATACTAAAATATTCATATGATACGTTCCTTTCCTGATAATCCACTTATCGAAGAAGCCCTGACCGCATTCATTTTCGAAAATGATGCTCTTGGGCGATGCACGCCGTGGCTCTCACAAACGGGCTTCCTGAATGCCTCCATGATAGCATTGCGCCAGCCCTGAAACAACGGGTGGAAATTGACGAATATCACGGCGCAGATTCTATCAAAACATCGAGCCACTGTGCCGCACGCCCCCCAGGGTTCACTCTCTATTATATGTGACCATGCTGCCATTGGACCCAGAGCCCGTTCTTCATTTCAGGTAACAACACCCACCATCCCCAATCGAGGACCACTAACAAAATAAGCCCCGGGCATCCACTGCCCGGGGCGATTTTGCAATAGCCTATGAAATTATAAGACCCTTACTCTCCCATCCGCCGTTCCTGTTCAATATGAAGCTCATATTTATCGGAACGTGTCTTGGAGAAAAAGTATTCAATGACGGTCTCGTCGGTGGCGCCTTCGAAGCGGCCTTTCATAACACCCTTGAAAAGCAGCACCGGCAGGTTCGGGGATGCGTTGAGATAACCGCTGTCCTTATCGCCGCAGAAGGTGGCTTCAATGGTGCGCACAGAACGGCAGATTGTGATGCCGTAATCATTTTCGAGCACGTTGTAGAGAGAGTTTTTGGCAAAATCAATGCGGGCCAGCCCCGGCACATATTTGTACGGGATATGGGAAATGGTGATGTTCACCGGCTCATCGTCCGAATAGAGCACACGCTCCAGGCGGAAGATCTTTTCCTCTTCGGAAATGCCCAGTTTTCTGGCAACGCTGGGTCTGGGGTTAACCACCTCGCAGGAAATGACTTTGTAGGAAGGCACATGACCCTGGGCCTTGATTTCTTCAGAGTTGCTGACGAAGACATTCAGCCCGTGCTCACGTTTTTTCTTGGCCACAAAGGTACCCTTGCCCTGGATACGGTAAAGATACCCTTCGTTCACCATAACATCCAGCGCCTTACGCACAGTTGTCCGGCTCATGCCAAACTGCTCCATGAGTTCGCGCTCAGATTTGATGCTTTCATCCGGTCCGATGAGACCGTCTTCAATCTCCCGCATCAGATATTCAATTATGGTGTAATAAAGGGGTACCGGTGCCGAAATTGCCATATGTCGCCTCGTCTCTCAAAAAAGTGTGACAGAAAATATAACTATCACTAACTTTATAATATAACCTAACTGTTCAATCAGCGCAACTGCGTTCCCGCTGATCGCAGATATACATCATGAAAAGCCTGCCGGCAATACCGGCAAGCTTTCCCAAAATGTCTTATTTGCACATAGCCGCAAACTTTTTGATGGTTTCCTGCATAGCCGGGATATCATCCTGCAGCTTCAGGATAGCGCTGCCGACGAAAGCCGCATCGCCGCCGGATTCCTTCACAATACGCACATCCTCCGGTGAATGAACACCGACACCGCAGTAAATCGGCTGCTTGATGCCGTGATCCCGCAGACCCTGGATACAATCCTTCAGAGTCGGATACTTCGGATTCACATAGCCCTGGCCGGCGGCCGGTGCATACTGCATATAAACGAAGCCGTTTGAGTTGGCAGCTGTTTCAATTTCCTCTTCCAGCATCTGGAACTGCACATAGCAGGTAACCTGAAGACCCTTTTCGATCATCAGCTTCTTGATGCCGCGGGATTCATCGATACCGACCATCAGCAGGTTGGAGAAGCCGTTGGCCAGACAGAAATCGGCGAATTTTTCCGGACCGATCTCAGCGATGGTGGATTCGTAAATGACGATAAACATCTTGGTGTCCTTGAGCTCGCCGCGCAGCTTCACCAGTTCTTCCATATATTTATCGTAATCGTCGCAATTTTCCAGAGCCTTCGCCATACGTTCCTGAATGAGCGGGCTTTCCAGATACGGATCCCGGGCCGGGAAATCGATCTCAATGATGCCGGCACCACCCTCAACGTAAGCGTGGGCGATCTCGTTGCTTCTTTCAAAATTCGGATAACCGTTATTTAAGTAGCAGATAATATTCATACCATACCTCATTTTCATATAAAACTCTGACGGAGCCTCTATCTCCGCCAGAGCCGGTCATATCATGTGACGTTCCGCCAAAACCGTGTTGCCCACCGCAGCCTCATTTTCGAAAATGGCACTCCCGGCGGCCACCGCGTTTCGGCTTTATTACTTACCGTAGTAGCACTTCAGGATGATTTCACGGAATTCCGGTACTGTCGGGATGATCGGATTTGTCTTGGTGCAGCCGTCGGCCTTGGACATTTCAGCCATGGCATCGATGACATCCAGAAATGCCTTTTCATCCGGCAGAGCTTCCTTAAGTGTTGCCGGGATGCCCAGTTCAGCGTTCAGTTCGCGAACGCGCTGAGCCAGATCGGCCACGCCGATTTCGGCGGCAAAGCTTTCGTAGATTTCTTTGGCATAGGGAGCGCCGCTGTTGTACTCGATGATGTACGGCAGCACGATGGCGTCGGCCAGACCGTGGGAAATGTGGAAGTAGCTGCCCAGAGTCTGTGCGATGGAATGCACGATACCCAGGGAAACATTTGTGAAGGCCATACCGGCCACCATGGAGGCATTGGCCATAGTCTCGCGAGCCTTCAGGTCATCGCCATGTTCCACAGCTGTGGGCAGAACGGCCATGATATCCTTGGCGGCACGGCGAGCCAGTGTGTCGGCCACATAGTTCACACGGTTGGAAACCAGAGCTTCCAGCGCGTGAGTCAGAGCATCCATACCGGTTTCGGCTGTGACGCGCTTGGGCATAGAGGCGCAAACCTCCGGCGCTACGATGGCGATGTCCGGCATCATTTCCATGTTGCCAAGACCGCGCTTCATGCCGTCATCATCTGTGATAACAACAGAACGGGACACTTCGCTGGCGGAACCTGATGTGGACGGGATGCAGGCAAACTGAGCCTTTGTGTGAAGCTTCGGGAACGGATTCGGAGGCAGAATGTCTTCCATTTTCTGAAGTTCCGGATGTTCGTAGAAGATCCACATAGTCTTGGCAGCATCCATAGCGGAGCCGCCGCCCAGGCCAACAATAAGGTCCGGGCCGAAGGTCAGCATTTCGTCACGGCCTCTTCTGACTGTGGCGATGCTCGGATCCGGCTCAACGCCTGTGATCACCTGAACCTCAGCGCCTGTTTCTTCGAACAGACCCTTCACCTTATCCAGCATACCGCTCTTCTGCATGCTGGAGCCACCGATCACGATGGATACCTTCTTAAATGTCAGAGTTTTGATGTGTTCAAGACAACCTTCGCCGAACATCAGCTGATTGCCGGCCAGTTTCATAGGTCTCATCATAATGAAAATCCTCCCTGATTATTATTTTCGGAAATGTATGTGCCGGCTCCGTCACGCGACGGCTTTCCCGCCGCAACGAAGACAACGCTTCTTTATTATTAATAAGAAAATGGGGCTGCTGAGAACGGGACTTCGTTCATCGCTATGCCCTGATGCACCAATAAGCACCAAATGCTTTGGGGCAAATCACTTCAGGGCATCCACGATCTGCTTGGCCAGATCGAAGTCCACCGGGTTGGTGAGCACGCCGCCCTGCTTGATGCTGGAGCCGATAATACCGCCATCGGCGATGGTGAACTGCTCTTTAATGTTGCCAACATTCACACCGCTGCCGGCGAAAACCGGAATCTTGACCATATCCTTGGCCATGCGGACCAGATCGATGGGGGCTTCGCAGCCACAGGCCGCACCGGTGATAATAAGGCCGTCAGCGCCATTGCCTACCGCATCATGGATGCTGTCCTTGATGTCCACATCAGCCAGCATATGAGTATGCTTCACCTGAACATCGGCCAGAATCTTCACGTTCTGAATACCCAGACGGTTCCGCAGCTCGATGGTTTCACGGCAAGTCGGATACAGGATACCGTCTGTGAAAAGAACCGTATCCACGTAAACGGCGTTGCGGATGAAATCAGCACCGGAAACAGCGGCGATGGCCAGAGAAGCTTCCGGATCGCAGAAGGCAGCATCAATACCGATCGGAATAGACACCGCATTGCGGACAGCACAGGCGCAGGCTGTGAGGGCTGCCACCTGAATCTTGTTGAGGCGGGCAGAAGCCGGCAGGTCATTCATATTTTCAACGATGACCGCATCAAAACCGGCCTCTTCCAGCGTTTTCGCATCGGCCACGGCCTGATCGATCACCTTCTGAAAATCACCACCATAGCAGGCGGAACCCGGCAGAGCCAGGCAGTGAACCATACCGATCAGTGTGGCAGAACCATTTGTTAAAATTTCTTTTGCCATAATCTTCTCTCCTGATAATCTCTTCATGATGCCGCCCCATTTCCTTCATCCGAAGGAACCGGCAACAGGTCATGGAACAAGGGTTGCGGCATGCCGGCCGCTTGCGTGACCGGCATGCGTCAGATTACTTGTGCATCTTGTCGTAGTTATAAATACCTTCCAGCGCCACGCGGCAGAGCAGGTCTTCCGCATCGGTTCTGGCCTGGCCGGCCAGCACTTCCTTGAGGTTTTCAAGCACGGTGCACATGGTCAGGACACAGGTCTTCACACCCATCAGACGACCAACGGTCAGCATACAGGCGGATTCCATGTCGCAGCCTGTGATGCGCAGCTTTCTCAGTTCATCAAAAAACGGAGACAGGTCGCGGCCAAATTCCTTTGAGAACTTGGAATCATGGCTTTCTGTGTAGAAGCCGTCGATGGTGCAGTTGATGCCGTTGAAATATTCGGCGCCCATGCTGACAACGGTGTCATTCATCACGTTGACCAGCTCATGATCGGCCACGGCCGGATAAGTGCCGTCAACATAGGTCTTGCTGGTGCTTTCGCGGCGCATGGCGGCCAACGGAATGATGAACTTGCCCAGCATATCATCCTGAAGACCCATGACAGTGCCCATACGGACAGCCACTTCCATACCGCATTCATACATTTCTTCCATGGCGATGGCAGCAGACGGAGCGCCGATACCGGTGGAAGTCACGGTCACCGGAATGCCTTTGTAAGTGCCGGTGTAGGTGTTAAATTCACGTTTGAAGGCCACATCCTGCGGATCATCGAGGTACTTTTTCAGCACCTCAACACGCCAGGGATCGCCTGAGAAAATGACATATTTGGAAATGGTTTCGGGCGTACCGCCCATATATAAAGTCGACATAGCATATCTCCTTTTCGTCACTTATTTTTCTGGAAATTTTTCCGCCGTCAGTGCGGCGGAGCCAAAACCCGTCCATGCTGACAGGCTCACGGCCATCGGCTACTTCGTCCGGATTTCTTCGGCCTTAGCCTCCAGCACCTCCGGTGTGGGCACATTGGTGGTGCAGCCGACACACTGCAGGATGAAGGAAGACAGGGCAGCGCCCAGACGGCAGCATTTTTCAACCTTCTCACCATTCAGCCAGCCGTAAATGAACCCGGCCATGTAAGCATCCCCGGCACCGGTGGCATCCACCACCTTTTCAACGGGGCAGATCGGGATGTAATGCTCGATGATCTCATCGCCCTTGTGTTCGTAGCAAAGACTGCCCTTCTCACCCAGGGTGATGACCACCACGCAAGCCTTCCAGTTCTTCAGAAGCTCCGGAATCGACTTCCCGCCGTTGATCTCGCAGATGACATCACGTTCCGCTTCATTGGCGAAAATGATGTTGCTGTTTTCCAGCAGTTCTTTCATAAACGGTTCCGGAAATGCATCGAAATCGACCCGCATCCCAAAAACGATGGGGACGTCATGCTCCCGGCACTGTTCATAGAAGCATTTGTTATCCTTGCGGCTGCCCACGGTGATGACCCCGAGGCGTGTGCCGTCAAAGAGCTTTTCATCAGCCCGCTCGGCATACTTGCCGTCCATGGAACCCGGATAGAAGCAGGTGATGTGATTCCCGTTGGTGTCCTGAATCAGATAACAGGTTGAGGTGGTCTCATTTTCGAGAACCTTTGTCCCCTCCAGGGACACGTTGTTTTTGATCAGATAATCCTTAAAACCGTTGTCCTCCCAGTCGGGACCGACACGCATGATCGGCATGGCCGCCTTGCCCAGTTTGCACAGGGACACGGCAATATTCGGGCCGCAGCCGCCATAGTTGGTTTTGATATTATCCGCATTGGAAATGATCGATGTGAAGCCGACACGGGCCGGTGTCTCGATCTTCAGGATGTGATCCATGCTGACGTAGCCATTGATCAGAACATCGTAAGCCATAATGTCTCCTTATAACGCACCGCTGTCTAAGCGAGTCTTCAGTTCGTCCATGGTGATCACTTCACCGAGATATTTCCGAATATCTTCCAGATGGACATCATTGACCACATCGGAATTGGTGGCCACACATTCACGGACGACAATGGGATTATAATCCAGATAGAAGGCATCCGTCACGGTGGCGCGAATGCAGCAGTTTGTCTTGGTGCCCACGATGATCAGATTCTCGATCTTATTCAGACGCAGGACCAGATCCAGATCCGTGCCGAAGAAACCGCTGTAGCGTCTCTTTTCGATCACGTAATCCTTCTCCTCATCCACCGGCAGCATCGGATCGATCTCCACACCATCGGTGCCCTCGATGCAGTTGGGACGCATGCCCTCGATGCGGTGATCCGGCTTGCCCTTGCGGTTGGTGTGCTTTAAGAACACCACCAGACACCCGGCAGCGCGGCAGTCATCCAGAACACGGCGGATATTGGGCAGAACCTCACGATTCTGCGGATAGAACACAAGACCCTGGGGATCTGTGAAATCCTTCAGCATGTCCACAATAATGAGTGCTGTTTTATTCATAATCAAAGTTTCTCCTTTGCTTCGGCCTGTGTTGTCGGAAGCAGGCGATTATCCTCGCCGATTCTCAGGTGCGGGGCGTAAGCCAGTTCCCAGCAATAACCCTCGGGATCCAGAATAAAACCGGAATAGCCGGGGTTGCCGGCCCAGTCCTTCCAGATGGGCTTTTGCTGTGAGGTGGCGCCGGCCGCCAGAGCTCTTTCGTAAATGGCATCCACCTCTTCGGCAGAGGCCCCGTTCATGGAAAGCAGCAAACCGGTGTACTGCGGGATCTCGGTGACCTCCATCAGCATTTCCTCGGCCAGTTTCTTGTGATTGAGAAGCCCCAGGACCACGTTGGTGCTCAGCATGAAATGACAGGCATCATCGGAATCCGGGGAATGTTCCCATCCCATGGCCTCGTAGAAAGCCACCTCTTTCTCAAGGTCGCGGACACCCAGGGTAATGATGGAAACCGCTTTGGCGTCAACGCCGGGCAGTTTTGAACTCATATGCGCTCCTTTCCTGAACCTGCCGGCATCCGGGAGAGCCATTTTCTTAAGAAAATGACGCATCGGCTGCCGACATGTCTTTGGCAAAAGTTATCGGCAAGTGATGATTGGTTTAGTCAGCAAATGCGCCTCTGTCAGATGCATTTCTTCTATTAATAGCAGAGGCAATGCTTAAGACGGCCACCATCGCAAAGTACGGTACAGCCTTCAGCAAGAGTGATGCTGATACCTGCAGTGAGAAGTACTCGGCCACCGCGTTGATGATGGCGAACAGGATGGTGTACAGAGTACAGGGGATCGGCTTACCGCGGCCGCAGTAGATGGCGGCGATGGCGATGAAACCACGGCTGGCGGTCATGTTGTTGGTGAACAGGGACAGACGCTCCATGGAAATGTTAGCGCCGGCCAGACCGCAGCACAGAGCACCGATCAGGATGGCGGCTGTTTTGTACCAGTTGGTCTTAAGACCAAGAGAAATAGCCGCTTCTTCATTTTCGCCGGTGACACGGACATACACACCGAAGCGTGTTTTGTACAGGATCACGGCGGCGATGATGATCATCAGATAGGAAATGTAGGTGAGGGGCGGATGACCGGACAGGATCGGGCCAATCACCGGGATATCCTTGATAATCGGGATGTTCACCTGAATGGATCTGGGTGAGAACCAGGACAGGGTGATGGTGGGCAGAGCCATAACCTTCATGACGAAACCGGCGATGGCCGGGACCAGCATGTTGATGGCCAGACCAATGACGATGACGTTACCCTTCATCTTGACGCTGAAGAAGGAGAACACCAGCCCCAGTGCCATGGTGGATACGACGGCCATGAGGTAGGACAGCCCCAGACTTTCTGTTTTGAAAGCTGTCAGCACGGACATGAATGCGCCCATGAGCATCATACCTTCAAGAGCAATGTTGAGCACGTTGGCCTTGTAGGCAAACAAACCGCCCAGAACGCAGAGAAGGACAGGTCCCAGATAAACAACGGTCTCATAAACGATACTGTTAATAACACCCATTATTTAAGCCTCCTTCTTTGCTGAGATTTTGTTTCTGAATTTTTCCATGAAGCCGTAACGCTCATCCATGAACTGAACGGCCAGGAAGAGCACGATCAGACCCTGAATAACGGAAACGATTTCATTCGGCACGCTGGTGTAAAGACCGATCTTCTCAACACCCGTTTTCAGGGCACTGTAGAAGAGGCAGGAAATGACGATGCCGATGGGTGAATGACGGCCCAGAAGGGCGATCAGCATACCGTCCCAGCCAAGACCCGGTGAACCGGAGAAGTCCAGTGTGTAGAAGGTCTTTTCGGAGAGCATATGACCGGCACCGGCGATACCGGCGATAACAGCGGACATCATCATCAGCTTGATAACGGTGCGACGTGTCCGAAGACCGGTGGCTTCCGCGAAGGAAGCATTTTTGCCCATGGCGGTGATGGTGTAACCGAGGCGAGTCTTCATCATAATGAAGGCCACGATGATAAACACGATGATGGAAATGAAGATGAACGGTGTCACCTTGCTGGTGCCCATCAGGAAGAACTTGGCGCTGTCCTGAACGGGCGCTGTGGCCACGTAACCGGCGCTGGTATCCTTGAAAACACCTGACGCCAGGTACTCGAGGATCTTTGCCATGGCATAGTTGAGAACCAGGGTCACAACCATTTCATCAACACGCAGATAAGCCCGCAGCATTGTCGGAATCAGCGCGAAGACAACGGCGCAGCCGATGGAGACGGCGAAGCAGATCAGTTTGTGAGCAAGCGGTGCCATACCTGTGAGATAATGACCCACGATACCGGCCATGAAGCCGCCAAAGATCATCTGGCCTTCAATACCCATGTTGAAAATGTTGGCTTTGAAGCACAGGGAGGTACCTATGGCTGTCAGGAGGAGCGGTGCTGCCACCTGCAGTGTACGGGTGATACCCTTCATATCGAAAAGGGATTTTGTGATCATAACCTTGTAGGTTTCCAGCGGGTTGCCACCGATGATGGCGATGATGATCGCCCCGATGACAAAGGCCAGAATGACAGGCATGACCGAATTAAAGGCTTTTACGCCAAAATGCTGGCTGTGTTTCTTTTCTTTCATGTCTCATCCCTCAGACTTTCCGGGATCGTACCGGCCATCAGAAGACCGATATCGGATACCGATGTGGTTTTCGGATCGATTTCATGGATAATGTTGCCCTTGTACATAACACCGACACGGTCAGACAGACTCATGATCTCAGTGAGCTCACTGGAAATGAGCACGACGGTGTTACCGGCATTACGGAAATCGATAATACTCTGGTGAATGTATTCGATGGAGCCAACGTCGACGCCTCGTGTGGGCTGGCTGGCAATGAGCACGGTGGGCTTGCTTTCAAACTCACGGGCGATGATGACCTTCTGGGCATTACCGCCGGAAAGCTGAGAAACGTTGCCGTATTCATCGGAAATACGGATGTCGTATTTCTTTACCTGCTCCATGAAGTTGCGGTGGATGGCTTTTCTGTTGAGAATGCCCTTCTTGCAGACCTCATCTGTGAAGTAACCGGCCACGGAGTTATCATCCAGGCTCATGTCACGGCACAGACCATCGCGGTAACGGTCTTCAGGAATGATACCGATCTTGTTGGCCCGCAGTTCATCCGGCCAGCAATTGGTGATATCCTTACCGCCGATCTCAACCTTGCCCTGCTTGATGATCTCCATACCGGTCAGGATCCGGACCAGTTCGCTCTGGCCGTTACCTTCAACACCGGCGATGCCGTAGATCTCACCTTTCTTCACATGGAAGCTGACACCCTTGAGCACTTCGGCGCCGGCCTCATTGACAGCGTGGATGTCGCTGACATTGTAGACCACCTCGTCTGACGGGGCGTTGCCGCCTTCATTGCTGACGGTCAGCACAACGTCACGGCCAACCATCATCTGGGCCAGTTCCTTTTCGTTGGTGTCGACTTTCTTTGTTTCGCCGACCACCTGTCCGTGACGGATAACGGTGATGGAATCGCAGACCGCCATAACCTCGCGGAGCTTATGGGTGATCAGGATGATGGTCTTACCGTCACGGGCCAGGCCCTTCAGGTTTTCCATCAGCCAGTCAACTTCCTGCGGTGTCAGAACGGCTGTCGGTTCGTCGAGGATCAGAATATCGACATTTCTGTAAAGCATCTTCAGGATCTCGATCTGCTGGCACTGACCAACGGACAGGTTAGCGACAACATCCATGGGATCCAGCTGGAAGCGATACTTTTCGATCAGCTCCCGGATGCGTTTGATTTCTTCTTTTTTATCGATAAACGGTGATTTGATAACACCGATCTTCTTCGTGATTTCAGCACCCAGCAGAATATTTTCATATACAGTCAGGCTCGGCACCTGTTTGAAATGCTGATGCACCATACCGATACCATGGCTCATCGCATCCTGCGGGCTGTGGAAGCTCACTTCTTTTTCGTCAATGAAGATCTTGCCGGAAGTGGGCTGGAGCATGCCGTACAGCATGTTCATCAATGTGGATTTACCGGCACCGTTTTCACCGACAATACCCTTGATCTCCTGTCTTTCAACAGTCAGATTAATGTGATCGTTGGCGGTAAACTCACCGAATTTTTTTGTCAGATTGACAACTTTTATCAGGCTCATAGTTTCATCCTATGTCTTAAAGACGGTTCCGTATTTTGGGGAAACAATTTTAGTTTATAAACGGCGCCAGTCAGGACGACCGGCGCCGCATATTATTTAATGAAAGAGAAGTTTTGCACTTGCTTATAAGTGTTGATTATTTTTCAACGACATGCGGGCATGTAGCCGGATCAAATGTGTCGCCAACCTGAGCGTTTGTGACAACGATTTCGCCGGAAGCGATCTTGGCAGCCTTGTCGTTAACCTTTTCAACGATTTCAGCCCAGACATCAGCATCAGCCACTGTAGCTGTCATAGTAGCCAGATCTGTGATACCTGTAGCGTTGGAATCAAGACCATAGTTCAGCAGATTGTCCATGGATGACAGAGAACCGTCAACCTTAGCATCGATGATGGCTCTTGTCGGAGAACCTGTGATCTTCAGAACAGATGTCAGGATGAAGCCCGGATGTGTGGCATCAAGGTCAGCGTCTGTCTGGATAGCCAGACGGCCATCAGCTTCAGCACGTTCTGTGATACCATCACCAACGTTACCGCAGTCAGCGAAGACAACGTTGCAGCCGTTCTGATACATGTTACCGGCTGTTGTGTTACCGGCAGCGCTGTCTACGAAACCGGCATCGAATGTCGGATAGTAGTCATAAGTTACGTCATATTCAGCAGCGGCAGCTTCGATACCTTCCATGTAGCCATAGCTGTAAACACGGATACCGGCAGATTCTGTACCACCGACGAAACCGATAGCACGGCCGCCGTTGTCAAGAGCCTGGAACTTGTAGCCTTCCGGAAGAAGGGTGTCCATGTTTTCCAGAGTCTGAACGGCAAGGTAACCGGCCAGGTAAGAAGATTCGTTAACGTTGAACATAACAGAGTAAACGTTGCTGTACTTTGTGGAGCCATCTTCGTTTACGTTCGGGTTATCATTGTAGATAACGAATGTTGTGTCCGGATACTGTTCGGCGATCGGTGTGTTGCCTGTGGCACCTGTACCATCGATCAGAGCAGCGAAGTCATATTCCAGGTTGAAGATCAGGTTGAAGCCGTCTTCTGCAAGACCTTCGATAGCCTGACCAACTGTCAGTGAGCTTGACGGCTCAACGACACGATATTCGAAGCCATATTCATCAGCAGCTTCCTTGATGGCATCAACAGCAGATTTGTTGTAACCTGTGTCGTTAGCACCGGCGGCGCTGGTAACGAAACCAACCTTCAGGTCAGAAGCTTCAACCGGAGCAGTTTCTTCAGCAGCTTCGCCTTCTTCAGCAGAAGCTTCTTCAGCCGGAGCATCAGCCGGTTTTTCAGCCGGAGCTGAGCTGCCGCAAGCGACCATGGAAACAGCCATAGCACCTGTCAGTAAAACAGCGACTAATTTCTTTTTCATATTATCCTCCTAGATTTCAATTGACGTCGAAAGACATCAAGATGAGATTGTCTGGTAGTTTCTGTCCTCACGACATTCTCTTGTTATGTTGTCACTACCAGTTAATACTCCCTTATAGTAATCTCAAGTCCACCATTCGTCAATCACGTGAAGATAACCGAATAATATGTCTGTCTTTTGTGATAATTAAACAACATGCAGTTCTGCGGTATTTAATACGAGGCGCGCCACCTGTGTACCACCGATTCATCTTGTACGTACCAGTTGGGAATTTCAACAGGATTTCAACACACTTTCGTCCTCATCCGGGTTGTCTGAATAATGCCAACAGGTCACTGTTGCGTTGGATTTAAGCACCCGGGGCTCAAACTTAATCTTTCATAAAATCACTGCAAAAATTCACCCGGGCGGAATCGCTTCCACCCGGGTCCAATCTTCATATTCTAAAATATCAAATGCGCCAGCGGGCACACAATGAGGAAGGAAATAATCGTTCTTTCAATATAGATTACGAACATTTCCCACAGATTCACCGGCAGCTTCGATGCCAGGATAAGGCCGCCCACCTCAGACAGGTACAGCACCTGTGTGACAGACACAACCGCCACGATAAACCGCGTCATCGCGCTGACACCGGCACCGGCGATCAGGATCGACGGTGTGAACATATCGATAAAACCTACGATAACCGTGGAGGCCGCTTCGGCAGCTTCCGGCACACCCAGCAGTTTGAGGAGCGGTGCAAACGGCAGCCCCAGCCATTCAAAAATGGGTGTTGTGTTGGCCACGATCAGTGCGAATGTCCCGATGGCCATAACCGTCGGCAGAACGCCGAACCACATTTTCGCAGAATTAAGCGTACCGCTGGCCAGGAACTCGCCCACGCCCTTATGTTCGGACACACGCTGCATAGCCAGCGCCATGCCGTATTCACGGCTGTTTTTGTATTCCGGCGGAATTGTTTCCGGCATCTTCTTACCTTCCACCAGATACGCATCCGGCTTCTTGGACAGCGGCCAGAGCCGCGGACAGATCAGCGCGCAGGCAATACCGATGAGCACGATGATCAGGTAATAAACACCGAACAGTTCCACAAGGCCAACCTGGTTCAGTACCACGAGGCTGAAGGTGATGGACACCGCCGAAAATGTGGTGGCGATAATGGAAGCCTCCCGCGCGGAATAATAACCGCCCTCGTACTGGTTGCAGGTGAGCATAACGCCCAGGGTACCGTCGCCGATCCAGGAAGTGATACAGTCAACCGCCGCACGGCCCGGCACCTTGAAAAGCGGGCGCATAAACTTGGTCAGAATAGCGCCGATGTATTCCAGCAGACCAAAATCAAGCAAGAGCGGCAGCAGAAGACCCGCGATCACGAAAATGATGACGAGCGTGCACAGCAGGTCATTCAAGATAAAGCCGCCCTGATCCGGACCGCCGATGATATCGAAAATGCCACCCTTGAGGCCCAAGAATGTGATCCAGCAGAAAATGCAACCAATCACGCGCACGATTGTCCAGAACGGCGTAGTCTCAAAGGTTTCCCGCAAAATTGTATTGCCGGAAATAAACTTCGGCTTGAACAGCGCTACAACCGACAGCACAGCCGAGATTGTCAAAATGATCGTGCACAGAAGCGGCAGGTAATCGCCGATTCCCCCGGCGATCCAATCCGCCAAGATCTTAACCAGCACCGTCCAGTTGCCGGCGAACTTTACCGGAATCATAAAAAGCAGGATACCGATAACAGACGGCACGATGAACAACAGTTTCTTCTTCAGATTCATGAATAAAAGGCCCTCGTCTCTCTCATTGAATGCATAATATAAGTTTACAGCGGAATAATCATACCATCTTTATTCATATCCGAACACTATCATTTTGATATTTTTCAGAAATAATTCAAAGAATAATTCACCCTCTCCAAAGTCAAGCTCCCATTACACAATATTGACTCTTTTTACTGTTTTCAAGCTGATTCTGAACACTATTATTGTTGTTTTCAAACCAAAAATATTCCGCCACTTTTTTAGTATCATTCAATGAATCGAATGTTTTTCCATTGAAATCGTGATGCCACTGCCCATTCAAAACAA
>JAUNDG010000012.1 GCA_030526195.1 Lachnospiraceae bacterium
TAATAGGAATTTTCGAGTCAAGTATGTGTTTCACTGTTCAGTTATCAATGTGCTTCTCGTAGTTCCGCAAGCGGCGCTACGGTTTGTTATTTTAACCGTTTGCCATCGGATTGTCAAGAACTTTTTTAGAAAACTTTTTGATTTCTAAACTTTATTCTGACTTCTCCTTGAAAATCAACCTCACCTCTTCGCTGATCCCTCAGGATTTAGTTCGGCGCTTTTCAGCGGCGAGTTGTATATTACCATGTAGGCCGCACGAAATCAACCCCTAATTTTCAAAAAATCATCATTTATTTTTTTCAAAGATGATCGCCATATGATTGACCCCAAAGGATCGATCGTAATGCACCGATTTTGCCAGCTTCTTTACCTCATCCATATCCGGCACCAGCGTTCCATTTCCGACGCGTTTATCCGCTGTCGATGATGATACCGCCTCATTTTCCAAGGGGGCAATGATCTGACCGGGCACATTGAGGCGCAGAATCACCTCATTATCTTCTATAAATAGGCGCACATTCGAGGCGATCGATACCCGGTTTGATCGAAGGGCACACTGCTGCATGTACCGAACAGTTGTGTAAAAGCATGCCGTTACCATCTGCGCCGTTTCAGACATCACCTGATGACGCAGACAGAAATCTGCCACTTCATCGCAGCAGGCCCGGACATATTCGTCTCCATTTAAGACCGCGCAGGCCAGATAGCGCCCGCTTTTTTCCACGCTCGTATCCATCAGCAGGATCGGCGTCACATTTTCACGAGAACGGCTGATGATCCGGGCCGTGATGAGGATGAGAAGAAGCGCCGTCACTTCCGCCAGCAGGTAGGCCCACCAGATGTGACGACCGCCGCTTATCTTTGTGAGCAGTTCCGCAAAAGTCACCGCAAAGACAAATACCTTCAGGAAGGTAAAGACATTGGCCATTAATGAACGTTTGACACTCTGATAAAAAGTCAGCAGCACCGTCACCGGCACATAAACAAACAGGCTCAGGCCATAGATTCGCAGCGCATAAAGATGCGCAGCTGTCAGATGGGCACTGTCAATACCGAAAAGCGCACAGATAAACTGCGGACAAAGCAGCAAAAGCAGGGTCAGCAAGGTTGTGAGCAGAAGTGCCGCCTGCATGGCACAGCGAAACACCTGGCGCAGACTCTCCGCGTCATGTTCACTGCTGTAAATGGCAGCCAGTGAGGCCATGCTTAAAGATGTGCCGTTGGCAATGATCACCGCCAGATACCGCATGGAGGCATTCACATTGACAACTGAAAGTCCCTCCTGTCCCAGCACTCTGAGCACCAGAGCATTAAAGACAATGATACACAGGAAATAAGACAGGTTATTCATCGCCGAGGGTGACCCTGCCAGTAATAGTCGTTTGATATGCGGAAGTTCCAGACCCTTAGCCGGTTTTGTGAAGCCGCCGGTTTTGCTGTACAAACGACAAATGCCCACAAGAGATGCCACCGTGTGAGCGACGGTAGTGGCCAGACCGATCCCGGCCACACCCATATGCAGCACACCGGCCAGCAGGAAATTAAGACCCGCATTCAGCAGGAGCAGGAACAGATTCACCAGCACCCCATCCCGCTGAAGGCCCTTTAATTTAAGATAATGAAACGAAATATAGATCGCCATGCTGCCAAAGGCCGCCGGCGCATACATCATAAGATAACGCCGCGTGGGGGCATAAATCCCCACCGGCACATTTAAGAAGGACAGGACCGGATTTATGAAAATGATGATCCCGGCTGTCAGGATAAGAGCCACAACGATCATCAGCTTTAAGGCTGTCCATAAACAGGCATTTGAGCGAGCCGCATCATTTTCACCTGAAAAATGCATCGCCTGAAGGGCGCCCCCCACAGCCAGCAAAGAACCGCCCACATTAAAGATCATGGTTACGGGACTCATAAGACTTAAGACCGCCAGACCCTCCTGCCCCACCAGATGGCCGGTCATCATATTGGTCACCACCGGGCAGAGCAACATCAGCATAAGGGCTGCCGCAAAGGAGGGCAGACTGCGAAAATACAGATGCCGGATAAACTGTTGTTCAGATGCTGCACGTGTCATAGCGGTCCTCCCGGCCAATATATTTTTCCATCAAAGCCCCTGAGTTTCGATCATCGTAGACCAGCTGAAGAATACCGTCTAAATCTCGATAACCCAGTTTTTCATAAAACTTATAGGCCGACGTGGACACTTTTGTCTCGATCTTGCCCACTTCAGTAACCAGCTCATCAGCCTCCAGACAGGTCACCATATGACGACCGATGCCCATTTTCTGATGATCCGGGTCCGTGAAGACCATATCAATGGAAGCCGCTGTCTTTTTCTCGTTCAGGCTGACGGAACCGCAGGCCACGACCCGGCCGTCCTCAGACTCACGCATCACATACACATGCCGTTTCTTCAGAATGTCTTTAAGAGTGGCCGGGGTATACCAGCTCCACCACTCTTCCAGCACCGTGATCTTGTACTGAGGCAGCATATCCTTATGGAAAATGGCTTTGTGGATCAACGCCAGCACCTCATCAATATCTGCTTCTGTCATGCGCTCCGTCAGCAGTTTCGTTAACAGTTCCATGATAATACCTTCTTTCCTGTAGGGAGTTACGATGTTCATTATACCTGTCCTGAATACCGGCCGTAAATATACGTTTTCCATAACACCGCCTTGCCATTTTGTATGTTTTGCCCACTACACGTCAGTTGATGCCATCATCAATTACTGGTAAAATAGTAAGATAATAAAGACAAAAATGTCTTTCTTTCAAACAAATCTATTTCATATGAAACTTTAATGATCCGGAAGGAGGTTTCTTTATGCTCCACGCATTTACCCGCAACTATTCTGATCTCTCGACAGATGCCGGTTTTCAGTTTGAATTTTTCTGTGATTGCTGCGGCAATGGCTTCAAAAGCACCTTCATCGAATCCACCACGTATAAACAGCGCCAGAAATCCGATCGTTTCGGCCGCATGGCTTCCACATTAGGTGGTTTCCTCGGTGGGAAAGCCAATGATCTTGGCTGGGCTCTGGAACGCGGCAGCAGTTTCCTGGGAGATCGCTTCAGCGGTCAGTCTCCGGAATGGCGCAAGGAATACGAACAGGCCTTCGATGCTGCCCAGGAAGAAGTCAAGGGCATGTTTATGAAGTGTCCCTCCTGTAATAAATGGGTCTGCCCGGACTGCTGGAACGAAGAAGAAGGCCTCTGCACAGAATGTGCCCCGAGAGAAGCCAGCTATGTGGCCCAGGCCCGCAACCGCGCCATGCGCCGGAACATTGACGAGATGGCCGATAATGCCACCGTCTGGCAGGGCAAACTGGAAACACGCACAACCCTCTGCCCCAGCTGCGGCAAGCCCGCCGGTGCCGGCAAATTCTGCAATTACTGCGGCTCACCGCTGGGCACCAATCGCTGCCCCAACTGCGGCGCCGAAGTGGCCCTTGGGCTTAAATTCTGCGGCGAATGTGGCTCTCCCATGGCCAAATCCGGCAAATGCCCCAACTGCGGCTTTGAAAATGAACCCGGTATGAAATTCTGCGGAGGCTGCGGGACAAAATTATGATGACATTTCAGGCACAGCTTAACGGACAGGATGTCTCTGTCAAAATCGAAAAAGAAGGTCTCACTGTCAACGGCCGGTGCCTCAATTATGCCGACATCAAAACCATGGCACCGAACAATCACCGGGTGGTCATCACCCTGTTTTCCGATGACACCCTGACCTTCGGCATGCTGGGTTACAACTTTGACAGCTTCTGGCAGGAGCTGCTCAAAGCCTTCGAACAGCGGTGTCTTGATGCTCTCTTCATTGAAGAAGCGGTGGTCATGGCCTGCGAAGGGGAATATCATCTCCCGAAGGAAAGCGGCCGCGGTCCCATCCGGCTTTATCCGGATGCCCTCTGCATTCTCCCGCCCTCGGCAGGGAGCGTGCGCCTGGCCTTCTCCGAAGTCAGCGATTTGACTGCCGACGGTTATAACCTGACCATCACCATGACCTCAGGCAAAACCTACTCCGTCGGGAAAATGGGTTATGATTCCATGCCATTTTTCGAACGGGCCGCCTCTTTGTGGAAAAAGACACTGACCGCCCGTCAAAAGGCTCTTGCCCCCTATATACCGGAGGCGCCCTTTACTCATGTGGGTCTCTTCCGCACCGGTCATCCGGAGCATCACTGGGCCGCCGCCATCACAGATGGTAAATGTGCCCTGGAGCTCTACACCGGTCAGGATGCCGCCACCTACCTCTACTGCTTCGAGGAACCGCAGGCGGTATTCCGGCGCAATCTCACGGAAGCTCTGGAGGCTATGAGCACCCATCGGGAGATTATTTACATGCCCGATGAGGAACTGGCCGAAAATCCGCTCTACCGGATGGCCGTCAGACGCAGTGAAGCTGTCTGCTTCTTACGAAGTAAGTTTAACGGCCGCCTCATTCACAGCGCGAACCACGCCGCCAGACTGCAGGAGTTCCTGAATGCATAACGTGTCAATTCATAACGTGTCACATCAGACGGAGACCCCAAAGTGCTCGGCAGGCAGTGGAACACCGCGCAGCACAGTCAGCGATCCGTCGCGATCCGTGACCGGACCTTTACCAAAAATATCAAACGGCAGCAGACAATACGTCCGCTGCCGTTATTTTCTTGTATTAAATTAATTATCACATGTTCATGACTATGAGTTGATGACAGCCAATGTCCCTTTGCCTAGCAGGAAAATATGTGACATGAGTTCATACCGATTGATCAGATCTTCAGGCTTCCGATCACCTTAATCGCCTCACCGATATTGTCAACCGGATGCAGGTTAATGGCATCCGTCTTCCGGATATTGGTCATGTTGGCCTTGGGCAGGATCACATGACGGAAACCAAGCTTTGTCAATTCTCCGATGCGCTGCTCCGCATTTTTGACAGCCCGGATCTCACCGGTGAGACCCACTTCGCCGAAGGCTGCTGCTGCCGCATCAATGTTGATATCCTTGTAGCAGGAAGCCAGCGCCAGCACGATGCCAAGATCCACCGCCGGCTCATTCATTTTGATACCGCCCGCAATGTTGATATAAGCATCATACATCGACAGGTCCATATGGGCCCGCTTCTCCAGCACCGCCAGCAACAGATTGACACGGTTAAAATCAACACCCGCCGATGTCCGTCGGGGAATACCGAAGCTGGTTTTGGCCACCAGGGCCTGGATTTCCAGCAGCATGGGGCGTGTCCCCTCCATGGAGCAGGACACAATGGTACCGGACACATTCATAGGCCGACCGCTGAGCATATATTCCGAGGGATTGAGCACCTCATTGAGGCCATCGGAACGCATTTCAAATACACCGATCTCATCCGTGGAGCCGAAACGGTTCTTCACCCCACGCAGCACACGGTAAGAGGCATGACGATCACCTTCGAAATAAAGCACGGTGTCCACCATATGCTCCAGCACACGGGGGCCGGCCACGGATCCATCCTTGGTGACGTGCCCCACAATAAAGACAGAGACACCCAGTCCCTTGGCGATCTGCATCAGGGTGGCGGTCGCCTCCCGGACCTGGGACACACTGCCCGGTGCCGAGGAAATGGCGGTGCAATACATGGTCTGAATCGAGTCAATGACCGCAATGTCCGGCTTTTCATGCTCGATCACATTTCGGATAGCCTCCATATCTGTCTCGCACAAAAGCTCCATGTTGTCGCTGATATCACCGATCCGCACAGCCCTCATTTTTATCTGATAAAGACTCTCCTCACCGGAAATGTACAGGACCTTCTTGCCGGCCCCCGCCAGATTCCGACAGGTCTGCAGGAGAAGGGTGGACTTCCCGATACCGGGATCGCCGCCGATGAGGGTCATGGACCCGTCCACCAGACCGCCGCCCAGCACCCGGTCCAGTTCCCCGATGCCGGTCAGGGTGCGCTTGCTGTCATTTAAGGGAATGGCGTTGATGCTCACAGGCTTCGGCCGGTCTCCTGCCTTTTTGACAGCCTTGCTGCCGGGGGCGGCCTTTACCACCTTCTCCTCAACAAAACTGTTCCAGGACCGGCAGCCGGGACACTGCCCCAGCCACTTAGCGCTCTCAAAGCCACATTCCTGACAGAAAAATATCGTTTTCTCTTTTGCCATAGGTATAAAAAAGGGTGACACAAGGTCACCCTCCCTTTCGATCATGATTAAAACGGACTTTAGTCATACCCACAGGACACGATGTCCGCTGCGCGGCTTGTGCGAAAATCACAGCCACCTGGGGGTAGCTCCTATCATCTGCTGTCACCGATTTTCAGCGACGAACAACCTCAACGGCCACAGCCTTGCCCTCTTCCAGTTCCACACTGAAGGACACCTTGCCGCTTAAGCTGGCTTTCACTTCATCGGAAGCCTTGCCGTCGATCTGGATCCCGTAGCTTTCGCCCGGTTCACCGCCGATGGTGATCTGAGCATCCTGAAGGCCTTCCACTTTAAAGGAAATGGCGCTCTCGTCAGCCTTCATGCCGATGACGGCTGTACCCGGTTCTGATTCATAAGCCAGAACCTCATCTCTTTCAAGACGTGTCATTTCACGGCATGTTTTGACTTTATAACTGCCGTTATTATAAGCGAAATCGGAACGTTTTGCCTTTTCGGCCAGTGTATAATCGCCGAAACTCAGGGTGTTATCTGCTTCGATTCTGATAAGCTCTGTTACTACTGACATATCAACCTCCATAACGCACAAAAGGTGCGGCTTTTCTCCATTATAGTCGAAATGCTGTGGATTTACTATTCGGCAACGGAAAATTTAATCATATTTTCAGAATATTTTAACGAAACTGTCTGACCTCGACGGACAGCGCCCTCGAGGATCCTATCGCTCAGGGCATTTTCGATATCCGTCTGGATCTTCCGCTTCAAGGGTCTGGCCCCGAATTTGTCGCTGAAGCCACTTTCCGCAATGTAATCCCGGACAGCCGGTGACACCTTAAGGGTAATGTCCAGCTGCTGCTTCACCCGGGCGGTCAGTTCCTTCAGAAGCAGACCCACGATATCGTTAATCTCCTTCTTATTGAGCGGTCTGAACACAATGGTCTCGTCGATACGATTGAGGAATTCCGGTCGGAAGACACGGCTCACTTCCCCCATGACCTTCGCCTTCATAGCCTTATAATCCGCTTCCGCATCAGCCCCGGCCCCAAAGCCCAGGCGCTTGGGATCCACGATCATCTGAGCCCCTGTATTAGAGGTCATGATAATGACCGTGTTCTTGAAATCCACCTTGTGTCCGTGGGTATCGGTGATGTGACCTTCATCCAGAATCTGAAGCAGAATGTTAAAGACATCGGGATGTGCCTTTTCGATCTCATCAAACAGCACCACACTGTAGGGATGACGGCGGACCTGCTCGGACAACTGACCACCCTCATCATAGCCCACATAACCCGGCGGTGAGCCGATCATACGGGACACGGTATGTTTTTCCATGTATTCGGACATATCGACACGGATCAGGCTATCTTCAGAACCGAAAACCGCCTCCGCCAGAGCCTTGGAAAGCTCTGTTTTACCCACACCGGTGGGACCTAAAAACAGGAAGCTGCCGGTGGGACGCTTCGGGTCCTTAAGACCCACGCGGCCGCGTTTAACCGCAGCCGAAACAGCGGCCACCGCTTCATGCTGACCGATGATCCGCTTGTGTAATTCTTTATCAAGACGAGAAAGACGCCGGGTTTCCTTTTCCGTGAGCCGGCTCACCGGCACACCGGTGCGCTGAGACACCACATCCGCCACATCATTTTCTTTAAGGACACGGGCCTTCTTTTTAAGAGATGCTGCCAGGGCTTCCTGCTTTTCACGCAGCTCCGCTTCCTTCTGCACCTGCATTTCCTGAATGCTTCTGGCCAGTTTGAGATTCCCCTTGGCCACAGCCGCTTCCTTGTCTTTCCGCAGTGTCTTCAGGGCTTCCTCATCCTCCCGCAGGCTGTCGATCCGGCCAAACTGCCCCAGCTTGAGGCGTGAAGCGCCTTCGTCAATAAGGTCGATGGCCTTATCCGGCAGACAGCGATCAGTGATGTATCGGGTGGACAGTGTGACGGCAGCTTCAATAGCCTCATCGGAAATGCGCACGCCGTGGAAGGCTTCATAATGAGGTCGCAGCCCTTCAAGAATGGCCACCGCCTTGTCATGATCCGGTTCTTCCACTGTCACCGGCTGGAAACGCCGTTCCAGGGCCGCATCCTTTTCCACGTATTTCCGGTATTCGGCAATGGTGGTGGCACCGATGATGCGGATTTCCCCTCTGGAAAGGGCAGGTTTTAAAATATTGGCAGCATCAAGAGCCCCTTCTGCCCCGCCGGCCCCCACAATAGTGTGGAGCTCGTCGATGAAGAGGATGACATGGCTGTTCTCAGCGGCTTCTTTCACCACGCCCTTCATGCGTTCTTCAAATTCGCCTCTGTATTTTGAGCCGGCCACCATGCCGGACATATCCAGCATGAGGATGCGTTTATCCTTCATGGCATCCGGTACCATGCCCCAGGCAATGCGCTGAGCCAGACCTTCCACCACGGCGGTTTTGCCCACACCGGCTTCGCCCACCAGGCAGGGATTGTTCTTGGTCCGGCGGCTTAAGATCTGCAGCAGTCGGTTCATCTCATCTTCCCGGCCCACCACAGGGTCAAGAAGGCCGTCACCGGCCCGGGCTGTCAGATCCCGGCTGTACTGATCCAGTACCGGTGTCAGACTGACGGCATCGGCGACGGGTTTTTCAAACACATCCTCCGGTGCCATATTTTTATCACCGCCGGCGGCAATGAAGGTATCAAGATAGAGCTCCCGGATGGACACACCCATGGTATGCAGAAGACGGGCAGCCACACTGTCCGTATCCTGCAGAAGAGCCAGCAGCAGATGTTCCGTGCCGGCTGCCTGAGCTCTCATTTTCTCGGCAATGGTCCTGGCCCCGTCCAGCACCTTCTGAGCCCGGGGCGAATAACCCATTTTATCAATTAAAAGCACACCGCCGTCCGGCGCGATCAACTTGTCGATCAGCCGCATCAGGCGGTCATTGTCAACGCCGGCATCCGTCAGCACAACCGAAGCTGTGCCTTCTGTATGACTCACAAGGCCCGCCAGGATATGCTCTGTGCCCACATAGTTCTGCTTGCAGTACTGGGCGGTCCGATGCGCGATATCCAGCACCTTGTTGGCGGCGTCGGTAAAACCATTTCGCATAAGGATCTCCTTTTACTGATCCAGCGGTGCGTTGAGACACTCTGTCCCCGGCAGCACAAAACGGCCATTTTCCAGGATCAGAATGCTTTCACCCTCCGCTGTGATAACCGAAAGACTCCCCAGTTCATCATAGGGAATCGTGATATCTGTGTGACAACCGAAATAAGCGCTGTCGGGATCACTCTTCCGGGCGGCACTTATTTCATTTTCGCGGGCAATGATTTCCTTGCCGTCGCTGTTGTAGACCTTTACATCCTCCTCAAAGCTGTAGCAGGTATCCCCCACCGCAAAATGAGGACCGGCCTTCTCGGCAATAAGGATGGGCATCCGGTCTTCGATCCCGTAGCGGCGGGCCATCATGTAGGCCCGGGTGTTGGTGCCGATGGCCAGCTCGCCGATGGGCAGGGTCTTATGACGGAACAGGATATTGTCCCGGATAGCCCGACGATTCTCTTCCTCGTCCTCATAGTTGGCGCAGGTATAATCCGCCACGCAGCCATCCTTGAAGGTCAGCGCCAGGTCATGATAATAAAGATCGTTTAAGTAAACGCCCTTCACATGGAGCACACCGTCCGTCCCCTTAAGATGCGGGGAGGTGAACACCTCGCCCACCGGGATATTGACGTCGGCGGTGCAGTTTTCAAAATTAGTTTCCCGGGCGGGATTCTTTAAGGCATGAAGCGCCACGGTGAGATCGGTGCGGTTTCCGTTGGCCCCCAGCACCCGAACGGCCCGGCCCTTGTCCAGCACATCGATGATGGTCTGCTGGATCATATCATACTCTGCCGAAGACAGGGTGTTGATGGCAATGGTCTCTTCAAAAATAGCCTCGAAGTCCTTTCCGATGGCCGGCACCGGCCAGGAAATGATGGTGAAGCTTCGTTCCTCGCCCTTGATGTAGCGATTGGTGATCTGGGACATCTGGCCCGTCAGTTCAACATACAGCTTCTGCTGATGCTCGGACAGCACCGGCGCCTCACTGCAGGCGGCGGGCACAAAGGGTTTTTCACCGAAGGTTTCCATGCAGGCCGGACCACCGTAGGCCGCGGCCAGAGCCTTCCGTTCCTCATAGGCCGTCTGTGTCTGGCGCAGACGGGCAGACACATAATCCTTGTCAAGCACAAGGGCCAGATCATTTCTGTGATCATAGTCAAACTGGCGATTCGGCACGGCACCGAAATACCCGATGCGCAGAGCCTGCCGTTTGTCTGACAGGCGGTAAGCCGCACGGCAAAGAGTCGTCCGGAGACCCATTTCCGCAAACTGATGCATGGCGGCCCGCACAACCCGTTCGAAGCCCAGCTCAAAACGAATGCCCACCGTCTTCTTTTTGCTGAGGGGCTTGCCGGCCTTGATAAAACCGGTGCGATACCCCTCCGTGAAGGCGGAGGCCATCTTAAGGATCACCTCTTCCGGCAGGGCGTTGATCACCTCAGCCGTTTTGATGGTGTCTTCGGAAATGAATTCGCCGAAGGCATACAGGTAGTCTGTGTTCGACAGATCTGCCTGCTCGATCACATCCACGGCAAACTGATGCTCCGGATCCAGTGTTTCGTCGAGACGTTCGGCGATATGGTCCTCCATGTAATCCATGACATAGGAGGCCAGCATGCGTCTGACCATCTCCGGTGTCGGAGTTTCCTCGTCCTCGAAGGCGCAGTAAAGTTCGAGAAACAGTTCCAGAAGTTCGCAGACCCGCTCCTCTTTCTTTTCAAACACACAGGGAATGATGCCCCGCAGTTCCGCGTAGACAGCCGACATCACCGGACCGTATTTCAGGCCCAGCACCTTGGCGGCATAGGCCGGATTTCCGTAGGAAGAAGCATAATGTTCCGGCAGAATATCCTCATAAAGCGCCCGGTTATCCGCCTCCGGCCCCTTAAGCGCCGTTAAGAGAAAGCGGCCCGTCGAACAAAAGAAGTCCCGGAAGGTTTCCGGGACGGCATTTTCGAAAATGATTTCCTGAAGCCGACCATAGGCCAGCTCGTAACGTTCTAACATAAAATCAATTGCCTTTCCGATTCTGTCCTCTCAGCGGATGCCCGCCAGGAAAAGCGTCAGCCAGATGACCACGATCACACCGGAACCGATGGAGCCGATGATGGAAAAGAGCGGAGACACATCCGGCTCCTGGAAGGATTTCATCCCCACCACGAAACCAAAGATACCCAACAAACAGGCCACCAGGGCCATACCGCCCACGATCACACCGGCTTTACCGCCGCTGAACCAGGAAATGATAATGGCCGCCACAAAAAGGACAGCCGAAACGGCAGCCAGGATAGTGGCTTCCCGGCCGCCCTTCGCGTGTTTCTTTTTAACAAATACAAATCTTTGAGACTTCATCGTCTGTTATCAGCCCTTTGCGCCGTACTGTTCATAATAGGCATCGATGGCTGCCTTCAGCTCGTCTGTGATCACCACACGGCCGCCCACTTCTTTGTTGTGCAGGCATTCTGTGACTTCAGCCATATCCACGATGGCAGCTGTGTCAAAGCCGTACAGATCCTTGATCTCATCAAGGGCACACTTTTCGCCGCCCTTACCGACTTCCATACGGTTGAGAGACACGATAAGACCCACGATTTCAACATCGGCAGCGCCCTTGACCTTCGGGACAGTCTCTTCCATGGACTTGCCGGAAGTGGTCACGTCCTCGATCATGACCACGCGGTCGCCGTCTTTAAGCTTGCTGCCCAGGAAACCACCCACGTCAGCGCCGTGATCCTTGGCTTCCTTACGGTCTGAGCAGTAACGGACTTCCTTGCCGTACAGTGTGCTGTAAGCCACAGCTGTGACAACGGCCAGCGGAATGCCCTTGTAGGCCGGTCCGAAAAGCACATCAAAATCATCGCCGTAATTGTCATGGATGGCCTTGGCGTAGTATTCGCCCAGTCTCATCAGCTGTGAGCCTGTGACATAAGCACCGGCATTCATGAAGAAGGGGGACTTGCGTCCGCTCTTTAATGTAAAATCACCGAATTTCAGTACATCGGATTCAACCATGAATTCGATAAATTCCTGCTTGTAAGCTTCCATTTTCGTCTCCTTATCAGGTATTTTCTGATGTTAAATGTCTCTGACAGCCCCGATCAGTTCACGGATATCCGGAATGTTGTTGTCGATCAGGTACTGTTCGATTCCTTCTGCCACTTTCACGGTGGAGCAGGGTTCAAAGAAGTTCGCTGTCCCGATGGCCACCGCCGTGGCACCGGCCAGGATAAATTCAAGCGCATCCTCGGCTGTGGCAATACCGCCCATACCGATGATTGGCACGGAAACAGCCTGAGCTGCCTGATAGACCATGCGCAGGGCCACCGGCTTCACCGCCGGACCGGACAGACCGCCGGTTCTGTTGGCCAGCATGAAGGTCCTTTTTTTGATATCGATGCGCATACCCATCAGGGTGTTGATGAGAGAAATGGCATCGGCACCGCCATTTTCGGCAGCACGGGCCATCTCGGCAATATCCGTTACGTTCGGGGACAGCTTCATGATCACCGGCTGTTTGGCGTGGGCCTTCACCACCTTGGTGATATGTTCCACCATCTTCGGGTCCTGACCAAAGGCCAGACCGCCTTCCCGCACATTGGGACAGGAAATGTTGATTTCAAGAAGAGCGGCATCCGTATCGGCCAGACGATCCACGACACGCAGATACTCTTCCTCGGAATGGCCGCACACATTGACCACCACCGGAGTTTCGAACTGTCTTAAGAAAGCCAGATCCCGTTCCACGAACACATCAACGCCCGGATTCTGAAGGCCGATGGCGTTCAGCATACCGGAAGCGGTTTCGCAGATACGCGGTGTGGGGTTGCCGGTCCAGGGCACATCAGCCACCCCCTTGGTGACCACGGCCCCCAGACGGTTCAGATCGACAAATTCACTGTATTCTTCACCTGATCCGAAGGTACCGGAGCAGGTCATCACCGGGTTTTTCAATTCAACACCGGCAATTGTCACTTTAGTGGACGGTCTCATCATAATACGACCTCCTTGCTGTTGAATACCGGGCCATCCTTGCAGACGCGCTTATTATGGACATGGGAATGGTGGTCCACCTCAGTTGACTGGCAAACGCAAGCCAGACAGGCCCCGATACCGCAGGCCATCTTCTCTTCCATGGACACCCACAGATCGATGCCCTGTTCATCGGCCACAGCCTTCAGTGCCCGCAGCATGGGCTTCGGGCCGCAGCTTAAGATCACATCCGCTTCAAGACCGGCGGCCTTCATGGCATCCACAACCGTGCCGTGGACACCAAAACTGCCGTCATCTGTGGACACATAAACCGGTGCCACAGCGCAAAGATCATTGTAAAGATACTTATCATCGGTGCGATAGCCCACCACATAAGCCAGGGAAGCGGGCTTCTCATCCTCCGGCAGCCCCTGAAGGGTCCGACCGGTTTCCAGCATGGGCGGAATGCCGATGCCGCCGCCGATGAGGAGCACCCGTTTACCGGCGCACACATCCAGCGGAAAACCATTGCCCATGGGACCGATCACCGTGATCTCATCACCGGCTTTCAGGGCTGAAAAATCAGCAGTCCCGCTGCCGGCCACACGATAGACCAGACGGATGGCATCCTTTTCGATGCCGCAGATGGAAATCGGGCGGGGCATCAGACGTGACCCGTCCTCTGTCATCAGACTCACAAACTGACCCGGCACACAGTCTCCGGCAAAGGAAACGGCCAGTGTCATATCATAAATGTCCGCAGCGATACAGGACTGCTGCAGAACTTTCGCTCTCTCTTTAACCTTCATGATCAACCTTTCAGGGCAGAGGCGATATCTGCCTGCATATCTGTCACAGCGGCTCTGGCAGCTGCTTTGTAGTCCATACCCTTATATGTTTCGCTCTTCCAGGCGGCGATAATGCCTCTGGAGGAATTGACGATGGCGCCCAGACCGTCTTCATTGAAGAAGCCCTTCAGATCCTTGCCTCTGCCGCCCTGTGCACCGTAGCCCGGTACCAGGATCATGGCCTTCGGCATCATCTTGCGCAGCGCAGCACCCATTTCCGGATAGGTAGCCCCGACAACGGCACCAACTTCTGAGTAGTCGCCGTCCATGGCAGTGGCGCCCCATTCATTGATCTTTTCGGCTACCCATTCATACAGCGGACGGCCGTCGATGATACGATCCTGGAATTCACCGCTGGAGGGATTGGATGTCTTGCAAAGAACAAAGATGCCCTTCTTCTGTTCGCGGCAGACCTTCAGGAAGGGTTCGATGCCGTCTGTGCCAAGATACGGGTTCACTGTGGCGATATCTTCGTCAAACGGTGTGCAGACAGTGCTGCCCACAGTCACCTGACCCAGATGAGCATTGGCATAAGCGGCTGATGTGGAACCGATGTCGCCTCTCTTAACATCGCCGATGACCACAAGACCTTTTTCATGGCAGTAATCCACTGTCTTCTTGAAAGCCAGAAGACCCGGGATACCAAACTGTTCGTACATAGCAATCTGCGGCTTCACGGCCGGTACCAAATCGTAAACCGCATCCACCAGACCCTTGTTGAATTCAAGAACGGCTTCAGCTGCACCCTCCAGTGTTTCGCCATACTGAGCAAAACAACGGGCTGTGATATCCTCGGGGATATAAGACAGCATCGGGTCAAGACCGACAACGATAGGGGCATTCTTTTCTTTGATACCTTTGATTAACTGACTGATCATGATAACTCCTCCCAGACTATTGTGCCGCCGCTCACGGTCAGACGTGTGCGGCCGTATACTTCACGCCCTGCAAAGGGTGTGTTTTTGCCTTTAGATGCAAACTCAGACGGATCGATGACGTAGGCATGGTCAAAGTCAAAGACGGCCAGGTCGGCGGGTCCGCCCTCTGCCAGATAACCGGCATCGATCTTCAGAACCTTAGCCGGATTATAACTCATTTTTTCAGCCATCTGCATAAGGGACAGCACACCGGTCTTCACCAGTGCGGTGTAAGTCAGCGCAGCTGAGGTTTCAATACCGACGATACCGAAGGGCGCCTTTTCAATGGGGCGGCTCTTCTCTTCTGCACCGTGCGGCGCATGGTCGGTGCTGATGCAGCTGATGGTGCCATCCGCCAGGGCGGCAATAAGCGCATCCACATCCTTCTGCGTCCGAAGGGGCGGATTCATCTTGTAATTGGCATCATTGCCCGGAATATCCGCAGATGTGAGGATAAAGTGATGGGGGCAGACTTCAGCAGAAATGTCAACGCCGGCCTTCTTTGCCCCTTTGATGATATCGACGCACCCCGCTGTTGAGCAATGGCACAGATGCAACCGGCAGCCGGTATGCTCGGCCAGAATGGCATCACGGGCTGTGATCACATCCTCCACCGCATTGCTGATGCCCTTAAGACCCAGTTTTTCGGTCCAGGCATCCTCATTGACCACACCGCCTTTTACCAGGGTGATATCCTCACAATGAGACGCCATCAGCATGTCGTGCTCGGCACATTTTTTCATAGCCTCCTCCAGAAGAGCGGCATTCATGACAGACTTGCCATCCTCGGACAGGGCTTTAACACCGGCAGCAGCCATGGCATCAATATCGGTCAGTTCTTCACCGGCCAATCCGATGGTCACGGTCCCGGCCTGATAGACATGGATCGTGGACAAGGCCTTTGCCTTATTGGTCACATAGCTGATGCGGTCGGCGTTATCCATGGTCGGCTTGGTGTTACCCATGGCCAGGAGGGAGGTGACCCCGCCTCTGGCCGCCGCCTTGCAGCCGCTCTCCACATCTTCCTTATATTCAAATCCCGGATCTCTTAAATGAACATGCAGGTCAACCAAACCCGGCATGACCACAAGCCCGGAGGCATCGATGACCCGGTCCGCCTGTCTGTCGCCCAGATCACCCATGGCGGCGATACGATCGCCTTCAATGAAAATGTCTTTGACAGCATCGGTACCGGAAGCCGGATCGATGACCCGTCCATTTTTGATAATTATACTCATAGACAAAGATCTCCTTTTACGGTTCTATGATACACGATTAAACCTTCTAATAAAAGATTGAATTTCGAGCCTTTTTTTGTGGAATATCACATATTATGCTTGACTATCAATGGTAAGGCTTCTATAATATTTTTTAGTGAGAACAAATTGTTTTAGGTAATGCAACCGGTCATTCACTTGTTATGAGAGATTAGATGCAACCATATGGTCTCTCATAGCCGGTGAATTTTTTTATACCCGGCAGAGCATTTTTTTGTACAATCTATGGAGGAAGTAAAATGAACAAGGGAACAGTCAAGTGGTTCAACGCAGAAAAGGGCTACGGCTTCATCACAGGCGAAGATGGCAAGGATGTATTCGTACACTTCTCAGCCATCCAGTGTGAAGGCTTCAAATCATTAGAAGAAGGTCAGGCCGTATCTTATGATCTGGCTGATGGCCCGCGTGGTCCGCAGGCTGCTAATGTTGTTGCTTTATAATATATCACACGATAAATAAAACCCAACATTGAACAACCGAGCCGTCGCTTCATGCGGCGGCTTTATTTTGTATTCCCGACAGACTTGCATGGCAGGCGTAAAGCGGACACCTGGCGAACGAAGGTCACCGAGATGAGCTGCACACTCTCCCACACGCAAAGATAGAGGAAACGCCGGATGGCATCTCCTCTATCGATTTTTCTTAATAGAAGCTGTTTTCAAGAGTTTCTGTATACTCTGTGACGTCGGATACATCCATCTCAACAGTCTCCACCTGGGCTTCTGTCCCTTCAGCCGGTTTGGTGGCATTATAATAAACAGACCAGCCCAGCCAGCCGACGATCACAATACCGACGATGGCAGCAACGGCTGTCCCGATGCGACGGGATCTCTTTTCTTTCTTCAGAATCTCTTTTCTGTTCTTTTTATAGTCTTTATAGGCATCTACCTTTTTCTGGCTCATTGACTTCTACCCCTTTATGGTTAAAAAATAACGCCATTATTATAGCCCATAAAGCCCTTTTTGTAAATATGTCAATCAAATAGCCATAATGATGCCGCCGTCATTGGCATAAACGGTGCTGAGGCCGCCGGTTTCCGCAAAAACCGCTTCGCCGCTGCGCACATGCATCATGAGACGCTCACGGATGGCATGAGCCCGGTCAAGTGCGTTGCAATGGCTGATACCAAAGCGTCTGCGGCCCGTTGTATCCTGGGCCTTCGCCACATAAGCGGCCATCTTCTCCACGGCCCGCTTGATGCCTCTGGCCTGATCGATCTGCTCGATCTGACCGTCCGCTGTGGACACACAGATAGGCTTGATCTGCAGCATATTGGCCGCCAGGGCCTTCAGACCTGACAGACGACCGTTCTTTCTCAGGGTTTCCAGATTGTCCAGCACAAAATAAGTCTTCATACCGTCAATATAGACTTCTGTTTCCGCGATCACTTCCTCAAAGCTGAGGCCTTCCGCTTCAAGTTCCATAATACGGCGCACGATCAACGTCTCGCCCACTGAGGCTGAGCGTGAATTAAACACATAAACCTGTGCCTCCGGGTGCTCCTCCTCATACATGGCTTTGGCCACATTAGCGCTGGCATATGACCCGGACAGGGCGGCACTTAAGGTAACCACATACACCCGGTCGGCCTCGCCTGCATACTTATCAGCATAAGCTTCCGGTGAAGGGCAGGCTGTCTTCGGGCAGTTGCTTGCAGCAGCGATGCGGGTAATGATCTCCTGCTGACTCATAGCTCCGTCGTCTGTGATCGTCTCCGTGCCAATCTCCAGAGTCAGCGGCACGATCGCGATATCCGCTGCCGCTCTCATATCTTCTGTAATCTCACAACCGCTGTCTACAACAATCTTATACCCCATGAGGCTCACCCCTTATACCCTTTCGCTCGATGTTTTCCTTGTGTTGCTCCCGGTCAGGTGCGCATAACCGCTTGATTCTATAACGCTTAGCCTGATTATCCCGGGTTTTCATGTGACAGTTCTTATATTTTTCCTCTCTTTGTTATGTAGTATTGATTACTACGTAACCAATCATACACAACGACGTCCGTTCTGTCAACACATATTCTCACCATCGTTGCGCACGGTTTTCCCATCCATATTCAGTTGACCGATATCAGGATTTATGCTTTTTATCCCGTTGCCGATTTTTCTCAATGCTGTCCGTTTTTTTCCATTCAAAATATGGTACACTTGAACTATCAACACGACGGGAGGTTCCTTGTGATCGCCTATTATATCCACGAAACCCGGGCCTTTATGGCCGCTTTGTTAACCGGCACAGCCTTTGACCGTTTTCTTTTCCGCGAAGGTCAGGTAACCACCTTCTGCACCTACACCATCGACGGCACTTTCCATGCCGCCTATATGGATGCTTCTGATGAAAATGAGTCTGCCGACGGCGATAAATCTTCTTCAGCCCACCCTGCCGATGGCAGCTTTACCCCCTGGCCGCTGCTGCGCCCCCATATTTTCGACATGATCAAAGGGAAACGGACCCCCTTAAGCTTTAAAATGGTCTTCCAGATCACCCCGGAGGATATGCAAAAGCTCATGACCGGCCACGGCCTGGAGGCCCGCATCCCGGACCTGCATGCCCTGTTTCTCAACATCCGCTATGACGGCCGTCGCGTCATGATCACCACCGGCTCTGCCCAACGTCAGTTCCCGGCGGATAAGGCCATTGACCAGATGTGGGATCAGTCCGTCGTCCGCTTCTTCAAGGAAAAAGGCATAACCCTCGAAGAAAACTGAACATTCCATGATAGCGGCATCACCGCACTATGATGATGTCACTCACCCATAAGCAACACAAAAGCCGCCTGCCTGATTCTTCAGACAGACGGCTTTTTCAGTTATTGTATAGCTCGCTATTACTTTGTGAGCAGCATCATGATGTCGTTGCTCCGTTTAACGAAGGCGGCCATTTCTTCCGCTGACAGCGGTTTATGGGACAGAACAGCCAGGTCATAGAGCTGACGGCAGATCACCGGCACAGCCTGTGAGCGCTTATGCTGCAGAACGAACTGAACCAGCGGGTGAGCGGCATTCAGTGTCAGCACCTCGATGGCGCCATAAGCAGAAGCATTTGACTCATCCAGACCGTAAAGTTTCAGCATATCCTGAAGACGACGGCCTTCCTCAGACAGTGTCATGATGGCGGCAGTGTCCACATCAGCCATGTGCTCCACGGCCACTTCCAGAGCTTCGTTGCCGATATGCTTCCGGAAAATCTCTGTGAGGGCTGTCTTATCTTCATCGCTGACAACCTCATCGGACTTCAGATCATCGGCAATACCGGAGTCGATCCGGGCAAATTTCACAGTCTGATCGCGACGCTCGATCATTTCAATATAAGCAGAGTCGATGCGATGCACGAAGATCACGGCATCTTTCTGACGGCTCTTGAACATGTTGATGTACGGAGTCTGCTTGACCTCGTCTGTCACATAGTAGACCGTCTTCGGTTCCGCCGGTTTGTCGGCAGCCTCATTTTCGGAAGCAGAAGCCTCTGCGGCTGCGCTGTCTTCTGCCTTAGCCTCTTCATTTTCTTCGGAGGCATCGGCAGCCGGATATTCCTTCTCAAGGAATTCCTTCAGTGTCATGTAATTGCCTTCCAGGTCGCGGTACAGCATGTAATCCAGCATACGGTCGGCAAACTTTTCGTCCTTCAGGCAGCCAAACTTGATGAAGGGGCTGATGTCATCCCAGCAGGCGGCGTATTCGTCGCGCTTGGTGTTGCACAGGCTCTTCAGCTTATCCGCTGTCTTACGGGCGATATAATCGGAAATCTTCTTAACAGACCCGTCGTTCTGCAGGGCAGACCGGGACACGTTAAGGGGCAGATCCGGGCAGTCGATAACGCCCTTCATGCTCAGCAGGAATTCCGGCACAGCTTCCTTGATATTGTCAGCGATGAAAACCTGATTGTTGTACAGCTTGATCTCAGCTTCCACGGCATCATACTCGTTGGTCAGCTTCGGGAAGTACAGGATACCCTTCAGATTGAACGGATAATCGGTGTTCAGGTGGATCCAGAACAGCGGCTCTTTATAATCGTTGAAAACCTTGCGATAGAAGGCCTTGTAATCCTCATCGGTGCAGTCGCCGGGCTGACGAGTCCACAGCGGATGGATGTCGTTGATGGGTTCCGGTTCCGGCACGGTGCGCATCGGCGGTGCCTCTTCACCCTTCTCCTCAGCCTCCCTGGCAGCCTTCAGATTTTCTTCGTTGATGCGGTCGATCTCCTCGGCCCGTTTCTTATCGGCAGCCTCACCGGTTTCCTTTAAGAAAATGGGGACCGGCATGAAGGAGCAGTATTTTTTCAGGATCTCACGGATGCGGAATTCGTTGCAGAACTCCAGGCAGTCATCGTTGAGGAACAGGGTGATGGCCGTCCCATTTTCCTGATGATCACCTTCGTCGATGGTGTATTCCGTGCTGCCGTCGGATTCCCAGTGAACCGGCTTGGCCCCTTCCTGATAGGACAGGGTATCGATGTGCACCTCGTCAGCCACCATGAAGGCGGAATAGAAACCAAGACCGAAATGACCGATGATCTGATCGGCATCGGTTGTGCCCTGGTATTTTTCAAGGAACTTGGTGGCACCGGAGAAGGCGATCTGTGTGATGTTCTCCACCACTTCGTCCTCTGTCATACCGATACCGTTATCGATAAATTTCAGTGTCTTCTCTTCCGGATCCACTTCGACGCGGATCTTATAGTCAGGTGTTTCGGCGGGCTTGTATTCGCCGATACCCTCCAGCTTTTTCAGTTTTGTAATGGCATCGCATGCGTTGGCAATCTGTTCACGCACGAAAATGTCGTGATCTGAATACAACCATTTTTTGATGATCGGCAGCATATTTTCGCTGTTGATGGATAAACTACCTTTTCTTGCCATAATCAAACTCCTTTGTTGCTTTTTATTCGAGATTTGACGGGAAATTGCCGTAGACTCTCAGGTCGGATGTGGCATCCACCAGCTGCTGCATGATGATGTCCATTCCTTCAGCCTGGAGATCCCCTGTGAATTCCATGAAGAACATGTATTCCCAGTTGCGGCCGATAACCGGGCGGGATTCCAGTTTCACAAGATTGAGATGATTTGTCTTGAATAAGGACAGGATTTCAAACAGAGACCCGGATTCGTGGGGTGCCTTGAAAGAAATGCAGACCTTGTCCCGACCCTCGCGGAATTCCATGCGGGGTGAGATCACCACGAAACGTGTGGTGTTGCAGGCGTTGTAATTGACCACCGGGATGAGGACCTCAAGACCATAGATCTCAGCGGCTCTGGAAGAACAGATCGCAGCGATATGGGGATCACCCATTTCCGCTACCATTTTCGCAGAACCGGCGGTGTCGGCCTGGGGCACCTGGCGCCAGTCGCGGTGCTGATTCAGAAACTGTTCACACTGGAAAAGGCCCTGCTCGTGGGAATACACGGTGGTGATATCCTCCATCTTTGTCCCCGGCAGCACCATCAGACTCTGGTTAACCTTCACCGTGGTCTCACCCACCATGAAGCAGGCGTACTGGCCCAGAAGGTCATACACCTGACGGATAGCCCCGGTGGATGAGTTCTCGATGGGCAGCACGGCGTAATCCGCCTCGCCCCAGCGCAGCGCCTTGAAATTATCCTCGAAGCTGTAAAGGCCTTTGGTTTTCACGCCTTTACCGAAATAATTGATGGCAGCCATTTCGCTGAAGGCCCCCGGTTCACCCTGGTAGACAACAAAGGGATCCTTAATGGGTTCCCGGTGATCGTCGTTCCAGCGTCTGTAAATGACAAAACGGTCGTTGACCAGTTCTTCTGTTTTTGTGAGTTTCCGATATTCACGGTTCAATGTCTGTTTTTCCCGGCACAGATCATCGATGCGGGCATCCAGTGCCTGAATATCCTGTTTCAGCTTATTGACGTCTGACATAATCATCTCCTGATGTTTGCTTTTTTGTCCCATTGCAAACCCGATAATTTTATATCATAACACATTTTTTTTAAATGTTAAATATTGCGATGGATACTTATTTTTGAGTATTATGAGAGTATCATTTTTTTGAGGTATCAAACATGTCAACAGAACTTGCATCAAGAATGTCCATGATCAAAGGCTCTCCCACCTCCGTCATTGTGGCGAAGGTCGCCGAGCTCAAGGAAAAGGGCGTGGACATCATTTCCTTAAATGTGGGCGAACCGGACTTCCCCACACCGGCCTATATCCGTGACGCTGTCCGCTATGCGCTTGATAACGAACCGATCCGCTACACCACCGGGGCCGGCATCCTGCCGCTCCGTCAGGCCATCTGCGACAAGCTGGCCAAGGATAACGGCATTACCTATGATCCGAAAGAGATCCTCATTTCCGTCGGGGCCAAGCAGGCGCTTTACAGTGCGCTCATGGCCATCGCAGGACCCGGGGACGAGATCATCATTCCCACCCCCTGTTATGTCAGTTATCCGGAAATGGTGCGGATGACGGGCGCCACCGTTGTGACAGTCCCCTCCGATCCGGCCACCAATCAGCTGGATATCGAAGCGATCCGCAGGGCGGTGACACCCAAAACAAAGGCGCTTATTATCTGCTCCCCCAGCAATCCCACCGGGGTTGTGTATGAAGCCGAGTGCCTCAAGGCTCTGGCTGATCTGGCCGTCGCGCATGATTTCTTTGTGCTGGCGGACGAGATCTACGAGAAGATCATTTACGGAAAGGCCCGCCACGTAAGCATCGCCTCCTTTAACGATGAGATCAGACGTCGGACCATCACCATCAACGGTTTTTCTAAATCCCATGCCATGACCGGCTGGCGTATCGGCTATGCCGCCGGCCCGCAGACTGTGATCACGGCCATGACCAAGATCCAGAGTCAGATCACCACCTGTGTCAGCGAACTGGTGCAGAAGGCAGCCCTTGCGGCCCTCACCGGTCCTCAGGATGATACGGAAATGATGCGGCAATCCTTCGAGACACGCCGTGATTACGTCACCAAACGTCTGGCCGCCATGCCGGGCATCAGCTTCACCCCCATTGACGGGGCCTTCTATGTGCTCTTCAATGTGGAACCCTACATCGGCCGTACCATGAAAGGTCATGTCATCGGCAACGATGTGGATTTCTGCGAATATGTGCTGGGAGAAGCCCATGTGGCTATGGTGCCGGGTTCAGCCTTTGAGGCCCCGGGACACATCCGCATCTCCTATGCCACCTCCATGGCCTTGCTGGAAGAAGCCATGAATCGACTGGAGCGTGTGCTCATGTGAAATATGAAAAGACCGGAGCCCAGGCTCCGGTCTTTTCACGTTTTTGCCCATCAACTGATGCGGACAGAGCCGGCATCGCTGATGCGATCTGCTGCGGGATCCCGATGGTAATCACCGTGGACACCACCTGTCTTTTCCAGGAGACGGATGTCGGTGATGATCATATCCTTCTGCACGGCCTTGCACATGTCATAGACCGTGAGCGCTGCTGTGGAAACGGCAGTCAGGGCTTCCATTTCCACGCCGGTTTTACCGTCGCAGGAAACCGTGGCCCGGATCTCCACACTCTTCTTTTCTTCATCCAGAGACAGATGAAGATCGATGGCGCCGATGATGATGGGGTGACACATGGGGATGATATCCGGTGTCCGTTTGGCCCCCATAATACCGGCGATCTGTGCCACAGTGAGCACATCGCCTTTTTTCATACCGCCGGAACGGATGAGTTCAAAGGTATGGTCGTTGACCAGGACGCTGGCTCCGGCTGTAGCCGTGCGGTGTGTGGGGGCCTTCTCGCCCACATCCACCATGCGGGCACGTCCCTGATCGTTAAAATGTGTGAAATCGCTCATTTTCGCCTCCTGTACAACTTATGCAGATGATGTTAAGACCCCCGCCTGTGTCATCTCGACATAAGGCGGGGGATGTGTTGTCTTTGTTTAATATCAGTTAACCTTTTCCAGAATCTGGCGGGCTACATAGACACCGCTGGCGGATGCGTGGGACAGGGAGTGTGTCACACCGCTGCCGTCACCGATCATGTAAAGGCCCTTGTGGACAGTTTCCAAGTTGTTGTCCAGCTTGACTTCCATGTTGTAGAACTTAACTTCCACACCGTAAAGCAGTGTATCGTCGTTGGCTGTACCCGGTGCGATCTTATCCAGGGCATGGATCATCTCAATGATACCGTCCAGAATACGCTTCGGCAGTACAAGGCTCAGGTCGCCCGGTGTGGCCGCCAGTGTCGGACGGACAGAGTTTTCTTCCATTCTCTTCACGTTGCTGCGACGGCCTCTTTCAAGATCGCCGAAACGCTGTACGATAACGCCGCCGCCCAGCATGTTGGACAGACGGGCAATGCTTTCGCCGTAACCGTTGCTGTCTTTGAACGGCTCGGAGAAATGCTTGGCCACCAGAAGGGCAAAGTTGGTGTTGTCTGTCTTCTTGGCCGGATCTTCAAAGCTGTGGCCGTTAACGGTGATGATGCCGTTGGTATTTTCATTAACAACAATACCGTTCGGGTTCATACAGAAGGTACGGACACGGTCTTCGAATTTCTCTGTCTGATAGACGATCTTGCTTTCATACAGCTCATCTGTCAGATGGGAGAAAATAACGGCCGGGATCTCAACACGGACACCCAGGTCAACACGGTTGGATAAGGTCTCGATGTTGAGGTTCTTGCAGATGGTTTCCATCCACTTGCTGCCGCTGCGACCCACAGACACGATACAATATGTGCAGTCATAACTTTCCCTGGCCGTCACAATGCGATAACCGCCGTCGATCACTTCGATATTTTCTACCGGTGTGAGGAAATGGAAGTCGATCTTGTCTTTCATTTCTTCATAGAGGTTACCCAGCACCACGTAGTTGATGTCTGTGCCCAGATGACGGACAGAGGCATCCAGCAGTCTTAACTTATTCTGCAGGCAAAGCTTTTTGAAGCCTGAACCGGCTGTGGAGAACAGCTTGCAGTTTTCGCCGCCGTAGGCCATGTTGATGTCGTCCACATACTGCATCAGTTCAAGAGCTTTTTCCTTGCCGATGTATTCATACAGAGTACCGCCAAAGTCGTTGGTAATGTTGTATTTACCGTCTGAAAATGCACCGGCACCGCCGAACCCGTTCATGATGGCACAGGTCTTGCAGTGGATACAGGATTTGACTTTCTTGCCGTCGATGGGGCAATGACGCTTCTCAAGAGGATTGCCTGTTTCGAAAACAGCGATCTTGAGATTCGGATTTGACTTCATCAGTTCATAGGCTGAAAAAATACCGCCGGGGCCGGCACCAACAATTATGACATCGTACTTCATATACATTCCTTTCGCTTATATCGCAGTCAGCTGATTCTCAACTGTCATTTTACCCTTCAACAATCAGGTATTTGCCGCCGGGAAGCGGGAATACCTCGCTTTGTTCTTCCAGTTCTTCGTCTGAAAGACCATCCACATCCATGCCGCTCTCTTCGAGATACTCTCTTACATCGTCAAGAGAATCGACGACCTCGGCCATGCAGTCTTCCAGGAAAGCGTCGGCTTCCTCCGGAGTATCGGCAACCGGTTCATCAAAAAGACGATCCTGCAGCTTCAGAAAGACCTCCAGACATTCATCGGAATACATGCTCATCTTATCTTCTCCTTTCCTAACAGGTAAGCGCGAAGTGCGCGGCTTTCGGGAAACTCATTTTCCCAAACTTATAATAAGGTTTTCAGGATCTGCCCCACATCCGGACAGGTATGGGCGGCCATGGCCTTGACGGGTTCCGGTGCATTATCCATGGCGTAGCTATGCGGTGTTAAGGTCAGCATTTCCTCGTCATTGTAATTATCGCCGAAGGTCATCACCTCATCCGGGGCGGCGTCCTGAAGCGCCATCAATCGGCGAAGCGCCGATCCTTTGTTGAGGCCCTGAGGCATCACATCGATCCAGCCGATACCGGCACGCACCACCGTGACCCTGTCACCGTAGCGCTGATGCCACCATTCAAATTCCCGGTCGTAAATCTCACCCACACCTGCCTCCACCAGGAGGGACATTTTCAGGTAGGCATCCTTTTTCACAAGAATATCCGGGACCCGCACCACATCATTTCCGACAGTATTGGTCAGGAAATCGTAAAAATCCGGATCATCCTGAATATAACTGTGATGCTCTCCGGAAATGAGCAGCTTCAGGCCCGGTCTTGTACCGGCTGTCTTCAAAATATCAAATACTATATCGTCCGGCAGTTCCGCTTTGAAAATGGGGCTGCCATCCTTCACGATCAATGTCCCGTTCTCACAGATATAGGCAATGTCATCCTTTACCTCGTGAAAGGTCCGGGCCAGATTCGCATACTGACGGCCGCTGGCGGCGCAGAACAAAACACCCTGCGTCTTCAACTGCCGAATACATTCTATCACATCGGGTTTTATCTTATCAACATAACTGGTAAGAAGCGTCCCGTCAACATCACTGGCTATTAACTTGATCACCAATCTTCTCCTGTCAATCCCGGAATTTCGGAGGGATCCGCGATGAGGCGGACGGCTCCGTTCTCCATCAGTTCCTCTTTGGTTCGATACCCCCACAGAACACCGATGCCGGTCATGCCGGCGGCGCGGGCAGTCTGCATATCGGTACCGGTGTCTCCGAAATAAAGACATTCCGAGGGGGTGACACCCAGGGTGTCACAGATGGCCAGGGGCATATCCGGCCAGGGCTTCCGTTTTAAGGGATCCTTCTGGCCCATCACAACATCAAACACATCCTCGCCGAACATCTCACGGATCCCTTCCCGGGTGGCATTATCCGGTTTATTGGAACAGACTGCCAGCTTAAGGCCCTTGGCCTTGAGTGCCTTCAGAGCTTCCGGGATGCCCGCATAGGGGCGAACGCCGAGAGATGCATTTTCGTGAATGGTTTTTCGATGCATGGCAACAGCCTTCTCAAAATGAGAAGGCTCGGTGTCACCATTTTTTTCAAGGATACGTCTGACCAGGACATCGGCCCCCTCCCCGCAGTAATAGGCATATGCCTCTTCCGGCTCGGGGGGATAGCCCAGGAGCGCCAGTGCCGCATTCCCGGCAAAGGCGATGGATTCAAGTGTATAAAGCAGTGTGCCGTCAAGATCAAACACACAGGCTTTTTTCATGGGTCACCTCTTATTTCTGCGGGAGCTTGAAGGAGCTCTTCATGGACACGATACGGCCGAAGACCATCTTGCCCTCTTTGAAATATTTGGAGTCGACACAATAGAAGCCGTTTCTGACGAACTGGAAGCTGTCACCGCTCTTAGCTTCTTTCAGGGCCGGTTCCATAACCGCTGTGTTGATGATGGTCATGGAATTCGGGTTGATATTCATGGTGCCGTCTTCGTTGTAAACACCCTTTTCTTCATCGATCAGGTTCTCATACTGACGGACCTCGGCTCTGTAGGCAGAAGAAGCTTCCACCCAGTGGATGGTGCCCTTGACCTTACGGCCTGTGAAACCGGAGCCGGCCTTTGTTTCGGGATCGTAAGTGGCATGGACCACGGTCACATTGCCATTTTCATCCTTTTCACAGCTGACAGCCTTCACGAAATAAGCGTGCATGAGACGCACTTCGTTGCCCGGATAGAGACGTTTGTATTTCGGGATTGGTTCTTCCATGAAGTCATCCCGTTCAATATAAAGCTCGCGGCCGAAGGGGATCTTGCGGGAACCCAGTTCCGGATTCTCCAGATTGTTTTCGGCATCGAGGTATTCGATCTCGCCTTCCGGATAGTTGTCGATAACGAGCTTGATGGGATCAAGCACAGCCATCATACGCGGACGCTTCATCTTCAGATCTTCGCGGATGCAGTATTCCAGCTGCGCATAGTCAACGGAGCTGTTGGCCTTGCTGACACCGACGGTGTCCACGAAGAAACGCAGGGATTCCGGTGTGAAGCCTCTGCGGCGCAGGGCGGCGATGCTCACCAGACGCGGATCGTCCCAGCCGTCCACAACGCCTTCCTCGACCAGCTTCTTGATGTAACGCTTGCCGGTGACCACATTGGTCAGATACAGCTTGGCAAACTCAACCTGACGGGGCGGATGCACCCAGTCGGTGTTATTAACAACCCAGTCATAAAGCGGTCTGTGATCCTCAAATTCCAGTGTACAGATGGAATGTGTGATGCCTTCGATGGCATCCTCGATGGGATGAGCGAAGTCATACATCGGATAAATGCACCATTTATCACCGGTGTTGTGGTGTGTCATATGGGCGATACGGTAAAGGATCGGGTCACGCATATTGATGTTGGGTGAAGCCATATCGATCTTGGCTCTCAGCACGTGAGTGCCGTCCTCGTACATACCGTTTTTCATATTTTCGAAGAGTTCCAGATTCTCTTCGACAGATCTGTCGCGATAGGGGCTGTTCTTGCCCGGTTCTGTCAGAGTGCCGCGGTATTCGCGGATCTCATCGGCATTCAGATCGCAGACATAAGCCAGGCCCTTCTTGATGAGGAGCACAGCTTTTTCATACATAGTATCAAAGTAATCGGAAGCAAAGAACAGACGATCGTCAAATTTTGCTCCCAGCCATTCCACGTCCTTACGGATGGATTCCACAAACTCCGTCTTTTCCTTTGTCGGATTTGTATCATCGAAGCGCAGGTTAAAGGTGCCGTGGTATTTTTCGGCCAGACCGCTGTTTAAGATAATGGACTTGGCATGACCGATGTGCAGATAACCGTTGGGTTCCGGCGGGAAACGAGTGGCCACTGTGTCGTAACGGCCCTCTGCCAGATCCTTGTCGATCAGATTTTCAATGAAGTTTTTGGACTTTTCATTTTCATTTAAGGTGGTATCGGCTGCTGCCGTCACTGTCTCGTTATTGCTCATAAAAGCCTCCGTTTCATTCATATACAGGCTGATTCTACCACATAATGCTGGAATTTCAAATAGATATATGATAGCATAAGAAGGCATGTGAATGCATGTCTATGTCAGTAATACCATCAATACCAAACGGAGGTACTCCATGAACGCAGTTCTTGACATGCTCAAGGCGCTGCCGGCTTATCTTTCCGGTGCGTTTAAAGAGCATCTTATCATTTTGATCATCGGCCTTGTGATCTTCCTGGTCGCTTTGATCTTCACCAATGCACTGGCGCGCTTCTGCCGTTATGTCTTTGTCATCGGTTCCATCATCCTCGGGGTGTACGGCTTCCTGACGAAGAAGACGCAGCTGGTTTTCACCATCATCGTCTTCCTGATCCTGATGATCGTGATCCGTGTCATCATGTACACCATCCGCACCATCCGCCAGAATCGCATCAACCGCCGCATCGAGGAACGGGCTCTGGCCAAGGCTGCCGCCCGCCGCGGTTCCTGGAAGAATCGTCAGGGCTACAGTGGTGAAGCCAAACCCATCGAAAGCGATTATGTGCCGGGCAAGATGAATGCCCAGGAAATCAACGATGTCATCAAAAATGACATGTCCGATACCGTCCATGCAGCTAAAGCCAAGCAGGCCACAGCCAAGCTTCCCACTCCGGAAGAGCTTGAAAATGCCCGTGCCATCTTAGCCGCCGCCGATAAGGCCAAAGCGAAAGCCGCTGCTGCCCCGGCTCCGAAAGCTGCTCCGGCTGCCGAAAATGGTGCTCCGGCAAAGGCCGCTGCCCCGGTTGCCGAAACAGCCGCACCGGCCACAAAGAAACCGGCCCCGGCTGACATCAACATTGACAACGATCCGAATCCGGGTCGCGTGGCCTCCGATCCCAATGCCACCAAGAAGGAAAAGCTCACCGAGCTGATCCACAAGACACTGGGTTCCGATTACGACGATGACGACTTCTTCGATGATCATAACAATGATCACGATGAGATCTGATAACCATTCAAAATGAGCATAAAAAATCCGCTGCACTTTTGTGCGGCGGATTTTTTTATTACAGAAGTTTGAGGCCCTTAGCCACTGTGACGATGAAGTCCTGAACATTGGTGACGATGCCCTTGGCGGACAATGACCCTCTGTCGCTGAGCTTATTGACGGTGAACTCGGAAATGTCTACGCAATAGAAATAGACCTGACGCACGGTCCCATCCGGCATCACCCGGAAGGAGGGTGTCATATTGCCGGTGGCAATGGTGTGCAGCATGGTGGCCATACAGATAACGGTTGTGGCCCCGCGGATCTGATCACGCATCGCGTTCTGGGCTTCATAAACATCACCATAGACCGGCGGCAGCGGCCCGTCATCACGGATGGAACCGCCCAGAACATAGGGGATGTTATACTTTTCAAGATTGTAAATGATGCCGTTGTCGATGTTTTCTTTGCGGATAAACTCGGCAATGCTGCCATGATATTTCACCTGGTTAATGGTATCCAGATGATTGTAGTGGCCGTTGGGCTGGCTCTTCTGTGTGTAGATATCCTGGCCCAGGGCTGTCTTCAGATAAGCCGCCTCAAGGTCATGAGTGGCCAGGGCATTGCCGGCCAGAACAGCGTCCACATATCCGGCTTCCACCAGCTTGGAGAAGGCATTACGGGCATCTGAGTCAAAAGCAAAGGCCGGACCCATAACCCAGACGATCTTGCCGTGATCTTTATCATGTTTCAGAATGTCATACAGTTCATCATAATCGATGGAGAAGGCCGTCTCACGGGAACGGCTCTGACGGAAAGCAAACACATCCTTGTCTTCACGTTCTTCACGGAAGCCGTTCGGATACATATAGATGCCTTCCTCTGCATTTTCGGTACGACCGCAGACAACCAGATCACCCTTCTTCAGGAGACGGAATTCAACAACGGAAATCTTCCCATCCTTATAAACCGGCACGCAGTCCATGCGGCTCTCTTCTGCCAGCAGCCATTTCCCATCGATCTTGAAATACTCGGGGAAAATGCTCATGGCATGATAGGTGAGCGGAGCCACACCGTCTGCCGGTGCTTTCTCAAGAACAGCATTCGGTGCCTTGACAAACTGCTCGGCTGTAAAATCAGGTTCAATGTATTTTCTTAATGTAAGACTCATGGTCCCTCCCGTTCGGCCGCGGTATCAACACATGCCGATTTCTTTTTTATACCAGAGGGCATTAACGATGCCCCTGTCAGAACTGGCTGTCGCACACTCAGCTTATTGAAAGACAGAATGCCTGACGGTGATGGTTCTCATCTCTTCGCCACGACCGTATGGCGACAGCACGTTTTGATTATAATATAGATGGTCATCCCCGTAAAGAAGACGGGCCGGATTGCCGATGCCGATTCCCATAGAGCATGCGAGTCAGATCAACAAATCCACACACCTCTTACAGGAGCACCACTTCCTTAAACAGACCGTTGCTCAGAACGTAATCCACTTTCTTGATGCACATATGACCCGCCATCCGGCCCTTCCGTCTCATGGCCAGGATAGCCTCACCGTAACGCATGGGCTTGTCCATTTTCACATTTTCAAAACGGGCATTGCCGGTACCGATGAGGGCCAGTGTGGTCTTCGGGCACATGATGACCATGGTCTTTTCATCGGAAAGGTCACGCATCCGCAGCGCCATTTTCTTAGTGAAAATGCGGACCATCTCAGCCGCCAGTTCCGGGCCGAGGATGTTGACGCCGCCCACGGAATCGGAATAGTTGATGATGTTGACACCGGCTGCCTTGGCCGCCTCCATGATGGCGATGATATCATTCCCCAGCTTCTCGAGCACCTGAGCCATCACCTCCGGGCTTTTCCGGATACCCTTGAAGAGCTTCGGTGTTTTCATCAGGAAGCTAAGAATAGTGATGGGACCGGCGATCTCGATCATCACCGGCACATCCATCGCAGACAGCTTCCGGGCGGCCCCCAGGATAGCCTGCAGACGCGGATGATCAAGATTTGCGGCCGGCATATCAAGAAGTTCTTCCACCTTGTTATATTTATAATCATTGATCATGGGACCGGCTTCGGAATCATCAATGCGCACGTCGGCACCCAGCGTTTCCGCCTCCAGACAGCGACCCAGGGTAATCTCAGCAAAAGGCGCCCCGTCCTTCTCCTTCTGAGCCAGCACCATTTTTACAATGGCATCACTGTCATAATAGGTTTCCGGAAATGACAGGCCCAGTTCCTTGCCCACTGACACGGTGAGGCCGGCGGTGTTGTCATAGCCGCAGGGATAATCCTTAATGACGCGGCCCATGTTGCCTTCAGAAGTGTTGGCGGCTGATGTATTCACGGTATTGTCCATAATCTGTCCTCTTTCATTCTTTTTTTCACGAACCATCCGATGATCCGCGGACACATCCGACCGGGTCGGAAAATGCTCTATCTTGTCTATTATAGCCTGTTTTTGGCCATGAGAAAAGCACGCCCTTGGCAGAGCGTGCTTTTCTTTATGATGACAAAAAGGGATACAAACTTTGAATATGTCTGATTACATGTATTCAGCAACGGCGATCCATTCGCGCAGAAGTTTTTCGTCTTCCGGCTTCACGCGGCCCAGCTTGTAGGCAGCGATGATGGGCATCCATTTCTGAATGTACTGCTTCGGCAGGTCAGCCTTCAGGCAGTAGCTGTCAAGATAATACTCGGCATAGTCCTTGTTGGTCAGGCAGAAATGCAGATATGTCAGAGCGGCATCAGCGCCGGCATTGCCCTGTGTGGCATGTGACCAGTCAATGACCTTGTAGCCATTTTCCTGAATGATGACGTTGGAGGGAATCAGATCGCCGTGGCACATCTTTGTGTGACGACGCATACCACGCAGTCTCTGCTGCAGCTCGTAGCGTGTGCTCGGATCGATTTCCTCTTTCAGCTCGTTGACCTTTTCAGCCATCTTGTCGATGGTGTTGCGCAGTCTCGGGGCTGAGAATTTGTTAACTTCCAGCTGGATGTCGATAAGCTGATCCAGGTATTTCTTGTAGTTCTTCGGATCTTCTTCCATGATCTGGGCCAGTGTCTTGCCCTCTGAATGGGACATCACAAGACCCCAACCGCCTTCAAAGCATTCAACGCTCTTCAGAGTCGGTACCGGCAGACCGGCATCTTCAGCTGCGGCATGGATGTGAGCCTCGTTAAAGACGGCTGATTTCGGATGAGACGGATCGAATACTTTGATGACATCATCACCTGAACGGTAAATGGTTTTCTTGTCGCCTTTGTTGATGATCTGTAAATCTTTCAGCATCATAATGAATATTCCTTTCCGTAGTAAGCCATCAGATAGAGTTTCTTGATTTCTTCAAGGAGCGGGTAACGCGGGTTGGCACCGGTACACTGATCGTTGAAGGCCTGTTCGACCATGTCGTCCAGTGTTTCAAGGAAGTAAGCTTCATCTACGCCGTAGGCCTGGATGCTTTCCTTGATGCCGATAGCTTTCTTCAGCTCTTCGACACGAGCGATGAGCATTTCAAAGGTTTCATGATCGTTCTTGCCGACAATGCCGCTGAAGCGGGCGATATCGCAGTAACGTTCCAGAGTGTGCGGATATTTGTACTGCGGGAAGGTACCCATCTTTGACGGAACCGGATCGGCGTTGTAGCGCATAACGTATGTCAGCAGCAGGGCGTTGGCCACACCGTGGGGCAGGTGATGGAAGGCACCCAGTTTGTGAGCCATGGAGTGGTTCACACCCAGGAAGGCGTTGGCGAAAGCCATACCGGCCATACAGGAGGCCATAGCCATTTTATCACGGGCTTCCACATTTGTGCCATCTTCATAAGCCTTCGGCAGGTTTTCAAAGACAAGCTTTGTAGCCTTCAGAGCCAGAGAATCTGTGAACTCTGAAGCCATGATGGAAACATAAGCTTCCAGAGCGTGTGTCATGACGTCGATACCGGAGGCAGATGTCAGACCCTTCGGCTGTGTCATCATGTTGTCGGTATCCACGATGGCCATATCCGGCAGCAGCTCATAGTCAGCCAGCGGATACTTTGTACCGGTCTTTTCATCTGTGATGATGGCGAACGGTGTAACCTCAGAACCTGTACCTGAGGAAGTCGGGATAGCTACGAAGTAAGCCTTTTCACCCATTTTCGGGAATGTGTAGATACGCTTACGGATATCCATGAAGTCCATGGCCATGTCTTCGAAATCCAGTTCCGGATGTTCGTACATAACCCACATGATCTTAGCAGCGTCCATAGCAGAACCGCCGCCCAGAGCGATGATGCAGTCCGGAGCGAAGGCTGTCATCTGCTTGGTGCCTTCGATGGCACAACCCAGTGTCGGGTCCGGAGCAACATCTGAGAAGCAGGTATGACGGATACCCATTTCATTTAACTTATCTTCGATCGGTTTCACATAGCCGTTCTGATACAGGAAGCTGTCTGTGACGATGAAGCATTTTTTCTTGTGCATGACTGTGCCCAGCTCATCAAGAGCTACCGGCATGCAGCCTTTCTTGAAGTAAATCTTTTCCGGAGTACGGAACCAGAGCATGTTTTCTCTCCTCTCAGCAACGGTCTTGATGTTCAGAAGGTCCATGACCCCGACGTTGTGGGAAATGGAGTTGCCGCCCCAGGAGCCGCAGCCCAGTGTCAGTGACGGATCAAGTTTGAAGTTGTAGATATCACCGATACCACCCTGTGAAGACGGTGTGTTGATCAGGATACGGCATGTCTTCATAGCAGCGGCATGAGCAGCGATCTTTTCTTCTTCACGCGGATCGATGTAAAGAGAAGCGCTGTGGCCGTAACCGCCGTCGGCGATCAGCTGAGCGGCTTTTTCGATAGCTTCGTCGAAGGTCTTGGCCTTGTACATAGCCAGAACCGGAGACAGCTTTTCGTGAGCGAACTCTTCGGAAATGTCAACGGATTCAACTTCGCCGATGAGGATCTTTGTATCAGCCGGAACAGTGACACCGGCCAGCTCGGCGATGGTAGCGGCCTTCTGACCAACGATCTTGGCATTCAGAGCGCCATTGATGATGATGGTCTTTCTGACTTTTTCGATTTCAGCCTTCTTGAGGAAGTAGCAGCCGCGGGCCTTGAATTCGGCCTTAACGGCATCGTAGATGTCGCTCATAACGGTGACAGACTGTTCGGAAGCACAGATCATACCGTTATCGAAGGTCTTGGAATGGATGATGGAGTTGACAGCTGTGATGATATCGGCAGAGCTGTCGATGATGGCCGGAACGTTACCGGCGCCAACGCCCAGAGCCGGCTTACCTGAAGAGTAAGCAGCGTGGACCATACCCGGGCCGCCTGTGGCCAGGATGCAGTCGGCATCCTTCATAACGTTGTTTGTCAGTTCAAGGCTCGGTACGTCGATCCAGCCGATGATGTTTTCCGGGGCACCGGCCTTCACAGCGGCTTCGTATACGAGACGAGCAGCTTCAACGGTACACTTCTTTGCACGGGGATGCGGGCTGAAGATGATAGCGTTACGTGTCTTCAGAGCGATCAGGGCTTTGAAAATGGCTGTTGAAGTCGGGTTTGTTGTCGGGATAACAGCGGCGATGAGGCCCAGCGGTTCAGCAACTTTGCGGATACCGTAAGTTCTGTCCTCTTCTACCACACCACAGGTTTTGGTGCTGCGGTATTTGTTGTAGATGTACTCAGATGCGTAGTGGTTCTTGATGACCTTGTCTTCGATGATACCCATGCCTGTTTCGGCAACAGCCATCTTGGCCAGCGGGATACGGGCCTTGTTGGCAGCCATAGCGGCAGCGCGGAAAATAGCATCAACCTGCTCCTGTGTGAACTGAGCATAGGCCTTCTGAGCTTCTCTCATGAGAGCCATCTTCTCGCTGAGTGCTTCCGGTGTATCGATCAGTGTGACATTGTTGTTTGCAATGTTTTCCATGGTGTCCATGTCTCCTCCGTTGTGAACATCTTGATAACAGGTACCGTGTTGCTTGTATCTTACCTGATTTGTTACTGCTTGATAAGCCCCATTATAGCCTTCGTTAATCTTTTGTCAATGGGTTTTGTTATTTTTTTATCATTCTTTTATTGTTTTGTGTTCGAGACCTGCCCAATCTTGCACCATAGACTTTCGATACGTTATAGTCATTCCATTTTTCAGATTCAGGTTCAGGTAGTATACTTATTACAATAAATACTTCTTCTCCTGAATATTTGGAAGAAAAAGGACAAACATATGTTTCAGTGGAATGATGATACCGTCCGCCTTTTCCGGCGGGCTGCCGACAGAACCCATTATTACGACGGCATTGTTGCGAAAATGATGCCCCATCTTACCCCGGATATGCATATCTGCGATGCCGGGTGCGGCTGCGGCTATTTGTCGCTGGCTCTGGCCCCCTATGTGAAACAGGTCACCGCCATCGATCGTCATGCCGGGCCATTGGAGGTGCTGGCCGATAACTGCCGGAAGAAAAACATCACCAACATTGACATCCGCTGTGAGGATATCTTCTCTCTTCAGTCTGAAGCCCCGCTCTTTGATGCCATGGTGTTCTGCTTCTTCGGCAGCACAGAGGAGACCGTGCTCCTCTCCCGCAAGCTTTGCCGGGGACCGGTCTTTTCCATCAAACATGATTACCCCTACCACCGTTTTTCCGTCAATGAAAAACGGATCTGGGACGGGTGCCTTGGCACAGAACGTTATCTTGACAACCACCACATCGCCTATGAAGGCCTGCGTTTATCTGAGGAATTCGGTCAGCCGCTGACCTCCCTCGAGGAAGGCCGTTTGTTTTTTGAATCCTACAGTCACGATAAAGACAAATCGATCATTACCGATGATTTCGTCCTGAAGGCTGTTGAAAAAACAGAGGATCCTCTCTATCCCTACTATGTACCGGGACGGCGAGATCTTGGGCTTACCATCTGGCAGGCTCAGGAGCTGGGGGATTCCGGCATCGACTCCTTCGGTGCCGTGGTCTTTGAGCAGGGATATGTGCTTATGGTCAAAACCCGGAAGGGCTGGTCATTTCCGAAAGGTCATGCGGAGCCTCGAGAGCTTCCCGGCGAAACAGCCATCCGCGAAGTTATGGAAGAAACCGGGATTCGTATTACTGTGGATACCCATCGGGGCTTTGTGGTCCCCAGCATCCTGCCGGAAGACCGCCGCACCGTAACATTTTTCCCCGGGAAAAGCCTGGACGGTCTGAAAATACCGGTGGCGGACGAGGTCCCCGATGCCAGATGGGTGAAGGTGGATGAAGCCGCCGACCTTATTGTCTTTGACAGTGACCGGAATATGTATCTGGAGCTGCGTCAGGTCATGGGGGGATAACCCGAAGGCAAGATTCGGCCTTTGCGCATCGTTTTCCGAAGGCAAGGTTCGGCTTTTGCGCATCGTTTTCCGACGACCATGTTATCGAGCCGGCAACGAAGCGCCTATGATACCCCGGGATCATCCGTTGAGCAACCAAAAAATAAGACTGCAGTCACTCACCGTTTTGTGTGAGCAGCTGCAGTCTTTTCTATGCATTCATTTTCTTTTGTATGGGGCATGCGGTCCTGTCCGGCATCCCCTTTACCGACATGAATTATGATTGTGTGTTGTCTTCACCGGCGCGGGTATCAACAGAATGGCGATACACGAAGTAACGCTGGAACAGGTATTCCGTCACCAGATTGAGGATCATGTTAAGGATTGTTACCAGGTATTCATTCCATCCCAGTGTTTCGCACAGGTAATTGCCCATGATGGTGGTGACCGGTGTGAACACCAGATAATAACAGAACACTTTCATCATGGCCACCGGCACATTGGTGGTGGACTTAAAGGTAAAGCGGCGGTTAAGTGTGAAATTCCACAGGACCGACAACACAAGGCCCGTCAGGTAACAGGGCCAGTATGGCAGATGTGTCAGTTCGTTAAGCAATGTGAAAGAAACAAACTCGATCACACCGGCACTGATTGAAAACAGAACAAACTTGATCATGCGGGTTGTTTCGGTACGCTTTGTTTTGTCAGCCATAAAGCCTCTTCCTTGCCCCTATTCAGGCGGGCGATTTATCCATAAATATCTTTAACTATTCTATTGTATCAAAAGACAGTGCCCAAAAAAAGCCTGCGTTGTAAAGTTCTGCTAAGTCGCGTGAAACAAGAGCAGCAGACATGAAGAGAATGTGATATCTATCAAGCGCTTGATTTCATTTCCAAAAAGGGATTAAATAATGCTTATAACGAAACTAAAGGAGACACCTATGGCTAAAGGCATTCACCAGAAACAAAAGGCCCTGTATCTGGCCAAGATATTTTCAGAGCGCACCGATGAGGAGCATGGTCTCACCCTGAAAGAGATCATGGCCCTGTTGGATGACTACGGTGTGAGTGCCGATCGGAAAACGCTCTACGATGATTTCGAGCAGCTCCGGGATTTCGGCCTGGACATCACCGCCGAACAGGTGGGGCGCGAAACCTTCTACAAGCTGACAAGCCGGGACTTTGAGCTGCCCGAGCTAAAGCTCCTGGTGGATTCCGTTCAGTCCGCCAAATTCATCACAGAACGCAAATCCCGGGCTCTCATTAAAAAACTGGAAAGTCTGGTGAGCACCCACGAAGCGCAGCATCTGCAGCGCCAGGTTCTCATTTCAGGCCGCGTCAAAACCATGAATGAGAGTGTCTACTACAGTGTGGACAAAATCCATACCGCCATCAGTTCCAATGCTCAGATCCGGTTTCATTACTTCCAGTGGAATGTGAAAAAGGAAATGGAGCTGCGTAAGGACGGTGACTGGTATATCATCAGCCCCTGGGCTCTCATCTGGGACGATGAATACTATTATCTTCTGGGCTACGATGCCGCCGGGGAGAAAATGAAGCATTACCGGGTGGACAAGATGCTGGATATGACCATCCTTTCCACCAAACGGGAGGGGCTTGAGGTCTATAAGACCATGGATATCCCGCGCTATGCCAAGGGACTTTTCGGCATGTTCGGCGGGGAGGTCATGACGGTTTCACTTGAATGCGAAAACAGAATGGCCTCGGTGGTCATCGACCGTTTCGGCAAAGATATTCCCATGATCGTCACCGATGAAAATCATTTCAAAACCCGAGTTGAAATCTCTTCCAGTGAAAACTTCCTGGGATGGGTGGCCGGTCTGGGGGGACGGATCCGCATCACCGCACCTGAAAGCCTGGTCAATGAAATGAAGGCTCTGGCCGAAAAGCTGGTGGCGCAATACAGTTGACGCTGTTACTCGCTCATCAGTTCAACGTATTCGCTCTCGCAGGAGAATAATTTGTAGCTGCCGTCTACATAACCCATATAACCAAATTCTGTTGCATAACCTTTCATAAGGGGACCATCCTTTCCGTTTGATCATCGTCAGATGTTCATCTGCGATGGCACATGTATGTATCTCTATCAGGTCGCTGTCATTGTCGCTGTCGTGTCAGTATCCGATAGCTGTGTCATCTGACAGATAAAGAATACCTCGGCACGTGTCCGAAAAATTCCCCTCGGTTATAACCACGAAGAACCTGTAACAAAATTTTTCAACACCAGATTTGGGCCACAAAAAAAGTCGTGCTTCCGGGCACGACTTTTTTGCATCATTTTTTTTAGTTCTTCTTCACAATTTCCACGGTGATACCATCCACGCCTTCATCGCTGCCGATGGTACCGGCGGTTTTGCCGTTTTCGGTCCAATCAAGCCAGCCTGTACCGGGCTCGTGAACGCGATAGCGGATATCGTAATTGTCGGCGATTTCGCCGGTAAGACGAATCTGCAGGGCATCGATCCATTGATCCGGATCGACGGTGCCGGCACTGATGCCGTCACTTCTCCAACGTTCGTCCCAGCCATCATCCCGGACATGAACACGGTATTCTATGCCGAGAATATGCGGATAGATATGCCGGTCAGTCGCATTGACGATCTGCATGGACACGGACTGCAGCGGGTTGCCGCTGTCGATCATGCCGGCATCCTCGCCGGAAACATTTTTATCAAGTTTGCCGGTTTCCCGGATGCTGACCTGATACTTAAGTCCGGGCTCAAAGCTTAGCAACAGTTCTTCGTGATGAGCCGCCTTGTTGATGGTGCCCTCAGCATCTGAAGTTGCCGGGCGGCTCATGACGATGCCGATAAAGGAAAAGAACAGGATGCCCAGTATCGTGGCAACGCGCATGATGATGCGATATGTCATATTCCCCGCCTTTTTCCCCTCTGTTCCGGCTACCGTTTTTTCTGCCGGTTTTCCTGTTTCGCCAACGACCGGCTGTCCTGTTGTGCTGACAGGCGTGTTTTCCGGTGTCATACCGGTGGTTTTATCTGTCATTTTCACGGTTTATAGACTCCACTTTATCAATAAAAGCCGTCATCAGTTCTTTGTTGTTGCTGAAATGATAATACCGCATCTCTCCATCTATGGGTAATTTGTCTTCGTCAAGAAAAACCATACCCTGCATGCGGTCATCATTTTCAAGAAAATCAAGCATTTCCAGAAGGTAGCGCTGCTGCGCCTCGGGATCCTCGGAGGTGTAGCCGCATTCGCTGATAATGATAGGCTTGTTGAGGGCTTCCAGCATGGCGCGGTTGCCCTTATTGGTGTAATATTCCTCGAAGGTCGGGTACTCGTGGGAGAAATTGTTCAAAGTCTCGCTGACGTAATCGACATAGGCAGCACCGGGGTAATACGGCAGCGCGTCCTCGCTCATCTTCGTCGGGGACCAGACCCACAGAATGTTGGGCGCCATTTCGCGGCCCATGCTGACGACATAGCGCCAGGCGGCAATGTAGTCAGCCGGATCCTGTGCCTGCCACGGATACCAGTTGAACTTCCAGGGCTCCATCTCGTGGGCAAAGCGGACAAACAACAGGCGATTGCGGCGCTCGCCCTTTGAAACAGCCTTGAAAAAATTGGTCAGTTCTTCGTCGTAGGTGCCGTTTGGTATCTCGGTCAGTTCCACGCCCATGAGCTCAATGGTGATAAAGGGCACATAATAGCCAAGATCAAGGCCCTGTACCAGCTTATTCTCGCCGACCAGCGGCTCGCTGAGTTCCTGAAACCAGCCGACCATGGACAACTGCTTTTTGTATGTATTAGCAATTTTATTTTCCGCGCTGTCGTAGATGCCGATCAGCTTCTGATCTCGAAAATGTTCGCTCGGCAACTCGCCTTCTTGCATTTCGAGCCACGTTGGATTTGCGTTAGTATAATCGGAGCGCAGGACGATGAAAATGATGAGGCCGGCGAGTCCCAGGATGAGGACGAGGCCTTTTATGGTTTTCCTGAATGTCATAGTAAAAGTAATCTCCTATGAAAACCGTTTGGTGTTTTCTCTGAATGGCAGGGCTTTTTCAGTTCCCTCACATGTCACGTGATTCTGCTGTCTGTTGTATGGCAGCGATCAGTTTTTTGAGTTTGTTTGCTGACGGTGACATTGTGCAGCGACCGTGTGCGGGGCATACCTGTCGTGCGCAGGGCATGCCATTTATGAGGCAGGCTTGTCAGATGACGTTTCTGTCACAGTCTGCAGGTTGCGGGTGCCCCAGCCGAGGCCATCGGCGCAGCGCATGAGGCCAAGGATGCGGATGGGGGTCATGATGATGGTGAGGATCACGATGAATACCGGAATCAGCAGTGTGTAGTAGAAGGGCTTCCGGGCAAAAACCTTCAGATTGCGAACACCGAACCCCAGCATACAGCCCAGGATGATCAGGATCAGTGTCACCAGGAAAGATTCATTGTAAGTAACGCCAATAATGGGATGACCCAGATGGCGCAGGACGAAGGATGTCGCCATGTTAACGTAAACACTGATCAGCAGCATCGGAAACAGCATGTCCGTCCAGTAGATAAAACACATGAGTTTCGCATGTTTAGCCATCCAGGGCGTCATACGGATATTGTTATACTGCGAGCCTTCGGACCAGCGCAACTGCTGACGCATGAATTTCTTCCACTGCAGCGGCGCATCGGTGTAGACCACCGAAGTGTCCTGCATAACGGTTTTATAGCCCATTTCCAGGGTAAGATTCGTCAGACTCCGGTCATCGGACACCTCTTTGTGAATGCCCATGAAGACCTCATTCATGAATTCATCGATAACAGCGCGGAGGATCGATGTGCGGAAGGCAATGGTTCTGCCCGGCAGACAGCCGACCTTGCCCACGGCACTCATGGCTTTCATACTGCCCTCGGCGCGGATGTCCTCCAGCATATCGGCAAACATGGTGATGAGACAGCGCTCCGGCTTGAGGATCTTCTGGCGGGTGGTCACACCGCCAATCTTGTCATCGGCCGAGAAGGGTCGCAGAAGCTCCTCCAACGTTCCCTCGGTCCAGATTGTGTCGCTGTCAACTAAAATCGCGATATCGGACTTTTCGTCTGTCTGCTCAAGAGCCTCGCGGATCGCATTGCGCTTACCCGGTATCGGGGTGTGATAAAAGCGAACCTGAGTTCCTGCCAAAGCGCCATTTTCAACAAGAGCATTGTGGCGGCGGCAGATACTTTCGAGCTTCTCATTTTTGGGGCCGTTGATGAGAACGATGATCTCGGAGGGATGCTGCGCACCAATCTTCGCGATGACATCCGCGAAAAGGTCCTCCGGCTCGTCGAGAACAGGAATGATGACCGACGTAAAGAAGTCTTTATTCTCGCAGGTGTAGGGTTTGTAGCGCAGCATATTGAAAAAAATGATCGCCCAACGCAGAAGGATCAGTGTGAAGAAGATCATAAACCAGTGCACATGATGACTGGTGAAAAAATCCTGAAGCATGAGGATATAGGTGTACATGCAAATCTGTCCTCCAAAAAGACAATAGATAATTTGATTATAACCGATATTTTTTGATAAGCAAACCAAGAATCAGAGGATAGTTAATTATCATGAACAAAAACAGGCGAGTGATCGTTAAATCACTCGCCTGTTGCATTTTAAATAATGTCAATCAGTCCTCTGTCACAACCAGGTTTTCCATCACCACATTGAGAGCCTTCTGATGGGTCAGAGAATTCTCAACATCCTTGATCTTCACGTAGTTCAGGAACTCTTCCTCTTCCAGCTCATAGGATTTGGCCAGACGAGCCACCTCAGCCTTCACGTCGTCAACACTGACGCCCAGACCTTCCAGACGGACGATTTCTTCAAGAGCCAGGAAACCTTTGGCCCGCAGCATGGCCTGCTTTTTGATGTTCTCAAGGGCTTCTTTGAAGGCTTCTGAAGATTCAAACTGAGCCTTCAGCTGGTCGCCGGTCAGGCCGACTTCCTTGGCTGTGGCTTCCATGGTATCGTTGTAGGCTTCCTCCAGAAGATCCTCCGGCACCTCACCCACATAGTTATCGGCCAGCAGGTTGCGGACCTGTGTTTCCATGATCTTGTCAGCTTTGGCGGCATTCTGATGCTCCAGCAGCTTGACACAGGTGTCGCGAAGAGCCGCTTCATTTTCAAGACCGGCTGATTTGGCCAGCTCGTCAAAGGACTGGGTCCGTTCTGTCGTGATCTTATGGATATGGCATTTGAAAACAGCCGCTTTACCGGCGACTTCCGGCGCATATTTTTCCGGAAATGTCACGTTGACATCAACATCAGCACCGGCCACAGCGCCTACCAGCTGATCCTCAAAACCAGGGATAAAGGTATGAGAACCCAGCACCAGTTCATAATTCTCGGCAGCGCCGCCGTCAAAAGCTTCACCGTCTACGTAGCCTGTAAAATCAAGTGTCAGTTTATCACCGTTTTCAGCGGGACGATCAACCTCAACCACTTCTTTATGATGCTGCTGAATGCGATTCATAGCGGCATCGATTTCCTCATCGGAAACCGGGATCACCACTTTCTTGATTTCAAAACCCTTGTACTGTTTCAGCACTGTATCTGCCATGATATGACTCCTTATTTTCTTATGATAAAAGAGCGATGTTCAAATGAACACCGCTCTTCGCAGCCGATAATCGGACTCGAACCGATGACCTACGCATTACGAATGCGTTGCTCTACCAACTGAGCCATATCGGCGTGAAACCCCAGTATTTATGCGGTTTTCTGCTCTATGCCTACGCATTTATATAGAATAAGAGCAACGCATTAATAATATCACTTACAAAGAATTAATTCAAGTCCCTTGTCAGATATCTCAATCGTTGCCCATTGCCACCGGGTGACTGATACCGTCAATCCGTAACAGGGGTTTTTGGTCTTTTACTGCCTCATTTTTGATTCTTGTGGTTCCTGTGCCAGGCCTTGCTGCGCCGTTTTGTGTACAGGAATGCCGCCGATTTATTCCAGGTGGTGTACCCTAAATTGGTGAACAACCGCATCACGCCCCGCAGCTGCGGGTGATCGGTATTCCCCACCCGGCCGGCATAGAGAATCTCATTTTCCCGAATGGCGGCAATGAGGTCATTGTTGGTTTTAATGGGTTTTGAAAATGCCGTGGCCGCCGTCGCCGCGTAACGGATCTTATGGGCATCTGTCCCCGCCACCATGGGCTTATTGAGCTTCTTGTTGAGAATCTCCGCCATTTCATTGGCCACAGCCGGGATGTGGGCATTGTAGCATTCAATGTAGTCGTAGGCATTCTGAACGGCCTCATCCATCAGCACATGGGGGTTACGCATGGCAGCGTAAGCGCCCGGGCCAAAAGGATGCACCATGCCGCAGATGCCGCCGACTTCATGCACCTTCTTCAGCACATCGGCGATCTTCATGCCTCTGACCTTGAAGGGCGGGATATCCACACCGTCCGGCAAAATGATCATCACATGTCCACCATCGCGGCTGTCATATTCCAGCGCTTTGAGGACAACGAAGTCCTTCAGGTCCTCGTACTGATCCTTGCCGGCCTCCCAGGCCTCGAAGCCTTTATAGGAGTTGTGATCGGAAACCAGAAGCCCTGTATAGCCCATGTCCTTCATTTTTCGCACGATATCAAAAATCGATGCCAGACCATCCATGGACCCTTCCTTTGTATGACAATGCATATCCAAAACCGATACGGTGCCAACGGGCATCATCAGTCTCATAAGATCACCTCCTCTTCTCTCAGACTCATTTTCGAAAATGATGCTTCAAGCGGCCGATCAGATCAGCAGCTGCGCCACTTCATTGACATATTCTTCCGGGGCCTCTTCCACCTTACCGGCATCGCAGGCGGCTGCAAGAGCCGGGTCGATGGGCAGATGGGCAAAACGGCCGATGCCGTGGGGGCCGGCCATGGCTTCCACGTTGCATTCACCGAAAATGTTGATGCGCTTGCCGCAGTCCGGGCATTTCACATAACTCATATTTTCGACGATACCGATCACCGGCACATCCATTTTTTCGGCCATACGCAGGGCCTTTTCCACCACCATGAAGACCAGATCCTGGGGGGATGTGACCACCACAATGCCATCGATGGGCAGGGACTGGAACACGGTCAGGGGGACATCGCCTGTGCCCGGAGGCATATCGACGAACAGATAATCCAGTTCGCCCCAGGCCACATCGGTCCAGAACTGCTTGACAGCCCCGGCGATCATAGCGCCTCTCCAGACCACCGGATCCTCCGGATTCTCAAGGAGAAGGTTGATGGACATTAAGTTGACACCGCCGTTGGACTGAGCGGGGTACATATTGGTGCCGTCACCGGTAGCCCGGCCGTGATAACCGAACATATGGGGAATGGACGGACCTGTGATATCGGCATCCAGGATACCGACCTTTTTGCCCTGACGGGCGGCTGCCACTGCCAGAAGGGATGTGGTCATGGATTTGCCCACGCCGCCCTTGCCGCTGACAACACCGATGATTTTCTTAACATGTGAGCCGGCATTGGCCTCAGCCATAAAGGAATTCGGGGCTGTCCGAGAAGAACAGTTCTGGCCGCAGCTGTCACAGTTATGATTGCAATTCTCTGCCATTTTTATTTTTTCTCCTTTGTCACATTGCCTGTGGCCGCATCATAGATGGTCTGTGATGCGGACTGACGATAGCCGCGGTAATTCACATTGACCATGATGGAGGACACAAGACTCATAATACCATCGACGAAGATAAATGCGCCGATGATAGAAAATGTCATACTGAGCACAAAGCCCGGTCTGCAGATGAGGATCAGGGCCAGCACCACGGATGCGATACCGAAAATGAGATTGAGCATCCAGTTGGCGGCGCCCACGCGCTTCATATCCACGGCATCACGCAGCTTCATGATCGCGGTGATCAGAAGGAAGATACCGAACATGATCGGAATGAAGGCCAGCAGCATACGCTGGAAAATGATGACCACAAGGCCCAGAATCACAAATGTCACCCCCAGTGTGAAGTCTGAGGCGGTGGCCGTGGCCTTATTCATGAAATACGGGATCAGCTTGAAAAGACCAAAGGCCAGAGCCATAAGACCCAGGATCAGCATGATCGTATTCTGGAATAAAGCCGGGAAGATCATCATGGAAAGGCCCACCAGAATAGTGATGAGCGACATCAGGATAACCGATGAACGGGAACTGACTTTAGTATTCACTGCCATAACGTTTTCCTCCTGTCAATTCATACTTATACGATTTCGATACGTTATCTCAGTCAGGATATTACCGGGCCACTGTGTCCGTTTTGTGTTTCTCAGACACTTGAACGGCAGCAAGACACACGGTCAATTGCGCGTGTCTGCCTGACACAGCTCAGGTACTCATCTCTCACTGAGATGAAAGAGCGGGCGGATATGATGATCCGCCCGTGAGCCTGCCCGGGCCTTACCCCGGAAACAGGTCTTATACTTTACATATCATCCTGATCGAAGGCGGATTCAATGGGCTTGCCCGGTGCAGACATCGGGAAGACCATATCTTCGCAATCGACCATGCATTCAATGAGGACCGGTCCGTTGGCAGCCAGAGCCTCATCAATAGCGCCGTCCAGTTCTTCCGGTTTTGTGACACGGATACCCTTGGCGCCCATAGCCTCAGCCAGTTTGGCCATGTTCAGATTATCTGAGAAAATGGTGTTGCTGAAGCGTCTTTCATAGAAGAGATTCTGCCACTGATGCACCATACCCAGGACCTGGTTGTTGACAACCACCTGGATGATCGGCACGTTGTAACGCACGGCTGTCAGGATCTCGTTCATATTCATACGGAAGCAGCCGTCACCGGCCACGTTGATGACCTGCTTGTCCGGGCAGGCGATCTGAGCACCGATGGAGGCGCCAAGACCATAGCCCATGGTCCCAAGGCCGCCGGAACTTAAGAAGGTACGGGGCTCTGAGTACTTATAATACTGAGCTGACCACATCTGATGCTGACCGACTTCTGTGGTGATGATGGCCTTGCCTTCAGTCTTTCTGTAGAGAGCATCGATGATGCCCGGGCCTGTAAGGCGGGTGGTCATATCGTATTTCAGAGGATATTTGGCTTTCCGATCTTCCACCTTGGCGATCCATTCCGGATGCTTCATTTCCTCCAGCATGGGCAGAAGCTTGCTGAGGGAGTATTTGAGATCACCCTTCACGGCATGATCAATCTTGATATTCTTGTTAAACTCGGCAGCATCCACATCGAACTGCAGCTTTTTGGCTCTGTGGGCAAAAGTCCGGGCATCACCGATAACACGATCGGAGAAACGGACACCCACGGCGATCAGAAGGTCGCAGTCGGAAACAGAGATGTTGGATGTCTTAGTGCCGTGCATACCCAGCATGCCGGTGTACAGCGGATCGGTGCCCGGGAAAGCGCCCTTACCCATCAGGGTATCGCAAACCGGAGCATCAATAAGGTGAGCCAGCTGACGCAGTTCCTCGGAAGCGCCGGAAATGACAGTGCCGCCGCCGGTGAAGATCATGGGGCGCTTGGCCTCTTTGATCATAGCGGCCGCCTTCTTGATATCTTCTGTCACAGCAGTGGGACGCACCGGTGTGGTTTTGATCTTCTTCGGTGTGAACTCACACTGATTGGCGGTCACGTCCTTGGTGATATCCACCAGAACCGGACCCGGACGACCATTGCGGGCAATGTCGAAGGCCCGTCTGATGGACTCGGCCAGCTTATGGACATCCTTAACGATCATGGAATACTTGGTGATCGGCATGGTGATGCCGGCAATATCCACCTCCTGGAAGGTATCCTTGCCAAGGAGCGGTTTACCGACGTTAGCGGTGATGGCCACCATGGGAACAGAGTCCATATAGGCGGTGGCGATACCGGTGACCAGGTTTGTGGAACCCGGGCCGGAAGTGGCCAGACACACACCCACCTTGCCGGTGGCGCGGGCATAGCCGTCAGCGGCATGAGAGGCACCCTGTTCATGGGAGGTCAGGATGTGACGAATCTCATCGCTGTGTTTGTAAAGTTCATCATAGACATTCAGGATGGTACCGCCCGGATAACCGAAGACGGTATCAACCCCCTGTTCTTTCAGACATTCAATGACGATCTCAGCGCCAGTTAACTTCATAGTGATCAGTTCTCCTTTGCTTTCGGGATCTCAAGGATAGCACCTCTGTTACCGGAGGTAACCATGGAAGCATAACGAGCCAGGTAACCGGTTGTGACCTTCGGCTCTCTGGGCTGCCATTTGGCTCTTCTTTCAGCCAGAACAGACTCATCAACCTTGATATTGATGGACTTGGCCGGGATATCGATGGCGATGATATCGCCCTCTTCTACCAGTGCGATGGGGCCGCCGACAGCAGCTTCCGGTGATACGTGACCGATGGAAGCACCACGGGAGGCACCACTGAAACGGCCGTCTGTGATCAGGGCAACGGTTGAGCCAAGACCCATACCGGCAATGGCGGATGTGGGGTTCAGCATTTCGCGCATACCCGGACCACCCTTCGGACCTTCATAGCGGATAACAACAACGTCACCGGCCACGATCTTGCCGCCCTTGATGGCTGCGATGGCATCTTCTTCACATTCGAAGACACGGGCCGGACCTTCATGCACCAGCATTTCCGGTACAACGGCAGACTGCTTGACAACAGAACCGTCCGGAGCCAGGTTGCCCTTCAGAACAGCCAGACCGCCTGTCTTGGAGTACGGATTTTCAACCGGACGGATAACCTCCGGATTGAGGTTGCGGGCATTCTTGATATTCTCACCCATGGTCTTACCGGTAACGGTCATGCAGTCAAGGTTGAGAAGACCCAGCTTTGACAGCTCGTTCATAACGGCATAGACACCGCCGGCTTCGTTGAGGTCCTCCATGTAGGTCGGGCCGGCCGGGGCCAGATGGCACAGGTTCGGTGTTTTTTCGTTGATGGTGTTTGCAAAGCCGATCTCGAAATCAAAGTCGATCTCATGAGCGATAGCCGGCAGATGCAGCATACTGTTGGTGGAGCAGCCAAGGGCCATATCAACAGTCAGGGCATTGAGCATAGCTTCCTTTGTCATGATGTCACGGGGACGGATGTTCTTTTCCAGCAGCTCCATGACCTTCATACCGGCATGCTTGGCCAGTTTGATACGATCGGAGTAAACAGCCGGGATCGTGCCGTTGCCGCCAAGCCCCATACCCAGGGCTTCAGTCAGACAGTTCATGCTGTTGGCGGTATACATACCGGAGCAGGAACCGCAGGTCGGGCAGACCTTGCTTTCAAATTCGCACACATCCTCTTCTGTCATGGTACCGGCGGCATAGGAACCAACAGCTTCAAACATGGAGGACAGAGAACGCTTCTGACCCTTGACATGACCGGCCAGCATCGGACCGCCGGACACAAAGATGGTCGGCACGTTGATACGGGCAGCAGCCATCAGAAGACCCGGTACGTTCTTATCGCAGTTCGGGATCATGACCAGAGCATCAAACTGATGAGCCAGAGCCATAGCTTCTGTGGAATCGGCGATCAGGTCTCTGGTGACCAGAGAATACTTCATACCAATGTGGCCCATGGCGATACCGTCACAAACAGCGATCGCCGGGAAGACACGGGGCACACCGCCGGCCATGGCGACGCCCATCTTAACAGCTTCCACAATCTTATCCAGGTTCATGTGGCCCGGGACGATCTCATTGTAGGAGCTGACAATACCGACCAGCGGCTTGTCCATCTCTTCTTTTGTCAGACCAAGTGCATTAAACAGTGAGCGATGAGGAGCCTGCTGCATCCCCTTCTTGACATTATCTGATTTCATAAGCGTTTCCTTTCCGTATCAAAGTCTTTCGATGATAAGATCAGCCATCTCCGCTGTGCCGACCTTTGTGCAGCCTTCTGAGAAAATGTCGATGGTGCGGAAGCCGTCGGCCAGCACCTTCTTCACGGCATTCTGAATGTCGTCAAAGGCTTCATCCATATCCAGGCTGTACTTCATCAGCATGCCGGCGGACAGGATGGTGGCAATGGGATTGGCGATGCCCTGACCGGCAATATCCGGGGCAGAGCCGCCGCTGGGTTCATAAAGACCAAATTTAGATTCATTTAATGAAGCTGACGGCAGCATACCGATGGAGCCGGCGATCATACTCATTTCATCAGACAGAATATCGCCGAACATATTCTCGGTCAGCACGACGTCAAACTGTGCCGGGTTCTTGACCAGCTGCATAGCACAGTTGTCAACCAGCATAATGGACAGTTCCACATCCGGATAATCCTTGGCCACTTCATTTGTGACGGCTCTCCACAGACGGGAAGAATCCAGCACGTTGGCCTTGTCGACCAGAGTGACCTGGCCTCTTCTCTTCCGGGCGATCTCAAAAGCCTTCACGGCAGCGCGGCGGACTTCTTCTTCATTGTAAGTCAGCGTATCCACAGCGGTGCGCAGACCGTCCACCACTTCTGTGTGGCGTTCACCGAAGTAAAGGCCACCGGTGAGCTCACGGACCATCATGACATCAAAACCGGCATCGGCCACTTCTTCCTTCAGCGGGCAGGCAGCCTTCAGTTCCGGATAAAGATAAGCCGGACGCAGGTTGGCAAAAAGCCCAAGACCCTTACGCAGAGCCAGAAGGCCGGCTTCCGGACGCTTGGACGGCTCCAGCTGATACCAGGGAGATGTCTTGGCATCGCCGCCGATGGAACCCATCAGCACCGCATCGGAAGCCTTGCAGTCAGCCAGAGCTTCCTCTGTGAGGGGCACGCCGTGCACATCGATGGAGGCGCCGCCCATCAGGACTTCCTTGTAGTTAACAGTTTTATCATACTTTTTGAAAACGGCATCCATAACCTTCTTGGCTGCCGCCACAACCTCCGGGCCGATACCGTCGCCCGGGATCAGAGCAATATTATAAGCCATGTTCTCAAAACCTCTTTTCCATTTTTGTCAGCAACACCGCTGCCCGCTCAATGCGCCGGTTTATCGGACCGGTTGGCCATGACACGGAACAGGCTTGCTGCCGGTAAATTCCTTACAGAATATCATCCGCCTCAACATAGGCTGCCGCAGCGGGCAACTCTTCGCGGTACGGCCGGACATGGAAGCGCTGCGCTTTAATTTTCTCCGGCAGAACCTGCTTTTTGTAAAGCTGGACCTTTGTGCCGCGTGCCAGAATACCGCCCTTAAGATCCAGGACCCGGTTATCCGCCAGAGCGGAAATGAAGGTCACCGTATCATCCTCTTCGTGGTATTCCAGTTTCCACAGCTGAGCGGCACTCTTGTTCCATTTATACTGTTGAACGGCAGTCCCGCTTGTGGTGTAGCCGCCGGCCACATCCAGTACCAGACCGGAGTTTTCATTCTGAATGGAATAATAATCTCCGCCTCTGTAGATCAGCTTAAATAAGGGCGCTTTGGCTTCGCCGGGGCTTGCCAGCACCGGCACCACCCGTTTGTCCTTTGAGCCGCCCGGGATATCCAGCACCAGTTCTTCTGTATCGGTCCAGACCTCGAACTGATAACCACTTGCCTCAAGGCAGGGGGTATAGTCTGTTTCAACGGCGAAGAACCGCTGAGAAGGTGTGTGCTGCTCCGCTGTCTGGTATTTGTAAATCTGAATATTGGCATCATTGGCTGTCGAACCGCCGGCCACATCAAGAACCAGACGGCTCTTGGCGTTAATGAAGCGATACGTGCCGTCGTCCTCAAGGACGATGTACCATTTCTGAGCGGAAGTGCCGTTATCGGTGTACTGCCAGACGTTGGTGCCTTTGACCACACCGCCGCCTTCGGCATCCAGCACAAAGCCGCTTCTCACATTCTTGATCTTCCAGGTATTGTCCTCATTTCTGATGAAATACCAGGCCTGAGCATCTGTGTTGTTGCGGGTATGATTCCGCACGTTGGCCCGGATCGTTGTCGACCCGCCGGCCACATCCAGCCCTCGAATGGGATTCTTAAGGGATGCCAGATAATAGGCCTTGCCGCTTTCGATCATCACATCGCGGTCGACAATGGCAAACTTCTTGACGATTCTCTGACCGCTGCCGGTGACGATTGCCTTACCGATACCCGGTTCCACATTGTCCTCATAGCTGAGGGTCCAGGCACTGTCAGAGGGCAGATCCAGATCTGTCTCAATGACCTTGGAATACTGGGCTCCCGCTGACTTCGGACTGAAGACGTAAATCTCCTTAGCATTGGCCGCCACCTGTTCACGGGTGAACAGGGTGTATTCATAAGTGGCCGGATCGTAGGGATAGAAGGGATAACCGCCGTTGGGGTCATTGACCATGATCATGCCGTCCTGGGTCACACCACGAAGCACGATGAAATGGCTGTTCCCTGTCTGGGAGAAGATGCTTAAGCCTTCCTGGTACACGATGACCGGCCGGCCTTCGGCCAGCGCCTGCATCGCATAATCAATGCTGGCCACCTCGTGGCTGTCCTGGGGACCGTTGGTGTCCACAGGGCCGACGCCGTAATAAGCCGCTGCCGCATGAGTCAGATAATGCAGATTATAGCGGTAATTCGGCCAGCGATTGTAAATCTCCGTGGGAGACGTGAACACACCGCGCAGATATGAGATAACCATCGCCGTGGCGGTGACACCGCAGGGTGTGTTGCCGTAGTTCCCGGAATTGATCTGAGGAATATCAAGACCGCCGGTGATGTAATAATCACCATGGGTCTCGGACCGGGCGATGTCGCTCTTCATCACAGTGCGCACATCCAGTGCCGGTTCCACCGGTGCACCGGTATAATCATAGGGCTCCAGAATATCTGCGATCTGAATCCCCTTTGAGACCATGTCGATCTTGGTCAGCAGAAAACGTGTCTGCGCATTGCCCACATTGGGTCCCAGCTGCAGATTGGTGCCGCTGACAGTCAGAGCCTTCCCGGAGTTGGGATTCACCAAACGGCAATATCCGTTATCATTCAGGATCTGCCACTTCTGTGCCTTGTGCCCTGATTTGTAGGACCACATCTGCACATTGGTGCCGACGGCTGTCCCGCTGGAGCACACATCCAGGGCCTTGTTTGACCCGTAAGCCAGAATGCTGTAAGTGCCGTCACGATTGGAGCCGATGTAGAAAATCTGCGCCAGCGTGCCGTTAGGCTTGTGAACCTGAGCGTTGGTGCCGTCATTGGCCACACCGCCGGCCACGTCCACGCTGTACCCCTTCTGGATGGAACCGATCTTGTAATAGCCGTCCATCACATTAGAGGCTGCCAGCGTGTTGAGGTCATCCTCACCCATCAGCAGTTCATCGGAAGCGCCCTCTTCAGCGGCTGCTTCGTCACTTAAGTCTGTTTCCGATGCCTGATCTTCGGCATTTTCAAGGTCGATAACCCCTTCCGGGTCCTCGTCCGAAGGTTTCTCTAAAGACAAATCAGAGACAGCTGTGTCACCCGCTGTCTCGTCAGAAAAAACTCTATCCTCCGATGCCTCATCTTCGGCATCGTATGTCTCTTCAACCTGATCTGTCACAGAAACCGCCTGTTCCGCTTCATCTGCGAGAACACTTGTGGCCGTTGCCATAAATAAGGCAGCGGCCATAAAGAGTGCTGTGATCTTTTTAACCATAAATCCTCCCGAATCTCATAATCGGGCAAGTATTTTATCATCTGCCCGCAACGTGAAATCCGTCTGCGTCAATGACGCATCTTCGGGTTTATTCGTTATCCTTTTTTTCTACTTTTTCAGTTGAAGCTGTGGCAACGGCCTGAGCCTTTTCAACCTGAGCGATAGCAGCTTTTCTCATCGGAATACGGCAGTTCTTGTTGTTGCCGAATTCGACGATGACATCTTCGTCTGTGATGTCAAGGATAACACCGTAGAAGCCGCTTGTTGTGACAACGCTGTCACCTACAGCCATGCTGCCCAGCATCTGGTTGATTCTCTTCTGCTCTTTCTTCTGCGGACGAATCATCATGAAGTAGATCAGCGCGATCATAGCGACAACCCAGATGATCATGATACCGCCGCCGGCATTAAGAGTAATTGCATTTCCCATTTATCGTTTCCTCCAAACTAAATGATTCAAAACTATCCTGTTTATCATATCGTAAATATGTTTTTTTGACAACCTTTAGAATACTGTCCCGGATGCAAACCTCTTATGAAAATGGGGCTGCTTTTCAGCGTTCCTTTTCCGGATAACCGGACAGCTTGCGGGCCTTGTACTCAGCAAAACAGCCGTTATCCAGTGAGTCCCGGATTTCCTCCATCATGGTGTTGTAATACCAGAGGTTGTGCATGACGCAGAGCCGCATGCCCAGCATCTCCTTGGCCTTCAGCAGGTGATGGATATAGGCCCGGGTATGATGGCGGCAGGCCGGACACTGACAGCCCTCCTCGATAGGCCGCTCATCCAGCTCATAGCAGGCATTCATAAGATTCAAATGACCATGATCGGTGTAGACATGACCGTGACGACCGTTGCGGGCCGGATAGACGCAGTCAAAGAAATCAACACCCCGTTCAACACCCTCCAGGATATTGGCCGGTGTGCCCACACCCATGAGATAAACCGGTTTGTCCTCCGGCAGATGGGGCACCACCGCATCCAGGATCCGGTACATTTCTTCATGAGTTTCGCCCACGGCCAGACCGCCGATGGCATAGCCGTCAAGATCCAGCTTGGCGATGCGCTTGGCATTTTCGATACGGATATCTTCAAAGATCGCGCCCTGATTGATGCCGAAAAGCATCTGATGGGGGTTCACCGTATCCGGCAGCGCGTTAAGCCGATCCATTTCCTTCTTACACCGGACAAGCCAGCGCTCTGTTCTGGCGACGGACCGTTCCACATACTCCCGATCGGCCAGGGCCGGGGCGCATTCGTCAAAGGCCATGGCGATGGTGGAGCCCAGATTGGACTGGATCTGCATACTCTCCTCCGGACCCATGAAGATCTTGTGACCGTCGATATGGGAGCGGAAGCTGACGCCCTCTTCTTTGATCTGGCGCAGCTGTGCCAGTGAGAATACCTGGAAACCGCCGGAGTCTGTCAGCACCGGGCGCTCCCAGTTCATGAACTTTCGGATGCCGCCCAGCTGCTTCACCACCTTGTCGCCGGGACGCAGGTGCAGATGATACGTATTGCATAATTCGACCTGGGCCTTCAGCTCCACCAGATCCGGTGAAGAGACAGCGCCCTTGATGGCAGCCACGGTGCCCACATTCATGAAAACAGGGGTTTCGATCACACCGTGAACCGTTGTCAGGCGGCCGCGTTTGGCCCGGCCTTCTTTTTTGATCAGTTCGTAACTCATACTCATTTTCCTTTATACGTGATATAGACCTATTGTACTCTTTTCCGGCCGTCAAAAAAAGGGGCAATTACGGAAGGCTTTTTATCTATTAAGTCGAAAATGCCCTGTGTTTCTGCCGTTTTCTTGTCTTTCATTTTCCCAGAGCGTATAATCACAGGATATGGAAAATAATACTAAATCATATAGCCTTGGCATTGACATAGGCTCAACAACAGTCAAAATCGCGATCATGGATGAGGAGGGTCGCCTGCTCTTTTCAGATTACAAGCGCCACTTCGCCGAAATTCAGGGCACCACAGCAGCGCTCATTTCCGAAGCCCATGATCAGCTCGGTGATATCGCCGTCATGCCGGCCATCACCGGTTCCGGTGGTCTGACTCTGGCCCGCCATCTGAACGTACCTTTTGTTCAGGAGGTTGTCGCCGTTTCCACCACCCTTCAGAAGAACTGCCCCAAGACCAACGTCGCCATCGAGTTAGGCGGCGAGGACGCCAAGATCATTTACTTAGAAAATGGCGGTATCGAGCAGCGTATGAACGGTATCTGTGCCGGCGGTACAGGTTCCTTTATCGACCAGATGGCCTCTCTTCTTCAGACAGATGCCACCGGTCTAAACAACTATGCCCGCAGTTATCAGGCGATCTATCCCATCGCTGCCCGCTGCGGTGTTTTTGCGAAGACAGATATCCAGCCCCTCATTAACGAAGGGGCCACAAAGGAAGACCTGTCTGCTTCCATCTTCCAGGCCGTGGTCAACCAGACCATTTCCGGTCTGGCCTGCGGTAAACCGATCCGGGGGTATGTGGCCTTCCTGGGCGGGCCGCTTCATTTCCTGGATCAGCTGCGTGAAGCTTTTATCCGCACGCTGAAGCTGGACGATGAGCATGCCATCATTCCGGATCACTCTCACCTCTTCGCCGCCATGGGGGCTGCCCATAATGCGTACGAAGCGGCTTTGAGCGATCTGCGGGCCGCTGCCAGCGAAGCCGCCAAGGCCGCCGGCACAGCCATCGGCACTGTGGCCGATCCGGAACCCGTCTCTTTGGAGGATATGAAAAAGCGCCTCACCGACGGCATCACCATGGCCTTTGAGGTCGCCCGTCTGGAACCGCTGTTTGCGGACGAGGCTTCCTACAAAGCTTTCCGGGATCGTCAGGATCAGTACCAGGTGGAAAAAGGGGATCTCTCTTCTTACCGCGGCCGGGCCTTCCTGGGCATCGACGCCGGTTCCACCACCACCAAGACAGCCCTCATTTCCGAGGATGGCAAGCTGCTCTATTCTTTCTATGATAATAACCAGGGCAATCCGCTGGCCACCTCGATCCGGGCCATCCAGGAAACCTATGCCCATATGCCGGAAGGCGTTGAGATTGCCGGTTCCTGCTCCACAGGCTACGGTGAAGCCCTCATCAAATCCGCGCTGATGCTGGACGAAGGGGAGGTTGAGACCATCTCCCACTATTATGCCGCCTCATTTTTTAATCCGGATGTTGACTGCATCCTGGACATCGGCGGTCAGGATATGAAATGCATCCGCATCAAGGATCATGCTGTTGACGATGTTATGCTCAACGAAGCCTGCTCCTCCGGCTGCGGGTCCTTCATCGAGAACTTCGCCCAGTCTCTGAACTATTCTGTTCAGGACTTTGCCAAAGCCGCGCTCTTTGCGGAGAATCCCATCGACCTGGGTACCCGCTGCACGGTTTTCATGAATTCAAAGGTCAAGCAGGCCCAGAAGGAAGGCGCCACCGTCGCTGACATTTCTTCAGGTCTGGCCTATTCCGTTATCAAAAATGCTCTGTACAAGGTCATCAAGGTGTCCGATGCCACAGAGCTGGGTAAAAATATTGTCGTTCAGGGCGGTACCTTCTACAATGACGCCGTCCTCCGTTCACTGGAGCGCATCGCCAACTGCGAGGTCATCCGTCCGGATATCGCCGGTATCATGGGTGCCTTCGGTGCGGCTCTCATCGCCCGGGAACGCTTCGACGAAAAGAAGCCCACCACCATGCTGTCACTGGAGGAGATCAACAACTTCACCTACACCACCTCCATGACACACTGCAACGGCTGCAACAACCATTGCCGTCTCACCGTGAACAAATTCTCCGGCGGCCGCCGCTTCATCTCCGGCAACCGGTGCGAGCGCGGGATCGGTCTGGAAAAGAATAAGGACAACCTGCCGAACCTCTTTGAATACAAGCTGGAGCGTACCTTCGGCTACGAGCCGCTTTCCGAGGAAATGGCGCATCGGGGCACGGTCGGTATTCCCCGGGTCCTCAACATGTTTGAGAACTACCCGTTCTGGTATACCTTCTTCACAAAACTGGGCTACCGGGTCGTGCTGTCACCGTCCTCCAGCCGTCAGATTTATGAAATGGGTATTGAGTCCATCCCCAGCGAATCCGAGTGCTACCCGGCCAAGCTGGCCCACGGGCATGTGGCCTGGCTCATCAATGAAGGCGTCAAATTCATTTTCTATCCCTGTATTCCCTACGAACGGACAGAATTTGAAGATGCCCAGAACCACTACAACTGCCCCATCGTCACCTCCTATGCGGAAAACATCCGCAACAATGTGGAGGAACTGAAGGATCCGTCCATCCGTTTCGAAAATCCGTTCCTGGCGCTGACCAACGAACAGGTGGTGACCAAACGTCTGGTGGAAATCTTCAAGGATCTGCCCAAGGGCGAGGTCAAAGCCGCTGCCGCTGCCGGCTGGGCTGAAATGACCGCCGTTCGGGATGACATCCGCAAGAAGGGCGAGGAAACTCTGGCTTATCTTAAGGAAACAGGCCGTCACGGCATCGTGCTGGCCGGCCGTCCCTACCACATTGATCCGGAGATCAACCACGGTATTCCGGAGCTCATCAACACCTATGGCATGGCGGTGCTCACCGAGGACTCCATTTCCCATATGGCCCCGATCGAGCGTCCGCTCCGTGTCAACGACCAGTGGACCTACCACACACGGCTTTACGCCGCCGCCAACTTTGTGAAGACACGGGATGATCTGGATCTTATCCAGCTCAACTCCTTCGGCTGCGGTCTTGATGCCGTCACCACCGATCAGGTTCAGGAGATCCTGGCCAACAGCGGTAAGATTTATACCTGCCTGAAGATTGACGAGGTCAATAACCTGGGGGCTGCCCGTATCCGTGTCCGCTCCCTGATCGCCGCCATCCGTGTCCGTGAAAATGAGCAGAAGGAACGCACCATTGTGTCCTCCGCCTTCGACCGGGCTGTGTTCACCGAGGAAATGCGTGAGCGTTACACCATCCTGGCTCCGCAGATGTCGCCGATTCATTTCCGCCTGTTCGAGGCGGCCGTCAATGTCTGCGGCTACAACGTGGACATCCTGCCGGATGATAAGAATGCCGTTGATTTCGGTCTTAAGTATGTCAACAACGATGCCTGCTATCCGTCACTGCTGACCGTCGGCCAGCTGATGCAGGCGCTTCACTCCGGTCGCTACGACACCCACAAGGTCGCCCTCATCATGACTCAGACGGGCGGTGGCTGCCGGGCCTCCAACTATGTGGGCTTCATCAAGCGTGCGCTGAAGAAGGCCGGTATGGATTATGTGCCGGTGCTGTCCCTGAACCTTGTCGGTCTTGAAAAGCATCCGGGCTTTAAGCTGACCAAGGATATGGCTGTCCGTGCTGTGTACAGCGCCATCCTGGGTGATGTTCTGATGAAATGTCTCTACCGCATGCGCCCCTATGAATTAAAGAAGGGCTCAGCCAATGAGATGTATGAAAAATGGAATACGGCCTGCTGTGAATTTGTCACCGCTAAGAAAATGGGCTTTGGCAACTTCAAGAAGCTGGTACGGGCCATTATCCGCGACTTCGACCAGCTGCCCATCACTGATGAGAAGAAACCGCGTGTCGGTATCGTAGGCGAAATCCTGGTCAAGTATTCCTATGCCGCCAACAACAATCTGGTGGATCTTCTGGAAAGCGAAGGGGCTGAAGCTGTTGTGCCGGATCTTCTGGACTTCTTCAACTACTGCTTCTTCAACACCAACTTCAAGGCCGAAAACCTTGGCTTCAAGAAGAAATCCGCCCGCATTGCCAATCTGGGCATCAACTTCATCGAGTTTGCCCGTAAGGCAGCTTCCGATGAATACCGCAAGAGTGTTCACTTCACACCGCCGGCCCGCATTGCGGACCTGGCCAAAACAGCTGAACCGGTGGTTTCCACCGGTAACCAGACCGGCGAAGGCTGGTTCCTCACCGGCGAAATGCTGGAGCTTGTGGAAATGGGTGTGCCGAACATTGTCTGCATCCAGCCCTTCGGCTGTCTCCCCAACCACATCGTGGGTAAGGGCGTTATCAAAGAGATCCGCCGCCGCTATCCGATGGCCAATATTGCTGCCGTCGACTACGATCCCGGCGCCTCCGAAGTAAACCAGCTGAACCGCATCAAGCTGATGCTCTCCACCGCACGGGAGAACATGAAAAAAGAGGCAGAGAAATAAAACTATATCAAACAAGAAATCGGGGGCAGACCAATGGTCTGCCCCCGATTTCTTGTTCTATTCTTGCTCACCTTCCCTGATGAACTAATCAGGCTCCTGATATCAGGGAACATCTGACCCTTTGCTTGACTTACCTTCCCTGATAAGCCATTCATACTCCTGATATCAGGGAACATCTGACCCTTTGCTTGACTTACCTTCCCTGATGAGACGGGAAAACTTGCCATCTCTGGGAACGGACAAGATTAGATTGGCTCACCCGACACCGCCACCCTTGGTGTAAAGGAAGGCTGCGTTCAGGATTCCCGCTTCAGTTTCAGCCGATACCGCCGGTTCTCCGCCCAGGAAGACGAAGGAATCGATGTCGCCCATAAGGTTAAGCGGATAAACCCGGATACCGCCGCAGTTGAGGCCATCATTTGACACATAGCCCAAGGCGTACCCGTTGTTAGCCGCATTGGCCGATACCAGCATCATCGGTGTTTTGGCACTGATACGGGCCAGCTGCCCCCCCGCCAGAGCATCCGGGAAGTTCTGATCCCGACCCGCTGCGAAAGCGGTATAGGTGTCAATATCCGTATTCTTAATGCCGGAAAGCAGATACTGAGTATCCGGATTGTCACCCCGCATGAAGGTGTAATTGATGATGGCGGATGTCTGATAACGATCGGCACCGCCCAGGCGAATAACCTCAAACAAGCCACTCTCCTGTGCTTCCCTGTAGATCGGATCATTGTTGACGCCCTCAGAGCCCAACACATAGACGCGGCTGAAACCACCCTCACGGATAGCTTTACGGGCCGCATCATTAAGCTGCCCCTTACCATTCACCAGGAACATCGGAGCGCCTAAGCGATAGGCCCAGGTTGAGGCCGACAGAGCATCAGCCGCCTTCTTGCCGGTGGCCACAAAACAATACGCTGTATTGAAGAGGCCCATATTCTTACCGGCTTTATAGATCTCGTTGGCGGTGGCATAACGATCGGCCCCGCCGATGGCCACCACCTCGATACCGCGGCTGGCCAGCTGAGACTTCACGTTGTCGGAAAACTCATTTCCGATAAGGTAAACACGTTCAAGTCGCCGACAACAGCCTTCATCGAGAAGCTTGATGATCGGATCCGGCAGCGACGATAACTTTGACATCAGCACCGGGATATCAAGGGCGCCGGCAAAACCGGAGGCCGCCAGAGCATCCGGGAATTTAAGACCTGTGACCATCACCGCTTCTCTCGGTGTTTCGCCTTCAAAAGCTTTATTGACGATGGCGGCACAGGTGGCATAGCGATTGTCCCCCGCCAGTCTCTCAGCATAATAGCCATGGCATTCCAGCCCGAGACCATCTGTCAGCGGCGTGTTGTAATACGTAAAGCGCCCACCGCTTTCCATATTGGTCAGATGGCGAATCGTCATATCTGTGCTGTCGGCAAGCTCTGACAGTTCCAGGAAATGGCCTCTCTCGAACTCTTTCAGAAGAAGCCCCTGACTATCTAGGTTTTTGAAAAAAACTTTTATGATGTTTTTCCTGGATTCGTATGAAACACAGGACTCGCCATTATACTTGTTCACTTCGGCGAGTGTCGATTCTGTATTGCCGGCTTTCAAGGTATGCTTGTCACTTGAGTAAGAAATACTCTCGTAATAGCCCGCTAAAGCGCTTTGGCCACCGGTGGCCGCAGCCGTCACATTGCCGCCGTTGATCGCAAACTCTGTTTTGGAATTGAAGAGCATATCGCCGCAGCTGTAAAAATTGCCGCCGTTGATCGTTGCCTTGCCGCCGTTGCTGTAATACCCTCTGGAGGCCTTCGGATCATAGAGGCTCATGATGACCTCCCCGGCTGACTGAATGTAGGTGCCTTCGTTTTTCAGGCCACGGCACGTATACAAAAACCCGCCATCCATGTTCAGAAGGGCATTTTGCTTGATGAGCACGGAGTACGAAGTAACCGGATCATAGGGTGTCCCGTCAGGTGTCATAAGCGCCATACCACCCAGATGCATGGTCACCTTACTGCCGGGCTGAATGATTATACCATCCAGGCTGTTGACCGAAAGAGTGCCAAGCGGACTGATCCCCGTTGAATAGACGTCCAGATCATCATCGATAAACAGACCACTTTTCTCTGAATCTAAATAACTCGCTCCTTCAAGAACCAGCGTCAGCGGAAAGTTCGACACGAAAGCAGCTTTATATTCACTATCAAAGCCGGAACCACTGTATTCCATCAGCCGCAGTGTGTTCGTTTTGGCATTATAGCTATAGGTCCCGCCGCCGGATCCTGTCCCTTCGGGATTGGCCAGAACATCGATACCGTTAAGCTTTAAAACTTTTTGTGTCAAAGCCTGAGCCGGCACCGCCGGAATAAGGCTCAGCAGCAATACCAGGCTGAGCATGAGACTCAATCGTCTCAACAAACGTTTCTTCATATGACACCTCCTCATTAGGAATAGATAAGGTTAGTATATCCCTTTTTCGAGGGCCGTACATCTGCTATTCGGCAGACCTAAAAAAGACTCAAGATCCACCCTAAAATGTGTGAATCTTGAGTCTTTTGCAAAAGGCCAGTATTTTACGCTACGCAAGCTTTGCGATCGCGACGGATCATAACAAGAGCCCCACTTATTCCGCCTCATTTTCAAGAAGACCGAAGAAGAATCTTTCCTTCATCGGTGTGTCAATGACACGAACCGGCTTCAGCTGGTTCTGTGACACGCCGCGCATAATCATAAGATCTCGGTACAGCATGTAGGTTTCCTGCTGGGCCATGCACAGCTTTGTTCTGCCGATAACGCCATTTTTGAGCATACTGCCGAAGACCGGATTCGCCTGGGACAGTCTTTCCTCTATGACATCCCTGTATTTCGGCATATCATCCGGGTTCACATCCTTATCCGGCTCGATGAGCACAACATAACGGCCGGGCTTGGCCTCGATATCGGCATACACACTGAAGTCACGCACAAGAACACCGGTATCCTCCTGGAATCTCTCGATTGACCAGCGGACAGCCTCTTCATTTGTCTTTTCACTGGCGATTGACAGCATCTGATTCTTGCGATAAACAAACGTGATCATCGGTGTTTCATTATAGAAACCAGTCACACGCACCACGTCCTTGATGCGATAGCGATAGAAACCTGACAGATTGGTTACAACAATCTCATAGTCCTTACCGGCTTCCAGCTGATCAATGGTCAATGTTGTCTCTTCGTCCTCTGAATCCATCGGAATGAATTCATAGAAACCGCCATCCGGAAGAAGGACATAAGATTCATCGCCGGTTCTGCGGGCGATCGCCATCAGAGACTCTGATGCCGCATAATTCAGATTTGAATACGGAATATTCTTTCCGGTATACTGACGCATCTTTTTGGTGTACTGAGCAAAACCACCGGTACCGATGGCGCCAATCCACTGGAAATCCGGCCAGATACGCGGAATGATCGGTGTATCAAAGCCAGCCTCAAATTCACGACGCAGTTCATCAGCTCTTTCCTTATCCGGCTTAAGCATGGCCGTCAGTTTTCGCCTCATCCCCTCAGAAACACGCACATTTTCGCCAATAACACCATTTTCGATATCATCGCATATTTCACGCCAGTGAGTTTCCGTGTAGGTCATCAAGTCAACAAGACCTGTCATAAAAGCAGAGAGCATGTAGGTCACTCTACGCTGCTGCAAACCGAAACGCAGTTTCATATACTTCAAATCCATCTCCTCATCCGGGAATAACAACTCGTTGGGAGATGTCATAAAGTACTTCAACATGTCCGCATTCCTGCGTAAGCATGCTCCGGAAATAGCGCCTTTGGGAACACCATTTTCTGTGACCATCGGCGGCGCTTCAACCGTATTAAGGCAATAGCCATCCAGGTAGCTTTTGCCCGTTGTGTTGCGGAAATATTCGTCCATGACACCGAAAAGGATATTGGCGCCATATTCGGTATAATTATCCAGTGTCTTCTGAGAAACCGGAATATGCTTCGGGACGCCAACACTGCCGGAACTTAAAGCATAATGAAGAATCTCATAGTTTGTGATCAGGCCTTCCTCGTCATTTTTGATCATTCTATCGATATAGGGGGCGTAATCATCATAACAAGAGAACGGCACCTTTTTTTTATAGTCTTCTACAGACTTGATTTCGGAAAAAGCGTATTTTTTTCCATATTCGGTATCCTCATTGTCTCGAATTATCTGCATGAGCAGATCATTGGTGCTTTTAACCGCGGTTTTACTGATATCGTCAAGATGACGCAAACTCTTGGCTCCACGTTTTCTCAAAGCGGCACAAAAGGCCTTGTTTGTAAGACACTTAAACATAATAGTTCCCTTTCTTGTAAGCGACTCTGATTTATTCGAATCGTCTGCGTGTCTGGAGTTCTCTGATCTATTTTCTAATAAGAAACAGGCATCCCTCAAATGGAGATAAGCCTGTTTTCTGTTTTTCATATTATTCTATTATAAAAAAAGTCATGACATAATTCAATCGGTAGAGGACGCCATGATCACAACATACCGTTGCATCGACGGATCATAGATGCTCCAGCAGCCGGTGCCCCACCACTCATGACCGGCATCAAAATAATCTGACCAGTCTGTTGTCCAGTCATACACGGTCAGTTGTCTGACGCCATTCGGAAATAAGGCTCCGTTGACAGCCTCAAAATCCTCCTGCCCATACTCGTCTCGGACGATCTTATCATCCTTTACAACAGGCTCCGATCCGCAGGGCGGTTCGACAAAAGCATACCAATAGGGAATCTTGCCATCAACGTTGGGCGCATCAAAACAGACCGTCCCGTTAGTTTTCAGCTTCCAGGGATAATCCGGATAATAGAGGAGCTCTGCGACATCCATTTCCGTTGCCCTGGCCTTGCTGATATCCGATACCCAGGGTTCTGCCATTTTCTCAGAACATTTTTCAAGGGCAAACTGCACAGCCCGTCTGTGAGAATCCACGCCCTGATAGGGTTGGTCATCCGTCATCAGACAGTAATCAAGACAACAGGCCCCAAAGATCTGAAGAACCTCGAAAAATCGTTTATCGATTATTGCCTTCATGTTTTCTCCCATTTTACAGAATCGTTTTTTCTGCTTGTTCTTCTACTTGATTTTCTTTGTACTCTTCTATTTTTTATTATGCTCGTTCTTCATAGCCAGATTTAAACCAACCAGAATAAAGATGTTCCCCACCACAAAGCAGAAAAACCCAGCCGGCATAGTCCAGCCGGAGGTACCCTTTCCGAAAATGGACAGGCCCACAAAGATCAGACCGGCAATTTCCAAGCCTAAAATGGCGACGACGAACAGTCTGTTAAGTGTTTTGTTTTCCATAGTCAGTCTTTCCTCCTCTTTCTATTTGTTGCCATATGTGTCAATAAACAGCCGTACAAACTTCTCGATCTTCTCCATCGCTTCCGGTTCTTTATCCGGCATACGGTCGCACATGCGGATCAATACAGAAATCGGGGCTGTATAGGATGTGGCCAGTGTCTGCGGATCACACGCTTTTATGATGCCCTTCTCCATCATGGCGGCAAAAACTCTGGTGTACATATCCGCGATATCATAGACAAAATGATTATTGGCCAGTTCACGTATCCTATCGTTTCGGAACTGTTCCTGTGTCAGAATCCTTCTGGTGAGAATCACATTCTTATCATGAAGCGTAAAGTTCACCATGCCCATGGTCATTTGATACAGCTCATCTGTCGTCTCCGGAATCCGCAGGGACGTCTTATGGGCTTTCATATGCGCCTCATAATAGGTTTCCATCATGTCCAACGTGGCATGCCAGAGCGCTTCTTTATTCTCGTAATGCTTATATATGCCGGACTTGACCAGTCCGACTTCATCGGCAATATCCTTGATATTCGTTCTGTCATAGCCATCTCTGGCAAAGATCCTGAGCGCCGCTTCCAGAATCTCATATTTTGTTGTTTTAGCCATATGCGATGCCTCCCTTTCCATTATCAATGTCATCGGTGGAAAGCAGATCCCCTCTCTCAAGCAAAAAGTGACTTGCAATTCACATGCATTATAGTGAATTACAGGTCACTTTTAAAGTGTTATTTTTTTAGAAAATGAGATTTTCTCTGGCGAAGTCGTATCAGGCTATGCCGCTGCCGTCTTCATCACCGACATTTACTTTTCTGTCAGAAATGCCAGGGCTTTTTTGTACTTCTCAAGACGGGCAAAGTCTTTTGCCGTCGGCTTCTCGATTCTTGACAGATCAGAGTTGTGTAAGAGATCCTGGATCTTCACCTTTACTGCCAGCGGATTCTGCTTGAGTTCTTTCAAATACTCAAAATAGTCCAGATGATCCGGATGTGTCATGGCCTTGATCGCATCAACCACATTTTGCGGAATACCGGCCTTCAGCAGATCATCCGCCGTTATGGATGTGTCTTCAATGACATCATGCAAAAGACCCACCGCTTTTTCCTCATCGGTCTCAAGTCGTGAGGCCACGTGAACCGGATGATCAATATAGGGCTTCCCGGCTTTATCCACCTGCCCCTCATGGGCTTTCGTTGCAATGCCATGGGCCAGTTCTACAAGACTGCTCATCTGTGTACTCCTTTTCTCAAACGAATCGCCTGGACGTAATATGCCGATTTATCAACCTTATGAAGTTACCATCTCGTCAGCTGAGATCCACGTGTTGAACCCATCACCAACGGCAAAATACTCCCAGTAGCCTTTTGTAAAACGGATGTCCTTAATTGTGATGACCGTTGTTGAAAAATGAAAGACAGATTGATACACTTTCACTCTCTGGCCAACCTGATATCTGGGGGCATTCGGGTCTCTATCGGTTTTATAATCACCATAGTCGCCGCCGGACACCTGCTCCAGGGCATCATCATTCATACTGAATTTTTCCAGATTATTGTTCATGCTTGTCTATCTCCTTTTTTAAACCCGGTTTACTGATAAAATATTCTGGTCAAAGATTCTGATGTATTTAGAATACACTATTTCCCGACACTAAACCATATGAAAAGTTACAAATACTCATGAGCCGCGCATTGATATGTCAAAGACTAAGGCAATCGGTATCGTTGTATCCAAGCCCCGTATCACAAGGACGGAATCAGGTCCGGCCGCAAATAGCGGCAGATGCTGTAAAGAATGCCCGGTACGCCATGGAGGAGTCCAATCTCGAAGCAATCTCCCGGCAAGCCGACATTTTCATAAACATGATACTGGGTGGATAAATAAGCGCACAGCTGATCAGCCATCTTCCGCGTGGTTTCATCCTCATGCCGCTGCAACGCATTGGTAGCGGCATAGAGCTTGCCGCCGTTGCCCATGCGCAGCGAATTGTTGCGGCAGGGCATCAGCACTTTGTCCATGCTTTCTGCTTCCGCGCTATACGGCAGCATAGCCTTCTCCACTTCTTTTATGAGCTTATCTTCACTAAAATCCTTGTACTCACTCCAGTTGGTGACGGAACTTAGTATGAGTTCCTTTAGCGCCAGCAGCTCTTCTGTTATAAACTTTTGCGGAAGCTTCGACAACGCGTATATCATATCCATACTGCTGTATAAAACAGACGGTTTCGTGTATCTTATCGGCAAAGAACTCTTAACAAGGCCTCCCACCTTTTTCAGGGTTTCCGAAAAGATGTCCTCAGAAATGAGAGCCATCTCACGACACATGTTCATGCCGATCACATAGCCGGCGGTGCCGTCAGCCAGCCCCATTTCAGAAGGCACCAGGGCGGGCGCCATATAGGACGGGTCCACCAGGTGTTCAAGGGCTTTTTCCAGACCTTTTTCGATTACGGTATCACTGCCAAAGAGTATCTTGTAGGCCCCAAGAGCCACAAGAGAACCCAGATTACCATCGAGAAGTGTATCGGCCAGAAGCGCCGTCTCACTTAAGAGCACCTGCGTCTGATCTTTTGTCACAATGGTGCCGTATACAGAATGCTCCAGCATGGCGGCACAGATATGGGCCAGCCGCTTAAGACCGTTATGATCAATCGCAAGACCCTCCGGGATAAACCGCTCCATTTCCTTACCATGGTCAACGGCAATCCCCGATAAACTGAAGCGAATTCTCTCAATCTCCCTTGCGATCCGCTCGTCATCCTGTTTTTTCCAATCTTCGCACATGGCACGAATCATGGATTCTGTCAGACTATCAGAAAAATGCGGGGTATCCAGGATCTCAATAGCTTTTTGCTCTGCCTCGACAATCGCCTGACACTCTTCCTTCGAAATCAGCTTGTTGTCAGAAAATGTCTTTCGATCAAGTAATGACTTGTAATAGGGCAGATCCCCAAGGCATTTTTCCGTGGCCAGGCCCTGAAGGAGGCGCTGATACAGGCGGGTCGGGCGAAGTACCATCCGCACCTTTGTCCCTTTGAAAATGTCGACCGCTTTTTGCGTCGCTTCTTCGATGTGATCCCGTACTGTTTTCAAGGCATTTTCAAAGCCACGACATATGGCCTCGATATGCCTTCTGCCTGAAATGGGCCGGCCTTCGTATACCGGCAGATTGGCATTGCCGTTCCGCGTATCACATAATCCGGCGAATGGCGATCCGATAAACCCCGGAAGTGTCTGCGATGTCGGAAGAAGAGCCATGTACATAACAGAATAGAAACCGATGCCGTTCAGAAGTCTGTCATTCAGACACCCCTTTGGCGCGATCATCGTCTCCAGATCAATGATCACCGGCTCACTTCCGACGGCAATAATATTTTCCATATGAAGATCATTGCCGTGCAGCAGGTAGATGATGCCCATCAAAAAGCCCATCCGTCTGAAAAAGACAGCCGCTTCCTCCGGTTTTGCCAATGGCTTTGCCTCAATGAACTGAACAAAGGAGCCTTTCTCCGTATCAATAGAGAGCGGCAACATGAAGGGAGACTCCCCGCCTTTTTCAGAAATGTAGGCCATCCAGGCGGCGAAGGCTCTGTTTATCCCGGCATGAGCCGGTTTATAAACAATCTTTCGGCCATCTTCAAACTCGATGATATGAACACTTCTTCCGCCGTTATGTCTGTCCGATAAAGAGGCTGAAACTTTTTTTATACCGGGCATATCTCTCGTCCCAAATATAGTAAAAAAGACACTTTCCAGCTCATTTTCTACGGCATCCATGATTTCTTCTATGTGACGGATCTGCAGCCAGATAAATGTCACCGTCTGCCTGATGAAAAGAGGGTATTTCACAGCCATGGAGCGTAAAACAGCCCCATTTTTTATAAAGGGCATGGCCTTCTCTTCCATCCACTTCATCGTGGGACTGGTGATCGTCCCGGCCATGCTCTGAAGTTCTCCACTCAAGACAGGACCGAACAGATCGCCCAATGCCCCGCTGAATGAGGTCTGCCAGTCGGCAAACGCATGGGGCAAATAGCGGGCTGTGTCAACACGATCCCGGAAATAATGCCGGATTCCATTGAACATGAATGAAAACAGTATGCCCGCCGGATTCACCGGCTCATATTTCCCGAAGAGAAACTCAGACTCATCTTCGCATGCCGAAAACTCCAGAAGATATCTGAAATGATCGGCAAATACCCGATACGCCTCTTCCCGATTCTCCGGGGACGCCCCCGGAATCAAAGACCGGTCAAAAATGCTTCTGATGTCCTCTTCTGTAAAAAGAGTATTCATACAATTCACCATTTTTATGATCTAAATAAACTGCGGATATTTTCAGGATCCACAGGGTTATTGTTTTCGATATCGATCAGCTTCTTGTAGATACGGTACATATCCTCATAAGCTGATCCGGCTTCTTCGAGTCCTTTGAGGCTCTTTACTTTGATAACCGGATAGATTTTCTCAAGAACACGCTTGGGATCTCCCAGCATATCTCTGACTTTTTCAGCCTGATTCGGGTACAATCTCTTCACAACCTGATAGATTTGTTCAGGATTGATGCCATCCTTCATGCCGTTCGACCAGGTCATAACAGCACCAATCAGAAGACGATCCTTCTCTGACAGATAATCCTTCATGTCGTTAAGTCTGCTGAAGATAGCGGCCGCTGTGTTGTAGTCGCCCAGTCTGTAGCAGCAGGCAGCCCGCAGGACATCGCAATCAAACGGCGCAAACAGAGACGGCTCTGTGTATGACATCATACTCATGACCGGCAGTGTATTTTCAAAAAATGAACCACTCTTAATATAGGCGAATAAGGCCATTTCCCGCACTTCCGCATCGGTCAGATTTTCTATTCTGGCAAAGTATTTTGACACATCGATGCTTAACTTCTTTTGCTTTAATTCGGTTAAATCAAGCGGTAACACTTCCGAAAAGTCTGTCGCAATGATATGGACGGCAGGGAAACCCAGGTAAGACACATCCCGGATATACACATCTGAACCGAATGATTCGATCTTCTGAATCAGTGAAAGCATGATTTCCCTGTTACTCATGCCGTCCATATTATCCCAGGGCCGGAACGGATAAGAGGGATCATCCATCAGGAACTGCGCCGGCACATTGCTGGAGGTCGACTTCATACTGTTCCACTTATTCAATCTGCTCTTCTCAGAAGACATACAGAAATCAGCATAGGAACGATTAGCCGTCGCCTGAAGGGCACTGCCTTGCATAGATTCCGTGAACACGCGCTCCAGGGCAATGGCCATATGGGGCTGGGCACCAAATTTTGCACTGAATTTGCCCGTCTCCAGATCAATGATCACACCACAAACCGCCGGAAGGCCTTTCCCCAGTGAACAATCCAGCACACGAACCGCGTAATGGCCGCGTGACTCAATATTCTCTATGATCTGATAAATATGAGGGAATGTCTTAAGATAGTCTCTCGGAATCTCCGGCGGAATGATCTTGCCTTCATATAAAGCCATCTGTGCATGTCGCTCCATGATCTCGGAAAGACCTTCGACGATAGCCTCCTCCAGGGTATTACCGGCGGCCATGCCATTGCTGCCTGTAAAGAGTAACATCCATTCCGGGAAATACTCAAAGCAGTCCTTCTTATGAGAGTAATACGGGTAAGCGATAAACCGGCCTTTATGGGCATCCGGTGAGATACCCTCCAGCACCATGTCAACCATATATTCCCTGGGCACTAATACATTCTTCGCATTAATTGAATCCGCAATCTTTTTCTTAAGATTAGCCACGGCCTCCGGGAGATCCTTCGCCCGGATGTCCTGAAGCTTTCCGACAGCACCCACAAACTCAATACGTCTGGGGTCATCATAACGGGGTGACTGTAAAAACATCCGGTTACTCAGTCTTTCCATGAGTTCACCATGGGCACTGGCATGAGAAAGTTCTTTTGTCATCCCCTTCCCGTTTGAACCGAATACATCGCCAACAGGTCCATCGAGGCTTATTCTGCATGAAAATAAGTTTTCGACATCTTCATCCATATCCACCATATTGGTTTTCAGATCCAGTGAACGTAAAATCCCCTGTACCTTTTGAACGGTCTCCTCCGGGCTGCATTCTTTGCCTCTTATCTGCCAATCCTTCATATTTCATGCCTCCTGTTGACAAGTAAAGCGGACACTCGCAATACGCTTCGCTCCTTGCTCTTCAAATATCCTATTACAAAACAAAAAAGAGCATCAAAAATACACTTTCATTTCCTGATGCTCCCTTTCATCTTTAATCTATTCTGTTATGAATACCTTGTTAAAGTGTTCCTGCAAATACCATTGGCAGTATTCTATCATATCTGATGAAAAATGTACACTTTTCACTCGACTGTGCGACTCCGTCACACAAACCGGTGTTTATCTCGCAAACCACATGATCGACGACTTTCACAGATCTGCAAACGGAATGATAAACTCCGAAGGCTCTTTTTTACTCAAGAATATGAATGTATTTTTCGTTGTATTGATCCCTCATTTCCGGGGATTCTGCCGGATATCCGATATAGATAATATTCAAAGGCACCTGCTTTGGCGATAATCCTAAGACATCACCAACCTTTTTCTCCGCTCTTTTTTGAGGGTGTATCCCGCACCATACAGCGCCAAGCCCCAGGTCAACAGCCCTGAGCAGTATATTCTCAGTAGCCGCACTGCAATCCTGCACCCAAAACGGTGCCAACTGCATTGGCAATGCTCTTGATAGATTACCGACGACAATAATGGCTAGGTGCGCGTTAATATGCGCATACTGTGTCGCCCCCTGCAGTTTTTGCAAAACCTCTTGATTCTTGATCACATAAAATTCCCAGGGCGTTGCATTGCATGCACTCGGTCCGCTCATAGCCGCATGTAACAGTTCATCAATGAACTCTCGACTGACATCCTGATCAGAAAACTTTCTGACACTTCTTCGCTTTAACAAAACCTCTTTTAATTCCATGCTGCGTTAATCCTCCTGAACCGGCACCCAAGTCCCACACTTGCAATCCGGAGACTGTGGTTTTCCGGCTTCACCGTCTGCCAAAGGCAGGCGAAGTTCATCGCCTCTTTCTGAAAATGATTGCCATGACTCTTGCCCGACCAATATTCAGTTTTCACCATTATAGTGAACAAAAATTCACCTTTCAACCGTTTTTGAGCATTCATCCGGTTCTTACCCCCCCTTCTTGTCTTCCCCAGACCTCAAAATAAGACATCCTTTTCTAATAATTCACTAAAGTGTGATTTACTGTGTGCTATAATCTATGTGGTCGCTACTACTAATATGAGTATTTCTACATGTTCAAGGAGAGATTATGTTTATCATTAAAGCCTATGATACTGATTGCAATCATCGCGTCCTGCCGATGGACAGCCACCTGTTTCACAGAGCTGCACGCTTTGTCATTGACGGTGAAACCAGCTTTCATGTCCACGGTGAAAACGGGTTGCGGTTTGATATCGAATATTTCCATAATAATAACGCCAGAGCCGAGGGTTCACCCATTCCGTCGGATATGTTCTTGTATCCCTCATATCTTTACTATGATGAATCAGATGTAGAAAAGCTTGATCTCTTTATCGTAGAGGGATTTGACTGCATCAGTTTCACCAGCACATCCGAATACAGCATTGTTCTTGCCCGGCTTTTCCTGAAGTATACCGACAAGAGTATCTTCTGCAAAGATGAACGCATCCGCTGGTTTATCGAGGACAGCCGACTTATCATTGGTGAGCCGGAGAATGATGATGATAAGGTGCTTCATGTGGTGGATGAATTCCAGGACTATCTGTTGTCCCAGAACAACCGGATTCTGGATCCTATCGCGCTTTTCCACAATATCTTTTATCGGCAGTGGATGACCGCCCGCCCTTGGCAAGATATCAAATATTTAGAGCTGACCGTCCCCAAATCTGAGGGCATTGGTTCCCTGCTGAGTTCCTTTTCAAGAGTGAGCAATTGTTTTAACAATTGGGGAATTCGAACCTTCCTTCGAAGCCAAACCTCCCGTTATTCGGACAAGATGCTGGAAAGAATGTTCCACATCGATATGGTTCCGGAGGATTCCGACGAGTCCAATACCATTCATATCAACTCTTATCCGGCCATTCTGTCCCTGTACCAGGTCCAGATTTCTCTGGGGTATATCCCCAGGAGTATGTTCCGTGAGGAGTTTCTTGCAGAGCTTGAGGAGTACCGGGAAGCTGTTCTCGGTGATAAAAAGGTGCTGGGCGTTCTGATCCGCGGCACGGATTATGTGGCCCTGAATATGAATGGTCTTTTCCGTCAATCCTGTGTGGATGATCTTGCTCCGCGGATCGACCGTGCTCTTGAAGAGGAGAACTACGACCGCATCTTTCTGGCCACAGAGGATCAGGATGTCCTGGATGCCATGCGTAAGCGCTACGGCAAAAAGCTGATTGCCATTGCCCAGGAACGCCACAGGGTAAAGGAATTTGAATCCCTGGCAACGCCTATGATCTATGAGCTGGAGCGTCAGAAGCGTTCCGACCAGGCTTACGAGGATGCTCTGGAAGATACCACAGTGGATTACTTCTATGCTATCTATCTGCTCTCCTCCTGCCACAGTCTCATCGCCTCCGGCATAAACAGCGGCTTTGCCATGGCTGTTTCCCTCAATGAGGGACGCTACAGGAGTGTCTATCCGACGAACTTCCATTAAATGTCTTAAACTATATTAAAACTTATTTCAAAGGAGACTATTTCCAGATTATGAAGAAACGCCTTCTCTCAATGCTGCTTTCCCTCTGCACACTCTTTACCTTTACAGCCTGCACGACTACACAGCAGCCGGCTGTTCCCGAAAGCACTGGACAGAAAACCACTGACCAGGCCGCAGAGGCACAGGTATCAGATATCACCGTCTATAAGAACGGTGTCATCTACACCTCAAATCCCTCTCAGGATTACGTCGATACCCTGGTCGTTCAGGACGGTAAGTTCCTCTATGCCGGCGACGAAGCCGGCGCTGCACAGTACATGCAGGATCTTCCTTCTGAAAACATCGTGGACTTAGATGGCCGCCTGGTTACCCCAGGCTTCATCGAAGGCCATACGCACTTTAGCTTCATGGCTGCCATGAAGTCCCTGGGTTATATCGAAATTCCCAGCGAAGCCAACGACAGCCCTGAAACAGCACTTGCGGAACTGAAGAAATTCGTGGAAGAACATCCCGACTATGATCAGTATGCCATCGGCAACTTTTCTCAGCAGTTTGACATCAATAAAGACATGTTGGATGAGATCTGCGCTGATAAGCCTGTCATCTGTATCGGCATGGGCCTCCACTGCGGCTATGTCAACACAGAATTCTTAAAACGTGGCAACATCACCAAAGATTCTGTTGATGCCATTCCCGGCCAGACCTACTACGAAAGGGACGCAGAAGGAAACCCGACCGGTAAAATCGTTGAACTTCCCCAGACATGGATTGCCTTCTCACAGGCTATCAAAATCGATAACGAGAAGCTCCAGAAGGCCTATCTTGAAATGATCGATCTCTATCACAGTTTCGGCTTCACCGGCGTTGCTGAAGGTGGCTTCCTTGGCCTCGACGACTATCAGATGCTCGACAACCTGAAAGCTCTGGAAGATAAAGGCGACCTCAACATGGTCATCTGCCCCGCCAACATCTGGTACGGCCATACCATCACGCCTCTTGAGGAAATCGAAAACAGACTGATCACCTGCAAAGAGACATATACCACCGACCTCATCAAGCCCGGAACCTTAAAGATGTGGGCCGACGGAACCCTCGGTGCTCATTCCGCCCTTCTTCGTGAACCTTACGATGACAAGGATACCTGCGGTGTATACCTCAATACCGTTGAGGATCTTACCGATGCCGCACTGATGTGCAAAGAAAATGACATGAACATTCATTACCATGCCATCGGCGACAAAGCCATTGAAAATGCTCTCACCGCTTTGGAAGCGGTCGGTGAAACAACCGGAAGCAAAAGCATCGTCCACTTCCAGATCAGCGCCTCTGACCTGATTGAAAGAGCATCGAAGATTGATGATCTGATCGTAAACATCACACCCACTTGGGCAAATGTTTTCGTTTCAGAGGAAATTGATCCGATCGGTGATCGAAGAAACATCTTTGGTCTCTATAAAGAAGTAAAAGATGCCGGCATCACCGTCAACTTTGGTGCAGACAGCAATGGTGAAGAAACGGCCTGGAATCCTGTGCTCATGATTCTGGCTTCTATGCTGAGAAATCCCGATGAAGAAACTCTGCTTTTGAAAGGTGAGCCTTTTAGTTTTGAAGAAGCTGTTGATGCTTATACCATCAACGTTGCCAAAGAGCGAAGAATTGATAACGAATACGGAAGCATTGAAGTTGGCAAGAGCGCCGATTTCGTCATCTGGAATCTGGATACTGTAGCCGAAGCTCTCGAGGCCATTGCCACCGAGACAGATCTGGAACCTACAAATACAGAATTCGTCTATGCCGATAAAGTATATTTCAAGGGTGATAAGATCTATCAGCACGAGTAATCTCAAACTGTAAGAACAGAGAATGTCACAGCATCCCGCGAAAAGCGGTGTGCTGTGACATTCTTTAGTTTCGGCTATCAATCAGGGGCGTGCCGTACTACTGCAAGCACTGACATCAATTATTTGCTGAAGTGATATTATTTCTTATTTCATCACTACAAATTGATACGTGAACATTAAATATAACCTGCTCAATGTAATTCAGGCTCCACCGACTCCGATTATCCTAATACACTTCATCTGCTACACATTTTGACATTTCTTCATTTCATATCAGAAGCATTATAGAAGGGCAATTTTGCTTTCGCCTCTTCTGATGAAGTAAATATTTGTATCTTCGTCCATCTCTTCATGTTATTGCGCCAATTCTTCCCCTTGCTAAGTAAATGCTTTAATGACTGTCCTGCCACGTAGCATTTGTGATCGTAACCGATATAAATAATTTGGGCAGCACTCTCTAAATCTGTCATTTCACCAACTGTACCAAGGAATCCACCACTGCTATCATAGGCGAAGATATCGATATGCGGAATTGTATAGAAATCTATTGCCGGCACATGATCCTCAAAGATAAAATGAATATCTTTGTTATCAGCCAGCTTCTCATATTCCTCATTCTTATCAGAAACCGGCATGGCATACATGGTAGTCCCTGCCGGAACGATCATTGCCTCCGTTGAAATGATTGATGTACAGGCAAGTGCAGGATCTGTTTTATCCAGATACAACTTCTGCATATTACGTGGCTTCTCCAGCTGATTGATAATATATGTTTTCTTTCCCTGATAATACTTATACACTTCGCCATATGGAATCCAGATATCAGCCTCACGGATTTTTTCATACACGTTGTCAACCACATCCTCAGCGCTTCTTCCTATCGGATAAGCTTGGTGTAGTTTATAATATTCTGCGGTCTCTTCACGAAGCCAATTGGAAATCTTCTGCTTCTGTGATTCCTTCAGTTCCGCCCAACATTTATTAGTCTGCAGAAGCTGACCGTCTATTTCAAAATGATTTTTCATTGCAACCCTTCTATTCTATGCTTAATTATCTGAAGTGATGCTGAGTTTCTTCATCCCTGAAAACCGGAAGTTGTCATTGTGATAGCTCATCCAATTTACACAATTACCATTGTCTTTCCTCAATTGCCTTTATGATATCACCTGGATACATAAGATTTATCAATTTAATGGCATAATCACTGGCAACCATACCATGTTCTTTCATATGCCCGCTTGCAATAGCCTGACCAATCACTCAAAATGCAAGCTTCAGTTTTTCACCCGTTTGTTCACGCGCAATCTTGTGTATTGTGCAAACCCTGCCTGTCGTACATCATGCATTCTGGCATTTCCTGTTTGCCATAGTTTATTGGTTCTAAAACCCTCAGCAATTTCAGGAAAATCTTTATATATCTTTTTCCGCATATGGCTTATCCCAGGAACCAATTTCAATCACATTCCCCTCTGGATCTGCTATGAAACAGGTTCTCTGCCCCCAGGGTTCTGTTGTTGGTTCAAGCAAG